>PKWL01000063.1 GCA_003133225.1 Janthinobacterium sp.
CAAAGTCCGACAGGCTCCTAGGTGCGTGTGCCCGATTGCCGGCCGGATTGCCTCATTAAGTGTGCATATTTTATCCTGAAAACTCCGATAAATCGCTTTATCTCCATCCAAAAATCGTTGCCGGGCCATGTCGCTGACGGCGCCCGCACCTGATTTCACGCTTGAAAGCAGCGCGAGCTGTAACGGGCCTCCAAACTGCCGCCCCACCGCTCCCAGCTATGGTTTCAAGGGCTAGGCGGGTCCTGCCGCCCTAACATCGGTCGCACGAAAGTCAAATTCCCCCGCTTTGATTCTTGGCTGTCTGGCGATTCCGCATTGCCAATTGCCCGCGTAAAAGCAAGCGAGCGTGACCGCTTTGTCACCTCGTCCAGGGCGCAGACTCGCGACCCTCTGATTTCACGCAAGGTCAAGCCGGTCAAGTGCTAGAAAATGATTGAGCGGTGTCCAAACCGCTTTCCGATTCTGGAGCAGCACGTGTTCAGACTGGTTCAGGCTATTTTTGATGGCGGCACCAGGGCGTCCCGTCCGTGGCGCATGGCGGCGCTCTGCTTTTCGCTGCAGGCGTTCGGTGGATTGCTGCTGGCCCTCTGCTGCAGCGCGGCCTTGGCCGCCGCCGCGCCGGTAACGCTGCTGACCGTCGACGGCGCCATCGGTCCGGCCAGTGCCGACTACGTCGTGCGCGGCATTGCCCGCGCCGCTAAAAGCGGCAGCCAGCTCGTGATCATTCAAATGGACACGCCGGGCGGCCTCGACACATCGATGCGCGCCATCATTAAGGCAATTTTGACGTCACCGGTCCCGATCGCCAGTTACGTCGCGCCGGGCGGCGCGCGGGCGGCCAGCGCCGGCACCTACATTTTGTATGCCAGCCATATCGCGGCCATGGCGCCGGGGACGAATCTGGGTGCTGCCACGCCGGTTGAGATCGGCGCTGCCCCCGTCGAGCCGGGACATGAAACGCCGAACCATAAGGAGGGGGCGGCGCCAGCCGGCGCCGCCCCCGACCGCACCGATAACGCATCCCCGATGACGCGCAAACAAGTCAACGATGCCGCCGCCTACATCCGCGGGCTGGCGCAGTTACGGGGTCGCAACGCGGATTGGGCCGAGAGAGCGGTGCGCGAGGCGGTTAGCCTGCCGGCGCAGGAAGCGTTGAAAATAGGGGTCATCGAGTACATCGCGGCGGACGTTCCCGCCCTGCTCGCTCAGCTGGAAGGGAAGAAGGTTTCCGTACTAGGACAAGAGAAACGGCTCTTTACGAAGAGCGCGGCCATCGCCGACGCTCGGCCCGACTGGCGCGCGCGGCTGCTCGCCGTGATTACCAATCCAAGCATCGCCTTGCTGCTCATGACCATCGGCACGTACGGGATCTTGTTTGAATTGATGAATCCCGGTTTTGTCGCGCCAGGGGTGGTGGGCGCCATTTGTCTGGTGCTAGCGCTGTATGCATTGCAACTTTTGCCGGTCAACTACGCGGGACTGGCTCTCATCTTGCTCGGTTTGGTGTTCATGGTGGCGGAAGCGTTCCTGCCCAGTTTCGGCGTGCTCGGGCTGGGCGGCATTGCCGCCTTCGTGAGCGGAGCGCTGATTCTGATCGATACCGATTTGCCCGCCTACGGCATTCCGCTCGGGCTGATCGTCGCCGTCGCGGTGCTAAGCGCGCTACTGCTAGCGGCCATGGTGGGCGTGGCACTAAAAACGAGGCGACGAACCGTAGTGAGCGGTCCCGACGATTTGATCGACAGCGTCGCCGACGTGCTAGAAGCGGCGCAGCACGAGGGCTGGGTACGTTTGCGCGGCGAAATCTGGCGCGTGGCGAGCAGCACAGCGCTGCAACCGGCACAAAAGGTGCGCATCGTGTCACGTCGTGGATCGGTGTTGCAAGTCGTCCCAGCCGAAATTAACAATAAGGGAGAATAGCCATGTTTCTCGACTTTGGATTCGGCTTTGGCAGCCTGATCATGCTGGTGCTTGTCCTGCTCGCTGTCTCCATCCGTGTGCTGCGCGAATATGAACGCGCCGTCGTTTTTCAGCTCGGCCGCTTCTGGGCCGTCAAGGGGCCCGGCCTGGTGATCATTAT
The DNA here is from genome assembly GCA_003133225.1 of Janthinobacterium sp. GTDB lineage: Bacteria > Pseudomonadota > Gammaproteobacteria > Burkholderiales > Burkholderiaceae_D > Janthinobacterium. The sequence continues at coordinate 2,081 of PKWL01000063.1, forward strand.
TCCCGTGATCCAGCAGATGGTGCGCGTCGATCTGCGCACTATTGTGCACGATGTCCCCAAGCAAGATGTGATCTCGCGCGATAACGTCTCCGTAAAAGTAAGCGCCGTGCTCTACTATCGCGTGATCGATCCTGAAAAAGCCATCATCCAGGTGGCAAACTATCAAGAGGCGACCAGTCAGTTGGCACAAACCACGCTGCGTTCGGTATTGGGAAAGCACGAACTTGACGAGTTGCTGGCGGAACGTGAACGACTCAATCTAGACATCCAGCAAGTGCTCGACGCCCAAACCGATACCTGGGGCATCAAAGTCTCCAATGTCGAAATTAAGCATGTCGATCTCGACGAATCGATGATCCGGGCCATTGCAAGGCAAGCGGAAGCTGAGCGCGAGCGGCGGGCCAAGGTCATCCACGCCGAAGGCGAGTTGCAAGCGTCGGAGAAATTGATGCAGGCGGCACAGGTGCTAGCGCGGCAACCGGGCGCCATGCAACTGCGCTACATGCAAACCCTGGCCAACATTGCCGGCGACAAATCATCGACCATCGTATTTCCCTTGCCGATCGAGCTACTTACCGGAATGGCGGAACTGGTGAGGCCAAACGTGTCGAAGTGAAGGAGCCGTCGCCACAACCTGCGCCTTGCTTGCCGAACGATGAGCGACCAAGCCTCGTCAGATCGCGCTCGCAACAAGCCCCGACTGCCGCCATCGCGTCAACCAAGTGCAGATCAACCCTATGAGCAGCTGTGGCCAGCGCGGCTCTAGCATTCGCGAGCACCGACCATCAACCGCATCGCCCCCAGTGCAGAGTTCACTATTTGAAATTCAATTGCAGGCGGCAAAAGAATTGCGGGCACATCTCTCACCATCAGTCCAAATTGCACCGCTCAGGTTGGCGCCTTCCAGATTGGCGCCTTGCAAGTTCGCGCCTCTCAGGTTCGCGCCCATCAGGGCGGCGTTTTGCAGGTTAGCGCCTTGCAAATTCGCACCGGTCAAGTTCGAGTCGGCCAAAATCACGCCCTGCAGGTTTGCCCCTTGCAGGGCCGCGCCTCTCAATGTCGATCGTCTCATGGTTGCGTTTTGCAAATTCGCCCCTTGCATGGCCGCGCCGTTCAGATTTACGCCCCTCAGGTCCATGTTGGCTTTGTTACACCCGGCCCAGTTCACATTTGGTGCCGCCGGGTCGGTGCAAGCGCCATGAGCAGCAGAAAGACTGGCCAGTGACAGAAAAATAGCGAGTGAAAACTTGTGGCTCCGGTCCATAGTCGGCCTTGTCTATAGTCAGCCGCCCATCGCTTTACGGGGCGCGCGCCCCTATTGCAGGAGATGGCGCAAGCTGTTGTTTAAATTGGTGCTGGTATATTTCCCGACCGCCAGCCCCGGTAGTGCGTTTTTCGTGCAGAAGGTCATGATGGCGCAAACACGGGATCGGGTCTGTTCGGAGCCGAACATAGCCGTCTCGTTTTGGGGTGCCACTTGCCCGTTCAGACAGGATTTTACCCATGCTAAGCAGTGCCAGCTCTCGTGTCATCCTAACTCATCTGGAGATGATTTGCCGTCAAAGGCGTCAGCGGCTGCGCCTGATCAAATGTTGCCGGTGAACACACGCTGCATATTTTCCGCGATTTTGCTTTCAATCTTGGTGGAGAAGGCGCTGAACATAAACCCCAGCTTGATTTGCATCTGCGCTTGTTTTTTTTCCAGCGTCAGGGAACCTTGGACACCACTGCGCTCAAAGTGCAGGACGTCACCGTCCCACGCGCATTCCATGGCGTATTCCTCGGCAATCGTGTTGGCCACTTTTTGCGCCGCTTCCCGAGCTTTCTTGGGCGTAAGGCTGTGCGCCTGGACGATGTTGATGTCAGCCATACGGCTTTCCTTTCAATGTGTTTGGTCAGTCAAAGCAGCATGATGCCAGTTGCCTGGGCACAGCGCTAGTGCGCACCGGCTGCTAGCCCCCCGTCGGGCACGGTGCAAGAAAAAACCAGATCAAAGAAAAGAGCCCATGCGCCGAAGTCACGCTGACATTGGCCCGTCCCCTTGGGCCAAAATGACTTTGCTGGCGCCTATTGTTTACGGGGTCAATTTGTGAGAAATGGCGATTTGCCTTAAAATGGAACGCTTTGCTCCAGTTAGCGCTGCCTTTTTTGTTTCTTTCCGGCGCTGCAGCACCCAATATTGATAGGACTGCTATGACCCACGTTGTCACCGAATCTTGCATCAGCTGTCGTTACACCGATTGCGTCGATGTCTGCCCGGTAGATTGTTTCCGGGAAGGCCCGAATTTTCTGACCATTGACCCCGACGAATGCATCGATTGCGCAGTGTGCGTGGCGGAATGCCCAGTCAACGCGATTTTTGCGGAAGAAGACGTGCCGACCGATCAGCAGCAATTCATCAAAATTAACGTCGAACTCGCACGCAACTGGCCTTCGATCACCAAGACCAAGGCGGAACTGCCCGAAGCCGAACAGTTCAAAGATGTCAAGGAAAAACTGCATTTACTGAAACGTTAAGCCCGACGCTTCGGCAAGCAGGACGACAGGCGCTGAGCTTCGCCCGCAGGCAAGGTTGCCGCATCAATAGTGAAATATACGGAAATTAAAATAGCATGAAAATCAACAAAAACGTCATTGACACGGACGCTGTCATCATTGGCGCCGGTCCGGTTGGACTGTTCCAGGTATTCGAGCTGGGCTTGCTGGAAATTAAAGCGCATGTGATCGATTCCTTACCGATTGTTGGCGGCCAATGCGTCGAACTCTACCCTGACAAGCCGATTTACGACATCCCTGCCGTCCCCGTGTGCACGGGCCAGGAATTAACCGACAACCTGCTCAAACAAATCGAGCCGTTTGAGCCGACTTTTCATTTGAATCAGGAAGTAACCGTCATTGAGCGCCGCGAAGATGGCCGGTTTAACGTCGAAACAAGCAATGGCACGCGCTTCCTGACCAAAACCATTTTCATCGCCGCCGGGGTCGGCTCGTTTCAGGCCCGCACATTGAAAGTGGATGGCATCGAAGAATTCGAAAACTCGCAACTATTTTATCGGGTCAAGGAACCCGCCCTATTCGACGGCAAGAACATCGTTATTTGCGGCGGCGGCGACTCCGCCCTTGACTGGGCGCTCAACTTCGTCGGCAAGGCGGAATCTGTCGTTTTGCTGCACCGCCGCGACGATTTCCGCGCGGCGCCGGCATCCGTCTCGAAGATGTTGGCCCTGTGCAAAGAATACGAAATGCAGCTGATCATCGGCCAGGCCGTCGGTTTTGACTCTAGGGACGGGCGCCTGACCGAGATTAGGGTCACCGCTTCCGACGGCGTGACGCGCCGGGTGCCCCTTGACATGTTGCTGGTATTTTTTGGCCTGTCGCCAAAACTGGGCCCGATCGCTGACTGGGGCCTTGACATCGAACGGCGCCAGTTAAAGGTCATGAACACGGAAAAATTCGAGACCAATGTGCCGGGTATTTTCGCCGTAGGCGACATTAATACCTACCCAGGCAAGAAAAAACTAATCCTGTCGGGCTTCCATGAAGCGGCCCTGGCTGCGTTTGGCGCGGCGCCGTACATTTTTCCTGACAAGAAAATCCACATGCAATACACCACGACTTCGCCCAAGTTGCACAAGATTTTGGGCGTCGAAAGCCCGGTATTCGACTAGCCCGGGGCGCGCCATACGCCTCATCTTGCAGGGGGAATGTGAGTTTAGGCTGACGTACTTCCCGGCTGGCGTCATCGCAGTCGGGCACGACAGTCGCCGGCTCGCCTTCTGACAATGGCTTTGGCGCCGATGGCAAACGGATAACAACAAAATCTGATGCGGTGCGATTTATCGGGCGACCCGTTTTTTCCGCCATTGACCGCACGGAGGAGATGAGGTGGCGCTCGCCCGAGGATGCCATGCCGCCGGCGCCGCCCCCGCAGCTCCGCTCCTGTCACTCCCTCCTTTCCTTTTTTCCAATCAATTAAGAGCACGCTAAGAGTACGCCTCAGGCAGCGCTGCTTTTTCACATTAATTAGTGTTGCTTGATAAGAACCAAAGTATTCCCCAATGGAATCGTGTGCATGAACAAATATTCCATAATTGGTTTATGATGCCTTGGTTCACCTTTCACCTGTGCCCAGTTCTCAACAAGGAATATTTATGCTCTACCAACTGCACGAAATGCAACGCTCATTCCTTACGCCGTTGATGCAATGGGCCGACGTCTCTTCCAAATTATTCACCAACCCCGTATCACCCTTAGCCCATACGCCGTTTTCGCAACGCATCGCGGCCGGCTACGAGTTGATGTACCGCTTGGGCAAGGATTACGAAAAACCGCAATTCGACATCGATTCGACGCCGCTCAAGGGCGAAACAGTGGGTATCATCGAGCAAGTCATTGTCACCAAGGCTTTCTGCCGCTTGATCCACTTCAAGAAGGACTTGAACGACGCGCAAACGCGCGCCTTAAAACAGCCCAAAGTTCTGCTCGTGGCCCCCCTGTCGGGCCACCACTCGACGTTGCTGCGCGACACCGTGCGCGGCTTGCTGACGGACCATGACGTCTACATTACCGACTGGACGGATGGGCGTATGGTGCCGCTAAGCGAAGGCCCGTTCCACCTTGACGACTACATTTTTTACGTGCAGGAATTCATCCGCCTTCTGGCACCGGACCTGCATGTGATTTCAGTCTGCCAGCCGACCGTGCCGGTGCTGGCGGCCGTCTCGCTGATGGCCACGGCCAATGATCCGAAGTTGCCAAAAACCATGACGATGATGGGTGGCCCGATCGATCCGCGCAAGTCGCCGACCCAGGTAAACGATCTGGCCACAGAAAAGAAGTTTTCGTGGTTTGAAAACACGGTCATCTATGCGGTACCGCCGACCTATCCTGGCGCTGGCCGCAAGGTTTACCCGGGCTTCTTGCAGCACGCCGGCTTCATCGCAATGAATCCGGGCCGCCACGCGCAAAGCCACCGCGAATTCTATATGCACCTTGTGACGGGCGACGGCGAGCCGGCGGAAGGTCACCGCCAGTTCTACAATGAATACAACGCCGTGCTCGACATGCCGGCCGAGTACTACCTAGACACCATCAAGACCGTGTTCCAGGAGTTCCGCTTGCCCCAAGGCACCTGGGAAGTGGGGGGCCAACTGGTGCGCCCGCAAGACATCAAGAGCGTCGCTTTGTTTACCGTGGAAGGCGAACTCGACGATATCTCGGGAGCCGGACAGACCCAGGCCGCGCATCAGTTGTGCAGCGGCATTCCGGCCTCGATGCAGCAGGATTTCGTCGCCCCCCAATGCGGTCACTTCGGCATCTTCTCGGGACGCCGCTGGCGCGAACTGATTTGCCCGAAAATCGGTGAATTCATCCAGAAACATTCGTAAGCAGAGCCGGCATCACCGCTTCGCCCAAACCGCCCCACTGCGCTGGGGCGGTTTGGCAGCGCCTTCGCACCCTGCGTTTATTTTCTTGCCAACGATCTCAGATATCGGATAATGGCGCTTTACCAAAGCAAAATCCACCGTGGCGCCACCTGACACCAAAGCACTTGCCGACCGGATCGAAGACTTGCTGCCGCAGACGCAATGCACGAAATGCGGCTATGCCGGTTGCCGTCCGTATGCCGAGGCCATCGCCGCTGGCACAGCCGAAATCAACCAATGCCCGCCCGGCGGCATGGAAGGCGTGGCGCGACTAGCCGGCTTGTTGGGGCGCAAGGTGATTCCGCTCAACCCGGTAAACGGCTACGAACGGCCGCGCCCGCTCGCCTTCATCGACGAATCCTTGTGCATCGGCTGCACGCTATGTATCCAGGCTTGCCCGGTCGATGCCATCGTCGGCGCGGCCAAGCTGATGCACACCATCTTGCCCAGCCTTTGCACCGGCTGCGATCTGTGCGTGGCACCCTGCCCGGTTGACTGCATCGTCATGTACCCCATAGGGGACGAGAAAACCGGCTGGAACGCATGGAGTCAGGAACAGGCCGACGCAGCGCGCGCACGGCACGACTGGCGCAAGTTGCGCCTGCAGCATGAGCACGAGGAGAACGACGCCCGCTTGGCCGCCAGGGCCGTCGAAAAAATGAAGCAGACGACGGCCGAAAGCGCCAATACCCCCGAAGAAATCGCGGAAAAGGAGCGCAAGCGCGCCATCATTGCGGCCGCGATGGCGCGGGCCGGCATGAAAGCCGGCACAGACGAGGTGGCCAAGGTCACTGGCGGCGGCAAAAGCGAGTCATGAACGCCGCCAAGCGCCTGGAAATATTCAATCGTTTTCGCGCGGCGAATCCGAAACCAACCACGGAACTGGAATACGCGACGTCGTTTGAGCTGTTGATCGCGGTGATGCTATCGGCCCAGGCCACCGATTTGTCAGTCAATCGGGTGACCCGTTGCCTGTTCCAATTTGCTAACACGCCACAAGACATGCTAAGGCTAGGAGTCGACGAACTGATGGCGCATATTCAAACCATCGGCCTGTTTCGCACCAAGGCCAGGAACGTGATCGCCACCTGCCAGATTCTAGTTGAGCAGCACGGCGGCAAGGTACCGGCGACGCGCGCGGCGCTTGAAAGTCTGCCCGGCGTCGGCCGCAAGACTGCCAGCGTGGTCATGAATGTCGCCTTCGGCTTGCCGACCATCGCCGTCGACACCCACATCTTCCGGGTCTCAAACCGCACCGGCATCGCACCCGGCAAGAACGTCGACATCGTCGAGCAAAGGCTGCTCAAGGTCGTACCCAAGGAATTCCTGCAAAACGCCCACCACTGGCTGGTCTTGCACGGGCGGCACACCTGTGTCGCACGCAAGCCGCGCTGTTGGAACTGCATGATCGCCGACCTATGTGACTACAAGTCGAAGAGCCTGCGCCCGGCCAACGCATGATGGCTTTTTCCCCTGCGGCGGGCGTCCCGCCGTCTTTCAAAGCAAGACCATATTATCGCGATGGACCAATTCCGGGCCTTCCAAATAGCCCAGGATCGTTTCAATTTCCGCGGATGGGCGGCGCATGATGCGGCGCGCTTCGGCGCTCGAGTAATTACTCAGCCCGCGCGCCACCGCATGCCCATCCTCGCCAACGCAAGTGATGACGGCGCCCCGTCCGAACTCGCCCTGGACGTCGATCACGCCCACCGGCAGCAAGGACTTGCCCTCGTGCGTCAACTTTTGCACCGCGCCCGCATCTAACACCACTTGGCCGGCAGTGTGCAGATGATCGACCATCCACTGCTTGCGCGCCGTCAGGTGCCCCGTTTGCGCCGTCAGCTGGGTGCCGATGGCCTCGCCATTGGCGAGCCGGGTCAGAACGTCGCTGTCGCGCCCCCAGGCGATGATCGTATGCGCGCCCGACTTGGCCGCGCGCTTGGCGGCCAAGATCTTAGTCAACATGCCGCCGCGCCCGATGCTGCTGCCGGCGCCGTCGGCCATCGCTTCGAGCGCAGGGTCGCCGGCCTGGCCATGCTCAATGAGACGAGCATTCGGGTCCTTGCGCGGGTCGGCACTAAACAGGCCTTGCTGGTCGGTCAAAATGATCAAGGCATCGGCCTCGATCAAGTTGGCTACCAGCGCGCCCAAGGTGTCGTTGTCGCCGAACTTGATTTCATCCGTGACCACCGTGTCGTTTTCGTTGATGATCGGCACCACACCCAGACCGAGCAAGGTGGTCAAGGTCGAGCGCGCGTTCAAGTAGCGCTCGCGGTCGGCCAGGTCGGCATGCGTGAGCAGCACTTGCGCCGTGCCCAGCTGGTGCGCGCGAAAGCTCGTTTCATAGATTTGCACCAGGCCCATTTGGCCGACCGCGGCGCAAGCCTGCAATTGATGAATGTCGGTCGGGCGCCGCTCGAAGCCGAGGCGCAGCATGCCCTCGGCGATCGCGCCCGAGCTCACCAGCACCACTTCCTTGCCGAGCGCGCGCAGGCCGGCGATTTGGGCGGCCCAGCGCGCGATGGCGGCATGGTCCAGCCCACGACCATCGTTGGTAACCAGCGAGGAACCGACCTTGATGATGATGCGGGTGGCTTTTTGAATCACGGATTTCATAATGCGGTCTTATCTCAAGGGCGCGGGACGAAATGCCAGCAGGACCAGGCCGCCGGCCAACTCGGCCCCGCACGTGACCAATAAAATACCCTGGGGCCAACCAAATGCGAGAGCCGCCAGCAAACTGCCGGCCGGCGGCGCCAGGACGAACATGGCAGTGATGTCGCCAAGAATGGGCTGTGCGCCTCGTCTTGCAGCTAACAGAGCCAAGACTGCGGTAGCGAGCCAGACCCCGACGTGGATGGCGCAAAACTGGCTGTAACCGTTGACGCCATTGAGGAAGATGCCCATGCTGGCCGCCATGTCATCGGCGTCGAGCAGGCACACCACCGCGCTCAGCGCAAAGCCAAGCGCGATCGCGTACAACACGTAACGCCGCAGCGCACGCTTGCGCGAACCGGGGGCCGTGGACATCAGGACTGACGCATACAGCGAGCCCTAGTTAAGGATCTTAAAACGCGGATCGTCGGGATCAATCGAAGAAATGCCGCGCGCCTCTTCCGTCATCTGGGTTTCTTCAGCACGATGTTCACTATGCTTTTTCTCTTCCAAATGCTGGTAAATGGCATTGACCAGCTCGGGGCAACCGCTGTGGTTGAGCGCCGAGATCTCGAATACAGGGCCTTTCCAGGCAAAGCGCTTGACGAAATCCTTGACGACCTTCTTGCGATCTTCCTCGGCCACCATGTCGAGCTTGTTTAGCACGAGCCAGCGCGGCTTGTCGACTAGCGACGCGTCGTATTTCTTCAATTCCTTGACGAGAGACTTGGCTTCCTTGACCGGATCGACATTTGGCTCGAATGGCGCCAAGTCGACGATGTGCAAGAGCAAGCCGGTGCGCTGCAAATGGCGCAGAAATTGATGGCCCAGACCTGCGCCGTCGGAAGCGCCTTCGATCAAGCCCGGAATGTCGGCGATCACAAAGCTCTTCTCATGCGACACGCGCACCACGCCTAGATTCGGGTGCAGCGTCGTAAACGGATAATCGGCGATCTTCGGACGGGCATTCGACACGGCTGAAATAAAGGTCGACTTGCCAGCGTTCGGCATGCCCAACAGGCCGACATCGGCCAGCACCTTCAACTCTAGACGCAGCTCGCGCCGCTCGCCTTCCTTGCCTTCGCCTTTTTGGCGCGGTGCGCGGTTGGTCGACGATTTAAAATGGATGTTGCCCCAGCCCCCTTCGCCGCCCTTGGCCAGCATCTCGATCTGGCCGTGCTCGGTCAGATCGGCAATGATCTCGCCGCTGACGTGGTCCATAATCAGGGTGCCGACCGGCATGCGCAAGTGGATGTCGTCGGCGCCCTTGCCATAACAGTCGGCGCCACGGCCGGCCTCGCCGTCCCTGGCTTTGTGCATCTTGGAAAAACGGAAGTCAATTAGCGTGTTGATGTTGCGGTCCGCCACGGCCCAGATCGTGCCGCCTTTGCCGCCGTCGCCGCCGTCGGGTCCGCCAAATGGTCTAAATTTCTCACGACAGAAAGAGGCGCAGCCGTTGCCGCCATTGCCGGCGATGACTTCGATTTTCGCTTCGTCGATAAACTTCATGATGTGCCGCCAAGAAACTAAAAAGGCCCTACCTTGGGCAGAGCCTTTCGATTGAAGGCTTGCGCCTTACATAATGCGAAAATGCTGTGGAGCGTTTTACGCTGGTACTGCTTCGTTTGGAACAACCGTAACGAACTGATGCGAATTGGCGCCCTTGACAATGAACTTGACCTTGCCTGGCACCAGTGCGAACAAAGTGTGATCCTTGCCCATGCCAACACCTTCGCCGGCGCGCACGGGAGTGCCGCGTTGCCGAATGATGATGCCGCCCGCGTTGATTGCTTGACCACCGTAGACTTTGACGCCGAGTCGTTTTGACTCTGAATCGCGGCCGTTGCGCGTGGTGCCGCCGCCTTTTTTATGTGCCATTTAAGACTCCTTGATAGCTGATTAATTCGAACCGCGTTTTAGCCGTTGATCGAAACGATTTGGATTTCGGTAAAATTCTGGCGATGGCCTTGATGCTTTTGGTAATGTTTGCGCCGACGCATCTTGAAAATTTTGACCTTATCATGGCGACCATGCGCCACAACCGTAACCAGTACCGTTGCACCTTCGACCAAGGGCGCACCAAACTTGATGGTGTCGCCCGCTCCAACTGCGAGTACTTGATCGATGGTAATTTCGGAACCAATGTCTGCCGGTATCTGTTCTACTTTAAGTTTTTCGCCAGCGACAACTTTGTATTGTTTGCCACCGGTTTTTATGACCGCGTACATGATTTGAAACCTCATCAAATGTTAAAAGAATTCTCGGCCCCGACCCTGAAACAAGCTGTGCGGAAACGGGAGAACCTGTGATTATACATGGACCGAGAAATTGGGTCAAAAAAGTATTCACCAAAGGGATCAATCGTGGTATGAGGGCAACGTGGCCTGCGCGGCAACTTGCCCACCTGGCAAAAACCCGACCGCGCCACCCAATCGCCGGCGCCGGCGCGGGGTCATGGCGTATAATCGCCGCATCCACAGTCTATTGCAGGTTCGCCTTGTCTGCCGCTATCAAACACGCCACCCAAAACAGCATCGCCCTCTCAATTGCCGACGACTTGGATGCGGTTAATATCGTCATTCGCCAAAAATTGCATTCCGAGGTCAGCCTCGTCAATCAGATTGCGGAATACATCATCAGCGCCGGCGGCAAACGCATCCGCCCAGTGCTAGTCGTGCTCGTTGCCAATGCGTATGCGTACCGCGGCACGGCCCACCATGAACTGGCGGCCGTGGTCGAGTTTATCCATACAGCAACTCTACTGCACGACGACGTGGTCGACGAATCATCGATGCGGCGCGGGCGCCAGACCGCCAATGCCCTGTTCGGGAATGCGGCCTCGGTACTGGTGGGCGACTTTTTGTACTCGCGCGCGTTCCAAATGATGGTCGGACTCGACAATATGCGCGTGATGCAGATCCTGTCGGACGCGACCAACGTGATTGCGGAAGGTGAAGTGCTACAGCTGCTCAATATGCACGACCCAGACGTGAGCCAGGAACGGTATTTGCAGGTGATCCGCTCCAAGACGGCCAAACTGTTCGAGGCCGCGGCCCAATTGGGGGCTTTGATCGCCGGCGCAGCGGACGACGAGATTGAAGCGGCCGCCGAATACGGGCGCTCGCTCGGTACTGCTTTCCAGCTGATCGATGATGTGCTTGACTATGCCGGCGACGCGACCGAAACCGGCAAGAATGTAGGCGACGACTTGCGCGAAGGCAAACCGACCCTGCCTTTGATTTACCTGATGGAAAACGGCACCCCAGAGCAGCGCGCATTGGTGCGCAGTTGCATCGAACAGGGCGACGAGCAGCATTTCGACGCCATCCTGGCCGCCATCACCAGCAGCGGGGCGCTCGATTTCACCCGGCGTCAAGCGGAAATCGCCGCGCAGCGCGCCGCCAACGCGGTCTCCGGCTTGCCCGCGAGCGATTTTAAGCAGTCCTTACTGCAGCTTTGCGCGTTCGCCGTTGATCGGAATCATTGAAAAAAATTCCCGGTGTGTTGTAATTTGATGGTGCCGCCGGGGTGTGGCTCAGCCTGGTAGAGCGCTGCGTTCGGGACGCAGAGGCCGGAGGTTCGAATCCTCTCACCCCGACCAAAATGTTACAATAAATTCAATGGCCTCGCGATTTTTTGAGGCCCGGAAAAAATCGCTCGTCGTGCTCTAGCGCGATGCTGCGCTGGTTATAGCGTCGGCGTGCGCTAGGCGCCAAGTATCACCCCTGCTCATATCGTCAAGGCGACCGTCCCGGCTGCCATTACGAGGCGACCCGAAACAGCTTCCATTCAACTAAAATGGACTGGCGCGATGCAAAACACCAAGCTGCTGGTTCGTGAGCTGTCCTCGGAGGAAATGTCGCTATAATGCCATTTATTTAAATTACCGCAATAATATTTTACCCATAAATCATATGGCCACTGCTGACACCATTATCCGCACGGGTGACATTATTTCGCTTGGCGATTTTCACCAAGACCTGCTCGCCTCGATGCTTGACGAAGACGTCCCCGATACCCTGACAGTTAGCCAAGCACGGGAACTGGTGGTTCGCATTCGTAAAATAGAATTTACGTACTCCGACATGATGATGATGCCATTTCTCGCCGATATCGAATCTTTACTCGACTGTCATCTGGATTGGTAAAAATGGCCAAACGAAATCGTCGAGCTCCCAGCGCGGACGAGACCATTTCCCCCAAGCGACGGATTGTGGCGCCCGGCCACGTCGGAATAAGCCAGTTCGAGCTCACCCGACGCTGAGCTTGTAGTGGCCAAAGCCGTTTAATTTGAACAGCGCCCCCCTTTCGCATTCAATCGACAGGAAATGCTTGCGCTTGAAGTTCATCCCACCGCCGATCTCCTGTATCCACACGTCAACGGGGATTGCCGCTGTCGCCAGAGCAAGAAATGGTCGAAGAGTTGATGGCGATCATCCACACCTTCAGTTGTCGATTGCAGGGGATGCGGAAGTATAAAATGGCAATCAAGGATGATTTTCCGCAGTACAAACTGAGTACACAAAAAGGTGAGTTGCGGTGAAAGTGACAGGCACCCTGTTCGCTGATAGTCCAGTCGCCTTGGCCGGGATCTGCAAGGCGATGGGGTTCTTGCGCGCCGACATCTGGCGCAGGTACGGTGCACTGGGAGCCATTGGAAAGAACGCCAAAAATCGTCGCCAGGCGAGAGAGAGCGCAAAAGCAACTGCGCACCATTGCCTTCCAGTCGGCTCACAGCGTAGTGGACAAGGCCGGCGTGGTGGCTTCCGAGGACTTGGCATCCCCAATTGCCAACAAGCAGCCATGGAGGAAATACAACAGGAGAGTGCGTTCGTGGGCCAAAGGCATATTAGCCGAAGCTCTCGATTCAGTTTGTACGCAGCGCAAAGCCAAGCACCACTTGGTTAGCGCCGCCTACACATCGCAAATGGACTCGACCACCGGTTTGCTGGAAGGCAAGTGCGTTGGCGATAAGTTTTACCGCGCAAACGGGGGATGTTCTCCAGGCCGACCACCACGCGGCGTTGAACGTGCTGGCAAGACTCAATGCACCCGGTATCTCACGGTTCACCCCGTACCGGGAAGTGCGTCGAATCCTTCTGTCACGCTCTGCGGCGCAACTGAGCGTCAATCAGCTTAATGGGCGAGAAATCGCGTCAACCAAGGGCGGATAAACCCTATGAGCAGCTTTGAATCGCTTTTTTGGAACAGAATAGCGCATGCACACCATCGCTAACACGCACTGTCCGTTTTGTACGTTGAGCTCGAGCCAAGTCATCGAAGAAAACGAATACGCCACCTTAATTTTGGACGGATTCCCCGTTTCTCCGGGGCACAGCCTGATCCTTCCAAAGCGCCACTTCGGCTCCTATTTCGAGGCCACGGCCAGCGAACGGGCGGCCCTGTTCGCGCTTCTCGACCAGGCAAAGAACTGGGTCGACAAAACGCACAGGCCAGACGGCTACAACATTGGCATCAACGATGGCGCTGCTGCTGGCCAGACGGTACCTCACCTGCATATTCATCTCATACCGCGCTATGACGGAGACCAAGGTGACCCGCGCGGCGGCGTGCGATGCGTCATTCCAGCTAAGGCCAACTACTGGTCCAAGCGATAGCGCGCCCCGCCGGTACCGGCTCAGCGCACGAAAGCCGCCGCCCACAGGAGCGGCACTGCCGGCTGGCCGCCACCCGGTCGGCCCAAGCTGCGGCATAAGTCGACGGAGCAAGACCGCGCGGGATGGGATCGGGATGTAGGGGTGCATAGGGTAAGAGTTGCCGGCTTCACTACGCAAGCGCGGCGACATCCGTGCCTCAGATATCGGATAAATTCAGGAATATTGCAAATTTCGGGGTTTCTTTACTGTCGCCTTCCGGCGCCCGATGTTCTGACCCAAGGGGGTCGAAAAATTGCAAACGGTGGGCGCGCTGAAAGGATGGCGAGGCTTCGGGAATCGCGATGGAGCAGAACGTTCCTTATTGGAAAGGATTCAGGAACGATGTTTCCAGCCCCGGCATCGCGCCTCTTCCAGGACGAGCGCCCCTTACTGCGCCGAGACTCATGCACATCTTGATGACCAACAAAATTAATACTTGCACTGTTTCGTATGCGAAGAGATAGCCGGCGCCGATTTCAGCCGGAAATTTGTGGCATTTGCACGAGATTTATGTGCCTTGGAAGGCGCAGTGAAGCTATCCATTCAAACTCGTGTATGGCGACATGCTCTGAGGCAACCCCTCGAACGTTGTGTATAACGATACGGCACCAAACAGCCAAAGCGTCGCTAATGCCAATGTTAAAAACATCTTATTAATTTTCTTGTTCATTTGATGCCTTTTTGTGAGAGGAAATATTAATTAATAATTTTACAAAATTAATGAATGTATTCAAATCCAGCCGCAAATTATTGTGGCGGAAGGGGGACAGCACTTGCGCATTTCGCTGACACTATGCTGTATTACCATGAAAACCTCCACTTTACTTTTCGAATGTTGGGTATGGGGCGCGTGAATAACAGTGGGCATCAGAAAAACTTGATGCGCCCTAAAAAGCTGTCTGCGCTTTTTCGTGATTGGAAAAGAACATATCAGTTGATGAGATGCGCGAGGCTGCTACGAGGCTGTTGAAAAGCTAAGTTTGGCGGAAACGAGCGCGCTCGCTACCCACTCATGCCCATAAAGTTGTCATAGCAAGGAGCAAGTGCGAGCCGCAATGCTCCGCCCGCCGCCGCGAAGAGCGGGGCCAGGACCAGGGCTGTGCTAGGCTTGGTAGCGGGCATGGCAGCAGCCGCTCACTGGGAATTCGAGCCCCTTCTTGCGACTCAAGTCGGCAGTTATGACCATTCCCTTCCTCGATGGCGAGATTGCTCGTTTCCCTTCGCGCTGCCTTACCGGCGAGGTTAAAGCATATGATCATGGTCGGCTGCCGAACCGACACGCGCTCACACGAGCAGTCGACAAGGATGGGCCTGCCCTAATGCCTCGGCGCCGCCGGGCACGGTTTGGATTGGCAGTTCTGCTAGCGTGTGCTTGTACCCTCCTAGCCGTTCCCAGTTATCGTGGCGGCGTCATTTAACGAGTTACGCAGAAATGGAATGGGAAACCGTCAGATATTCGCCTGGCCCGAGCTTTGCAGCGGCACCTTGAGCGGCAAGTACGTCATCAGCGTCGAGGTCGGCAACTTTCAGTTTGTATGCCCCGGCAAAGTCATTGGCATCAAACGCATCACCCGCTTTTACGTAATACTTGAATCCGACAAACGAATCGGGATTGGTAACTACCGTGTAGCTCAGATTGATTATGCTCATCGCATTCCCCATGGTCGATTGGTGTGCTTTTATTATGCGCCAATGTCGGCCTGCGTTCTCGCCCGGGTCCCTGGCTTTAGCGGTTTGGTTGACGGCAGCCTCTCTGATGCATGAGCGCGTTCGGCTAATTGCCCATGAGGTGGAGGCAATTCCAGAAAGAGCCCACCAGCGTCAGACCAAGCCCGCCGTGAGCATGGCTGGGTCAGTCGCCAGGATGCATTGCGTGCCGGATAATCACCAAACGTGGGAGGCTTTTTTGCAAGCCATTGTTTTGTTTGATTAATATCATGAAAAAGTGTTGAAAAGTAACGAAAAATCTTGCTTTCCGCTTGAGCTTGCAAGATACTCAAAACACCTTGCAAGACGATGCGCTCGCTGCTGTCATCACGCGCTCGAAGTGACGTTCAAGATAGGCAGCGTTGCGCGACTGGCAGACATGGCAATGAGAAAGGCAGGCCGAAAATTACTAATAACGTTGACTCCGCCGCACTCGAATCCATACTGGCCGCTGATTTGCATCGCGCGAAGGCGGTAGCCGAGGTGCGTGAAAAAAAATTGCCGACTCCGGCTCTAACGAAGGCGGAATTGGCCGAGCTCTTGTTTGAAAATGTCGGCTTGAACAAGCGCGAAGCGCAAGACATGATCGAAGCTTTTTTCGAAGAAATTCGGAATGCCTTGGAGCGGGGGGAAACGGTAAAGATGCCTGGGTTCGGCACATTCCGACTGCGTGATAAGTCCCAGCGGCCGGGACGCAATCCGCGGACCAATGAGAAAATCGCCGTTAAAGCGCGCCGCGTAGTGACGTTTCATGCCAGCGAAAAACTCAAAGAGACGGTTGAACAAACTAAGCCGCTGGGACGCGCCACCTGATTCATTTTCGACGAACTCGGAATGGCGCTGCGGGGATCGGGCCACACCGGGGCCCGTGAAATCCCCTGCTGCGGCTGCTTTTAAGCAGCTTTTTTAACAGCCTGCGACAATTGATTTGAGGCTTTTAGGACCTGAGCGTCAATCGCTTCAACGGCTTGCTTCGTGGTCTTCGTCAGTTGCTCGTAACCAGAGTTTGCATTGCCGATAGCCGACTTTAGCATGGCCATTGCATTTTCAGAACCGGCCGGCGCTTGTTTGATGACCTCGTCGACCAACGCTACAACCCGGTTTTTCGAATCAGCGATTTGGGTTTCAGCAGCTTTCGTGAAATCATTCTTAATGCCGGATACGATTTCGGTCAAGTGACGTCCGTAGGAGCTCGTTTTTTCACCATTGAGCTTTGCTTGCGTGGTGGCAAGAGCGAAAAATTCTTGGGGATCCTTGGCGGAAAATAATTGTTTTGCTGCAACGTTAGATTCTTCTGCGTACGCTTTAACTGCAGCGATGTTCAATGCTATCGCCTTTTCTCCGCCCTCAACAGCTTTGCTTGCCAGAGCATTGAAGGTGGCAAATTGCGATTCAAATAGGGCTTTGGTTAAAGATGAAAATTTTTCCAGATTCGACAACATAAATTTCTCCTGAAATTGCAATAGCTACGTTATGCGGCTTCCCGAGTCGAATGGTGCGCCGCAACAATTGCCATCCTACCCGAAGATCGCATTGCAATTTACGTTATTGCGAAGTGGTTTGATGTGCGTCAATAGTATGCGTCGATTTATTGCCGAAAGCATGCGCTGCGGCCAATGCTCTCTTATGATTTTTGCCACGAAGCGGAGTGCTGCCTGTGCCGGGATTATGGCCCGTCCGCCAGGAAGTCGAACAAAGTGAGCGCCACCACCTTGGTGGCCTTGCGCAAATCCTCGAGCAAGAGTTTTTCGTCGGCTTTCTTCGCGTTTGACTCTGGCAATGTACGCGGACCGGCCCCGTACAGGACGGCCGGTATGCCTCGCTCACCGTACAGGCGGGCATCAGCGTACAAGGGAGTGCCTTGGGCCAAAATGGTCTCGCCGATAATAGTTTTGGCATTTTTTTGCAGGCTGGCCACGAGCTTTTCGGAACCTGCCAGCGGTATGAGCGCGTGCGACAATAATAATCGCCTGATCTCGACATCGATGCCCGGCACGCCGCACACGGCGTTCTCGATCAGCGCGCGCACCCCGCGTTCGACCGCCACCGGATCTTCTTCCGGGATCATGCGCCGATCCAACTTCATCACCACTTTGCCGGGCACCACGTTGGTATTGGTGCCGCCGACGATGAATCCGACTAGCATGGTCGGCGAATCGATGCCTGGCACGCTTGACTTTATGCTTTTCAAGGCGGGCAGCCCAGCATAGATCGCGTTTAGGATCTTGGTGGCTGCCTGCAAAGCGTCACAGCCCGTTTCCGGCATCGCGCCATGGCCCGACTTGCCGTGTACGGTAATTTCCAGTTGCAGGCAGCCGTTGTGCGCTGTCACAATGTGGTAACTGAAACCGGCGCCAATCACGAAATCGGGCTTGGTCAGCTTTTGCTCGAGCAGCCAGCCGGGGCCGAGCAAGCCGCCAAATTCTTCGTCATAGGTGAAATGCAGCTCAAGGCCGCCTTTGAGCGGGCCACCCCGGCCTTCGAGCGCGCGCACGGCAAAGGCATAGGTCGCAAAATCGCATTTCGAGACGGCGACGGCGCGCCCGTAAATGTAACCGTTGTCGATCACGCCAGCATACGGTGGAAACGTCCAGCCCTCACCGGGCGCCACCGCGTCGCCATGCGCATTCAAGGCAATCGTCGGCCCCTGCGCTTGATATGGGCGCCGCACGATCAGGTTGGTAATACTTTGCATGCCATACTCGCTCACGGTGGCAGGCGGCACCACATGCTGTTCCGCCTGCCACCCAAAGGCCTTGACCATCTCGGCGACGGCTTCCGCGTGCGGCGAATTGTTTCCCGGCGGCATATCGGTGGGAATACGTATTAGTCGTTGCAGGAAAGCGACTTCCTCGTCGAAATGGGCGTCGATCCAGCGACAAATTTGCTCACAGGCAGTTGGGTTCATCGAGTCACCAGGTTGTGGGATTGCCATAATTTTGTTGCGAACGTATGTCCTTAGCGCTCAATCATCTCATTTTGCGCCGGTCTCGAACCAAGCGCCGATCTGCCCCCTCTCTGCGTCAGCCATATTCGTCAGGTTTCCGAGCGGCATCGCTTTTAGCTGAACGGCCTGCTTGTAAATTTGCGCCGCATGTTGGCGGATCCGGGCCGCGCTGTCGAGCAAAATTCCGCCCGGCGCTGCCGTTATGCCAGCTTGGGTCGGGTGCGCCGCGTGGCAAACGACGCAACGTCGGGTGATAATGGCCTGCACCTTGGCGAACTGGGCGATGGGGTCGGCTGCGGCCGCGCGCGCACCCGGCGGCGCCGGCGCGATGGCCACAGCAACGGCCAATAACAAGCACGCGCTGATGATCAGATAGCGCCACACGACGCGCCCGCGCTGGCGCAGATTGAAAAAATGGCGGATGAACACGCCAGCGGCCATGATGACCGCCAGCACCAGCCACGCCCATTCCTGGCGATACGTCATCGCGTAATGGTTGCTGATCATGATGAACAGCACCGGCAGCGTGAAATAATTGTTATGCACGCTGCGCTGCTTTGCAATCTGGCCGTGAACGGGGTTGGGCAGCTGTCCGGCCATCATGGCGTTGACCATCTTGCGCTGCCCGGGAATGATCAGCATGAGGACGTTGCCAGCCATCATGGTGCCCATCATCGCGCCAATATGAATGTAGGCCGCGCGCCCACTCAGCGTTTTCGTCAACGCATAAGCGACCGCGACGATCAGCGCAAACATGACCAAACCGAACCACAGATCGTGCTCGCCGAGCCTGGAACGGCACAATAAATCGTAGCCGACCCAGCCAAACGCCAAGGCGCCGAGGCTGATGCAGATTGCTTGCCAGCTGCTGATGTCGGCCACCGAGGTGTCGATCAGCATGGCCCGCGCATCGAAATAATAAACAATGATTAACAGCGCGAAGCCCGATAGCCAGGTCGAATATGCTTCCCATTTGAACCAGTGCAACTCTTTGGGCAGCTCGGCGGGCGCGACCAGATATTTTTGCGGATTGTAAAAGCCGCCGCCATGGACCGCCCACAACTCGCCCGCCACGCCTTTTTTGGCCAGATCGGAAGCGGGCGGCGGCGGCCGAATTGCATTGTCCAGCCAGGCAAAATAAAACGACGCTCCGATCCAGGCGATGCCGGTCGTCACGTGCAGCCAGCGCACGATCAGATTGAGCCACTCCTGGGTGTACGGAATCAGATAGGCGAACGCTTCCATCACATTCCTTGTGGTTTTGGGCAATCCGGCGGCCATGCGTCGCCGCGATCAAGTGAAAAATTCAACGTTTTACAAAAGATAAACCATCATCTTAGGCAACATGAAAAGTAACATACATTCGACCTATGCGATTCGATATGGTCAGTCACCGGCCCAAGGCCAGCCTGCCGCAATTTTCGACTTGCACCCGATCTGCATCCGGCACAGGCTGCTGGCGCCGACTATCTCCCAAGTCCTGCCGAACGTCGCCGCGCTGCGCGGCTCGCCCAATAACAGTCGTGATTCAGGCGCGGCGGTTACCTTGTGGCAGATGGGCGCCGCCGGTGCCCATCTGCCACAAGGTAGCGGCGCTCAATCGATGCCTTCCCGGCCCAAAAATGGCGCAGTCGAATCGCCCTGCTGGCCTTGCCTGCATGCAGACCGATCTCGTGCCAACCACGGTCGCCGCTTCCTTCGCGTATAGCCTGTTTGGCGCCGAAAGTTTTACGCTGCCGTTGAAATTTCGGCCTATGCACTTACCGCTTGTGGCACGAGCAGGTGCAACAGGCGAGCACAAATGGCTGCGCGACCAGATGAGCGCGGGCGCTGGTCACCAGCTAGCGCCCGCCTAGGGTTGCGTATATCATCGAGCCTGTCGACAGAGGGTTCCCCCCTCCCGCCGCGCCGGAAAGGATGCGATGACTACTCTTTCAGACTTGAACGCGGGCGATCAGGCCAGCTTCGTTGCGCACCTGCTCGCCATCTACGAGCATTCACCATGGATCCCCCAGCGTGCCGCAGCACAGCGCCCGTTTGCCTCCGAAATGGCGCTAAGGCTGGCCTTGCAAGCGGTCGTTCGGAGCGCCACTCCCGATGAGCAGCTCGGCCTAATTCGCGCTCACCCGCAGCTGGCCGGCAAGGCCGCCATCGCCGGCCAGCTCATGGGGGAATCGGCACAGGAACAAGCTAAGTCGGGCTTGAACCACTGCAGCGCCGGAGAATTCGCGGCCCTGCAGCGCTTAAATGGCGACTACAGCGCGAAATTCGGATTCCCCTTTATTCTCGCCGTCAGAGGCCCGGATGGCGCTGGCCTGACGCGCCAGAGCATCATCGCCACCTTCGCGCGCCGCCTGAAGCAGCAACCTGCGGACGAAATTTCCGAGTGCCTACGTCAAATACATCGCATCGCCGAATTGCGCCTAAATGATTTGCTCGGCAGCACCTTCGAATTCGGCCCGGCCATCATGCAAAGATCCGAATTTCTGGCCGCCTGGAGTGATACCCGTGACGACCTCACCTGTGCCTACATGACTGCGGCGCACCGCAAGACTGCGGCGCAACTGGCCAACTGGATGCATGAAGCCGGCATGACGGTTCATGTCGATGCCGTCGGTAACGTGGTGGGGCGCTATCTATCCGCTCTTCCCGGCGCCAAAACTCTGATGACCGGCTCCCATTACGACACCGTACGCGATGCGGGAAAATACGACGGCCGCCTCGGCATCCTGTTGCCTATCGCAGTCGTAAGCCATCTTCACGGGCGCCATGAAAAGCTGCCTTTTCATGTTGAAATCATCGCCTTTGCTGATGAAGAAGGCGTGCGTTTCAAGAGCACCTTCCTCGGTAGTCACGCGCTCAGCGGCCATTTCGATCTGTCCTTCTTAGAGCACACCGATGACGCCGGAATCACCATGCGCGAAGCCTTGACGGCGGCCGGTCACGATATTGCCGCGATCGGCGCGAGCGCTCGCAAGAGGGAGGATCTGCTCGGCTTCGTCGAAGTCCATATCGAGCAGGGGCCGGTTCTGCTGGAGCGCGACTTGGCGTTGGGGGTGGTCACTTCGATCGCCGGCAGTTCACGTTTTCTGGTCGAGTTGACCGGCCTTGCCAGCCACGCCGGCACGACGCCGATGACAATGCGCAAGGACGCCGCCGCCGCTGGCGCCGAAATCGTACTGATGCTCGAGCACCGTTGCGCCAGCCGGGGCGATTCTCTGGTTGGCACTGTCGGCCAATTGCAAGTGCCAAACGGCTCTGTCAACGTGATCCCGGGCGCCTGCAAACTATCCCTTGACATCCGCGCCGCCGACGATGCCGTGCGCCTTGCCGCGGTCGCCGACGTGCTCGATGCCATCGCCGCTATTTGCGCGCGGCGTCATATCGACTTTAGCATACAGCCAGTCGTTGCCACCGGCGCCACCGCATGCGCACCATGGCTCATGCAGCAGCTCATTCGCGCGCTCGATCGATGCGGCCTACCGCGCTTCGAGCTGGCCTCCGGCGCCGGGCACGACGCGATGGCAATGGCCACCATCACGGATGTGGCCATGCTGTTCACGCGCTGTGGCAACGGCGGCATCAGCCACAACCGGCTAGAGACGGTGACCACCGACGACGTCGACCTCGCGGCGCGGGTGCTGCTCGACTTCCTGCGCCAATTCCGGCCGCACACCGCCTAGGCCGCCCGTGCGTCGTCTAGCGCCGTTCTGCCCTTAGAACGTCAGGTTTACTAGCGGCATGTGGCGCAGCGCCGAAGGCGCAGAATGCATGGCGTTCCTCACAGTCACGGGCAGCTGGCGACTTCCGCATACTCTAGCATCGCATGCAACAGCACGTTGCAGCCCGCTTCCAGATGCTCGGGTTTGGCGTCCTCGATCTCGTTGTGGCTGATGCCGTCCTTGCATGGCACGAATATCATTCCAGCCGGTGCCACGCGGGCCGCGTAAATGGCGTCATGGCCGGCGCCTGAGACCACATCCATGCTTGGATATCCAAGCTTGGCGATGGCCTTGCGCACTGCGCCGACACAGTCAAGATCGAACGGGCACGGCGGGAAATACGAGACCCGCTCGACGCCGATGGCCAATCCGGATTCGGCCCGGGTCTGGTCGATAAAGAGCAGCAACTCCCCGTGCATCGCGTTGAGTGTGTCGTCGCTCACGTTGCGCAGGTCGATGCTGAACTTGACTTCGCCCGGAATCACATTGCGGCTGTTTGGGAATACCTGCACCATGCCAACCGTGCCGCGGCCATAGGGCGGATAGCGGTTCGCGATTGCCACCACTTCCTGCATGATGCGAGTCGACACTTGCAGTGCGTCCTTGCGCATTGCCATTGGCGTCGGCCCCGCATGCGCTTCCATACCGCTCACGGTGCAGTCATACCACGATAGGCCCATCACGGCCGGCACCACCCCGATCACCTTGCCAGCCTTCTCCAGCACCGGTCCCTGCTCAATGTGGGTCTCGAAATAGGCGCGCATCGGATGTTGGCCCGGCACCTGATCGCCCTGGTAGCCGATCCGCAACAGTTCGTCACCGACGGTTCGGCCTTGCGTGTCCTTGGCTGCGTACGCCGTCGCAAGGGTGA
The DNA here is from genome assembly GCA_003133225.1 of Janthinobacterium sp. Classification (GTDB taxonomy): domain Bacteria; phylum Pseudomonadota; class Gammaproteobacteria; order Burkholderiales; family Burkholderiaceae_D; genus Janthinobacterium. Next base: position 25,066 of record PKWL01000063.1, read on the forward strand.
ACGCGCCGCAAAACACGCCCGAGCCCATCATCACCGGCACGAAGCGCGATCCCTCCTCGTTGGTCCAGAACGCGACCTCGACAGGTGCTTGTGTCCGGATGTCCCGGTCATTTAGGGTGCGCACCACTTCCAGCCCAGCTAGCACTCCGAAATTGCCGTCGAACTTGCCACCGGTGGGCTGGGTATCGATATGACTGCCCATGACCACCGGCGGCAGCGCCTTGTTTTTGCCGTCGCGGCGCATGAAAACATTGCCGATCTGGTCAACGGTGATGCTCAATCCGGCCGCTTTGCCCCAGTCAACCACCAGATCGCGGCCCTGTTTGTCCAAGTCCGTAAGGGCCAGGCGCTTGACCCCCCCCTTGGCGGTGGCGCCGACGGCGGCCAGCTCCATCAGCGCAGCCCACAGACGATCGCCATTGATACGCAACTCCATACCGGACTCCTCCAATTTCAATTCGATTTATGTACCGAAACGGGCGAAAACGCGGGCCGCTCGACATACGCTCCGGCGCCTTCGACCGCCATCAACTCGCCGCGATGAAACACCACCTTGCCCGCTGCCAGCGTGGTCGTCGGAATGCCGCGCACGGTCCGTCCTTCGAACACATTGAACCCGCCCTTGGCAAATTGCCCCTTGGCCGAAATGGTGCGTGTGCCGTCCGGATCCCACACCAAGATATCGGCGTCGGACCCGACCGCGATCAGACCCTTACGCGGATACATGTTAAAAATCTGAGCCGCGTTGGTCGAGGTCACGCGCACGAATTCGGACGGCGTCAGCTTGCCCGAATTGACGCCGGCGTCCCACAGCACCGACATCCGGTCTTCCACCCCACCGCAGCCGTTCGGAATCTTGGTGAAATCGTCACGGCCAGCCGCCTTTTGCTCCGCGCAAAATGTGCAATGGTCGCTCGCAGTAGTATGAAGATTGCCGCTTTGCAAGCCGTGCCACAATGCGGTTTGGTGCTCCTTGCTGCGAAATGGCGGGCTCATCACATGGGCCGCCGCAAATGCCGGCTCGCCGCTGCGGTACACGCTGTCGTCGACGACCAGATGGCCGGCCAGAGCCTCGCCGTACACGCGCTGTCCGCTGGCGCGCGCGCGGGCGATCGCATCGAGCGCTTGGGCGCACGACACGTGCACGATGTACACGGGCGTATTGAGTACATTGGCAATCGCGATAGCGCGATTGGCCGCCTCCGCCTCCACCGCCGGCGGGCGTGACAAGGGATGCGCGCTCGGGCCGAAGTGGCCCTTTCTCAGCAAGTCTTGCTGCAACTGGAACACCAGCTCGCCGTTTTCGGCATGGACGGTCGGCAACGCGCCCAGTTCGAGCGAGCGGGTGAAGCTTTTCACCAACGTTTCATCGTTCGCCATGATGGCGTTTTTGTATGCCATGAAGTGTTTGAAACTGTTGACGCCATGCTCGCGCACGAGCGTGCCCATGTCAGCGTGCACGCTGTCGTCCCACCAGGTAATGGCGACGTGAAAAGTGTAGTCGCCGGCTGCTTTTTTGGCCCAGTCGCGCCACTGGTGGTAAGCCTCCAGCAGCGATTGCTGCGGCGCCGGGATCACAAAATCCATGATGGTCGTGGTGCCGCCGGCCAAGCCAGCGGCCGTGCCGGTGAAAAAATCGTCGGCGGTGACGGTGCCCATGAACGGCAAATTCATATGCGTGTGCGGATCGATTCCGCCTGGCATCACGTACTGCCCGCTGGCGTCAATCACGGTGGCCGACGCCGGCGCCTCTAGGTCCTCGCCCAGCGCGACGATTTTATCGCCAAAACAAAGGACATCGGCGCGAAACGCTCGGTCCCCATTGACGACCATGCCGCCCCGAATAATTGTAGTCATTTCTATTCTCCTTAACCGGCGCCACCAAACAGCGTCAACCGACAGCGCGATCCAGCAAACCGATGTTTCCCTTTTCGAGTTGCTTCTTTAGCGCCTGCGATTCTCTGGCCTGAACCATTTTTACGGACCGGAAAAGAGCAATCCCGAGACCGGATTTCGGCCAACTAGGGCAACGGCGCCGGATGCAACGAGGGCAGCGCTTTGCCCTTCATCATCACGCCGTACACTAGCCCGGAAATGGCGATCCCGACAAACCACGCATAGGTATACACCGTTTTAAAGCCATCGGCCACATCCGGAAAGTACTGGGGAAAGGCCGCGTTCATGAAGCCCGGAATGTTCGGCGCGACGCCAAGCACGAAGGCGACCAGCGCCGCGGTGTTCCAGCCATTACGGTAGGAGTATTTGCCATCCGCGCAATACAGCTGCGTCACATCGAGCTCTGTCTTGCGGATCAGGTAATAGTCGATGATCAAGATTCCCGCGATCGGCCCCAGCAGCGCCGAATAGCCAATTAGCCAAGTGAAAACATAGCCCTGCGTCGATTCCAGTATCTTCCATGGCATCATCACGATGGCAAGCGACGCCGTGATATATCCGCCGGCCTTGTAGGAAACGTGTTTCGGCGCGAGCGACGAAAAGTCGTAGGCGGGACCGACCAAATTGGCGGCCAGATTCACGCTCACCGTATCGATTAGCAGGACAATTAACGCGATCAGTACGGCAGCGCCGGTCATGCGGCTGGCCAGATCGACGGGGTCCCATATCGCTTTGCCGTACAGGACCATGGAGGCCGACGTGACGATCACGGCCAGCATCGCCAACAGCCCCATCGGCACCGGCAAGCCGACCGACTGGCCCAGCATTTGGTCACGCTGCGATTTGGCAAAACGGGTAAAGTCGGGAATGTTCAGCGCGAGCGTGGCCCAAAAGCCGACCATGGCCGTCAAGGACGGCCAAAACACGGCCCAGAACTGCCCGGCCTTTTTGCCGCCATCAACAAATTGCGAGGGCTGCGAGAGCAGCGGGCCGAAACCTCCGGCCTTGTTGTGCGCCCAGCCAAGGAGCACGAAGCAGATTAAAATCTTCAGCGGGGCGGTGTAGGTTTCCAACTTGCGAATCGCATCCATGCCATGCACGATGTACCAGAGCTGGATCGCCCAAAATCCGAGGAAGCATAGCGCCTGGCCGCCGTTGATGCCAAGGCCGCCGATCTTGGCCCCTCCGATGTCATGCCCTAGAGAGACGCCCAGCAAGGTGTAGATCATTTGGCCGCCGAACCAGGTTTGGATGCCGTACCAGCCACATGCGACAACCGCGCGCATCAAGGCCGGCAAGCGGGCCCCGGTTGTGCCAAATGAGGAACGCGCCAACACGGCGTACGGGATGCCGTACTTGGTGCCCGCCTGGCCGATCAGAAGCATTGGCAGGAGCACAATGGCGTTGGCGAGAAATACGGTCATGATCGCCTGATAGGCGGACATGCCGCTGTCGATCAAACTGGCCGACAGCGTGTAAGCCGGGATACACATGACCATCCCGACCCACAGCGCAGCAAAGTGATACCAGCGCCAGGTGCGTTGGCGCGCCGTGGTCGGGGCCAAATCTTCGTTCCAGAGTGGCCTGCTGTCTGACAAGTCTTTATTCAAAGTGACTCTCCGCGGGTGTTTGCATTTTCCGGTAACGCAAGTGGCGCCTATTTTAAGCGTACCTCCCCGATCCACCAAGCCGAAGTCAAAGGGCCCCTAGCGCACCTCTGCTCTCGGGTTACGCGGGTCCTGCGTCCAATTTAGGTACGGCTTGCCAGTCTCTTGCGCAACCATTGTGATGCATCCCTGCACCGGGCAGATGATTTCGCACAAATTGCATCCGACGCATTCTTGCTCAATGACCTCGAAGGCGCGTGCGCCACCGGCATCGATTAACTGCGCGATCGACTGATGCGACGTGTCTTCACAAGCGATATAGCACTTGCCGCAGCGGATGCAGCTGTCCTGATCGATATGCGCGATCACCTGATAGTTCATGTCCAGCATTTTCCAGTCCGTCATATTGGCCACTGCCCTGCCGCAAAAATCGCCAATGGTCTTGTAGCCCTTCTCGTCCATCCAGCGCGACAAGCCGTCTTTCATCTCATCAACGATGCGAAAGCCGTCCACCATGGCCGCCGTGCAGACTTGCACGGAACCGGCACCAAGGGCGATGAATTCGGCCGCGTCGCGCCAGCTGCCAATACCGCCTATGCCCGAAATCGGCAAGCCGCGGGTGGCCGGATCGCGCGCGATCTCGGCCACCATGTGGAGCGCGATTGGCTTGACGGCCGAACCGCAATAGCCGCCATGCGTGCTACTGCCGCCCACAGTCGGCCGCGCAACCATGGCATCGAGGTCGAGCGAGGTGATCGAGTTGAGCGTGTTAATGAGCGATACCGCATCGGCGCCGCCCGCTTTTGCCGCGCGCGCCGGAAGGCGCACATCCGTGATATTGGGCGTGAGCTTGACGATGACTGGCAGAGTCGAATGCTGCTTGCACCAGCGCGTCACCATCTCGACGTATTCCGGCACTTGGCCGACGGCAGCGCCCATGCCGCGCTCCGGCATGCCGTGCGGACAGCCGAAATTGAGCTCAATACCGTCGGCGCCCGTCGCCTCGACCAGCGGCAACATATCGGCCCACAGTTGTTCTTCGCATGGCAGCATGAGGGAGACGATGATGGCGCGCTCTGGCCAGTCTTTTTTCACCTGCGTGATTTCGCGCAGGTTGATTTCCAGGCTGCGGTCGGTTATGAGCTCGATGTTGTTAAAGCCCAGCACCTCGCGGTTCTTGCCGTAGTGCGCCGAGTAGCGCGACGACACGTTGACTGCCGCCGGGTCCTCGCCCAGGGTCTTCCACACCACTCCGCCCCAGCCGGCCTCGAACGCGCGCACAACATTGTAAGCCTTGTCGGTCGGCGGTGCTGATGCTAGCCAGAACGGGTTGGGCGACTTTATCCCGCAAAAATTGATGCTCAGGTCTGCCATGGCGCAGTCTCCAATTTTGATTGAATGTCGGCATGAATGGCGATTGCCGCCAGCTTTCCGTGCTGGACCGCCTGCACCGTCAAGTCTTGCCCGGGCGCGACGCAATCACCGCCCGCGTAAATGCCTGGCAGGACGGTGCGAAATTGCCCGTCGACGACAATCTTGTCGCTTTCCCGCTGCCCCGTTTCCGCCAAAAGATCGCCTAGGCCGTCCCGTGCCAGACTCTGGCCGATGGCCTTGAAAATGGCGTCAGCAGCGATCTCGAATGTGTCGCCGCTGTCGATCAAGCGTCCGCCTTCCAACCTGGTTTTTTGAAAGCGCATGCCGGCGACCAGACCAGCCGTGTTTAGCAGCACATGTTGCGGCCTAGCCCAGGTGTAAATACGCACTTGATTGGCTTTCGCGAGGTTCCGCTCATGGCAGGTTGCCGTCATCTCGTCCTCGCCGCGGCGGTACACGAGCGTCACCTCTTGCGCGCCCAAGCGCTTGATTTGCACGGCCATGTCAATGGCGGTATTGCCGGCACCGATGACGAGCGCGCGCGCCGGCAACGGCATCTCGATCAGATCGTCGGCCTGGCGCAGCGCCGCAATATAATCGACGGCAGCTAGCAGACCCGGAGCATCTTCACCGGTCAGACCGAGCTGGCGGCTTGAACCTAGGCCGAGCGCGAGGAACACGGCGTCATATTTGGCGTGCAGATTCTTGAGCAGGACATTGGCGCCTAGCGTCTGTCCGTATTGAATCTCGATTCCACCGACGCCGAGCAGGAAGGCCACCTCCTGTTGCGTGAAGTTGTCCGTCAGTTTGTATTTGGCAATGCCGTATTCGTTCAGCCCGCCCGGCTTTTCCTTCGCTTCGAAGATGACAACGTCGTTTCCCAGCATGGCCAAGCGATGCGCGCACGATAGGCCGGCAGGACCGGCGCCAACCACGGCGACGGTCCTGCCGGTGGACGGCGCGCGCGGAAACGGGTGGCTCGCGAACGCCATGTTGTCAAGCGCATGGCGCTGCAGCAAGCCGATCTTGACCGGCCGACCTTCGTCATGATTGCGCACGCAGGCAGCTTCGCACAGAATCTCGGTCGGACAGACGCGGGCGCAGCTGCCGCCCAAAATATTCTGCTTGAGGATCCCAGCGGCGGCGCCGTTGATGTTGTGCGCGTGGATGTTTCGAATGAAACTAGCGACATCGATTTCGGATGGACAGATGCGGGTGCACGGCGCTTCATAACAGTATAGGCAACGCGCGCTTTCGATCGCTGCCTGACGCAGCGTCAAGGCCGGCACGAGCTCAGCAAACCGCTCTGCGAGCGTGCTGCTAGGTGCCGCCGGCTGCGGCAAGTACTTCAGGGACTTGATCATGATTTCCGCTCCCGCTAGGTTGTGCTTAGGTCTCGCCATCGCAGCTTCGCTGCGAGAGAACCAGTACCGACACCACATCAGGACGGATCTCAGCCGTCGCAGACACCCTCACTTCATTTGTGGGAAAGCAAATTCAGCGCCCGCACTGGCGGTGTTCGGCCAGCGCTGCATGACGGCCTTATGGCGCGTGTAAAAGCGCACGCCCTCCGGACCATAGACGTGATGGTCGCCGAACATGCTGCGTTTCCATCCACCGAAGCTGTTGAACGCCATCGGCACCGGCAGCGGCACATTTACGCCAACCATGCCGACCTGGATCTGACGCACGAACTCGCGCGCCACCCCGCCGTCGCGCGTATAGACCGCCACCCCGTTGCCATATTCGTTGCGGTTGATCAAGTCCACTGCAGTGGCCACGTCCGGCGCGCGCACGATGCACAACACTGGTCCGAAAATCTCTTCCTTGTAAATCGTCATGTCGGGCGTGACATGGTCAAACAGGGTGCCACCGACAAAAAAGCCGTTTTCGCGCCCGACGACTTTGCAGCCGCGGCCGTCAACCAGGAGAGTGGCACCCTGCGCCGCGCCTTCGCCGATCAGTCTTTCGATGCGCTGCTTGGCCGCCGCCGATACCACCGGCCCCATTTCCGCGTCTGCTGCCATGCCGTCGCGTATTTTTAATTCGGCCGTGCGCTGTGACAAAACACCGATCAATTTATCGCCCGCGGCGCCCACGGCAACCACTACGGAAATGGCCATGCAGCGTTCGCCGGCCGAACCGAAGGCAGCGCCCATCAAGGCATCGACTGTCATGTCCATATCAGCATCTGGCATCACCACCATGTGGTTCTTAGCGCCGCCCAGCGCCTGCACGCGCTTGCCTTTGGCGCTGCCACGCGCATATATGTACTCGGCGATCGGGGTAGAACCAACGAAGCTGATGGCCTGCACCAGGGGATGGTCCAGTAAGGCGTCCACTGTGACCTTATCACCTTGAACCACGTTGAACACGCCATCTGGCAAACCGGATTCCTGCAGCAGCTTAGCGTGCAGCAAAGACGGCGACGGATCGCGCTCGGACGGCTTTAGCACAAACGTATTGCCGCAGGCGATGGCCACTGGAAACATCCACATCGGCACCATTACCGGGAAGTTGAACGGCGTGATTCCGGCCACCACACCCAGCGCCTGGCGCATTGACCAAGCATCGATGCCGCGCGAAATCTGGTCCGTGAATTCGCCCTTGAGCAGCTGCGGAATGCCGACCGCGAATTCAACCATCTCGATGCCGCGCGCGACTTCGCCCTGCGCGTCCGAAAATGTCTTGCCATGCTCGCGCGTGAGCATGGCGGCAAATTCGTCGCTGTGCTGCTGGCACAGTTGTAGATATTTGAACAAAACACGGGCGCGAGTCAGCGCCGGTGTGGCGGACCAGGATGGGAAGGCGGCAGCGGCGGCCTGGACGGCGGCGTCCACGTCGTCCGCGTTACCCAGCGCGACCCGCGCCACTGGCTCACCTAACGCGGGATTAAATACGTCCGCATAACGTCCGCTGCCGGTGTCAACCCTGGCGCCGTTGACGAAGTGAGTGATCGTGTCGAGGTTGCTCATAAAATAATGCTCTCATAAGTTCGGTTCAAGCCAGCGGCTGAAACATAGTCGGTGTCGTCGCGGTCTTCGCCACGACGTCGTAAGTGACAGTCAGGTCGTCGTTCCCTAGCTGTGGCCAACTTTCAGCGCGCAACGTGAGCCCGAATTTTGGATGCGCTGCGATCTGAAGGTCACGAGCTCGGCAGTGCGGCACCACGCTAGCGCAGCGACCGCCGTCAGTTTTTTCATTTTGCCTCTTTTCCCGCCTGCATGCTCAATTCTCTTTCTTGCCGCGCAGGCTCTGCCGGCCATCCTCGTGCTCCGCAGCTTCAAAATCGATTTAAGGAGGGCGCGCGAGCGCGCTCTCCAGGGCATTGCGGCTGCCTGCCTTAGCCTAGATTTTTCAATACCGTCGTCAGTTTGCCGAACAATTCGTCGATGTGGGTTTTTTCGAGTACCAGCGGTGGCGACAAGGCGATGATGTCACCGGTCGTGCGGATTAGCAAACCATCTGCAAATGCCTGCCTGAATGCGTTGAAGGCGCGTGCGCCCGGCATGCCTGCAATCGGATCTAACTCGATGCCGGCAATTAAGCCGATGCTGCGCAAATCAATCACGTGCGGCAACCCTTTAAGAGAATGGACCGCGTCTTCCCAATAGCCCTGCACGCCCTTGGCATGCTCTAAGATCTTCTGCTCCTGAAACACGTCCAGGGTGGCTAGCGCCGCAGCACACGCCAGCGGATGGCCGGAGTAAGTGTAGCCGTGGAAAAACTCGATGCCGCCCGGTCCATCCATGAACGCGTCGTAGATATGCTGTTGGGTGAACACGGCCCCCATTGGCACCACGCCATTGGTCAGGCCTTTGGCAGTGCTCATCAGGTCCGGCTCGACATCGAAATAGTCCGACGCGAATGGCGTGGTCAAGCGCCCGAAGCCAGTGATGACTTCATCAAAAATGAGAAGGATGCCGTGCTTGGTGCACAGTTCGCGCAGACGCTTCAGATAACCCTTGGGCGGCACCAGCACTCCGGTTGAACCGGCCACGGGCTCCACGATAACGGCTGCAATGGTCGACGCGTCATGCAGCGTGACGATGCGCTCGAGCTCGTCGGCGAGGTGGGAACCGTAGTCGGGCTCGCCGCGCGTGTAGGCATTTTTTTCCAGGTTGTGCGTATGCGGCAGGTGATCAACGCCGTTGAGCAAGGGACCGAAACTCTTTCGGTTGCCGGCAATGCCGCCCACCGAGATGCCGCCAAAGCCGACACCGTGATAGCCGCGTTCGCGCCCGATGAGGCGCGTGCGTCCCCCTTCGCCGCGCGCCTTGTGATAGGCCAGCGCCATTTTCAACGCTGTATCGACTGCTTCCGAGCCGGAATTGGTATAAAACACTTGACTGAAGCGATGGTTGGTGTAGGCCATGAGCTTTTCGGCCAAGTCGAACGCGGCCGGGTGGCCCATCTGGAAGGTCGGCGCGAAGTCGAGCTGGCCGACCATTTCCCGCACCGCGCTGACAATCTTCGGCTGCGCGTGGCCGCACGGCACACACCACAAGCCAGCGGTACCGTCGAGCACGGAGTTGCCGTCAACGTCGCGGTAATACATCCCTTCGGCCGACACCAATAGACGCGGATTGACCTTGAAATCGCGGTTATTAGTAAATGGCATCCAAAATGACGACATGGATTCTGGCCTGGCTTCGTTCATGCAATTCTCCTTTTGGGTCTAGGCTTCCCGCTGCGCCGAGATTTTACAATCGTGTATATAATTTACCAGTTGGCAAAATGATGGTGCAATAATAGACAGCACATCTAATCTGGCACAGATACACAAATTTCAAATCTACCCAACCGTACTGGCGGTTAGAACACTACAGTTTTGTTCAATGCGGCATAGGGAGTCAATGCGTGGATCAGCCAACTAGTGCGATCGATCAATTAGATGGCATCAAGGCGACTGCAAAATGGCCGCTCCTGAGCTTGGAGCGCAGCAAAAAGGGCGGCCTGGTTGATCAGATTGTCTCTGCCATCGCGCTGATGGTAAATCTGCGCGAGTTACCCAGCGGCACCAAAATGCCATCGGTGCGCCAGTTCGGCAAGTGTAACGGCATCTCCACCTTCACCGTCGTCGAGTCCTATGATCGCCTGGTCACGCTGGGCCTGCTGTCCTCACGTCGCGGCTCCGGCTATTTTGTAGCCCGCAACGATGTCGCGGCGACGCTGCCGCCCGTCGCCCGCCCCGCCCCGACCGTGATCGATGCCCTCACGCCCGAGCTGTATACGGGCGTGTCGGATGCCCTGCCCGTGGGCGCAGGCTGGCTGCCGCCGGAATGGTATGGCGAGGCAACCGTCCTCGACGCCGTGCGTCAAGCCATGCGCATTCCCAGTAACCGGCTGCGTGGCTACGGCCATCCGCTGGGCTTCCCGTCTTTGCGCCAACACCTCGCCGGCACCTTGTCGGACGAATTGTATGCGGTTGACGCCGACCAGATTTTGCTCACGCATGGCGCCACCCACGCCTTTGACCTGATTTTGCGCACGCTTAGCAAACCGGGCGATACCGTGTTCGTGGAGGACCCCGGCTACAGCAACTTGTTGTCGCTGATCCGGCACCACGGCTGCATTCCGGTTGGCATACCGCGTACCGAGGCAGGGCTCGATTTCGCCTTCCTGGTCGAACAGGCCGCCACGACTCGACCAAAGCTGATGTTTGTCAACACCGTGTTGCAAAACCCATTGGGAACCTCGCTCAGCCATGCCCAAGCGCACCGCTTGCTCGGCGTGGCTGAGCAATTCGACTTCTGGCTGGTGGAAGACGACATCTACCGCGAATTGACCATGCGCGGCGAAGCATCGCTGGCGGCGATGGACGGCTTGCGCCGCGTGATCCGCATCGGCAGTTTTTCCAAGACGCTGTCGCCCGTGCTACGGGTCGGCTCGATCTCGGCCTCCAACTTGCTGCTACCGCAACTGGTGCGAATGAAGATGTTGGCCGGCCTAACGACATCCGAAATCAACGAGCGTGCGGTATATCACGCCGTGTCGGCGCGCCCCTACCGGCGCATGATCGACAAGCTGAAGGCGCAGCTCGAGGTCGGCCGCGAACGCAGCATAGACAGCCTGCGCGAAGCGGGCATGACGCCGTTGGCGCGGCCGCGGGGCGGCATGTTCGTCAGCGCTGGCTGGCCGGAGGCGCCGACGCCGCAGTGGAATGGCAAAATCATCGCCGACCTCGCATTGAGGGCGGGGATCTTGTTGTCACCGAGCGAATTTTTCATGCTGCGCCAGTCGGAGACAGTCTGGTTCCGCTTTAATGTCGCCTACGCCGACACGCCGCTGCTGCTGCGGTTCCTGCAATCCGTTCGGATTCCAAGTTTTTAACCGTTTTCGAATATCGGCCTTCGGGCCTATGTTTCGCACCGTACCGGCTGCCGCGCGCACCTGCCCGCCCGCGCCTTGCTCGGCCGGTACCACGGCAGCTGTCCTTCGTAACCGCCTTCGGCAAACTGCGCATTGCGCGCTCATTTCCGCCTCCCCCTGGTCGCGAATCAGGATCCGCCTTTTGAGTGGCGCCCGGTGCCGCATTGCGTTCATCGCCCGTAGCGCGGGCGTCCTACCTTTTCAATTCGCCCCCGCCAAACGCATGCGGCAACTGGGCGCTGGCAGTGGTCTGGAAGACGTCGCCTTTCAAGTTGGTCAGCAGCACCAGCAAATCGTTGCCGCCCAATTCGAGGATCACTTGGCGGCAGGCGCCGCAGGGCGCGATCGGACCGTCGGTGTCGCCGATGACGGCCAGCACGCTGAAGTCGCCCGCTTTGCAACCTTGCGCGACGGCATTGAAAAACGCGCTGCGTTCGGCGCAATTGCACAACCCATAGGAAGCGTTTTCCACATTACAGCCGCGGAACACGCGGCCGTCGTTGCACAGCAGGGCCGCGCCAACCTTGAAATTAGAATAGGGCGCGTAGGCGCACAAGCGTGCCGCGCGCGCCTCTTCGATTAGTGCTTCCAACTTCATCTGAATTCTCGCATTTTGCATTTATTAGGGACGGATCGAACAGTAGACTACCGGGTTGCGCGCCGGCGCAATTTCGCTGATGGCATACGCGGCCTGGATTTCCCGCACTGCCTGCCGGGCCGCCGCTTGGGTGCGCGCGTGAACTGTCGCTAGCGCCTGGCCAACGGCAATCTGCTCACCCAAACCCACCAGGTCGGATAGGCCAACGGCGAAGTCGATGCTATCGCCCGGACGGCGGCGCCCGCCGCCCAATCCAACCACGGCCAAGCCTAAAGTGCGGCAGTCGCAGGCGTTGGCGAAGCCAGCCTTGTGCGCCGGCGCCGCTACCACCACGGGCGCCCGTTCCAAGTGGCGGTCAGGTTGCTCGATCAGGTCAGAGGGACCGCCAAGGGCCGACACCATGCGGGCAAAGCGCTCAGCCGCTTGGCCCGAGTCGAGCACGACCATCAATTTGGCACGCGCCGCAGCTTCAGTGTCGGCGAGGCCGGCCCGCACCAACATCTCGGCGCCCAAGGCCAGGCAAACTTCGTGCAGGCGCTGCGGGCGCGCGCGTCCGCTCAGGTAATCTATTGCGCAGCGCACTTCCAGCGCGTTACCGGCCGATGGTGCTAGCGACTCGTTCATATCCGTTAAAATGGCAGACGTGTCCATGCCCGCCCCGTTGCCGACGCCAACGATGCTGGCGGCCAGTTCCTGCGCTTTTTCGTAGGTTGGCATGAAGGCGCCACGGCCCACCTTGACGTCAATCACGAGCGCGTCCAGACCGGCCGCAAGCTTTTTTGATAGGATCGATCCGGTGATCAGTGCCACCGATTCGACCGTCGCGGTAACGTCGCGGATGCTGTAAATGCGTTTGTCCGACGGCGCCAATTGTGCGGTCTGGCCGATGATCGCAACGCCCACCTCGCGCACCACTTTACGGAACAACGCGTAGTCTGGAACGCTGCAATAACCCGGGACGGCATCGAATTTATCGAGCGTGCCGCCGGTATGGCCTAGGCCGCGGCCGGAGATCATCGGCACATATCCGCCGCAGGCGGCGATCATCGGCCCTAGCAACAGCGAGACCGCGTCGCCCACGCCGCCGGTCGAATGTTTGTCGAGCACGGGGCCGGGCAGGTTGAGTGAGCGCCACTCCAGAACCTGCCCGGAATCGCGCATCGCCAAGGTGAAGGCGACGCGTTCGTCCATGTTCATGTCTTTAAAATACACCGCCATCGCGAATGCCGCGATCTGGCCTTCACTCACACCGCCGTCGCCAATGCCACGCACGAAAAACCGGATCTCGTCCGCACTCAAGGCGCCGCCGTCGCGTTTTTTTCGGATGATCTCTTGAGGTAAGAACATGGTTGCTCCGCTCCATCAAATTGAATGCTTTAGGGACCCCGTCGCCGGCGCCGGCGGGCTCCCATGGACAGGCGCAAATCCGTTCCGTCGCCGCCGTTTAAATGCCGTACGGAATCCAGATATTTTTCACCTGGCTCGCATGCGCCAAAACTACTCGTCCTCCGCTTTGAGCCATGTTATACCAGTCTCGTCCCTGCGCGCCACCAACCCAAGTGCGCTTTAAAGAGCGGGCCGAAAGGCGCTCCACTTCTGCGCAGCCCGCGGCCGAACCGTCGTGACGCCACACCGCGTCGATGTCCGCGTGGCTGGCCAAAACGCGCGCTAGTTCGTCCGCGCTGCCGGTCACGATATTGACCACGCCGTCCGCCAAGTCGGAGGTGTCGAGCACTTGGTACAGATCTAGCGCGGACAAGGGATGCGCCTGCGACGGCACCACCACCACGCGGTTGCCGAGCGCGATCGCCGGCGCCACCAGCGCGACCAAGCCCAGTAAAGGCGCTTCGTTCGGACACACGATGCCAATCACGCCGACCGGTTCATTGAGCGCGACGATCATGCCGCGTAGCGGCGGCTGGTGCACCAGGCCGTCATACTTGTCGGCCCAAGCGGCATAGTAGAACATACGCTCGATGGCTGCCTGCACTTCATTTTCTGGATTTTTATTGCCCGTCATGGCGCCGATGCGCAACGCGAACTCGTCGGCCCGAACGGCTAGGTTTTCCGCCACGTAGTACAGCACCTGGGCACGACTGTGCGCGCTCGCCCTAGCCCAGCCGGTCGCCTTGCGGGCCGCTTCGACAGCGTTGCGGATGTCCTTGCGGTTGCCTACACCGATGTCGGCTAGGAAGCTGCCGTTGGCGCCGAAAACGGCGCGGCTGTAGGCGCCATCTGGGCGCATCTGCTTGCCGCCGATGTACAATTTTGCCGTGCGGTCAATGCCAGACGAGTTGGCTGGCGAAGCCGCACCGGGTCTTGCCATCACGCTCATAAAAGGCGCCGCCGGGCGCACGTCCTCGGCCAAAGGCGTCAAGTATTCAAGCATGCCCTCGCGCCCGCCCTCGCGGCCGAAGCCAGATTCGCGGCAGCCGCCGAAGCCGCATGCGGCATCGAACTGATTGGCAGTATTGATCCAGACCACGCCCGCCTTTAATTCCGGCGCGACGTCAAGCGCCAGGCTGATCGATTCGGTCCAGACGCAAGCGGCCAGGCCATAGACCGTGTTGTTGGCCAGCGCGACCGCCTCGGGTGGAGTGCGAAAGCTCATCGCCACTAGCACCGGTCCGAAAATTTCAGCTTGCGCGACGGCAGCCGAAGTGGACCCTCCCGTGATCAGGGTCGGCGCGAACCAGGAGCCGCCGGCCGGCACATCGCAGGCTGGCTGCCACACGGTACAGCCGTCGGCGCGAGCCGATGCCACCAGCGCTGCAAGACGCTGCTGCCAAAACGGGCCGGCCAGAGCGCCGATGTCGGTCGACTTGTCGAGCGGCGAACCGAGGCGCAAAATTTCCATGCGCGCGCGAACCTTGTGCAAGAAACGTTCTTCGATCGATTCTTGCACCAGCAGGCGCGACCCGGCGCAGCACATTTGGCCCTGATTAAACCAGATCGAATCGACCAGGCCTTCGACGGCGGCATCCAGATCGGCGTCTTCGAAGACGATGAACGGCGATTTTCCGCCCAGTTCCAGCGCTAACTTTTTGCCGCTGCCGGCCGTGGCTTCGCGAATCAGGCGCCCTACTTCGGTCGACCCGGTGAAACTCACCTTGTCGATGCCTGCATGCTTGACGATGGCTTCACCCACCGCGGCACCGCCTGTGACAATATTGACCACGCCCGCTGGTACGCCGGCCTGCACACACAGTTCGCCGAACAACAGCGCGCTCAACCCTGTGAATTCAGACGGTTTGAAGACGACCGCGTTGCCGCCAGCCAGTGCCGGCGCGATTTTCCAAGACAACATCAGCAATGGAAAATTCCATGGCACGATCTGGCCCACCACGCCGAGCGCGCGGTGGTCGGGAAATTGCTCCGCCTGGAGTTGAGCCCAACCGGCGTGATAATAAAAATGGCGCGCGGCCAGCGGCACGTCAATGTCGCGCGTTTCGCGGATCGTCTTGCCATTGTCTAGGGATTCGAGCACGGCGAACAAGCGCGCTTTTTTTTGCAAAAGACGCGCCAGTGCATACATGATGCGCGCGCGGCTATGCCCGCCCAACGCCTGCCAAGCCGGCTGGGCCCGGCGCGCCGCTTCGACAGCGCGATCGACGTCGCAGTGGGAGGCTTGTGTCAGCTCGGCTAGCTGCGATCCGTCAGCCGGGTTGGTTGAATTGAACAACGCGCCCGGCTCGCTCCACGCGTTGTCGATAAAGAGACCGAAGCGACGCTGATGCAAGTCCAGCCACGCTTTTGCTTCTTGTTGGCTTTCGGGTGCAGGGCCATAGTCCATTGTGCTGAGAATCTCGTTTACTGTCGCCATGAAGAATCGCTATTTATGGTTGCGCGTGACGGTGGTT
This sequence comes from Janthinobacterium sp., assembly GCA_003133225.1. GTDB lineage: Bacteria > Pseudomonadota > Gammaproteobacteria > Burkholderiales > Burkholderiaceae_D > Janthinobacterium. The sequence goes on from PKWL01000063.1 coordinate 40,773, forward strand.
GGCCGAGTAGGCCCCGGTCACAAAATATTCGAGCTGGCGCTCGATGTCGGTTAGTAGGCTCGATGCACCGATACGAAATAGATGCGGCTCGAGCCAGTCGCGCCCCAACTCCTCCTTCACCAACGTCAAGTATTGCAACGCGCTTTGCGCCGAACTTATCCCCCCGGCCGGCTTGAAACCGACCTGATAGCCAGTTTGCTCCTGGTATTCGCGGATCGTGCGCACCATCGTTAGCGCCACCGGAATCGTTGCGTTCACAACTTCCTTGCCGGTTGAAGTCTTGATAAAATCGGCACCCGCCATCATGCACACCCAGGACGCCTTTGCCACATTGTCTAGCATCAGCAAGTCGCCCGTCGCCAGAATCGCCTTGAGATGCGCAGCGCCACAAGCCTGGCGGCAGGCCAGTATTTCATCGTATAGGGTTGTCCAGTTAGCCCTCAACACATGCTGGCGGGTGATCGCGATATCGATCTCAGTGGCGCCGGCGGCGACCGATACTTCAATCTCGCGCAGTTTGGTCTCCATGCTGCTAAGGCCGGCCGGGAAGCCAGCCGAGACGGCGGCGATTGGCATGCGACTGCCGTTTAAGACACGCGCCGCCGTCGCCACCATCTCATGGTAAACGCAGACGGCGCCGGTGCGTAGAACGGCCACCCCTAACGCTTCCATCAAGTCGGAGCGCAGCGGGTGCATGGCTTTCATGCACAGGCGCTCGACGCGCCCCGGGGTGTCGTCGCCGCCCAAGGTAGTTAGGTCGATCAGGCTGATCGCCTTGACCAGCCAGGCCGCCTGGTATTCTTTTTTCACTGTGCGGCGCTTGACCAGGCTGGCCGCGCGACGCTCCGAGGCCGAGCGATTAACGCGAATGCGATTAATCCAGCCGAGGTCGAGGCCCATGCCCTCGTTGCGTCTAAAGCCGGAGGGAGCGGCAATCATACCAATTTACTTCCATGTGCTAGCGGAGTGACGTCGAGATGATGAGCGACGGTTTGGCCAATGTCGGAAAAACTGTCGGAGATGCCCAAGTCGCGCGCTTGGATGCCGGGACCGAAAAAGATCATCGGGATGTATTCCCGCGTGTGGTCTGACCCCGGCCAAGTGGGATCGCAGCCGTGGTCGGCAGTGATAGCGACCAGGTCGCCCGCCTTCAATTTCGTCATGAACTCGGGCAGGCGTGCGTCCAATTCTTGCAGCGCATTCGCGTAACCGGCGCTGTCGCGGCGATGGCCAAAGGATTGGTCGAATTCGACAAAGTTGACAAAAGTCAAGGAGCCGTCCCCGACTTCATCGGCAACCTTTAGCAGCGCGTCGAACAGAGCCATGTTGCCATCGGCCTTGACCGAGCGCGAGACGCCCTGTCCCGCAAAGATCTCACTGATCTTGCCCAGAGCGACTACTTCGCCGCCCGCGTCTTTCACGTGGTCAAGCAGGGTCGGGGCCGGCGGCGGGACCGCATAATCGCGACGGTTGGCAGTACGCCGATAGTTGCCGTTTTCACCCAAAAATGGGCGCGCGATAACACGTCCGATGTTGTATGGCGCGACCAGCGTGAACGCGCACCGGCAAACGGCATACAGGCGCTCCAGGCCAAACGTCCTTTCATGCGCCGCAATTTGCAGCACGGAGTCGCCCGAGGTGTAGATGATCAGCTTACCCGTGGCAACATGCTCGTTTCCGAAGCGGTTGATGATCTCGGTGCCGGAAGCGTGACAGTTACCCAGAAAACCGGAGACGCCGCTTTGCTCTTTCAAAGCCGCGGTCAGCTCGGGCGGGAAGGACGGCGTCGTGCGCGGAAAGTAACCCCACTCGAAATCGACCGGCAAGCCGGCAATTTCCCAGTGACCGCTTTGGCTGTCCTTGCCCGTCGAGCGCTCGCGCGCAGCGCCATAGGCTCCTGTGAAACCGCAGCGAAGGGAAAACCCTTCGGCCCATTCGCCGCTGGCGACATGAGCGGCGGCGGCCAGGCCGAGCTGCTCGAGATTGGGCAGGCGCATCGGCTTGCCGCTGACGAAGGCTGCGCGGGCGATATGGCCGAAGGTATTGGCGCCGACGTCGCCAAACAGACCGGCATCCGGTGTGGCCCCCAGCCCAAAGGAATCGAGCAAGAGGATGAAAGCGCGTGCCATGAAGGATCCTCGTTTGATAATGCTGTAGTGTAGGCCGACTTTGCCATCCTGCCTTAAAAGGGCGACTCTGCCGTCCCCCGCAGTGGCCTCATGTTGGCGGCGTGCCTGCGATGTTGTCGAGGAAAGCTTGGATCAGCTTGACCAGGTCGACAGCTCCGATCGCCGCATATTTCAAGGTCTGCTCGTGCGATAGGGGAAGCTCGGACATGCCTTCGGCCAGGTTCGTAATGACGGACACTGCCACCACCTTCAGGCCGCAATGGCGGGCCGAGATCACTTCCGGCACCACCGACATGCCGACCACGTCGGCGCCCAGGCGAGCCATCATGCGGATTTCGGCGGCGGTCTCGAAATTCGGGCCAGGGACAGCCGCGAACACGCCTTCGTGCAAGGTAATGCCCTGCTTCGCCGCGCTCTTTTGCACCTGCTTGTAGAGGGCATGGTCGTAGGCATTGGCCATGCTGAAAAAGCGCGGGCCGAAACGCTCGTCGTTCGGGCCGGCCAGCGGCGAGCCTGGCAGCAAATTGATGTGGTCGGTAAGCGCCACCAGGCTGCCAGCCCCGACTTCAGGGCGCAGCGAGCCGGCCGCGTTGGTCACGAACAAGATCTCACAGCCGATCAGCTTGAGGCTGCGAATGGCGTTGGTCATGACGCCCATACCGTAGCCTTCGTAGAAGTGGCCGCGGCCCTTCATGCACACCACCGCCACCTTGGACAAGGTGCCCATCACGAGTTCGCCCGCATGCCCTTGCACCGTGCTAATTGGGAAGCCCGGCAAGGCGTCGAAGCTGATCGTGACGGCATCGCTTATCTGTTCTGCCAGTAGGCCCAGGCCGGACCCTAGAATGATTGCGACCCGCGGTTTGAAATTGGCCGGCGCACGGGCCAAGATGATTTGCGCGGCGTCGAATGCGAAATGATCAGGCAAAGTTGGCCTCGTCTTTTTAGTGGACTGTTCGTTGGTATGGCACTTCCGACGATGCAAGGCGCCTGGAGCGACGTTCAAATGACTACCTAGTTGGCGCGCGAGCGGGCCCTGGTACCACTATGCATCATCCCCCACCCAAATGGCAAATGCCGTTTGGATGGCAAGGTCAAATAAAACGCAATGAACCCGTCCTTTTGCAGTCTTTTGCGCAGTTCAGCCACGCCGCCCCCCGCGCCATCCTGGGCCCGGGTCACAGGTGGCGTTGATGGCGCACCGCGGCGCCGCAACCATTCGCCACTGCGGCTCATTGGCGCAGTCAGTCGCTGCCCCGCTGGCCGTGGCGAATCAGGGCGAGCGTTCTCAACAGAATAAAAAAAACCGTTCCGCTCTAGGGACGCTGATGCACGAGACGCCCGCCGGAATAGGTGGCTGCCACAACGCGGTCGTCGCCCAGGAGCGCCAGTGCAAACAGCAGCTCTTCCAGACTGTTGCAACGCTCGGTGCGGCGCGCCAGTAAGGGCGTGCCTTGCGGGTCGAGCACGATGAAATCCGCTTCCGTGCCAGCCACGAAATTGCCGATTGTTCCTTGCAATTGCATGCTGCGCGCCGCGCCCAGCGTCGCCAGGTAAAACAGGCGCAGGCCGGCCAAATGCTTGCCTTGTAAGCGCGCCACCTTATAGGCTTCATTCATTGTTTGCAACATCGAAAACGAAGTGCCGCCGCCGATGTCGGTCGCCAAAGATAGCGACATGCGGGCCGCGTCAGCCCGCTCGAAATCGAACAGGCCACTGCCTAGAAACAGGTTGGAGGTGGGGCAAATCGCCGCTGCCGACCCGCTTTCCGCCATCCGCTCGCGGTCGCGCTCGTCAAGCCAAAGGCAGTGTCCGAACATGGCGCGCGGTCTCAGCATGCCGTAGTGGTCATATACGTCGAGGTAGCTGCGCGCATGTGGAAACAAGGTCTTGACGCGCTTGCTTTCCTGCTCATTTTCGGATACGTGGGTTTGCAAAAAGGTGTCGGGGTAGGCGCGGGCGAGTTCTCCAGCCAGCTGCAACTGGGCCTCGCTCGACGTCACGGCAAAACGCGGCGTGATCGCGTACAGTGCGCGTCCACGCTTGTGCCAAGTCTGTATCAGCTCGGCCGTCTCGCGCGCGCTGCTCTCGGCCGTGTCGCGCAAATAATCGGGACAATTGCGGTCCATCATGACCTTGCCGGCCACCATGCGCAGCTGGCGCGCTTCGCTGGCACTGAAAAACGCATCCACCGACTGCGGGTGTACCGTGCAATACACCATCGCCGTCGTGGTGCCACAACGCAGCAACTCGTCGAGAAAGAATTCGGCGACTTGGCGCGCGTGTTCGGGATCGGCGAACTGGCGCTCGGTCGGGAACGTGAAGGTGTCCAGCCACGGCAGCAGGCCCGGCGCGGAGGAGGCAATCATGTCAGTTTGTGGAAAATGCACGTGACTATCGATGAAACCGGGCATGATGATCTTGCCGCTGTAATCAAGTAGCGGGGTGCCCGGCGGGAGCGCCGGATACAGCTTGGCGTAGTCGCCGGCGGCCTGCACTTTGTCATCGGCCACGATCAATAGGCCATCCTCATGCCAAGCATGGGATGCAAGGTCGAAAGCCGGGTCGGCATGAAAGTGCAACACACTGGCGCGGTAGGCTTGCATTTTAGGGGGGGGCGCAATCGGCATTAGATTCTTTCCAGGGTCTTACACTTTTATGGCAGGCAAGCCGGCGCCGACCGGCCGCGGCGGCGCGCCTCCGATCCGGGCGTCCGCCTCCCACACCATGAGTAATTGGGCGCAAACAGAGGCGGCTATCACGCACGGCGCCTTGTTGGTGATGCCTGGCAGGCCGATCGGACATACCATGGCGGCAATCCGATCGGGCGCGCAGCCGCGCGCGCGCAAACGGTGCTCGAACTGGCGGCGCTTGGTCTGGGAGCCGATCAAACCGAACCAGCCGACGTCGGCGCGTGCCATGATAGCCTCGGTCAGGCGCAGGTCAAGTGCGTGGCTATGGGTCATGACTAAAAAGCTGGCGCCGGCGGGCGCCTGTTCGACCAGCGCTTCCGGCGTATCAGAAGCTTCTTGCATGGCGTTGGCCGGCAGCGTGGCTGGGAACAGGTCGGCGCGCTCATCCACCCAAGTTATGTGGCATGGCAAGTCGGCCAGCGCGCGCACCAGCGCCGCACCAACGTGCCCGGCGCCAAACAGGGTCAAGTGGGCCTGCGGCGCCCGGCAGGCATCGACCAACCAGCGGCGCCCGCCATCATCTTGCAACACATGAGTTGCGTTGGCGCACGCAAACGATGGCAAACCAGTGCCGGCGCCGGCAATGATGGTGCCGCACGCGTCCAACAAGACGGACGTGGCACCATCGATACAAGACAGGCGCCAGCGATCTTGCCGCGGGCATCGGTCCAAACCGCTAAGCACCGCCTCCAGCGCGGCGCCTATCGGCTCGAACACCAGATGCACGACCCCGCCGCAACACTGGCCCAAGCTGGCCCCAAGGGGGAATCGTTGCAGGCTGACGGGGCTCACGCTTAACAGCATGCGTCGGGCCAATTCCAGGGCGCGCATTTCCAGGTGGCCGCCGCCGATGGTACCGAACTGCTGCCTTTGCGTTACCACCATTTTAGTGCCCGCCGCACGTGGGCCGGAGCCTTCCACCATGGCCACCGTCACCAGCACCGCCGGATCGCAGCCCACTCCGGTCAGCCAGTCATTCATGTGGCGCTCGCCGACTCGACCGCGGCGATGGCGTTTAGGATTTCCTCGCTGGTGGCCGGGGCGTTGAGGGGCGGATTGATTTTATAGTCGCCGACGCTGGCGACGGCATCGCGGATGGCAAAAAATACTGAAAATGCCAGCAGCAAGGGCGGCTCGCCGACCGCTTTCGAGCCGTGGATGCTGTGTTTGCCGTTTCTGTTGCCGAACAGGCGCACACGGAAGTCTTCCGGACAGTCGGACACTCCGGGAATCTTGTAGGTCGAGGGCGCGTGCGTCATTAATTTCCCGTCGGCGTCCCACCACAACTGTTCCGTTGTCAGCCACCCCATGCCCTGGATAAAAGCACCTTCCACCTGCCCCAGGTCAATGGCCGGGTTGAGCGACTGGCCGGCGTCGTAGAGCGCATCGGCGCGCAGCAGTTTCCACTCGCCCGTGAGAGTATCGAGCATCACCTCGGAGACGGCCGCGCCGTAGGCAAAATAAGAAAAAGGATGGCCGCGCATCGTCTCCGGGTCCCAGCTCAGGCCGGGCGTGGCGTAAAAACCGTCCGACCATAATTGCACCCGCGCCAGATAGGCCAATCGCACCAACTCCCGGAACGCCAGCGCGTGCCCGTTGACGTGCACCGTATTCGCGCAAAAACGCACGGCGGCGGCAGCGCCCCCGTATACTTTCACCGCATAGTCCGCCAGACGTGCGCGGATTTGGCGCGCCGCGTCCTGCGCCGCCTTGCCGTTCAAGTCAGCACCGGTGGAAGCTGCCGTGGCCGACGTATTGGCGACCTTACTGGTGTCGGTGGCGCTGGCGCGCACCCAAGCCAGATCGATTCCCAGTTCGTGCGCCACCACCTGCATCACCTTGGTATTGATGCCTTGCCCCATTTCGGTACCGCCATGGTTGACGATCACCGAGCCGTCCCCATACACGTGAACCAGCGCCCCGGCCTGATTTAGGTGGGTCAGGTTGAACGCGATGCCAAATTTCAGCGGCGTCAGGGCGATGCCCTTTTTCAGTACCGGGCTGGTCCGGTTGAACGCTTCGACGCGGGCCCGGCGCGCGCGGTATTGGCTGCTCGCTTCGAGTTCGGCGACAAGCTCTTCGATGACGTTGTCCTCGACCGTCTGGCCATAGGGCGTGACGTTGCGATCAGCGCCGCCATAAAAATTGAGGCGGCGGATATCGAGCGCATCGCGCCCCAGGTTGCGGGCGATGTCATCGATCACGTATTCGATGGCAATGGCGCCCTGGGGGCCACCAAAACCGCGGAAAGCCGTGTTCGATTGCGTATTGGTTTTGCCGCAGACGGCGCGAATATCGACATCAGACAAATAATAGGTGTTATCAAAATGACAAATTGCGCGCGTGGCGACCGGCCCGGACAAATCGGCAGAATACCCCGCCCGCAGCACCATATCGACCTTGGCTGCCAGGATCTTGCCGCTGCCATCGTATCCGACTGCGTATTCGTAATAAAAGCAATGGCGCTTGCCGGTGACGAGCATGTCGTCGTCCCGGTCGGCACGCAGCTTGACCGGGCGCTTTGTTTTCACGGCCGCAATAGCCGCCGCCGCCGCCCACAAGGCCGATTGCGATTCCTTGCCGCCAAAGCCGCCGCCCATGCGCCGGCACTCGACCCGGACATGATGCGAATGCACGCCCAGCGCCTGCGCGACGATATGCTGCATTTCGCTCGGGTGCTGCGTCGAACACAATACGAGCATGCCCGCATTTTCTTTTGGAATCGCGTACGAAATTTGCCCCTCCAGATAAAACTGTTCCTGACCGCCAATGAAGAGTTCACCTTTGGCCTGGTGTGGCGCCCGTTCGAAGGCAGCCTGAAAATCGCCGCGCCAGAGCTGCATCGGCGGCAATACATACGAGTGCGCTGCCTTGGCCGCCTGCGGCGTCAAAATGGCCGCCAATTCATCGTATACGATGCTCGCGTGGCGGGCCGCCCGACGCGCGTGATCATGGCTATCGGCCACGACCAGGAACATCGGCTGCCCCACATACTGCACCAGAGCATCGGCCAAGATGGGATCGTCATGGAGGATCGGCCCGCAATCGTTGACGCCTGGAATATCTTCTGCCGTATAGACGGCCACTACGCCGGGCGCACGGCGTACCGCCGTCAAATCCATGGAGCGGATGCGGGCGTGCGCCACGGTCGACAGACCGAGCGCCGCGTGCAGCGTGCCGCGCAGCTCGGGAATGTCATCTGTGTAAGTGGCTTGACCAAGCACGTGCAGGACCGCCGACTCATGCGGGCAGGCTAGGCCGACTTCGGTCCAGGCGGGCGCTTTCGGTGCTGAGGCACGGCGCATGGGCTTAATTCTCCTCAGGCCGGCTGGCAAACACGTTGACGGCATAAGCTGGCAACGGGGCGTTGGGCCGGGTCTCAAACCAGAACCGGCGCAACAGGTTTTGCGCCGCCTTCATGCGGTAAGCGCTCGAGGCGCGCAGGTCCGACAGGGGCGCGTAGTCGCGTCCAATATCGGCCATTGCGGCGGTCACGGTGCTCTCACTCCAGGGCCGGCCGATTAAGCCGGCCTCGGTCCTTTCTGCGCGTTTCGGAATGGCCGCCATGCCGCCAAACACGACGCGCGCACTCGTGACCATGCCGTCGTCGAGGGTGAAGGCAAACGCAGCGCACACGGCAGAGATATCCTGATCGAAGCGCTTGGCAAGTTTATAGGTGCGTAGCACCTGTCCCGCACGCGGCAAGGGCACCCGCACCGCCTCCAAGAATTCGCCCGGGCGCAAATCCTTTTTTTGATACGCGAGGTAAAAATCGTCCAGCGCCAACACGCGCTGACCTTCGCTGCCGCGCAGCACGACGTCCGCGCCGATCGCAATCAACCAGGGAATGGAGTCGCCGATCGGCGAGCCGTTGGCGAGATTGCCGCCCAAAGTGCCGACGTTGCGGATCGGCAGAGAGGCGAAACGTTGCCACAATTCCATTAATGCATCCGGATAATGCGCGCATACGGCTTCATACGCATCGTTTAGCGAAACGCCGGCGCCGATTTCAAGCATGCCGTCGGCGTCGCTAATGTTTTTAAGCGCGTCGACCTGACCGAGGTAAATGACATCGCCCAGCTCGCGCATTTGTTTGGTCACCCACAGGCCGACGTCCGTGCCACCGGCCAGCAGGCAGGCATGGGGTAACGCGGCGCACACCTGCACCAGTTCGTCCAGACTGCGGGGAGCGTGGAACTGTTGCCCACACGCGCTATAAGTTGCCATTTTTTCTCGACGCAGGCTTAGCAATTGCAAAGCCAGCGAGTCGCGGTCGAGTTCGACAGGCGGCAGCTGCCCCATGCGCTGAGCGGCCTCAATGATCGGACGGTAACCGGTACAGCGACATAGGTTGCCGGAAAGCGCATCGTTAATCTGGCGCCGCCGTGGCTGCCGGCCGTCTAGATTCAGGTACAAGGACCAGAGCGACATGACAAAACCGGGTGTGCAAAAGCCGCACTGGGAACCATGGCAATCGACCATCGCCTGCTGCACCGGGTGCAGCCCGCCATCAGCTCGCTGTAAGTCGGCCACCGAGAACAAGGCCTTGCCGTCGAGCGTAGGCAGGAGCTGGATGCAGGAATTGACGGCCTTGAGCTCAACTTTGCCGTGCCGCAAACTGCCAATGACGACCATGCAGGCACCGCAATCGCCCTCGGCGCAGCCCTCCTTGGTGCCGGTGCAGTGCAAATTCCCGCGCAAATGTTGTAACACCGTTTGCGTCGGCAGTGCGCGGCTGACTTCTTGCACGGCGCCGCGGAAATAAAAGCGAATGGGTTGTGACATCGTTGCCTCCGCGTTTTCCCACTGGTTCACTGCCATTTCCCCCTCTTTACTGCTAAGGCGCAGTCATATTCAAGCCGCTATAGGCCGCGCGACACAAATGGGCTCGCCTTACTGTCTTTCTCTTTTAACATACGGGTGCGCCGAATGCCAGTGCTCGGCAATATCGATGCGGCGCGTGATCCAGACTCGGTCGTGCCCCTGCACATAATCGAGAAAACGGGCCAGCGCCGCAGCCCGCCCCGGGCGCCCGACCAGTCGGCAATGGAGGCCGATCGATAACATTTTCGGCTGGTTCAGGCGGTCCGGGTCGCCTTCAGCGTACAGCACGTCAAAGGCATCTTTCAGGTAACTGAAAAACTGGGTGCCGGAATTGAAGCCTTGCATCGCGGCGAACCGCATGTCGTTGGTGTCGAGCGTGTAGGGCACCACCAGGTGCGGCGTTTGCGCAGGCGCACCGGCCGCATCCGTGCATGCCACCAATTGCCAGAACGGCAAATCGTCGCCATAATGGTCCGCGTCATAGCGGAAACCGCCATGCTCGACCACCAGTTTGCGCGTATGGGGCGAATCGCGCCCAGTGTACCAGCCCAGTGGCGCGCTGCCGGTCAGCTCGCGCAAGATGGCGACCGCCTCGTCCATGTGCGCCCGCTCGACCGCCTCGTCCATGTGCTGGTATGAAATCCAGCGCAAACCGTGACACGCGATCTCGTGGCCTAGCTGCTGGAACGCTGCGACCGCGTCCGTGTTGCGCTTGAGCGCCATGGCCACGCCAAATACAGTTAGGGGCAGGCCGCGCTCTTCGAACAGGCGCAGCAAACGCCACAATCCGGCGCGTGAACCGTATTCATAGAGCGACTCCATGCTAAGGTGGCGCATGGGAAAAGCTTGGGCACCGATGATTTCGGATAGAAAAGTTTCCGAGGCTGCGTCTCCGTGCAGCACGTTACTTTCCCCGCCTTCCTCATAGTTAAGCACGAACTGCAAGGCGATGCGGGCCTGGTTCGGCCACTGCGGATGTGGCGGCGTACGGCCATAGCCGATCAGGTCGCGCGGGTAGTTATCGTAAGTCGTCATGATTGAAGTTTGTAAATGGCCAGATCGAATCGAAGAATGACTTGCACAACGGAGATATGATATGCGCAATAAGCACTCTCCACTTGAAGACGATAAATCGATGGGAAAACTTAGCACGCACGTGCTCGATATCGCCCATGGCAAACCTGGGGCGGGCGTTAAACTAGCTCTCTTTTCGGTCGGCCTCGACGGTAAGGTCCTGTTGAAAATGGATATCACCAATGCCGACGGCCGCTGCGACGTGCCGTTGCTGGAAGGCGCTTCCATGACAACGGGCCGCTACGAACTGGTGTTTCATGCCGGCGACTATTTTGCCGCCCAGGGCATCGCCTTGCCCGCGCCGCGCTTTATCGATCTTGTCACGCTCGCGTTCGGCATTGCCGACGCCAACGAGAATTACCATGTCGCGCTGCTGCTGTCGCCCTGGTCATATTCGACCTACCGCGGCAGCTGAAGCGCCAGCTTGGTAAGACATACGACTTGCGCTCGCAACGCGCATCCCTTAGAATCGTGCGCTGGGCGCAATGATTGTGCGCCCCGTCAACCGCTCTGGTTAGCTTATGCCGGCCAGCTTTCCTATGCAAGTATCTTCCGGTGACTCCTTGGATTCCGTCCCGTTTTGGGTGCAACTGCTAGCACTCGTCCTCCTGATATCGTGTTCGGCATTTTTTGCCATGGCCGAGACGGCCCTGATGGCCGCCAATCGCCATCGGCTGCGGCATCTGGCCAAACGCGGCAACCGGCGCGCGGCCAACACCTTGTGGCTACTCGAGCGCACGGACAAGCTATTGTCCCTGGTGCTAATTGCCAACACGTTGATCAATGCCATGGCTACTGCACTCGTCACGGCGATTGCCATTGCCACCTTTGGCCATGACGAAAACGTGATCACGATTTCCACCGGCGTGGTGGCCTTTCTGTTGATCGTGTTTGCTGAGATTTCGCCCAAGGTGATTGGCGCGACCTATCCTGAGAAGATCGCCTTGCCCACTGGAGTGATTCTGAAACCGTTGATGACGGTCGCCAAGCCCGTGATCTGGTTCGTCAATCTGTTCGTCTCGATCATACTGAAGATTTTCCGTATTAAGCAACGCGGCAATGCGCAAGAGGCGCGCCTGTCGCCGGAAGAGTTGCGTTCCATCGTTTTGGAAAGCGGCACCTTCATCCCGCAAAAGCACAAAAGCATTTTGCTCAACCTGTTTGACCTGGAAACCATTTCGGTCGAGGACGTGATGACGCCCCGCTCGCAAATCGAAGCGCTCAACTTGGCCGTGCCCGTCGATGAAATCAAGCATCAGCTCATTACCTGCATTCACAACAAGCTGCCCGTGTATGAGGGAGAAATTAACCAGATTGTCGGGATTTTGCATGTGCGCAAAGCAGTCGCGCTATTACAGGAAGATGAACTGACGGTGGACCATTTCCGTGCGCTGCTCACCGTGCCCTATTTCATCCCCCAAGATACGGGCGTGTTGGCCCAGTTGCAGTATTTTCAGGAAAACCGCGAGCGCCTCGGCATCATCGTTGACGAGTACGGCGAAGTGCAAGGCCTGGTGACGCTAGACGACATCATCGAGGAAATGATAGGCGAATTCACCACCTCGATGCCGGGCGCGGCGCGCGCCGACCGCTTCGGCTGGAACGAGCAGGGCGAATGCTTGCTCGAAGGCGCTACCGCCCTACGCGACGTAAACAAGCGTCTGGGCTTGCATTTCCCCTTGGACGGACCGAAAACCCTGAACGGCCTGCTTCTGGAATTATTGCAAGATATCCCGGACGCCCCCATCAGCGTGAAGATCGGCAACTGCGTCATTGAAGTGATTCAGGTCCAGCATCAGTCCATCAAAGTGGTGAAACTGAAGCGCCCGAGTGCCGCGCGACACGGCTGACACGGCGCCTCTTGACACTTTGTCCACGTTGCTGCAGCGCGTCCAATACGCGACAAACACTTTACAAATTTGATGCCTGAAGGCATGATCCAAGGAATCACAGGGCACAGTGAATTTTTCCTCTTGCGCCCCATTCGAAATGTAGTTTTTAACCGCGCTTCTCTATGGCAGCAGTCCTACCCAACCCGAGCCCAGGCACCGCAATGTCGGGTTTGGCGCGCGCGTTGCTGCAGGCCGGGCGCCTGACGGCGCTCCAGACGGAGGCACTGCAAAAAAAATCTTTGGCGGAAAAACTCCCCTTCATCGATGTGCTGCTGGCAGGCGGCACCATCGATGCCCGCGCTCTTGCTCTGTTTTGCTCGGAAACGTTTGCCTACCCGACCTTGGATTTGCAGACCTTCAATCTGGAAGCGCTGCCGTCCAAGATCATCGACGCCAAGCTGATGCAAGGCCAGCGCGTCGTCGCCCTCTCCAAGCGCGGCAACAAGATGTCGGTTGCCATTTCCGACCCGACCAATACTCAGGCCCTCGACCAGATTAAATTTCAGACCGAGTCGTCGGTCGAGCTCGTGATCGTCGAGCACGACGCGCTGCTGTTGTTGCTAGCTAGCCTCAACAAGAGCGCCGAGCAAAGCATCAACGACATGATCGACGACGAGCAAGAGATCCAGTTCGCCGACGAGGAAATGCAAGCGCCCCCGGACTCAGGGGTCAATGAGATTGAAGACGCGCCCATCGTCAAGTTCCTCAACAAGATGTTGATGGACGCCGTCAACATGGGCGCCTCGGACATTCATTTTGAACCGTTCGAAAAATTTTACCGCATCCGTTTGCGCATCGACGGCGTGCTACGGGAGCACGCACAGCCGCCCGTGTCGATCAAGGACAAGTTGGTGTCGCGCATCAAGGTGCTGTCCAAACTCGACATTTCCGAAAAGCGCGTGCCGCAGGACGGCCGCATGCGCTTGATCCTATCACCGACGAAGACCATCGATTTACGCGTTTCCACCCTGCCCACCCTGTTCGGTGAAAAGACCGTGATGCGTATCTTGGACGCGACCCAGGCCCAGATGGGCATTGACGCGCTCGGCTACGAGCCGGACCAAAAGGAACTTTTGCTAGGTGCCATACAGCGTCCCTACGGGATGGTGCTAGTGACAGGCCCGACCGGTTCGGGCAAGACGGTCTCGCTGTATACGTGCTTAAACGTGATTAACAAGCCCGGCATTAACATCTCGACCGCAGAAGACCCGGCCGAGATCAACCTGCCGGGAGTCAATCAGGTCAACGTCAACGACAAGGCTGGGCTGACTTTTCCGGTCGCGCTCAAATCTTTCTTGCGCCAGGATCCCGACATCATCATGGTGGGCGAGATCCGCGATCTTGAAACGGCGGATATCGCCATCAAGGCAGCGCAGACCGGCCATATGGTGTTTTCGACGCTGCATACGAACGATGCGCCGTCGACCCTGACGCGCCTGATGAACATGGGGGTGGCGCCGTTCAATATCGCTTCATCCGTGATCATGATCACGGCGCAGCGGCTGACGCGCCGCCTCTGCACCTGCAAGCAGCCAGTCGAGATGGTCGACGAATTCCTGCTCAAGGCTGGCTTTAGGCAAGAGGAGTTGGACGGCAGCTGGAAACCGTACGGGCCAGTCGGCTGTGAACGCTGCAACGGCGGCGGCTTCAAGGGCCGGGTCGGTATTTACCAGATCATGCCCATCACCGAAGCCATCGAAAAGATCATCCTGGCCCAGGGAAACGCAATGGAAATCGCGCGCCAGTCCGAACGCGAAGGCGTAAAGTCATTGCGCCAGGCAGGCTTGATGAAAGTCAAGCAAGGATTGACCAGCCTCGAAGAAGTGCTTGGCTGCACCAACGAATAGGAAATTAACATGGCCATATCCAGCAAGCTGACGGCAGGCAACCCGATCAAGGAATCGATTTTTGCCTGGGAAGGCAAAGACAAAAGCGGCAAGATCGTGCGCGGCGAACTGCGCGCGGGCGGCGAAGCCATCGTCAACGTGACGCTGCGGCGCCAGGGCATTATGGTCACGAAGGTGAAGAAAAAGGTCTATCGCAGTGGAAAAAAGATCACCGACAAGGACATCTCTCTATTTACGCGCCAGTTGGCCACGATGATGAAGGCCGGCGTGCCGCTGCTGCAATCATTCGACATTGTCGGCAAGGGCCACTCCAATCCGTCGGTCTCGAAACTGGTGATGGAGTTGCGCGCCGACATCGAGACCGGCACCAGCCTTAACCAGGCTTTTCGCAAATACCCCCTCTATTTCGACCCCTTGTTTTGCAATCTGGTGGGCGCAGGTGAACAGGCCGGCATACTGGAAGACTTGCTGACCCGCCTCGCGATTTACAAGGAAAAAACCATTGCCATCAAGGCCAAGATCAAGTCGGCGCTAATGTATCCGGTGTCCATCCTGGCCATCGCCTTCGTTGTCACAGCCGTGATCATGATCTGGGTGGTGCCGGCATTTAAGGAGGTGTTCTCCAGTTTTGGCGCGGCGCTGCCGGCGCCGACCCTGTTCGTCATGGCGATCTCGGAATTTTTTGTCAGTTGGTGGTATCTGATCTTCGGTGGCCTGTTCGGCGCCATCTATTTCTTTCTTCAGTCATGGCGACGCTCGCTCAAGATGCAGCGGTTTATGGACGTCGCCCTGCTCAAGGCGCCGATTTTCGGCGACGTGATCCGCAAGGCGACCATCGCGCGATGGACGCGCACTCTAGCGACCATGTTTGCGGCCGGCGTGCCGCTGGTCGAATCGCTCGACTCGGTTGGCGGGGCGGCCGGCAACGCAGTGTATCTGGACGCCACCAAACGCATCCAGAACGAGGTCAGCACTGGCACCAGCTTGACGGTGGCGATGCAAAACGCAGACGTATTTCCGAATCTGGTCACGCAGATGGTGTCGATCGGTGAAGAATCTGGCTCGCTCGACGCGATGCTGGGCAAGGTCGCCGACTTCTATGAAGAGGAGGTCGACGAAGCCGTCGGTGCCCTATCGAGCTTGATGGAACCAATTATTATGGTAATCCTAGGCGTACTGATCGGCGGCTTGGTCATTGCCATGTACCTGCCGATCTTCAAGCTAGGTTCGGTCGTATGACGTATCGACCTGGTCGGAAAGGGCCATTCGCCTTCCGCTTCGCAGCCGGATGATTTGGCCAGTGTCGAAGCGATGGCGGCCGCTGCCATGCGTCGATGTCGCCCGCAGACAGTGCACCGCGCAAAGCTGGCTGAGGGTGTCGGGGCGCATCGACGACGCACGCCGTGGGCCGCTAGGCGCTTGTTCCATTTCCTCCATGGCACAGTTCGGAACTTCATCGGCTGCGCAAAGGCGCTGGCGCGAAAGAGCCAAGGATTCGAACTGAGCGTTACTGTTTGAATCAGCTACCGACCCTGCAATGTGGCGCGCCGAGCACACGGTAATTGCTACAGCCGTCAATATGGTTCCTCCCAAAACGTGGTCCCTCCCAAAACGTCGGCACC
The DNA here is from genome assembly GCA_003133225.1 of Janthinobacterium sp. Classification (GTDB taxonomy): domain Bacteria; phylum Pseudomonadota; class Gammaproteobacteria; order Burkholderiales; family Burkholderiaceae_D; genus Janthinobacterium. The sequence goes on from PKWL01000063.1 coordinate 56,854, forward strand.
GACTCCGATGTGTTTGCGAATGCATGGTCGCGCCAATTTTTCCCGTCAAAGGGGCCCGTAGCCTCCGCCCCATGCTCCGTGCCGGCCCTTATGTGTGATAACAGACGGAACTGCAATACGCCGGGCGCAATACTGTATGGACGGGTGCGGTAAACCCGTCCAACAACGCAAAGCCATTGTCAGGTGATAGCAAGGTCTCGATTGCCCGTCGATCAAAACACAACTGTTGCCGCTAATGGCTGAGCGGGAGACTTCAGGGCGCAGCTAGCGGCGGCACTCCACTTTCTCTATGCGCCCGCTGTTGAGCCTGAGCTATTTCACGGGGAGGATGTTTTGAAAAAATTCGTTATCGTCACCGCAGTGCTGGTAAGCGCTTGCGACCACGCGCCTCCGCCTAGCGTCGGCGCGCCACCACCAGCCGCATACGCACAGGACGCAAGCGGCCCTGTGCTTCATCAAAATCAAACGCCCGCCTCGCAGCCGGTCGTCAGCATCTACGTGGAGCCGCCGCCGTACCAGCCGCCTCCCGTAAGAGTGGCTTGGGCGCCGCCGCCCATGCTGGTTGAAACGCCGCCTCCGATACCTTACGATGGCGCAATTTGGATCGGTGGCTATTGGGTATGGGAAGGAAACTGGGTTTGGGCGCATGGACGATGGGCTGCGCCGCCAAAGCCTGGTTATGGCTGGGTCAATCCGTACTATGAAAATCGGCATGGGTCTGTCGTATTCGTTGATGGATTCTGGGGCGCTCCCGGCATCGCCTTCGTGGCGCCATCCGCGAAAGCCAATATCGCCTTCGCTGCGGTCGCCGCCGGTGTGATCGCAGGTCTTCGCCCGATTGGCCCTGAGGGCGTGTTCGTGCCGCCGCCGCCCGGGTCGCGCCGCGGTCTGATCGTGCCCGCACCAATTGGCACGGCCCCCGCAGTCGTAACGGGGGCGCCGCCGATTATACGAGAGGGCATGCATATTAACGTCAGTCGTCACAATTCAACGACAGTCAATGTGATTAATACGCGCACCGTCACCACGCTCACGAATATCAACAACGTGACGATTTTTGCTCCCGCAAGCGCTACTGCTAATGGCCAGGCAGTCAATACATCGGTTCCGGCACGAGCACATCTGGCAGCGGCAATGCCGCCTTTAGTGAAGGCATTCGCGCCCGAGCCGGCGTCGGCGAATCCGGTGCCGGCCCATGTTCCGGGTCGGCCGCCCATCGTCTTGCCGCCGGCGCAAAAGATTTATTTAGAGGTGACGCCGTCCTCGGCGCGCACAGAGCGGCCAAGCTTGCCGGTCACCGCGCCGATGCCGGCGCTTCTCCTATCCGCCCCGAAGGCGTGGACTCACACGTCAATCCAGGACCAAGGCAAGCCAAATCAACCGAAGCCGAACGTGGCGCTGTCAGCGCGTGCGCCACTGGGTCAACAGGAGCGCCGGGCGGACTCCAACACTGTTTCTCTTGCACCCGCGACGCCGGTAGCGCACCCAAAAGCGACCCCGCTAGCTTTAAACATCAAACCAGACAAGGCGGCGGACAGCTTGCAAAAGAAGCAAGGGTCAAAAAGGGCGAGCGATCAGACAGCACCAATGCCGCCCCCGACAGCCATTGGTGCTGCCAATACGAAACAAAATAGGCCGAACGACGCCCCCCAAAGTAAAAAACAGGAGAAGAAAAAAACGATGGAGGAAAACAAATAATCGCAGCCAGGAACGTGTTCTGGCGCGGCCCCTGATGGGCGCCTGTTTTCTCACCCAGGGCCAGCACCGCCTCAAGGCTGTGCCCGGAGCAAGAATACCAGTGGGTGCTCCACAGTCAAGGAGGGCGGGCACGCGAGTTCAACCCTATCTTGGTTAGAGTGGCCGGGGCCCCGATCACGCAATGTTGCTATCGTGGCATTGGCCGCCGTTTTTGACGGTCCGATGTCATCATGCTGAAACAATTTTCAGGCAAGATTGACCCTCACCCAAGTCAATGTCTGGCCCCCTTTCATGGGCGCGGCGGCCTTAAGTCAGGCTCAGGCACCAGCGGGCCGCCCGGGTTGCCTTCCAATTAAAAACTCGCGCCAGTTGTGAGCAATTGTAAAGAGAAGTCATTTGAATTCGCCACCGCGCTAAGGTAGCGGCTGTTCACTTAAAAGTTTCTTGACCCGGAGCCTGGCCAAGGCACGGGATAACCCTAATGAACACCGCGTGCCAGAACCAAGGACGCTTCCCAGGAGTTGCCATGTTAATTGCCACTTATGCTCTGTTGACTCTCTCAGTCGAGCAGAAAAAAGAACGTAGCTTTATCTCGCGCATCCAGCAATACTTGCACACGAATGCGGAAAAGCCGCAGGAAATCGATCCGGCCCGTATCGAGGCGCAACTGGACGAACTAACGCAGTTTGCCGAATCGCGCCACCAACTCAAGGTCGAAGGTTGTCTGATGCCCGCAGTGCGCAAGGCCACGCGCGAAGCGGGCGCCTTGTTGGCTGACCTGGAATCCTTGAGCCGGATTGGTAACGACATGTTGCGCTCGGTGCGCAAATGCTTGGGCCGAGCCTTTAGCCACGGCGAGGCCCAAATCAAGCACTTGTGCCAAACGATGGACCTTTACTGCCAGAATTTGTTGGAACGTTTGGCAAAAGAAGAGCAAGAATTGCTGCCGCTGGCACAGCGCGTGATTTCAAGCGAAGGCTGGTTTGCCATCGGCACCACCTTCTTATCTCACGATGCGGGAGACGATGAAGTATCGCACCGCCCCAACGCCGCTCCGATGCGCGCAAGACGACGCACTCCAGCACCAGGCATCTAAGCGTTCGCAACCGAATAAATTCCCCCGGCCACGCACGCTGGCGATCAGGCAGCACTCCCCTGGCGCATTGAACATCGGCGAAAATTGGCAAGCAAACTGTAGGCCGACACTCGCCGACCCTGCGAAATTTCCGCAAGCTCTTTCCAGTAAACAATTTTTCGCGTAATGTACTGTGATCCGCGTCAACTAAAGGATCAATATGCTACCGGAAGCACTCTTGTTTGCGGCACCCGGCTCCCTTGACGCCACGCTCGTTGCTGGCCTGTTCGGCCTGCTGATTGGTAGTTTCCTAAACGTGGTGATCTACCGCGTGCCGAAGATGATGCAGCGTGAATCCGACAATTATGTCGCATCGGAATCAGGCAAGGAGCTGCCGCACATGGGCCCGTTCAACCTGATGGTACCGCGATCTAGCTGCCCGCATTGCGGTCACCAGATCACGGCGTTGGAAAACATCCCGCTCCTCAGTTACCTGTTCTTGCGCGGCAAATGCATCTCCTGCAAGGCACCGATTTCGCTCCGCTATCCGGTCGTGGAACTGATCGCCGGCGCCCTATCAGCGCTGTTGATTTGGAAATTCGGCAGCGGCTGGATCGGCCTAGGCGCCTTATTTTTCACCTATTGCCTGATCGCGGTGACCTTCATCGATGCCGATACCCAGCTGCTGCCGGACGACCTGACCTATCCCCTGCTGTGGGGCGGCCTGCTGATCAACCTCAACGGCACCTTTGTGCCGCTGCGCGACGCCGTCATTGGCGCGGCCGCCGGCTATTTGGCGCTGTGGACCGTCTACTGGCTCTTCAAGCTTGCGACGGGCAAGGAGGGAATGGGGTATGGTGACTTCAAGTTACTAGCAGCGCTGGGCGCTTGGCTGGGCTGGAGCATGCTGCCAACCATCATCTTGTTGTCCTCGGTGGCCGGTGCACTTGTCGGCATTAGCCTGATCGTATTGACCAAACGCGGCCGCGATAAGCCAATTCCGTTCGGCCCCTATCTCGCCGCGGCAGGCATGACTGCACTGCTGTATGGTGCACCAATTTCACGCTTCACGTTAGGTCTGGTGGGCTGACGGGGCGCCACGCCACGCCAGAGAACGACATGGATAAACAACACACAACAGCGTTTCGTGTGGGACTAACGGGCGGCATCGGTTGCGGCAAAAGCACGGTGGCAGATCTGTTTGCCGCGCGCGGTGCCAGCGTGATCGATACCGACCACATCGCGCACAGTCTGACGGCAGCGGGCGGCGCGGCAATGCCGGCCCTGTTGGCGGAATTCGGACCGGCCTTTGCGGATGCCGGCGGCGCGCTCGACCGCCCCAAGATGCGAGCCCTTGTGTTTGACGATCCCGGCGCCAAGGCGCGTCTTGAAGCCATTTTGCATCCGCGCATCCGCGACGCCGCACTGGCCGCCGCGGCGGCTGCCACCGGCAGCTATGTCATGTTTGCTGTGCCGTTGCTAATCGAGTCGGGCAACTGGCGCGAGCGCGTGACACGGGTGCTGGTCATCGATTGCCCAGAAAACATTCAGATTTCTCGAGTAATGGCACGCAATGGCTTGCCAGAAGCGCAGGTCAAGGCCATCATGGCGACACAGGTGCCCCGCCAGATTCGACTGGCAGCCGCGGACGACATCATTTGCAATGATGCCGGGATTGACGCGCTGGCGCCCAAGGTCGAACGTCTGCACAATTTCTACCTGACATTTTCCGCGAAAATGATAGGACTACGATCGCACCGTTTGTAATTTATTGTCGCCAGCTGGAGTAGTACTGGATTCTGTGTCGGCCCACCTTTAAAGGGATGTCATTTTGATCGTTTACGAATACCCTTTCAACGAGCGCATACGAACGTTGTTGCGGCTGGAAGACCTGTATGAAAAATTCAAATTTTTTGTCCATCAAGAACACCCGATGCAGCACCATGTTGCGCTTTCGACCATTTTCGACATGCTGGAAGTGGCCGGCCGCGCCGACCTGAAATCGGACTTGCTGCAAGAACTGGAGCGCCAGCGCCAAAGCCTGCTGGGCTACCGCTCCAACCCGAATGTGCAAGCCGAAACGCTCGACGCCGTTCTTTCCGAACTCGACGCCGTCAGCAGCGCCCTCGTGGCAACACAAGGCAAGACCGGGCAAAACATCCGCGACAATGAATGGCTAATGAGCATCCGCGGCCGCACCATCATTCCCGGCGGCGCTTGCGAATTTGATTTACCATCCTATTTTGCCTGGCAAAGACACCATGCCTCGCAGCGTTTTGAAGATATCACCAACTGGTTCGCGCCGCTGGCCCCCCTGTTCGACGCGCTCGGCCTGGTGCTACGCTTGCTGCGCGATTCCGGCGGCCCAGTCAAGATGTTCGCCCACGCGGGAAGCTATCAACAGATGCTGCAAGGCAAGGTATACCAGATGCTGCGCTTGAGCCTGGACGAGCACCTGGGTGCGATTCCCGAGATTTCAGCCAATAAATACATGTTATGGGTGCGTTTTACTTCGCAAGGCGGCGACATTAAGCCCAAGCCCTTGGAAGACGATATCCCTTTCGAGCTCACACTCTGTAATTTTTAATTCTAAATAATGCCATGACCGTTGTAAGCTGCCCTAACTGTGCCAAAAAAATCGAGTGGAGCGACAAGAACCCGTACCGCCCATTTTGCTCGGAACGTTGCAAACAGATCGACCTCGGCGCTTGGGCCGAAGAGAAATACGTGATTCCCGCCGCCAATCCGGCCGACGATCCGCTCGACGACGAGCCGGACTAGACCAGACGGCCGCGAGCAGCGCAGTGTCGAGATCCGTGCCTCAGGCTGTGGCACCCTTGGTCACGCCCGCGTAGCGTACTTCATCGAGCCATTCGAGCAGGGGGATGGTGGCCGGCAGCAAAGGCGTCAGCCCGACTTGGCCTTGCCAGGCGAAGGCCTGGCCTTCCAAGCTCTGCGGTTCGCCGTGCCAATCGCGACTGATGTAAAAATGCAGGCGTACGTGCGCATGCGGGTAGACATATTCAACGCCGCACCAAGGTTCGGCATGGACGATGTGCAGGCCCAGTTCTTCGAAGAACTCGCGCTTTAATGCCTCCAGAATGGTTTCGCCGGCTTCCACTTTGCCGCCAGGAAATTCCCAATAGCCATCGTAGGGTTTGCCGAGCGGGCGCTGCCCGAACAGCACATCGCCGTTGGGCTTCATCAGGATGCCAACAGCGACGTCGATCGGCCGCGCCCTAGGCGGCATCATAAGGCAGCTTGCCAGTGTAATCCTTGGCAAACTGCCAGGCCACGCGCCCCGAGCGCGAGCCGCGCTGCAGCGCCCAGCGCAGCGCATCGTCGCGCGCCAGACCGATCTGCTGGGCGTCGCAGCCAAATGAGGCCAGCCAGTGACCGGCGATGGCGAGGTAATCGTCTTGCTTGAACGGGTAAAATGAGAGCCACAGGCCAAAGCGCTCAGACAAGGAGATTTTTTCCTCGACCGTCTCGCCCGGATGCAGGTCACCGTTTTCATCATGCTGGTAGCCGGCATTGTCCGACATCCGCTCCGGCATCAGGTGACGCCGGTTCGAGGTCGCGTAAATGAGCACGTTGTCCGACTGCGCGGCGATGCTGCCGTCGAGCGCCACTTTCAGCGCCTTGTAGCCACTTTCGCCTTCCTCGAACGAGAGGTCGTCGCAAAAAATCACGAACCGCTCGGGTCGCCCGGCAACCAGGTCAACGATGTCAGGCAACTCGGCCAAGTCGGCCTTGTCGACTTCAATCAGGCGTAGACCGTCCTTGGCAAACTGGTTCAGGCAGGCCTTGATGAGGGATGATTTGCCGGTACCGCGCGCGCCGGTCAACAGCACGTTATTGGCCGGTCGCCGGTCCACGAACTGCTTCGTGTTCTGCTCAATCTGCAGCTTTTGCGGCGCGATGTTTTGCAGGTCAGATAGCGCGATTGGCGACATGTGGGCGACCGCCTGCAGATAGCTGCTGCCTGCCTGCCGTTTGCGCCAGCGGAAGGCGTAACTCAGCTTCCAGTCCGGCTCGCGCGGGCTTTGCGGTAAAATCGCTTCGACCCGTTGCAGCAATGCTTCCGCACGGATCAAAAATTGGTCGAGTGGCGTCATGGGAAATCAGGAACGGTAGTCAGCGTTGATGCTCACGTAGTCGTGTGACAGGTCGCAAGTCCAAATAGTCGATGTCGCGCCGCCACGTCCCAGCTTGACGCGGATCACGATTTCGTTTTGCTGCATCACGCGCTGACCATCGGCTTCCTGATACTCTGGATTGCGGCCACCGTTCTTGACAACCCAAACGTTGTCCAGATACATGTCGAGCATGCTGACGTCGAGGTCATCCACGCCAGCATAACCGATGGCGCATAAGATGCGCCCCAAATTCGGGTCGGATGCGAAAAATGCCGTCTTAACGAGTGGCGAATGGCCAATCGAATAGGCGACCTTGCGACATTCTTCAACGCTGAGGCCTTGCTCCACCGTAATGGTCATGAATTTGGTGGCGCCTTCGCCGTCGCGCACGATGGATTGCGCCAAGAAGATCGACAGGTCCGTGACGGCGGCAGCCAAGGCCGCATATTCCGGCGTATCAATGGAGTCTACTTCCAGCGTACCAGCGCCAGTGGCGATTAGGATGAACGAGTCATTAGTCGAGGTGTCGCCATCGATCGTAATGCAATTGAACGACCGGTCGGCAGCCTCTTTGACCATCATGTCGAGCACCGGCTGCGCCACTTTGGCATCGAAGGCGAGAAAGCCCAGCATGGTTGCCATATTCGGCTTGATCATTCCGGCCCCCTTGCTAATACCGCTTAGGGTGACCACATGGCCATTGATGACGACCGAACGCGAGGCCGCTTTCGGCTGCGTATCGGTGGTCATGATCGCTTCGGCCGCGCTAAACCAGTCGTTAGCAGTCAGGCTGGCCACCGCTTGCGGCAGGCCGGCGACCAAGCGCGCCAGCGGCAGCGGCTCCAAAATCACGCCTGTGGAAAATGGCAAAATCTGCTGCGGCGCGCAATCCAACAGTTCGGCCAGCGCGGCGCAGCTGGCCTTTGCATCAGCTAGGCCGGATGGGCCCGTGCCGGCATTGGCGTTGCCGGTATTAACCAGCAGGGCGCGGATTGGGGCGCCGCCCAGGCCGACCAAGGCCAAATTTGCCTTGGCCACTTGCACCGGCGCCGCGCAGAAACGGTTGCGTGTAAATACGCCCGAGACGGATGCGGTCGGCGCCAGTTTCAGCACCAACAGATCCAAGCGATTAAGCTTTTTGATGCCAGCTTTAGCAACACCAATGTCGATGCCGGAAACACGCAACAAATCGGCGGCGACGGGCTGGGGGGAATTAACGGCCATGGATAGAGTTCTGCCTAGAAATGGGAGTTGCTATTGTAATCCCTTCGCCACAAAGTGCGAGTGCAGTTGCAACTTGGCACTGCCGCAAAAAACCGTTGCGCGCAAAAAGGCGCACATAGGGCGGGCGGCTCAAACGGGCACTGCGCCGCAATAAAGTGACTCCATTGCAAGTTCTTCCAGCGCCCGCTGTTTGATGCGAACTCACCAGCGCAGGATCGCTCGAGCGTCCTAAGGACGGAAACCTGTGCGCCGCAAGCGCGGTCCATTGGTCGCGCTTTTTTCACATTCAATGGCGAAACCAAAAAAAGCGAAAGCATTTGCATGCTCCTCCTTTTTTGAACCGATTTACCGCGCTAGGCCAGTTTACCGTGACACATCTTGTACTTCTTGCCGCTGCCGCAAGGGCAAGGATCGTTGCGACCCACTTTTACGCCGACGTTGACGGCTTGCTCAAACGCGCCGTCGTTCGCTTTCCCATTTGCATTCGCACTCGGCGCTAGCAACTCTTCCGGCGCCGCGTTGGGGTTGAAGTCGGCGTGCTGGTAATGCACGTTCTCCACCCGCGACTGCTGCATGGCCGCCTCGGCCGCATCGATTTCCTCACGTGTCTGAATACGCACCGTCATCACTTGCTTGACGACATCGTTCTTGATCATGTCGAGCATCTGTCCGAATAGTTCAAACGCTTCGCGCTTGTATTCCTGCTTTGGGTTTTTCTGCGCATAACCGCGCAGGTGAATTCCTTGGCGCAAATGGTCGAGCGCCGCCAGATGTTCGCGCCAGTAGCTATCGACGCTTTGCAACATCACATTGCGCTCAAAACCACTGAAAGGTTCCTTGCCAACAATCTCAACCTTTGCGTCATACTGCTCCTCTGCTGCATGCGAAACACGTTCTAACAACTCATCGTCGGTCAAGTTCGGTTCGGTTTCGAGCATCGAGCGCAGCGGCAAATCAAGCTGCCACTCGCTAGCTAGGGTCGCTTCGAGGCCCTTGATATCCCACTGTTCTTCGACCGACTCCGGCGGCACGTGGACGCGCACCAAATCGGTGAAAACACCATGCCGCAGCGAGGCGATCAAATCCGAAATATCGCTTTGCTCTAGCAGCTCGTTACGCTGCTGGTAAATCACCTTACGCTGGTCGTTGGCAACGTCGTCATATTCGAGCAATTGCTTGCGGATGTCGAAATTGCGCGCTTCCACCTTGCGTTGCGCTGACTCGATCGAGCGCGACACGATGCCCGCCTCGATCGGCTCCCCCTCTGGCATTTTCAAGCGGTCCATGATGGCGCGCACTCGGTCGCCGGCAAAAATACGCAGCAACGCATCGTCTAGCGACAGGTAGAAACGGGACGAGCCAGGATCGCCCTGGCGCCCGGATCGGCCGCGCAACTGGTTGTCGACGCGGCGCGATTCGTGGCGCTCGGTGCCGATGATGTGCAGGCCGCCGGCATTGACCACATGGTCATGCAAGGACTGCCATTCATCACGCAGTTTTTGCGCCAGCGGCGCCTTGTCGGCGTCCGCCAGGTCGGGATCCGCTTCAATGAACTGAATCTGCTTTTCGACGTTGCCTCCGAGCACAATGTCAGTGCCGCGGCCGGCCATGTTGGTGGCGATCGTGATCGCTTTCGGGCTGCCGGCCTGGGCTATAATTTCCGCTTCGCGTGCATGCTGCTTGGCGTTGAGCACGTTGTGCGGCAGGTCGGCCTTGTCCAGGATACCCGATAACAATTCCGAGTTTTCGATCGAGGTAGTCCCGACCAGCACCGGCTGGCCGCGCTCGTAGCAGTCGCGGATATCAACGAGCATCGCGCCGTATTTCTCGGCGGCCGACTTGTAGACTTGATCCTGACGGTCCTTGCGCTGTAGCGGACGGTTTTGCGGGATCACGACCGTTTCCAGACCGTAGATATCCTGGAATTCGTAAGCTTCGGTATCGGCAGTGCCGGTCATGCCGGCCAGCTTGCTGTACATGCGAAAGTAGTTCTGGAAGGTGATCGAGGCCAAAGTCTGGTTCTCGTTCTGGATGTGCACGCCTTCTTTCGCTTCCACGGCTTGATGCAAGCCGTCGGACCAACGCCGGCCAGTCATCAGGCGGCCGGTGAATTCATCGACGATCACGACTTCATTGTTTTGCACCACGTAATGCTGATCCTTATGGTACAGCGCGTGGGCGCGCAAGGCCGCATACAGATGGTGCACGAGCGTGATGTTGGCCGAGTCGTACAGGGAGGCGCCTTCTGGCAGCAGGCCCATCTGGGTCAAGATGTCCTCGGCCTTTTCGTGGCCGGCCTCGGTCAACAAGACTTGGTGCGCTTTCTCATCTAGCGTGTAGTCGCCGGGGACCTCGATCTTGCCCTTGCCGTCCGGCGTTTCTTCGCCCACTTGCAAAATGAGCATGCGCGGCACATCGTTGATCTTTTGGTACAGGTCGGTGTGGCTCTCGGCCTGGCCGGAGATGATCAAGGGGGTGCGTGCTTCATCGATTAGGATCGAGTCGACCTCATCGACGATGCCGAAATTGAGGGAGCGTTGGACCCGGTCCCGCGCTTCGAATACCATGTTATCGCGCAGGTAGTCGAAGCCGAATTCGTTGTTGGTGCCATAGGTGATGTCGGCCGCGTAAGCGCGCTGCTTAGCGTCGTGCTCCATCTGCGACAGGTTGACGCCGGTCGTCAAGCCCATCCATCCGTACAGGCGGCCCATGTCGTCGGCATCGCGTTGCGCCAGATAATCGTTAACAGTCACCACGTGCAGGCCCTGGCCCGACAGGGCATTCAGATAGGCTGGCAGAGTCGCCATCAGGGTTTTACCTTCACCCGTGCCCATCTCCGCGATTTTGCCATAATGGAGCACCATGCCGCCGATCAACTGAACGTCGAAATGACGCATTTTCAGCACGCGCTTGCTGGCCTCACGGCATACTGCGAACGCTTCCGGCAACAAGCTGTCGAGCGTTTCGCCGGCGGCAATGCGGGCCTTGAAGGCCGGCGTTTTCGCTTGCAGCTCAGCATCCGACAGCCTTTCGATAAGCGGTTCGAGCGCATTGATTTCGCGTACTGTTTTTTGGTATTGCTTGAGCAGCCGTTGGTTCCGGCTGCCAAAAATCTGGGTCAATAATGACATGCTTGAATTCTTGAAAAAACGCCGTTAAAAAAAGCTCCGTTGGTCACATTGTGATGCCAAGACCGAGTTCGACTATGGAAAACCCCTGATTTTATCATGCGATCCGGCCAAGGTTGGGATATTGCCCCATATAACAATAGCCCACTTGAAAACATTGCCAAAAACCAAATTTTAAAAAATATCTCGGTCTTCCGCCGCCAGACCCGCCACACATGGGCTAGCTGTGCTATGTTGCGCCCAATGCGATCCAATTCACCTTATCACACATGGGCCAGCCGTTCGGCCCCAGCGCCGGTCGGCGCCGCTGATTTTTTGCGCGGCAACGGACCGATGGCGGCGCTGATGCCGGCTGTCACCCGCATGATGGCGCTGCAAACAGATTGCGCCAGTGCCTTGCCGGCCATGTACAGCACCTGCGACATCATCCAGTTCGAAGGCGGTCAGCTGGTGCTGGCTACGCCCAATGCCGCGCTGGCGGCCAAATTGAAACAACAATTACCAAAACTGCAAAACGAACTAATCAAGCGCGGCTGGCAGATTGACGCTATCCGGCTCAAGGTGAAGATGGCCAAAAGCCTGGCGCCGATCGAGCGCATGCGCCAACTCGAGCTGCCGGAGATGGCAGTGAGCGCCATGGCCGCCCTAAGCGATGCGTTACCCGCCTCGCCCAGCAACCAAGACTTGATCGCCGCGTTGCGGGCGCTGGTTCGGCGCCGGCGCGGTTAAGTGAGGGCCCACTCACGCGCCATCTGGCGCAAATACGAGGGCGGCGCCGCCTCAGTGGTGGCGAACGACACGATTTCATAGGCTTCCGGTCTGGCCAGAAGTGCTAGCAGTAACTGGTTATTTAACGCGTGGCCTGATTTGTGCGCTTCGTAACTGGCCAGCAACGGATGGCCAATCAGGTACAGGTCGCCGATTGCGTCGAGGATCTTGTGGCGCACAAACTCGTCTTCGTAGCGCAATCCATCGCTATTTAGAATGCGGTATTCATCCATCACGATCGCCGTTTCCAGTGAACCGCCGCGCGCCAAGCCCATGCCGCGCAAGCTTTCCACGTCCTGCATGAAGCCGAAAGTGCGCGCGCGCGCGACGTCGTGCACATAGGATACTTCGCCGAAATCGACTTGGGCGCGCTGGCTGGTGCCATCGACCGCCGGATGGTTAAATTCGATGAAAAAATCGAGCTTAAAACCGGTAAACGGGCTCAAACTGGCCCATTTTTCGTTGCTGCCCTTGCCGTCGCGCACCTCGACCGTCTGCAGTACCCGAATGAATTTCTTGGCCGCATCCTGCTCCTGCACGCCTGCTTGCTGCATCAGAAAGACAAAGGATGAGGCCGACCCATCCATGATGGGAATTTCTTCCGCGCTGACATCGACCAACAGGTTGTCAATGCCAAGGCCGGCCGCGGCCGACATCAGGTGCTCGACCGTCGAGACGCGGGCGCCATCCTTGACGAGCACCGACGCCATACGCGTGTCGCCCACCGCCATGGCGGTGGCCGGAAATTCGATCACGGGGTTCAGGTCGACGCGGCGGAACACGATGCCGGTGTCGGGTGCGGCCGGGCGTAGAGTCAGTTCGACCTTGCGCCCGGAATGCAGGCCGACGCCGGTGGTGCGGGCCAAGTCTTTGATGGTGCGTTGTTTTAGCATGGCGCGATTATATATAAGTTGTTAACTCGGCTGCGCCGGGACAGGGCCTTTTCGCGCAGCCCCGCCCCGTTATGGATGATTGCTCGCAGCGCGCATCGCTAGGAGGCCGCTGATAAGAATGAGCTAGCGCCGTGGCCGCGCGGCGCCGGTCTCGACCATGACAGTGCGTCTAGACGAGCAGCGCAACGGGCGCGTGCACCTACATGCAGTGAAAGGAGCCGGCGCTCGGCCCCTTTCACTGCCCAGCCTCCCAGGCCATCGGAGACAACCGGATGCCTGCGGCGCCCATTTAGTAGGAGGTACCAAGATGTCCGACTTATCCTCTTCCTTCGCCACCCGCGGAAAAACCTTAGGCCAGTTGCTTTAACAGCGTCTCGGCGTTCGACACTTCGAACTTGCCGCCTTGCTCAACGTTCAGTTGTGTCACGACGCCGTCTTCGACCAGCATCGAATAACGCTGCGATCGTGTACCCATGCCGAACTTGCTTAAATCAGCATCGAGACCGAGCGATTTAGTGTAGCTGGCGTTGCCGTCAGCCATCATGCGCACCGCTCCGGTGGCTTTTTGATCGCGGCCCCATGCGCCCATCACGAACGCGTCGTTGACGGAGATGCACCATGTTTCATCGATCCCTTTGGCCTTCAATTGTTCCGCGTGCTTGACGTATCCCGGCACATGCTGCGCCGAGCAAGTGGGAGTGTAGGCCCCCGGCAAGCCGAAGATCGCGATCTTCTTGCCCTTGCTGATCTCTTCAACTGAAAACGTGTTTGGGCCGAGCGCGCAACCTTCTGTTTCCGATTCGACAAATTCAGACAAAGTGCCTTCCGGCAAGCGGTCGCCGATCTTGATGGTCATAGTGACTCCTTATATTAGGTCTAACCCATGCACAAGCCGCATGGGCACAGCAAGCGCTGATATCCGATACGCAGAGCATGTTTCACAATTTGATCAATCATGCTTAACGTATATTCTACGTTATTTTTTGAATTTAATTTTCGTCATGAATTCGTTCCTGGTTCTGGCTACGATAGTGCAAGCTCCCATGTGCGAGGCATTTTATGCTTCTCCCGTGTCAGATTCGAATATATCGCCGCTTTCGCTGCCACACTCATGTTGCGGATGAGTGCAATGGCTCGGAAAGCATGTTCGATGGCGCTTTTTTTGCAACGGAAATATGCCAAAAAACGTTGAACGCCATTAGTTTGCGCGAACGCGCCACCTGAGCTAGTAATTTATTTCATCGCGCTTGAGCGCTCGGAGCGGGATGTTGTTTGCTCTCCCTCAGATAGCGGTTGGCGCCGATATCTATCCGATCAAACAGAGGCGGCAATCGTCATGCACCCGAATTTTTATGGTGCTGCGCACTCGGTCGCATGACATGTTCTGTCAACTCAGGCAGCGGCGCTGCACTCTTCTATTTTGCGGCGTATCAGCCAATAACAGGCAATATCTGTTAGGCGTCCGCTCCAAAGTCACAAAATTAATGTACAAAAAAATTTCGGCGACCGGAGCTCAGTTTCACCGCTGCTGGGTCAGGGATCGACACATCTCCCATGTCTGATCGGACGGCCGCGGCGTTTTTTGAAAATTGCGTCATGATTTTTTGTTTCCGGAATCAATACGGAATATCGACTGTATAAGTTGACTCAATTTTTCAGATGCATAAATTGACGATAAAATAATAATAAATATAATCAACCTAAAAAGAAGAAAAAGCTCTCGCAACAGAATACATCGAGCTCAATACTCTGTTGAAAGCCTTGCCCCATGATGAACAATGCCGGACGTTGACCGGAATCAAGCGGGTGGCGGGCCCTGTGGACAGCGGAAAACGATCCAAAGCGAGCGTAACTGGTTCGCAAATAAAAACCCGATTGATCGATGGCAAGTGGCATGCCGACCTCAATGGGGCATTCAATGTCATCCGCCCAACGGCGCTCTCGAGCGCTTGTGTCTCAAGCGCTTACGCATCAAGCGAAAAACCGCAAAAACGGCAGTTTTTGAGCTTGAGTCTATTGGTTTATGCAAAACCGGAAATCAGATGGCGGGGCGCCGGCCGACCAACTTGGCGCGGCGCCTCGCTTTTCGCTCCGATCCTCAGTCCGCCTGTTTGCGCAGGAACGCAGGTATGTCGTAGGTTTCCATGCCGTTCTTTTCCATCGCGCGCACCTGCTCGGAAGCCGACTCGCGCCGCCATACGGACGGCGCCTTCATGCCGTCAAATGCCTGCGCCGGCACCGCCATGCTGCTCCCTAGGGAGCTGCCCAGCGAGGCCGACGGCGTCAAGGGACTATTGTGGGTACCGGTGCGCAGCAGCACCTGCGTTTGCACCAACTGGATCGCCTTCTTTGCGCGGCCCAAGCCGGTCGCGACGACGGTGACGCGGATATCGTCCCCCATTGAATCGTCGTAAGCAATGCCTTGCGCGATCGACGCGTCCGGCGCTGCAAAGGCGCGCACGGCGGCCATGACTTCTTTAATTTCTTTGCCCTTCAAACCGCGGCTGGCGGTGACGTTGACCAGCACGCCACGGGCGCCGGACAGGTCAATACCGTCCAGCAGGGGTGAGGCCACTGCCTGCTCAGCGGCAATGCGGGCCCGGTCCACGCCACAAGCGGTAGCCGTACCCATCATGGCCTTGCCCTGCTCGCCCATGATGGTCTTGACGTCGTTGAAATCGACATTGATATGGCCCGGCACGTTGATGATCTCGGCGATGCCGGCGACCGCGTTGTTAAGAACATCGTCGGCGTGCTGCATCCATTCCAGCATGCTTTCGTCTTCGTAGATCTCTTCCAATTTTTCATTGAGGATGATGATCAGTGAATCGACATGCTCCGACAGTTGCTCAAGGCCTTCGTCGGCAATGTCCATGCACTTCTGGCCTTCGTACGAGAATGGCTTGGACACCACGGCCACGGTCAGCGCGCCCATTTGTTTGGCGATTTCTGCGACAATCGGTGCGGCGCCGGTGCCGGTGCCCCCGCCCATGCCGGCCGCTATGAAGACCATGTGCGCACCGCGCAATGCATCTTCGATGCGCGTCCGCGATTCCTCGGCTAGTTGACGCCCTACTTGCGGCCTCATGCCAGCGCCCAGGCCGCTCTCGCCGATCTGGATGATGTTGTGTGCCTTCGAGGTCGACAGAGCCTGGGCGTCGGTGTTGGCGGCGATGAATTCGACGCCCGACATCCCCTTGTTGATCATGTGTTGAACTGCATTGCCACCTGCGCCGCCGATGCCGACGACCTTGATGACGGTACCCAGTGCTGCGTTATCGACCATATCAAACTCCATGATGAGCTCCTAATCAAAATGCGGTTTTCAATCTCTAGGCATCATGTGGATGATCCCTAGAGATTGAAAACTGCGGTTAAATTTAAAATACGCTTCCCTGCGCCCTGCCTGAACATGCCGTAATGCCCAGCCCGATGACTTAAAAATTTCCTAAAAACCATTCTTTCATGCGCTGCCAGACCGCCTTCACTGAACCATCCTGGCGGGTCACGATGTGCCCGCGCAAATACTGCTTCTTCGCTTCTAGCAGCAAGCCCAGTACGGTCGCGTAGCGCGGACTGCGCACCACGTCGGCCAGTTGGCCGCGGTAATCCGGGGTGCCAAGACGCGCCGGCTTGAGGAAAATATCCTCGGCCATTTCGACCATTCCCGGCATGATGGCGGTGCCGCCTGTGAGCACGATGCCCGACGACAGTACGCCCTCGTAGCCGGACTCGCGCACCACCTGGTGCACCATGGCGAATAATTCCTCGACGCGCGGCTCAATGACGGCCGCCAGTGCCTGGCGCGACAGCGTGCGCGGACCGCGGTCGCCCAAGCCCGGTACTTCGAGCGACTCGCCGGGATCGGCCAATATTTGCTTGGCGACGCCATAACGAATCTTGATCTCTTCCGCTTCCGACGTCGGGGTGCGTAGCGCCATTGCGATGTCGTTGGTAATCTGGTCGCCGGCGATCGGAATCACCGCCGTATGCCGGATCGCGCCATCCGAAAACACGGCCACGTCGGTGGTGCCGCCGCCGATATCGATGAGGACCACCCCCAGCTCCTTCTCGTCGGGCGTGAGCACCGCGTCGGCAGATGCCATGGGCTGCAAGATCAGATCCGATACTTCCAGACCGCAGCGGCGCACGCACTTGACGATGTTCTGCACCGCCGACACCGCGCCGGTGACAATGTGCACCTTCACCTCCAGACGGATGCCGCTCATGCCGATCGGCTCACGCACGTCTTCCTGGCTATCGACGATAAATTCCTGTGGCACCGTGTGCAGCAATTGCTGGTCGGTCGGGATATTGACCGCTTTCGCCGTTTCGATCACGCGCGCCACATCGGTGGCCGTCACCTCCTTGTCCTTGATGGCCACCATACCGCTCGAATTAAAGCTGCGAATGTGGCTGCCGGCAATACCCGCGTACACATTGCGGATCTTGCAGTCGGCCATCAGCTCGGCTTCCTCCAACGCACGCTGAATCGATTCCACGGTCGCCTCAATGTTGACGACCACCCCTTTCTTCAATCCCTTCGATTCGTGCTGACCGAGCCCGATCACTTCGTGGCGCCCGTCGGGCATCACCTCGGCCACCACCGCCACCACTTTTGAGGTACCGATATCAAGACCGACAATCAGGTTTTTTGCGTCTTTTGTCATTTTTGTCGCCTGCTATATATTCTTGCTGGTTGGCTTAATATTATTGTTGTGCTTCTTCACTACCGGTACCGGCTTTTTCCCTTCGGCCGGAATGGTCAAGCCACGCGCGCTCAAGGCCAGACCGTTCGGATACCGCATATCGATGGTGTCGATGTCGCGCAGGCGGCTCGCCAGTTGCGGATAAATGCCGGCTAGGCGATCGACCCTTTCCTTCAACGTCGTCTTGCTTTGCTCGCGCCCTAGCGCCACACGCATTCCGTTGTCCAGTTTCACAGTCCACGCATACCTGCTTGACAACGCCAACGCCTCAGGCGACAACTTGAGGGGTGCGAACCACGTGCGCAACTGGCCAAAGCGGGTCAACACTTCCATTTCACTGCCTTCCGGGCCGGAAAACTCGGGCAGGACGCGATCTTCCTCGGCCTCTGCCAAGTTCGCCGTAAAGACGTCACCCTTGGTCGATAGCAGCCGTCCGTCCTCGCCCCAGGTGCCGAGCGCCTCGTACTCTTCCAGCGCCACGACTAGCTGGTCCGGCCATTCACGCCGCACGGTCGCGCGCCGCACCCAGGGCACCGATTCAAAAGCTTGACGCACGGTATCGAGGTTGGTCGTGAAAAAATTGCCCCGGATTCTACCCAGAGCGCTGCTGCGCAAAGTCAAGTGGTTCACATGCTTTAATTCGCTCTGTCCGATGGTCTCGATACGAATCGCACGCAACGCAAACACCGGCCGCTGCGACAACCACCAGACGCCCGCTGCCAGGCACATGAGCAGTACCATGGCTAACAGGCCGTTGGCGACCGCGTTGAGCGTTTTCGCGTCTTGCCACATGTCGGCTTAACCCCGTTCTCTCGACAACTTCAAGCGTGCTGAGCGCAAGATTTCCACGCACAAGTCTTCATAGGCGATGCCAACCGCGCGCGCCGCCATCGGCACCAGGGAATGGCTAGTCATTCCCGGCGCGGTGTTTACTTCGAGCAAAAACTGCTGGTTGTCGGCGGCCCGCAACAGAATGTCGATCCGGCCCCAGCCTTCGCAATCCAAGGCGCGATAAGCTTCCACGGCGATGCGCTCCATCTCCTTGCGGGTGGCCTCGTCCAACACGGCAGGACAGAAATACTTCGTATCGTCCGTAAAATATTTGTTCTGGTAGTCGTAGTTGCCTGACGGTGCCACGATTTCCACCACCGGCAAAGCGCGCGCGCCGACGCCCTGTCCCAGCACGGCGACGGTGAACTCGCGGCCGGTGACGAACTCCTCAGCCAGTACTAAATTGTCAAATTGTGCGGCGAGTTCATACGCCGCCGGCAAGGCCGAGCCTTCGCTGACCTTGGTGATACCGATGGTCGAGCCTTCATGCGGGGGTTTTACGATCAGCGGCAAGCCCAAGTTAGCAACTACCTGAGCTAGGTCGGTGCTCGCATCGAGCACGGCATATTTCGGCGTCGGCAAACCGCGTATTAGCCATATGAGCTTGGTAAAAACCTTGTCCATGCCGATCGAGCAAGCCATCACGCCGCTGCCAGTATAGGGAATTTCCAACTGTTCCAGCGCGCCCTGCAGGCTGCCATCTTCGCCGAAGCGGCCGTGCAGCGCGATGAACACACGGTCGAATTTTTCTTCGGCCAGCTCGGCCAAGCTGCGCTGGCCTGGGTCAAAAGCATGGGCGTCGATGCCCTTGCTAAGCAGCGCCTGCAAGACGCCGTTGCCGGACATGATCGAAATGTCGCGTTCGGCTGAGCGCCCGCCGAACAACACGCCGACCTTGCCCAATGCCTTAACGTCGCTAGGTGAAAGTGGGTTCACGTCAGACCTTTGCAAATGATGTCAGTTTATTGGCGACGCCGCTGATCGAGCCGGCACCCATTGCGACGACCACATCGCCGTCCCGCACCACGCTCATGACGGTCTCTGGCATGTCGGATATAGCCTCGACAAAGATCGGCTCGACTTTGCCGCGCGCACGCAAGGCATGCGCCAGCGCGCGGCCGTCCGCAGCCACGATGGGCGCTTCACCGGCGGCGTAGACGTCGGCTAGTAGCAGCACATCGGCGCTGCTCAACACCTTGACGAAGTCTTCAAACAGGTCGCGCGTTCGGCTATAGCGATGCGGCTGAAACGCGAGCACCAGACGGCGCCCCGGATACGCCCCGCGCGCGGCCGCCAGCGTCACTTCGATTTCCACTGGATGATGGCCAAAATCGTCGACCAGCACGAAGCTGCCGCCGCCCGCGATCGCAATATCGCCGTATCGCGTAAAGCGACGCCCGACCCCACGGAACTCGGACAGCGCCTGCTGGGTCGCGCTGTCGGCAATGCCAATTTCGCGCGCGATCGCAATCGCCGAGCAGGCGTTTTGCACGTTATGCATGCCCGGCTGATTGAGCACCACCGCGAGGTCGGGGTGTGCGTCCTGGATCACGCTGAAATGCATTTCCACGCCCACTGCTCTAGCATTGACTGCACGTACCTGTGCTTCCGCATGAAAGCCATAGGTCGTCACCGGCTTGGCAATGAACGGAATGATGTCGCGCACGTGTTGATCATCGACACACAAGATGGCGCGTCCGTAAAACGGCAAACGGTGCGTAAATTGCACGAACGCCATTTTCAATTTTTCGAAATCATGCTCATAGGTTTCCATATGGTCGGCATCGATGTTCGTGATCACTTCGATTATTGGAGCCAAATTCAGGAACGAGGCATCCGACTCGTCAGCTTCGGCCACCAGGTAGTCGCCAGTCCCCAATTTCGCATTCGCGCCAGCGCTGTTCAAGCGCCCCCCGATGACAAAGGTCGGGTCCATCCCGCCCTGCGCGAGGACCGAGGCAACCAGACTGGTGGTCGTGGTTTTACCGTGCGTGCCGGCGATGGCGATGCCACGCTTTAAGCGCATCAGCTCGCCCAGCATGACGGCGCGCGGCACGATGGGAATTTGGCGCCCGCGTGCAGCAATGACTTCCGGATTGTCTTGCTGTACGGCGCTCGAGGTGACGATGGCGTCCGCGTTGCAGATGTTTTCCGCAGCATGGCCGAGTGTGACTATCGCGCCAAGACTTTGCAGACGTTGGGTCGCAGCGTTGCTGCCCAAGTCGGAACCGGACACGTTGTAACCGAGATTGACCAGCACTTCGGCAATGCCGCTCATCCCGCTGCCGCCGATGCCGACAAAGTGAATGTTTTTGATCTTGTTCTTCATGCCAGTTTTTCCAATTCGTTTGCGATCGCCTCATTCGCGTCGCGCTTGCCCGCGGCGCGCGCCGCCATTGCCATGGTCAAGCAGGTCTCGCGGCTTAGCGTTGCCAGTAAGCTCGCCAGAGTCTGGGCGCTCATTGTCGTTTGCGGCAGGTGAATCGCCGCGCCTTGTTGCGCCATCCACTGTGCATTGTCGCGCTGATGGGTGGTGGTCGATGCCATCAGCGGTACCAGCACGCTGGCAACGCCGGCCGCAGTTAGCTCCGACACGGTGATGGCGCCAGCGCGGCAGATTACCAGATCCGCGTGCGAATACGCGCCCGCCATGTCATCGATAAAATCGACCACGCTCGCTTCGACACCAAACTGGGCATACGAAGCGCGCAAAGCGCCAATATGTTTCTTTCCCGACTGGTGCGTTACCAGCGGGCGGGTGTCGGCCGCAATCAATGCCAGCGCCGCCGGTAAATGGTCGTTGAGGACCTTGGCGCCCAGGCTGCCGCCCACCACCAGGATACGCAGCACGCCTTGTCGTCCCGCGAAACGTTCGGCTGGCTCACCCATATCGAGGATTTCCTGGCGCACCGGGTTGCCGGTGACCGTGGCCTTAGCGGCCGCTCTGCCAAAATCGGCTGGAAAGCCGAAGCAGATGCGCTGCGCTAGCGGCGCTAGCGTCTTGTTCGACAACAGCAAGGCGGCGTCGGCGTTGACCAGCACCAAGGGCACTCCGCAAAGCCGCGCCATCAAGCCGCCCGGCACGGTCACGTAACCACCCATGCCCAACACTACATCCGGTTTGCGGCGCGCGATGAAGCGCACGCAGCAGGCGAAGCTTGCCACCAGCTTGACGGCGCCGCGCAGCGTGTGGCGCAAGCCCTTGCCGCGCAAGCCCGTGAAATCGATGGCATCCATCGCAATGCCGTGTTGCGGCACCAAATCTTGTTCCATGCCGCTCGTCGTGCCCAGCCAGGTCACTTGCCAGCCGCGCTTGCGCATGGTCTGCGCAAGCGCCAGACCGGGGAAAATATGACCGCCGGTGCCGGCCGCCATGATCATCAGCCGCTTCATAGGCGGCCCCCGCGCATCAGGACGCGATTCTCGAAGTCGATGCGGAGCAAGATGGCCAATCCGACGCAATTGATCAGCACGCCCGAACCGCCATAACTCATCAGCGGCAGCGTCAGACCCTTGGTCGGCAGCAGCCCGAGGTTAACCCCCATGTTGATGAAGGTCTGCACGCCAATCCAAATGCCGATGCCTTTCGCGGTCAGTCCGGCAAAGGTCTGGTCAATGGCAATAGCCTGACGCCCGATGTCGAAGGCGCGCTTGATAATCCAGTAAAACATCGCGATCACCACCAGCACGCCGGCCAAGCCGAGTTCCTCGCCAATCACCGCGAGTAAAAAATCGGTATGCGCTTCCGGCAGGTAGTGCAACTTTTCGACGCTGCCCCCCAGACCCACTCCAAACAACTCGCCGCGGCCGAAGGCGATCAGCGAATGGGTCAGCTGGTACGCTTTGTTTAGCGCATTATCTTCCTGCCACGGGTTCAGATAGGCGAAATAGCGCTCGCGCCGGAACTTCGACAGCGCGATGATTGCCACGAAAATACCCACCAGCATGGCGCCGATGCCGCCGAACCAAATTGCGTTGATCCCCCCCAAAAACAGGATGCCCATCGCGATGCAGACGATCACGCCGAACGCGCCCAAGTCGGGCTCTAGCAGCAACAACAAGCCAACCAGTCCCACCGCAGCGGCCATCGGCATGAAACCCTTGGTCAGCTTGTGCATGTATTCTTGCTTGCGCACCGTGTAATCGGCAGCGTACAGGACTGCCACCACTTTCATCAACTCGGACGGTTGCAAATTGAACACTTTGAGCGAGAGCCAGCGGCGGCCGCCATTGACCACGACTCCGAGCCCCGGCACCAGCACGACCACCAACAGCAACAGGGTGGCGCCGAACAAATATGGCGCCGCCTTCTGCCAAGTGGAAATTGGAATGCGGAACACGAACAGGCCGACTAGCAGCGAGACCACGATAAAAATAGCCTGACGCGTGAGGAAGTAGGAATTTTTATAATTCGCAAATTTCGGCGAATCCGGCAGCGAGATTGAGGCTGAATACACCATCACCATACCCAGCAGCATCAACAGAAGCGTGACCCAGACCAGCGGCTCGTCGTAATCTAGCATCGTCGACTGGCGCGCGCGCCGATCCATCAGCTTGCTGGCCGATGCTGCGAAAAAGCCAAATGGCAATTGGAAAGTCATCCGATGTCCTGCCTCTGGTCCAAGGAGATGTCGCGCACGGCGCCGACAAACACGTGAGCGCGCTCGACATAGCTCTTAAACATATCGAAGCTGGCGCACGCCGGCGAAAGCAGAACTGCGTCTCCGACCAACGCCAGTTCGCTGGCGCGACGCACTGCCAGCGGCAGGCTCTTGCAATCGATCAAATCGACGCCGGACGGCGCCAGCGCGCTGCGTAACGCGGCTGCATCCCGGCCGATCAGCAGCACCGCGCGCGCATAACGCGCCACCGGTTCGGCCAAGGGCGAAAAATCCTGGCCCTTGCCTTCGCCGCCGGCAATCAGCAGGAGGCGTTGATGGGCGCCGCCGAAATTCTTGCCAAGGCCGTTCAGGGCGGCGGCGGTGGCCCCGACATTGGTGCCTTTGCTGTCATCGTAATATTCAACGCCCTTAATGGTCGTCACCAGCTCGACCCTGTGCGGCTCGCCCTGATACTCGCGCAGGCCATGCAACAACGTGGCAAACGGCAGGCCGATGGCGCGGCACAGCGCCAGTGCGGCGAGAGCGTTCGAGGCGTTGTGCTGGCCGCGGATTTTCAGCGCGTCAGCTGGCATGAGGCGATTGGCGGTGCATGGCACCGGGACCGGCAGCGTTGCATTTTTCTTGCGCTTCTGTTCGGTCTGTTCGCTTGCAACAGCGACCGTCAGCCACAAGATACCGCCTTCATTTTGCAAGCCGAAGCAATTGGCGTCAAGCGCTGCATTGGTGCCAAAAGTAATCACCTGCGCGCCGGGATCGGCCATTTGCATAACGCGCTCGTCGTCGCGATTTAGCACGCGTATGGTGTCAGCGCCAAAAATGCGTGCCTTGTCGCAAACATACGACGCCATATCGCCGTGCCAGTCGAGATGATCTTGCGTGATATTGAGTACGGTCGCCGCGTCGGCTTGCAAACTTCGCGTCGTGTGCAACTGGAAGCTGGACAATTCCAGCACCCAAACTTGCGGCAGCGTGTCCTGTTCTAGCATTTCGCGCAGCACGTCGAGGGCGGCCGGGCTGATGTTGCCAGCCACGCGCGCGCTCAGGCCGGCACGCTGGCACAGTAAGCCGACCAGGCGGGTGACGGTTGTCTTTCCATTCGTGCCGGTGATGGCGATGACGCGCGGCTGGTAGGCGCGTTCTTGCCTGAGTGCCTTAAGCGCTTGCGCAAATAATTCAATCTCACCCCATAGCGGAATATTTTTCGCGAACGCAGCCGGGATAATGTCAGCCAATTCGCGCTGCGGCCGCAAGCCGGGGCTGACTGCGACGAAGTCGACGCCGTCGAGCAGGTCGGCTTTGAGCGGCCCGCTCACAAACGCGGTGCCGGGCAAAGCCGCGCGCAAGGCAGCTAAGCGCTCCGGCGCCTCGCGCGTGTCGGCCACGATCACGGAGGCGCCGCTGCGCTCAAGCCAGAGCGCCATCGCCAGGCCGGATTCTCCGAGTCCCAAAACCAGTGCCTGTTTGCCCTCGTAGATCATCAGCGCAGCTTCAGCGTGGACAGGCCGAACAGGACCAGCATCATGGTAATGATCCAGAAACGGACGACAACCTGCGTCTCATTCCAGCCCTTTTGCTCAAAATGGTGATGCAATGGCGCCATCCGAAATACCCGGCGGCCGATTCCGTAGCGTCTTTTGGTGTACTTGAACCAGCTAACCTGGACGATGACCGACAGCGTCTCGACGACGAAAATTCCACCCATGATGAACAGCACGATTTCCTGGCGCACGATCACGGCGATGGTGCCGAGCGCACCGCCCAGCGCCAGCGCGCCGACATCACCCATGAATACTTGCGCCGGATGGGTGTTGTACCAAAGGAAAGCCAGTCCGGCGCCAGCCATTGCGCCACAAAATATAATCAACTCGCCCGCGCCCGGGATGTGTGGAATGAACAGGTATTTCGAATAAGTTGCGCTGCCGGTCAGATAGGCGAACAGACCAAGTCCCGTGCCCACCATCACGATCGGCATGATCGCCAGACCGTCCAGGCCGTCCGTGAAATTAACTGCGTTGCTGGTACCGACGATGACGCAGTAGGTGAGCGCGATGAAGCCCCACACGCCGAGCGGATAGCTGAACGTCTTAAAGAAGGGAATGATCAAGTCGGCCTTGGGCGGCAAGTCCATCGAAAAGCCTGACTGCACCCAAGCGTAGACAAGCTCCCACACCTTGGCGGCGTTCGGCACCGAGACCGACACGGAAAATGCCAGGTAGAACGCGGCAATGATACCGATCACCGACTGCCAAAAGTATTTTTCGGCCGAGCGCATGCCGTTCGGGTCCTGCCGCACCACCTTGCGGTAATCATCGACCCAGCCTACGGCGCCGAAACCGAGCGTGACCAGCAGCACAGGCCAGATGAAGCGGTTCGACAAGTCGCACCAAAGCACGGTCGAGACGCCGATCGCGATCAGAATCAGCAGACCGCCCATGGTCGGCGTGCCGTGCTTTTTCAAATGCGTTTGCGGGCCGTCGGTGCGCACCGCCTGGCCGACCTTCATGCGCGTGAGCATGCGGATCACGGCCGGGCCGGCTGCGAGGCCGATCACCAGTGAGGTGATGGTCGCGAACACGGCGCGAAACGTGATGAAGTTGAAGACGCGAAGCGGGCCGACGTCTTGTTGAAAATAGTGGGCGAGCCAGAGCAACATGATTATTGGTTTTCCTTATTTTGCGAACCAATCAAATGCTGCACGACCCGCTCCATTTTCATGAAGCGCGATCCCTTGATCAATACGGTGGCGCCCGAATTGCCGGCCAGGTGCGCATCGAGCGCGGCCAACAAGGCATCAAACTGTTCAAAATAGACGACGTTGGTCCCGCTCACATGGCGCGTCAGCTCGCCGGTGGTTAACACGTGCTCGATGCCTTTGCTCATCGCGTAGGCGCCGATTTCCTCGTGGAACTGGCGCCCCTGTGTGCCAACTTCGCCCATCTCACCTAATACCAAGAAACGCGGTGTCGGCGCTTGTGCCAGCACGTCGATGGCGGCGCGCACCGAATCCGGATTTGCGTTATAGCTGTCGTCGATGATGATGGCGCCGTTGGGAGCGGTGTGTTTCTGCAAACGGCCATTGGCCGGCGCGAACGCTTGCAGGCCGCGCTGAATGGCATCGATGCCAACGCCGGCGCCGAAGGTGCACGCCACAGCTGCCAGAGCGTTGCACACATTGTGCTCACCCGCCGCCGCCAGGCGGACCAAAAATTGCAACGGCTCGGCATCTGTGCGCACACTGATGGCCATGTCGCTGCCAAAGGCGTTGGCACGGTAAGTGCAGCTGATATCGGCAGCGCTGGCCATGCCTTCCCGAGCCGGGGCAAAGGTGAGGACGCGGCGTTTGCCGCTGATGGTACGCCACAAGCTAGTGAATTCGTCGCCTTCCGGGAACACCGCCACGCCATTCGGCGGCAGGGCGGCCAGCGCGGCGCCATTTTCCCGAGCGACCGCTTCCACCGTATGCATGAATTCCTGGTGCTCGCGTTGCGCGTTGTTGACCAGAGCGAGCGTCGGCTGCGCGATCGCGCAAAGGCGCGCAATTTCGCCGGGATGATTCATGCCCAGCTCGACTACCGCCATCTGATGTGCTGGCTCTAGCCTCAGCAAGGTGAGCGGCACGCCAATTTCATTGTTCAGGTTGCCGCGTGTGGCCAAGTGGCCGTCGCCGAAAACGGCGGCCAGTATCGATGCGATCATTTCCTTGACGGTGGTCTTCCCGTTGCTGCCAGTGACGCAAATGACGGGTAACGCAAACTGGCGGCGCCAGTAGTTGGCAATCTGTCCCAGCGCGACTAGTGTGTTTGGCACAATGATGGCAGGCAAGGTCCAACCGGCCGGCAATTTTTCGACCACGACGGCAGCGACGCCCATGGCGGCCACCTGCGCCAGGAAATCGTGGCCGTCGAAGCGTTCGCCGCGCAGGGCGACGAAGAGCGAATCGGCTGACAGACTGCGGCTATTTGTCGAGACGCCACTAAATTTAGCGTCGCGCGTAAGCGTCGCGCCTGCCATCGTCGGCATCAGTTGTGATAGTGACGCGCGCATCAATTAGTCCTCATCTTGGTGGCGCGCGCCGCCAGCGCCAGCGCCGCATGGTCGGCATCGGAAAACGGCAGCTTCTTGCCCTTAATTTCCTGATAGGACTCATGACCCTTGCCTGCCAATAAAATCACATCCGCGTTTGCCGCATGTTTGACTGCTAGCAAAATGGCGGCGGCGCGGTCTTCTACCGTCTGCAGGGCCGAGTTTGGATTATTTTGATTCATGCCGGCGACGATTTGCTCGATGATGCGATGGGGGTCCTCGCCGCGCGGATTGTCGCTGGTGACCAGGACGCGCTCGGCAATTTGCGCGATAGCGCCCATTTGCGGCCGTTTTCCGGCATCGCGCTCGCCGCCGCAGCCAAACACGCACCACACTTGCCCGCCACGTTCAACAGCCACTTGGCGCAAGGTGAGTAGGGTTTTTTCAAGCGCATCGGGCGTGTGTGCGTAATCGATCACGACCATTGGTGCATCATGACCACCCACTTGCTGCATGCGCCCCGGCGCCGGCGTGAGCGATTCGATGGCCTCGATCACGGCGCGCAAGGGTATCCCTTTGGCCAGCAAGGCGCCCATGACGCCCAGCACATTGCTGATGTTAAATTGGCCGACCAATTGGGTCTTCACCAGCGCCGTGCCGAACGGGCTTTCCAAATGGAAATCAGTGCCGCCGTGGCGGCTGCGCAGTTGGCTGGCGCGCAAAATGGCGACGCCGTCAATCTCGGGCTGCGCGCCGATGTCGGCCAGCGTGTAGCCAAACACGGGGAACTGGGCCCCCAGCCCGTCTTTCACATGCCCAACCAGGCGCAGTCCCATCGGATCGTCCAGATTGAGGACGGCCGATTTCAGGCCGGGCCAGTCAAACAATCTGGTCTTGGCCGCCTCGTACGCCTCCATCTCGCCGTGGTAGTCGAGGTGATCGCGCGTCAAGTTGGTAAACAGCGCGACATCAAAATGCATGCCATCGACGCGCTCCTGATCCAGGCCGATTGATGATACTTCGATAGCCAACGCAACGACGCCGGCCGCGCGCGCCTCGGCCAGCTTGCGCGCCAGCAGAATTGCATCGGGCGTCGTGTAACCGGTCACGTCGAATGCGACCTGACTGCGCGCCTTGAACAAGCCTACGCCCAACGTGCCAATCACGGCAGTCGCAAGACCCAGGCGCGACAGCGCCTGGCCCAGCCAGACGGCGCAGGATGTTTTGCCATTGGTGCCGGTGACACCGACGCTAAACATCGCCGCATCCGGCATGGCATAAAAGGCATGGGCGACCGGGCCCGCAATTTTTTTCAGCGCGTCGAGGCCCAGGTGCGGCACCTTCCACGCCTCATTCCAGGCGAAGTCCTGGACATCGTAGAGCACGGCAACGGCGCCGCGCGCGATGGCGCTCGCGATGAAGTTGCGCCCGTCGGCAGCCGTACCGGGGTAAGCAAAAAAAACATTTCCTGGCAAGATGCGGCGCGAGTCCGACGCCAGCTGAGCGCCGGGCGCGATGCGGCCGAGCCACAAATTGATGTCTTGTATCGTCATGGCGGCCATTACATGCCCTCCTGGGCATTGGCCGGGATAATGATCTGGGTCACGGACGAATCGGGCGGCACGTTCATCGCGCGCAGGGCATTCGAGGCCACTGCAGCGAAAGTCGGCGCGGCCACCTGTCCGCCGTAATGCGCCCCGCTGGTGGGTTCGTCGATCATCACGGCAATGATAAAGCGCGGTGCCGACATTGGCACCATACCGACAAAGGAGGCAACGTACTTGCGCGGCATGGCATACTTGCCGTTCTCGACCTTGTAGGCCGTTCCCGTCTTGCCGCCAACGCGGTATCCTGCGACCTGTGCCTGCGGCGCGGTGCCGGTGGGCGACACCACAGTCTCAAGCATATCGCGCATTTCGCGCGCGGTCTTCTCCTTGATCACCTGCTGCCCGAGCGGCGCCTCGTTCATCTTCTGGAACGACAACGGGATAATATCGCCATTGCGCGCGAACATAGTGTAGGCGCGCGCCAACTGGATGAGCGACACGGAAATGCCGTTACCATAACTCATGGTAGCCTGTTCGATTGGACGCCACGACTTGTAAGGTCGCACGCGCCCGGCGACGGCGCCAGGGAAGCCGAACTTCGGCTGCTGGCCAAAGCCGACCTTGGTAAACATTTCCCACATTTCCTGAGCCGGCATGCTAAGCGCGATTTTCGAGGTGCCGATATTGGACGACTCTTTAATGACTTCGGCTACCGTAATCACCCCATGCGCCTTGGTGTCGGAAATTGTTCGGTCGGCGATGGTAAAGTGCCCAGCTCCGGTGTCGATGCGGGTGGCCGGCGTGACGCGATCGGTGTCAAGCGCCAGCGCCACCGTAAACGGCTTTAGGGTCGATCCCGGTTCAAAGGTATCTGTCATAACGCGGTTGCGCAGTTGTGCCCCGGTCAGCTTGGTGCGGTCATTCGGGTCGTAACTGGGGTAATTGGCCAGCGCCAGCACTTCGCCCGTATGCACGTCGAGTACCACGATCGCACCTGCCTTCGCCTTGAATTTCTCAACCGCGTCTTTCAGCTGCGTGAACGCGATATACTGGATCTTACTATCTACCGACAGCATCAGGTCCTTGCCGTCGTGCGGTTCGCGGATTGAGCCGATGTCTTCCACTATGTGACCGAGGCGGTCCTTGATCACGCGCCGGCTGCCGGTGCTGCCCACCAGCGTCTTTTGCTGTGCCAGCTCCATACTCTCCTGGCCCACATCTTCCACATTGGTAAAGCCAACCAGGTGCGTCATCACTTCGCCCTGTGGATAAAAGCGCTTGTATTCCTTGCGCTCGTCAATGCCGTCGATATTGAGTTTAGTGATCTTGTTGGCGATGTCTTGCTCAACTTGGCGCTTTAGATACACGAAGCTGCGGTCCGATTCGAGTTTCTTGCGCAGATCGGCCTCGCTGATGTCGAGCAACTGCCCCAGAGCGCGGATTTTTTCAGGCGGCGCCAGCAACACGTCATCCGGAATGGCCCATATGGCCTTGACCGGAATCGACGATGCCAGTACTTGGCCGTTGCGGTCCGTGATCTTGCCTCGCGTGGCGGGCAATTCGAGGGTGCGGGCATAGCGGATCTCGCCCTGCTTTTGCAGAAATTGGGTCGACACGCCCTGCAGCCAAAGGGCGCGACCGGCCAGCGCCGCAAACGCGGCAAACAGTAGGAACAAGACCACCCGTGAGCGCCACACCGGCAGACGAACGGCCAGCATCGGGTTTTTTGAAAATGGCACGCCCTTCGAGGCTGCTACGCGTGAAGCACTGCCGCCGCCGCTGCCGCGCTTCATGGCGCGCCTTCAGTCAGATACTGGATCCGCACTGGCGTGAGCGGCGTCATGTCGAGATCATGACGGGCGATTGCCTCGATTCGTTCATGTTTGCCCAAGGTCGATTGATCGAGCTGCAACTGAGCCCATTCAATGTCGAGCTGGCGCGCCTGCGATTGCGCCCGCTCCAGTTCGATGAACAGGTGACGCCACTTGTCTTGCGCATTGACCAAGGAAAGCGCGCAGCCGACCAACAAGGCCAGTAACACCAAGTTGAGCTTGCTGCTCATCGCGCCCCTCCCTGGATGCGCTGCGCCACTCGCATCACCGCCGAGCGGGCACGCGGGTTGGCCTCGATTTCGAGCGCGGAAGGCTTCATTTTCGCGATCAGCAACATTTCCGCCTGCGGCAGGTCAACGGCGCGGATCGGCAAGCGTCGGTCCGGCTGCGGCAGATGGGCCTTGGATGCGAAGAAGCGCTTGACCATGCGATCTTCCAGCGAATGGAAGCTGATGACGACCATGCGCGCGCGCGGTGCCAAGCAGGCGTAGGCCTGGTTCAGCCCGGCCTCGAGATCTTCAAGTTCCTGATTGATGAAAATCCGGATCGCCTGAAAAGTGCGGGTGGCCGGATCCTTGCTCTTTTCGCGGGTCTTGACCGCGCCGGCCACGACAAGGGCAAGCTGTCGTGTGCTTGAAATTGGCTCGACTGCCCGGCGAGCAACAATCGCCTTTGCAATCTGAAAAGCAAACCGTTCTTCCCCATAGTCGCGTATCACCTTTTCTATTTTCTGTTCCGTTTCCACGGCCAGCCATTGTGCCGCCGACTGGCCGCGCGTGCTGTCCATGCGCATGTCGAGCGGGCCGTCGTTGCGGAAGCTGAAACCGCGCTCCGCATCGTCCACCTGGGGCGACGAAATCCCCAGGTCGAGCAAAATGCCATCGATCTGGAGGATACCGCGCGCGGCCAAGGCGGCCGTCATCGTGGCAAAACTGTCGTGCACGATTTCGAAACGCTGATCAGTGATTTGCTGTCCCGTCGCGATGGCCTGCAAATCCTTGTCGAATCCGATCAGGCGACCCTTCTCGCCCAGCCGGGACAAGATCAGGCGGCTATGGCCGCCACGGCCGAAGGTGCCGTCGACGTACACCCCGTCGGCGCGGTCACCGCTAAGGTCGAGCGCTTCGATCGCTTCATCTAGCAGAACGGTTCGATGTTGAAATTGCGCCGGCGCTAGTATGGTCATGGCGGCGCCTTCAAAACGTAAAGCTGGACAACACATCGGGCATGCCGGCATCGACCGCTTGCTGTTCGCTGCCGGCGAGCTTGACCGCATCCCATATTTCGAAGTGGCTGCCCATGCCGAGCATCATCACGTCCCGGGTGAGGCCGACGGCACTGCGCAGCTCGGGCGAGATCAGGATACGGCCCGCCGCGTCGAGCTCAACGTCGCAGGCGTTGCCCAGGAAAATGCGCTGCCACGCTTTTGCCGACATCGGCCAGGCGGCGATTTGCTCGCGGTGGGTTTCCCACACCGGACGGGGAAAAAAAAGCAAGCAGCCGTCGGGGTGCCTGGTCAGCGTGAGGCGGCCTTCGCACTGAATTAACAGCGCGTCGCGGTGCTTGGCAGGAATAGACATCCGGCCTTTGGCATCGAGATTGATTGCGGACGCGCCTTGGAACACAAATTACCTTTTTGACTTCAAAATATTAAGCGGGTGAGCGCGACGCCGTGAATTGGAATTTTCCCACAAAAACACACTTTTTCACACTTTCACCCACTTTAGAGGAAGCAATGATGGCGGTCAAGCGCTTTACGCCGGGGCGAAACGGGCTTTTTTGCAATGAAGTCAAGGACTTAGCAGATTCTCTTGAAGCAGCTAAACATCAAAATATACCGACAAATTAGATACTTATGGCCGATAGTGAATGTGCTACCTCATCTATTTGCCTCGGTTTTCCGCGCCCGATCGCCCACCAATGATCCAATAAAAAAATTGAAAAAATTTACGTACTTCCCATTAGGCAACAGTAAAGTGGTTTGCGGACAACGCCGGCGCAGCCGCAGCGGAGGCAAGGCGACCTCATGGCACGGGATATCTTGGAGAAATGGAGAGAATTTTTCATGTGCAATTTCGGCTCGCGCGACACCTAAACTCCAGGCGCGCGCGCAAGCCGACTTCGGCCAGGAGCCTTAGGCACGCGCAAAGGGTCGAATGGCTCGATTTTTTGTGGCGAATAGTTGCGAAACATAGGCGAAAAAAGACACCCCCGGCCGCGGGCTTATAAACTCCCAGTATATGACCCAATTCAGGGCGTTTCCACCCAATTTCTGCTGCGCTCAACGGCGCGGGCCCACTGGCCCAGGCGTGCTGCCCGCTCGGCGGCCGACATGCCCGGCGTAAACTGCCGTTCGCAGGTCCACTGCTCGGCGATCTCTTCTTGCGATTCCCAGAATCCGACCGCTAGTCCGGCTAGATAGGCGGCGCCCAGCGCCGTCGTTTCAGTCACGCGTGGGCGCAGCACTGGCACACCCAACAAATCGGCCTGAAACTGCATCAGCAAATTATTGCGCGCCGCACCGCCATCGGCGCGCACTTCGGCCACTGGAATGGCTGTGTCCTTTTGCATCGCCGCGAGCAGCTCGGCGCTTTGATAGGCGATCGCCTCGAGCGCCGCACGGGCGATGTGGCCGCGCTGGCTGCCACGGCTCAATCCGAGCAAGACGCCGCGCGCATACGGATCCCAGTGCGGCGCGCCCAGCCCGACAAAGGCCGGCACCAGAAACACGCCGCCGCTATCGGGCACGCTGGCGGCTAGAGCCTCGACCTCGCTCGCCGCTTGAATCATGCCTAAGCCATCGCGCAACCACTGCACGGTGGCGCCGCCCATGAAG
This sequence comes from Janthinobacterium sp., assembly GCA_003133225.1. Classification (GTDB taxonomy): domain Bacteria; phylum Pseudomonadota; class Gammaproteobacteria; order Burkholderiales; family Burkholderiaceae_D; genus Janthinobacterium. The sequence goes on from PKWL01000063.1 coordinate 90,179, forward strand.
ACGCTCCCTTCCAAGAGATAGTCGGTTTGGCCACCGATTGTCCAGCCGACGGTTGACAACAGGCGGTTGTGCGACGCGACAGGCTGGCGCCCCGCATGCATCAGCATGAAGCATCCGGTGCCGTAGGTATTTTTCACCATGCCCGGCCGGAGACAGGCTTGGCCGAAAGTCGCGGCTTGCTGATCGCCTGCGATGCCAGCCACTACAATTGGCGTGCCAAATAAGTCGGCCCTAGTGTAGCCGACTTCCCCGCTTGAAGGGATAACCCGCGGCAAGATCGCGGCGGGAATTGCGAACAGGTCCAACAAATCTTGGTCCCAGCTCATCTGATGGATGTTAAACAGCATGGTACGCGATGCGTTGCTGGCATCGGTGACGTGGACGCCGCACAATTGATAGGCTAGCCAGCTATCGACGGTACCGAAGGCAAGCGCGCCGGCGCGCGCTGCAGTGCGCGCTCCCGGTACATGGTCGAGCAGCCATTGCACCTTGGTGGCGGAAAAATAAGCGTCCAGCTCCAGCCCGGTGGCGTCGCGGATGGCTTGTGCCTTGCCGCCGGCGCGCAGGCGATCGCAGGTTTCGGCCGTACGCCGGTCTTGCCAGACGATGGCCGGTCCGATCGGCACGCCACTCTTGCGATCCCACACCACACTCGTTTCGCGTTGGTTGGCAATGCCGATGGCACGCACCTGCTCGCTGGCAACGCCGTTATCGCGCAAAACAGCCCGCGCCACCGCCAACTGGCTGCGCCAAATCGCGAGGGGATCATGCTCGACCCAGCCCGGCTGGGGAAAGTGTTGGGGAAATTCCTGGGCCGCGCTGCCGCAGACTCGGCCGAGACGGTCGAACAAGAGGGCGCGCGAACTGGTGGTGCCTTGGTCGAGGGCGAGTACGTATGTTTTCATCGGCGGGGATCCAGGCGTCGCCAACATTAAATTCGAAGTGAAGCAAGCCGATAGGCCGGATTTTGTTACGGCGCAGACCCTTTCAGATCCGCGCTATGACAGCCATTCCTCTAGGCGTCGAATTACTCCGGCGCTCAAGCTTCCTACCCGCACGCTCCGCGAGCAGCATCATCGCGTGCCTATTTGGAATTGCACCGGGTGGAGGTTACCGCGTTTCACCGTAACTAAATACGCTCGTCTCTGTGGCCCTATTCCTCGCCTTATACCTTGCGGATTTCAGCGGACGGCCGTTAACCGTCACCCTGCTCTATGGAGTCCGGACCTTCCTCCCGTTGCGCATTACACGTCAACCGGCGGCTGCCTGGCTTGCTTCGCCCCCATTGTACCGCGCCGCGGGCAGCAACGCCAAAAGCGTCGCCAAATAGCATGCGCCCCACCCGTGCGCGCCCGCAAACGCGAGTCGCGGCCGCGCATCGATACGGAAAATCCTTGCCAATCAAGGTCAAGCTTTGTCCGTCTTTGGAAAATTTGCCGCGGATCGTGCGCGACTCGCCATCGGCGGCCTGAACGGTAAAGGAGATGGCGCTCATGTCATGCGCGACGATCACGTCGCCTGCAACCAGCGGCGAGCTGAGCGAGCCGGAATTTTCCCGTATCTTAATGCACTGCCTTAACCCCCTGCGAAAAAACCGCTGTGCCGGGCCGAATGCGGGCACGGCGTTTTTAGGCCTTGCCGGGAACTGGAAATGGGATCCGCCAAGGCCACGCAGCGGCGAACGCGGCGGGCGCCACAACGCGGTTTGAGCTGCCTTCCATTCATTTTCATTCCATGCTCATGGTGCGTTCCGGCAAATGAAGTTGCCAATGCAACAGTAGGGCCCGGAGCATTGGCCACGCTCTGGTAAAATAGCCAGGATCAAAACCCTCGCGCCCGGTCCTGCCGGTCCTATGCTTGAAGCTGCCTTAGCCACCCATCCATGTTTAGTTTCTTCAAGAAAAAACCTGCCGCCCCCGCAGCCGTGCCCCTGCCACCGGCTCAAATGCCGGCGCCGCTAGATGACGCGATCAGTGCGCCCACGGCGTCGACTGCCAGCGCCGCCCTGCCAGAAGGCTCGATGCGGACGCAACCCTTGCGCACGCGTTACGCGACCACGTCCAGCTTGGTGGCGCCAGCAGCCGCCGCGCCCACGGTCACACCCCCGCCGGGGATCGAGGTAAGCGACAAAAAACTGTCCTGGATGATGCGCTTGAAGGCGGGCCTGTCCAAAACATCGTCCAACCTGAGCTTGCTGTTTGTCGGCGCCAAGATCGACGATGACTTGTATGAAGAGCTGGAAGGAGCGCTGTTGATGGCCGACGCCGGTATTGATGCGACCGCTTTCTTGCTCGATGCGCTAAAGAAAAAGGTTAAGGAAGACAAATTGCTGGACGCCGCCGCCGTCAAGGCCGCGCTGAAGGCACTTCTGATTGATCTGCTAACGCCGCTGCAGAAACCGTTTGAGCTGGGCCGCCACCAACCACTCGTGATGATGATTTCGGGCGTCAATGGCGCTGGCAAGACCACCACCATCGGCAAACTGGCCAAGCATTTGCAAGCCCACGGACAGTCGGTCTTGTTAGCTGCCGGCGACACCTTCCGCGCCGCCGCGCGCGAGCAACTGATGGTGTGGGGCGAGCGCAACAACGTCACCGTCATTTCGCAGGAGTCGGGCGACCCAGCCGCCGTCGCATTTGACGCCGTGCATTCGGCCAAGGCGCGCACCGTGAACGTTGTCATGATCGATACTGCCGGCCGCTTGCCGACCCAGCTGCACCTGATGGAAGAGCTGAAAAAAATCAAGCGCGTGATCGGCAAGGGCATGGACGGGGCGCCGCACGAAACGCTGCTGGTAATCGACGGCAATACGGGCCAGAATGCGCTGGCCCAGGTCAAAACGTTCGACGCCGCACTGAACCTGACGGGGCTCGTTATCACCAAGCTCGACGGCACCGCGAAAGGTGGCGTGTTGGCGGCCATCGCCAGGGTGCACCCGGTGCCCGTGTATTTCATCGGCATTGGCGAGCAAATCGAAGATTTGCAGCCCTTCGTTGCGGCGGAATTTGTCGACGCGCTACTCGGATAAGCACTATGATCGAATTCCACAATGTCTCCAAGCAATATTCGTCTGACGCGACCGCGCTGAGCGGCATCGAGCTGACGGTTGGCAAAGGTGAACTCGTGTATTTAGCCGGCCCGTCTGGCGCCGGCAAATCGACCCTGCTCAAGATGATTGCCGCAATAGAGAGGCCCAGCGCCGGCCGAGTGCTGGTCAACGGCCACGATATCGGCAAGATCAAGCGGGCCGGCGTGCCATTTCTGCGCCGCAACCTGGGCTTGATCTTTCAGCAGCAGTGCCTACTGGCCGACCGCTCAGTGCTAGCCAACGTCATGCTGCCCCTGCTGGTGACGGGTGCGTCCAAAGCACTAGCCGAACAGCGCGCCCGCGCGGCCCTCGATAAGGTCGGTCTGCTGGAGCGGGCGCTGCGCCTGCCGCTGGCCCTGTCCGGCGGCGAGCAGCAACGAGTGGCGATTGCGCGCGCGATCGTGAACCGACCGCAAATTATACTGGCCGATGAGCCAACCGCCAATCTCGACCGGGCCAGCGCCAATCAAGTGCTAGACGCGCTCAAAACTTTCCACTCGGTGGGCGTGACCTGCCTGATCTCGACCCATGATGAACAAGAGCTCGACACAGCAGCGCGCGTGATCCACCTCGAGCACGGGCGCATGGTGGCCGGAGCTCCAGCATGAAGGGCTGGCTCAGGCAACACGGCTTCGCGTTGGGCGCGGCCCTGCTGCACGTGCGCAGGGCGCCGGGCAGCTTTCTATTCAATGTTTTTGTGGTCGCCATCGCCCTTGCCCTGCCGTTTGCCGGGCTAACCGTGCTCGACAACGTGCGACCGATGTCGGAGCAACTATCGGTCAATCCGGAGATTAGCCTATTTGTCACACCGGGCACGCCACGCCAGCAGGCAGAGACGATGGGCCCGCACCTGCGCGCTATGCTGAAAGATAAACAAGCGAAAATCGTCTTCATTCCCCGCGAGCTGGCACTAGACGCGCTGAAAAACAAGAGCGGTCTGACAGACGTGCTGGCCACACTGGGCGACAATCCCTTGCCGGACAGTTACGTAGTGAAACTTGACGCGTTCAAGACGACCGCCGACGCCAGCAATATCGACATCATCGCCGAACAGTTGCGGGCGCTGCCAAACGTCGATACGGTACAGGTTGACTCGGCCTGGGTCAGGCGACTGGCGGCCTTGCTGGGCGTGCTGCGACTCGCCTTGTTGCTGCTGGCAATCACCCTCGGCACCGTCGTCGTTGCTGTCGTGTTCAACACGATCCGGCTGCAAGTGCTAATGCAACGCGATGAAATCAGCGTTTCCAAGCTGATTGGCGCTACCGACATTTTCATCCACCGTCCATTTTATTATACTGGCGCCCTTCTCGGCCTGTGTGCCGGCGGCGTTGCGCTGGGCAGCGTGGCTCTGGCGTTACGCCCGCTCAATAAGGCCATCGCCGAGTTTGCCCGGCTGTACGCATCGGAATTCCAGCTGGTCCCGCTAGCTCCGCTGCCAATGGTGCTCTTGCTGGCACTGAGTGCCGCGCTCGGTCTGGCTGGTGCCTTACTGTCAGTTCAGCGCCACCTGGCACGCCTGAGTTGACCCTGAGACGCACGCATCGTCACCGCTCGCACCGAGAACATTTGTTGTCGGGCGTAGTCTAACTCTACTGCCGCGGGCGTTGCTTTTGCGCCCAACATTAGCAAAATGATCATCTCAATTATTGATTTAATGCAAAAACTGCGTTGATCGTACTATTGTCGCGAAGTTTTAGGCAAGGTGGTAGCTACAATCGAGCCATAGTATGTCCTGATGTGTGATTATCTATCGGGGCGATTGGAACAGTCCATTGGCACTCGGTACGCGAGAGTGCTAATATGCAAAGTTGGGTTGCTCGGGACCTGGGTCGCCTGCCAACGGCAAGACGCAGACGACAACAGGTAACAATCCGTAACAACCCGTGCCCGCGCCAGATCGGCGTGGCAATTTGGTACCAGGCTGTATTTAATAGCGAGGAACTATAAAATGAATATGATGTCCGCACAGTCCGCGTTAGTTCCGGCCGGCAAGAATGCTCTGGGCCTCGGCTTCACCGGTAATCTGGGCAACTTGGACGCTTACATCTCCGCTGTTAACCGTCTGCCCTTGTTGACCCATGAAGAAGAGATCTCCTTGGCTACGCGCTTGCGCGCGAACAACGACCTGAGCGCCGCACAAGAACTGGTTCTATCGCACTTGCGCCTGGTCGTGTCGATCGCCCGCGGTTACCTCGGCTATGGTTTGCCGCACGCCGACTTGATCCAGGAAGGCAATATCGGCTTGATGAAGGCCGTCAAGCGCTTCGATCCGGATCAGGGCGTGCGCCTCGTGTCCTATGCGATGCACTGGATCAAGGCCGAAATGCATGAATACATCCTAAAAAACTGGCGTTTGGTTAAAGTGGCAACGACCAAGGCGCAGCGCAAGTTGTTTTTTAATCTGCGCAGTCATAAACCCGGACTAGACGCGATGACACCGACCCAAATCGATGCGCTCGCCAAATTACTGAACGTGAAGCGTGAAGAAGTAATCGAGATGGAAACGCGCCTAAGCGGACGAGACATCGCGCTCGAAGCGCCATCCGATGACGACGACGACAAATTCTCGCCGATCGCCTATCTCTCGTCCGAGCAAACCGAACCGACCCGCGTCCTAGAAGCACAGCAAGTAACGCGGCTTCAGTCCGAGGGTTTGGAAACGGCGCTGGGCAAGCTCGATGCGCGCTCGCGTCGCATTGTGGAAGCGCGCTGGCTGGCCAACGATGATGGCTCCGGCGCCACCTTGCATACACTGGCAGGTGAATTTGGCGTCTCTGCCGAGCGCATTCGTCAGATTGAATCAGCCGCCTTGAAAAAAATGAAGGGAGCGCTCGCGGCATACGTCTAAGCTTGCAGAAATGGCGCCCAAGCGGGCACGCATGGGCGCCCGATGACACTGCTGACCAATGACACGGGGTCGCAATCCCGCACCAAGGACAAAGTTGCCGATGCAGCAACTAACGACCGCTGTGGCTGAAAGACTTCCGGTCTTAATCGGCCAAGCCTTTGCTCAGCACCTCGGCCACCACATCATTGAGTTCCACACCACGCTCTTTAGCCAACGCCTGCAATTTTTGTACCAAGTCGCCGTTAAGCTTCACCGCAAACGGCACCAAGCCCAATGCCTGGTCGCGCTTGCGCTGCTCGCGCCGATCCACGGCTGCCAAGCCGTTACCGAAACCGGTCGTGCCAGGCGCAACCATTTTGCCCATTAATTTTTTGGCGTCGCTTTTCGCCATTCCGGTCTTTTTCACTATTTATGTCCTCATTGATTCGAAGCTGCCATTTTACCAAGTATCGCGTGACGGCAGCGCTTTGTTCTGCCCCTTTCCATTGCGCCCAACACGCAAAAATGCGCTCCTATTCGCCGGCGTCGTTTAAGATGCCTGTTTTGACAGCCATATCAGTTGTGCAAACATGTCCAATGCCTTGCTAGTCCTGCTCGCCCTGTTCCTAGTCGCGCTAAACGGTTTTTTCGTGACGGCCGAATTTGGCATCGTCACATTGCGGCGCACGCAGATGAGCGCCATCGCCAAGACAGAGGGCCTGCGCGGGCGCACCTTGGCCAAGGTCCATGCTGAGCTCGACGCTTATCGATCTGCCTGCCAGCTCGGCATCACCGTCGCCTCGCTCGGCTTGGGTTGGGTTGGCGCGCCGGCCTTTGCCGGCCTGTTCGAACCCGTATTCCGGGCGGCCGGCGTCACGGCCCCTCACTTGGTCGATGGCATTTCGTTTACGCTCGCTTTTTTTGCCATCTCATTTTTGCATATCGTGGTCGGCGAACTGGCGCCGAAGGCGCTGGCGATGCGCAACCCCGAAGCCATCGGCCTGTGGAGCGCAGTCCCACTATGCATCTTTTACTGGATCATGTATCCGGTCATCTGGCTGCTCAATGAAAGCGCGAACGCGGTGTTGCGTTTGGCCGGCCTGTCGGCTAAACACGAGCACGAATCGCGCTACTCAACCGACGAACTCAAAACCATCTTGCGCATCCGCCAGCCGGGCGAAAAATTCACCAGCGACGAACGCAATATCCTGGCCCAATCGCTGGAATTCGAGCAATTGACCGTATCTGACCTGATGCGCCCGATTCACGAGGTAATTGCGCTGCATGCATCCAAATCGCTGGAAGAGAATATGCATACGGTGTCGCACAACCGCTTCAGCCGCTACCCGTATTTCGACCAGAATGGCGACCACGTGGTCGGCGTGGTGCACTTGAAAGACTTGTTTTTTGCACAACAGGCCGGCAAGCAGATCACGTCGATGACACCGTTTTTGCGTCCCGTTGACGTCATTTCAGTGCGCACGCCGGCGCTCGAGCTGTTTCGCCGTTTCCGCGATGGCGCGCCGCATTTTGCGCTGATTGGGGAAAAGGGCAAACGGGCACTCGGCTTCATCACGCTCGACAATTTGCTAGGCGCGATGGTGGGCCAGATCCGGGATGAATTCCACCTTGAAAACGACTGGATCAAGCAGCCCGACGGCACCCTGATCGGAAAGGCCAGCCTACCGATATTCTTGCTCGAGCGTGTCCTTGGCATCGACATCGAGAACGAAGGGCTGGGACTAGACGATGTGGAATCGGTCGGCGGTCTGATCATGGTCAAGCTGGGCGACATTCCGAAGCAAGGTCAGCGCATCACATTCGCCGACTTCGATATCGTGGCGAAGAAGATGAGCGGCCCGCGCATCGTTTTAGTCAAGGTCATCCCAAAACTGGAACGAAGCCCGGTCAGGCCGGACTAGAGCATACGCCGGATATCCGATCGGCGTGTCAGAGGCGCCGCGGCGAAACCCTGAGCCCCGCACTCAGGATGACAGCAGGATTTTCAAATCCTGGGTAATGGGCGCGGCGCCTTGGCCGTTGCGCACGAACAGGCGGATCTTGCCGCTGCGGTCAAAGACATAACTGCCCGCAGTATGGTCGACCGTGTAGCTGCCCGGCGTTTTGCCTTCGACCTTAGCGTAATACACCTTAAATTCCTTGGCCACTTTGGCGGTCGCCGCCGCATCTCCGTACAGACCGATGAAGCGCGGATCGAAGGCCGCCACGTACTGCGCCAACAAGCTTTGCGTGTCGCGCTCGGGATCTACCGTCACGAACAAGACCTGAACCTGATTTGCCTGCGGGCCGAGTTCTTTCATCACGGTCGCCAGTTCGGCCATCGTGGCCGGGCACACGTCCGGGCACTGGGTATAACCAAAAAACATGACCACCACCTTGCCCCTGAAGTCGGCCAGGGTGCGCGGCGTGCCGGTGTGGTCCGTCAACGCGAAGTCATGCGCATAATCGAGCCCGCTCAGGTCGGTGTTCTTGAAAGCAGCCAAGGGCGCGCTCGTCTTCTCCCCGCATGCCACCAACAGGAAGGTCAACGCCAGCAGCACAAACAGATTTTTCATTTTCTTAGACTTTGAAGTAATGATCCGCCAGCAAGGCGGCAAACAACAGGAAAAGGTAGATGATCGAGTAGGTAAATGCCTTGCGCGCAATGAGGTCCGTGTAATGGCGGTAGATCTTCCACGCGTGGCGCAGGAAAATCACGTTCAAAACCGCCGCCGCTGCGAGGTAAATCAAGCCACTCATGCGCACCGCAAACGGCAGCAGCGTGGTCGCTGTCAGCGCAATCGAATAGAGCAGTACATGAAACTGGGTGAATTTCATGCCGTGCGTAATCGGCAGCATCGGCAAGCCCGACTTCGCATAATCGTGGCGGCGATACATTGCCAGCGCCCAGAAGTGGGGCGGCGTCCAGACGAAAATAATCAGCACCAACAACCACGCCTGCATCGGCACGTCGTTGGCCATAGCCGCCCAGCCCAACGCTGGCGGCATCGCTCCGGACAAGCCGCCGATCACGATATTTTGCGGGGTGGCCGGCTTCAAGATCATTGTGTAGATCACAGCGTATCCGACAAAGGTCACAAAGGTCAGCCACATCGTGAGCGGATTAACTTGAGAGTAAAGAATCCACATACCGGCGCCGCCGATGAGCGCCGCGAACAGCGCTGTCTGCTTAACCGAAATGTCGCCTGTGACCATGGGGCGCCGCGCGGTGCGCGCCATGCGGGCATCGATCTCGCGCTCGGCCAAGCAATTCACGGCAAACGCAGCACCGGCCAGCAGCCAGATACCAACGGTGGCCGCGCCCACGGCCCGCCAGGGCGGCAGTTCGTCGCTGGCCAGAAACATGCCGATGATTGCACAAAACACGGCCAGTTGCGTCACGCGCGGTTTAGTCAACGCCCAATATTGGGCGATGCGGTTGGTCCATTTGTGCGCGCGCGTCTGGGTCGTCATGGCTGATGTCTCGCTGGCGAGGATAGCCTCGATGTGCCGCTGGTAGCACGGGCAAATTCGAAGTGAAACTTGGCGCGGTAGTTTAGCATGGTCAGCAGCACCACCAGCAGCGCGGCGCCGGCATTATGCAGTACCGCGATGGGCAGCGGATAGTTGAGGCTGATGGTGGCGATACCGGTGCCCGCTTGCAGCAGCAAGGCCAGGGCGATCCGGCCTCCGGTCAGGCGCAAGCTGGGGTGAGCCCGGGCGCAATACGCCGTGTAGCCGATGCCGGCGAAGAGCACGAGGGCGAAACTGCGGTGCATCCAGTGGATCGCGGTCAGCGCGGAAAATGGCAAGTACTGGCCGCTCGCGGTCTCGCCGAGCGCGCGCCAAACAGTAAAGCCCTGTCCGAAATCCATGGCCGGTACCAGCTTGCCGTCGCACAGAGGAAAGTCGCCGCAAGCGAGGGCGGCATAATTGGTGCTGACCCAGCCGCCCAGAGCGATCTGGATCAGTAGCAATAGCGCGGCCAGCGCCGCCAGCAAACGCATCCTACGCATGGCCGGCGCCGTACAGCCGGCCCCGGTCAGCGGTGTGACGGCATTATCCTGGCGCCCGCCCAACCAGGCAAGCGAGGCCAGCAGACACATCCCAAGCAACAGATGAATTGTCACGATTACGGGCTGTAATTTCATGGTCACGGTCCAGGCGCCGAAGGCGCCTTGCAAACAGACGAAAAAAAACAGTGCCGTTGGTAGCCAGGGAGAAAATTCAGGGCGCCGACTCTGGCCCCACCGGCGCCACGCTTGCGCCATGATCGTCACGATCAGCACGGCGATGCCCATTGCCAGGTAGCGGTGCGTCATTTCGATCCAAGCCTTCAGCAAAGTGACCGGGCCGCTCGGCCTCAGGGCTTGCGCGCTGCTGATCGCGTCCAGCGCCAAGATGGGGTTGGCAAGGCCGTAGCAGCCGGGCCAATCTGGACATCCGAGGCCGGAATCGGACAGGCGCGTGAAGGCTCCAAATACAATCAGATCGAACGTGAGGAACACACCAACCCACACCAATTTGCGGTACTTATTGGCGTCGGCCGACATCCACACCATGGAGAGCGGCAACGTGGCCGCCAGCACAGCCGTGACGCCCATCTGGGCCAGGGTTGCAATTTGCATGGTGTCTCAGCCGATCGCGGACGCTTTGAGCAGTCTGGCAATGTCATTTTTTACCTTGGCCGGGTCCGCATCTTTCGGAAAGCGCATCATCAAGTGACCCCGCGGATCAATCAGATAGAGACGGTCGGCCGCATTGCCACCGGCTTCCACTGGCAGCCAGGCCTGTAGCGCCGGCCCCTGCACGCGCAGCACGCGGGTACCTTCAAACTCGCGCATGAGCACCGCGGCGGGCGCTCGCCCATCCGTGATCAGCCAGACGCGCTCGATGCGCTCCATCTCTTGCCCCTGCATCAGGCGCAGCTGACGCATGGCAAGCAATGTTTTCTGGCACGGGCTGCCGCAGTTAGCTGTAGCGCTTAGCAGCATGATCCACTTACCTCTAAATGCCCCCAGGTCAGTCGGCTTGCCATCTAGTGTCGTCGCGCCCAACGGGGGGATCGGATAGCTGCGCGGATCGATCAGTGCGCCATAATTGGTACGGCCGGTCGGCTTTATCACGTAATACGCGAAATACGAGCCGAGCAGAGGGGCGGCGCACACGGCCATGATTAACAGCAATTTCCAGCGTCCGCTCCGCTGCTCTTTTGATGCCTGCTTAGTTGGTGGCACGTCGATATCCTGTGAATACAAAAAATAAGAAAGCCATCAGCGCCAGGGCATACCACTGAAACGCATAGGCGCGATGTTTATCCGCACCGGCGGACGGGGCCGGCCAGTCGCGCACCAGTTGAGCGTCGCCTTGTGCGGCCATGCTCGTCTGTTCAAGCACGAACGGCTGGAATGGCAAGCCGCAAGCGCGTGCCACTTGCGCGATGTCGGCATTTTGCACGATTGCATTCGGGCGCAAAGGCGCCGCCACGCCCAGCTGCATCACATGGCCGACGTTGCGCTTGGCGATGCCCTCGATTGTCACCATGCCGCGCGGCGTAGCATAAGTTGCCATACGCTCGCGTTCGGCCGCGTTGCGCGGCAGCCAGCCGCGCTCGACCAGGACATGCATGCTTGATCCCGCAATTTTAAACGGCATCAGCAAATAAAACCCGGCGCGGCCCCGATAGGGCCGGTTTTCCAGATACATCGCCCAGTCCGGCACGAATTGGCCCGTGACGAGAACCCGGCGAAATTCGACCGCCGCCACTGCCAGCGGCTGCGGCCCCAATATCACGGGCGCGGCGCTATTGCCGGCAGCCTGCTGCGCTTCCTGCGCCATTTTCTCGGCCGCGCGGCGCTCCTGCCATTGGGCAAGCGAAATTCCCAGGGCCACCATCAGCACGGTCGCCATAAAGGGAATCCATCTAAAACGAAAGCCAATGCGCATTACAATAGATTCCCGATCAAGATACTTGTATATACCATGAAAATTGTCGTCGCCATCGCCTTCATCCTCATTATCGGCAGCATGGCTTCCGCGCTGTTTTACTTGATGCGGGACCAAGGCAAGAGCAACCGCACCGTACAAAGTCTCGCGTTCCGCGTCGGTGTCTCGATCGCGCTATTCGTGCTGATCCTGGTGGCCTACAAGCTCGGCTGGATCGAGCCGAGCGGTCTGCGTTAACCCGGACGCCCCATGCCCGGAAGTACTTGGGGCCATGGCACGTTCGCCCCAAGTTACAACCAGTAGACGACGACATACAGGCCGAGCCAGATGACGTCGACAAAGTGCCAGTACCAGGCCGCGCCTTCGAATCCGAAATGGTTTTCAGCCGTAAAGTGGCCTTTCATGACACGGTACAAGATGACCGACAACATGATCGCGCCCATCGTCACGTGGAAGCCGTGAAAGCCGGTCAGCATGAAGAAGGTCGAACCGTAGATGCCGGAGCTCAATTTCAGGTTCAGCTCGCTATAAGCATGCACGTATTCGTATGCCTGCAAGCTGATGAAGGTGACACCCAACAGGATTGTCGCGAAAAGAAATAGCGCAGTTCTGGCGCGGTGGCCGGAGCGCAGCGCGTGGTGGGCGATGGTTACCGTTAGGCCGGAAGTGAGCAGCAAGGCGGTGTTGATGGTGGGGATCGGGAACGGCCCCATGATGCCGAACTCCTGCACGGTGCCAGCCGGTCCCGCATTGCCCCAATGGGCGATAAAGTCGGGCCAAAGAATTTTGTTATCAAGGTCACCCAACCAAGGCATCGAGATCGAGCGGGCGTAAAACAGAGCACCAAAAAATGCGCCAAAGAACATGACTTCGGAAAAGATGAACCAGCTCATGCTCCAGCGGAAAGACAGGTCGATGCGGCGATTGTACAAGCCTCCTTCAGATTCGCCTATGGCGTCGCGGAACCAAAAATAAAGAACCGCAATGATCCCGGCCAGACCCGTGAAATTGACATACCGGCCCCAGGCAAGGTCGTTTACCCACGCCGAAGCGCCAACCATCGTCACCAACATGGACAGACCACCTAGCAAAGGCCATCTGGAGGGCCCGGGCACGAAATAATATGGCACAGGCTTTGGTGAACTCATATTTTTCTCCTTAAAACAAATTACGTTCGGCGCATGTCCGCTACTTTTCAACCGCAAATTTGACGACCGTTATCAATAGGCCAATAAAGCAGGCCAAGCCGATCAGGGCGGCTATGACGATGTGAAGCGGCTTAATCTTCTCCGCGTCCGTCTCGAAATCGCTCTTTCTTCTGAGCCCGACGAAAGACCAGAGCACGGCCTTTAGTGAGTATAAGAAAGATGATGTCCGCCTTTTTTTCGACTCCGCCATCTTGCTTTCCTCCATCACTTCGCTGCCTGGTTCAGGCCGGCGATGTCAAAAAATGTATATGACAAGGTGATTGTTTTGACGTCCTTCGGCAAAGCCTGGTCGATGAAAAACACCACTGGCATCTGGCGCGCTTCATTCGCTTTCAAGGTTTGCTGTTTGAAGCAAAAACATTCCACCTTCTTGAAATAGGGCGTCGCCCCTTGCGGCGCATAGCTCGGTATCGCTTGCGCATTGACGGTGCGTGCTTGCGTGTTGACCACTTCGTACATGACGCTCGACAGCTCGCCCGGATGCACTTGCATGCTTCTTACGACGGGGCGAAAGCGAAACGGCCCCTGCGAATTGCCGTCGAATTCAATCGTGATCGAACGGGTCTTGTCGATCTGCGTGTTCTTGTCGAGTAAAATCGTGGCGTCTTTCTGGGTCAGAACATTGATGCCCAAGACTTCACAAATTTGCTTGTAGACGGGGACCAGTGCATACCCGAAACCGAACATCACGAAGGCAACCACGACCAACTTGCCGAGCATCTTGCGGTTTAGCCCGCCGGCAACGCTACTCACGTCAACTAAACCAGATGTGTTTCACAAAGACGGACAGGAAGAACACGAGGGCGATCGATGCGAGGATCAATCCCATCTTCAAATTGTTCGGCTTTTTCGACTCAGTCATGGCGCCAACTTTTAGTTTAAACAGATTCGTACCGGTATATCGCCGGGCCCGCCCCGCTATTATTTCACTGTCGGTGGCGTTTCAAACGTATGAAACGGGGCCGGGCTGGGGACAGTCCACTCCAGGCCTTCGGCGCCATCCCACGGCTTGGCGGGGGCCTTGGTGCCGCCGCGAATGGTCGGAATGACGATGAAGAAAAGGAAATATGCCTGGCTCAGGCCAAAACCAAAGGCACCGATGCTAACTACCATGTTCCAGTCGGTAAACTGGGCCGGATAGTCGGCATAACGACGCGGCATGCCGGCCAGACCGAGAAAGTGCATCGGGAAGAAGGTCACGTTGAACCAGATCAGCGAATTCCAGAAATGCATTTTTCCGCGGAATTCGTTGTACATGTGACCAGTCCACTTCGAACTCCAGTAGTAGAATCCGGCAAACAGAGCGAACAGGGAACCGGCCACCAGAACATAGTGGAAATGGGCCACCACATAGTACGTGTCTTGCAACTGGATGTCGATCGGAGTCACCGCCAGGATGAGGCCCGTAAAGCCGCCCATCGTGAACACAAAAATGAAGCCGATGGCGAACAGCATCGGGGTCTCGAAAGTCATCGAACCCTTCCACATGGTCGCGATCCAGTTGAACACTTTGACGCCGGTCGGCACCGCGATCAGCATGGTCGCGTACATAAAGAACAGCTGGCTCGTCACCGGCATGCCAGTAGTAAACATATGGTGGGCCCAAACGATGAACGACAAAATCGCGATCGACGCGGTGGCGTACACCATCGATGCATAGCCGAACAGCGGCTTGCGGGCAAACGCCGGCAGGATCTGCGAAATGATGCCGAAGCCCGGCAAAATCATGATGTAGACTTCAGGGTGACCGAAGAACCAGAAAATGTGCTGAAACATGACAGGATCGCCACCGCCGGCCGCATTAAAAAAGGAGGTGCCGAAATGACGGTCCGTTAAGGTCATTGTGATCGCGCCGGCCAGCACGGGCATGACGGCGATCAGCAAGTAGGCGGTGATAAGCCAAGTCCAGCAGAACATCGGCATTTTCATCAGCGTCATGCCGGGAGCGCGCATGTTGAGGATGGTGACGATGATGTTAATCGAACCCATGATCGAGGACGCGCCCATCAGGTGCAAGGCGAAAATCGCCATATCCATGCCGGCCCCCATTTGCGTCGACAATGGCGCGTACATGGTCCAGCCGCCGGCAGCGGCGCCGCCTGGGACGAAGAACGAGCAAGCGAGCAGCAGCGCCGCCGGCGGCAGCAGCCAGAACGAGAAGTTGTTCATGCGCGCGAACGCCATGTCGGGGGCGCCGATCTGCAGCGGGATCATCCAGTTGGCGAAACCGACGAAGGCCGGCATAATCGCGCCGAACACCATCATGATCCCATGCATGGTGGTCAGTTGATTAAAGAATTCCGGCTGAAAAAATTGCAAACCCGGTTGGAACAGTTCGGTGCGGATCATTAGCGCCAACACCCCGCCCGAAAACAACATGGTGAGGGAAAAGAACAGGTACAAGGAGCCGATGTCCTTGTGGTTGGTAGCGAACAACCAACGTTGCATCCCCGTCGGATGATCGAAGGCATGGTCGTGCGCGTGACCTGGTGTGCTTATGCTCATGTTAGGCTCCTAATTACTTGCGTGCAGCGAGCACTTCGGCCGGCTGAACAATGTTTTCTACGGCCTTGTTCGACCAATTATTGCGCGTGAAGGTAATGACCGCCGCGATGTCCGTATCCGACAACTGTTTCCAAGATGGCATTTCAGCGGCGAAGGCGCCGCTCTTTTTGCCGTTGAGAAGAACGTGAACTTGTTCCGCCTTCGGACCATTGACCACCGGCGAGCCATCTAGCGCCGCAAAGGCGCCCGGCAAGCCCTTGCCAGTCGCCTGATGACAGACGATACAGTTGGTCGTATAGACTTTCTGGCCCCGAGTTTTCAATTCATCGATGGTCCAAGTCTTGTTCGGATCATCCTCTAATGCCGCCATTTCCTTCTTTTTGCGGTCAACCCAGACTTTATAGTCTTGGGCCGACACCACTTTGACGACGATCGGCATGAACGCATGTTCCTTGCCGCACAATTCGGCACAACTGCCGCGGAACGTCCCCACGTGCTCTGACTTGAACCAGGTGTCGCGCACGAAGCCGGGAATTGCATCTTGCTTCACACCGAAGGCGGGAACCGACCAGGCGTGGATCACGTCGCTTGCCGTTAATACCATGCGGATTTTTTTGTTGACCGGGACCACCATCTCGTTATCGACTTCGATCAGGTAGTTGGCGCCGCGCTTCTCTGTCGGCGCGAGGCCGGGCGCACCGATTTGCGAACGCGGGGTCGATAAGTTGGACAGAAAGGAGATGCCTTCGCCCTCACCTTTCAGATAATCGTACCCCCATTTCCACTGCATGCCGGTAGCCTTGATCGTGATATCGGCATTGGACGTGTCTTTCATGCCAACGACGGTCTTGGTCGCTGGCAACGCCATGCCGATCACGATCAGGAATGGCACGACGGTCCAGGCGATTTCAACGGTGGTGCTTTCGTGGAACGTCGCAGCCTTGTGACCTAGCGATTTGCGGTGCTTGAGGATCGAGTAGAACATCACGCCAAACACGGCCACGAAGATGACGAGACAGATGATCATCATCCACGTGTGCAGATTGTAAATTTCCGCCGCAATTTGCGTCACTGGTGGTTGCAAATTCATTTCGAGCGGCACCGGGCCGCCCGTGCCTGGGTCGGCGGCGACCGCCGTCGCCCACGCTGGGATAGCCGTTGC
The DNA here is from genome assembly GCA_003133225.1 of Janthinobacterium sp. GTDB lineage: Bacteria > Pseudomonadota > Gammaproteobacteria > Burkholderiales > Burkholderiaceae_D > Janthinobacterium. The sequence continues at coordinate 106,915 of PKWL01000063.1, forward strand.
GGTCAAGGACAGCCCGAACATCGTAGATTGGAGTCGCTTCACATCTGTCATGTTTTCCCCGGCTAACCAAATTAAAAATAGCGTTTTAAAACGGCGCCGGCATTAGCCAAACCGAAACGCCACCGCTCCACACCGACTGGACATGCGACGTCGACCGATGAACTAACCCAAGCCGTGGCGGCTTGCCAAATCAAGGCAAGCCACAACCGCCGTCAACGAAATTAGTCAATGATTATAGTTAAAAAAAATCCCATAAAACAAGAAAAATGTAGTGGAAAAAGAAAGAGTTTGCCAAGCTCCGGTGGCGAGGCAAGAGGCGCCCCCCTCGTTGCGTTGGTTAATCGCGCTCAACGCCCCTCATCTTCGGCGCCGGCCCAGACCCGATCTACGCATCGTCTGCTTCTAGCTCTCTATCATCACTCGAAAAAAACGGCGGCGGCGCTGCCGATCTTGCCAAAAACCGTGAAATTGGCGGCGCCCGCGCGGGGCTTACCGGTAAATTTATTTCGCAACAGATGTCGCGGATCGTTACAACTTGCAAAAATGCGCCCAAGAAACCGCAGCCACAGAAAGTGACCACTTTCTGTGCAAGGTCGCCCATGCAGGCCGGCTATCCTGAGTCGATGCGTTCTCGCTCGCAATCTACTTGAGCAAAAGTTAACAGCATTAATGAAAGTTTCCAAGCTTTATTTAACCATTTCGTGATTTTTTTCCATGAAGCGCACACGATTTTAGGGGCCGATCCAATGACCGACGGCCCCATCCGTTCCATGTGGGGCACGCTAAAAATCGAGCCAGCGGCTAGCGGGAGAGGCGGCCGCCTTGCGATTACGGAAGATGCTACGGGCCGGCGCTGCGAACTTGGCCACATGCATGCCCAGTGCCGCGTCAGTGGCTTGTCGTACCAATACCATGACCGGACGCGCTAGCAACTGCTACGGCGTGGGACGAGTGTTGACGGAGCAATTTTGGCGCTTGCCCCTGGGCGCGCGGCGGGCGCCCCGTTGCACCTGCTGCTAGCCATGACCGATGGCAAACCATTTTTTAGAACGAGCGATTGGAAACTGGATGCGCGGTGATCACGGCCAAAGGCGCATCACCGCTCCCAATTTCGGGCGCGGTCATGAAACTGGCCCCTAAAGAAGGATTTGTTGCCGAGGTTGCCGCGCGAATTCGAAGAGCGATCCGCTCACGGACGCGTGAAGCGGATGATCGCATCGCCAGCCGCCGTCAACCGCGGCGCCGGCCGAAACGCGTGGCCATAGAGGATTTCAAAGGTGAGACCGAATGTGCCATCGGGCCGGCGCAATTTTTCCAGCGCGCCCAGCATGCGCTGCCAGGACGCTTTGCCCATCAGGGCCCGGTAGCGCGTGCGCAAGGGATTGCCGCCCCAGGCCCGCACGTCGGCGAGCAAAGCTGCGGCCGTCGGATAGGTAACCGTGATAATTTCCATATCCAGGACCGGAGTCGCAAATCCGACGTTGACTAGCATGTCGCCGAAATCATGCATATCCACAAAGGGTAATGCGTGCGGCGCCAAATCGGCTTCGGCAAAGGCAGACTTGACCTCCCTGAAGGTATCGGGGCCGAAACAGGAGAACATCAGCAGTCCGTCAACGCTCAGCACGCGGCGCCATTCGGCGAACACCAGGTCCGGCTGCGGGTGCCAATGCAGCGCCAGGTTCGACCAGACCAGGTCGATCGAACTTAGGCCCAGAGGCAGGCGCGCAAAATCGCCGCACACCAGGTCGATGCCAGCCTTGACTGGCAACAATTTAGCCAAAAACTGGTTCAGTGCTGCCAGCTTGGACGCCGGCACCCGCGCCGCTTCGATCATCGCGGGTGCCGCATCGAGTCCCACAATCCGCGCGGCCGGGAAATCCTTATGCAGCAAAGCGAGATCGGCACCTGCGCCGCAGCCAGCGTCGAGGACTCCGCGCGGCGCGATTTTGACCAGCTGCAGGCGATCGTGCATGCGTGATGCGATCTCACGCCGCAAAAAATCGGTCGGCAGCACGCGATCTGGCCGTGAAAACAATTCACGCACGCGCAGCATATCTATCGGGGCGCTCATTTTAGGCGCAGTCGGTGGGACGAGCATGGTTCAATGGTGTTGATGGTGAGATAATATCGGCAGTGTACAGGCTTGAAGGTAAGTCCGGTGCATTCCAGCCGCACTGGCGCAGGATGCGCCTTCGCGCGCCAGCGCGGACTGCAGGCTCGCGTGCGCTGCGCGGCGCACCCGAAATAAGGAGAAAAAATTGTTTCATGTCGTTCTTGTAGAGCCTGCGATCCCCCCCAATACAGGCAACATCATCCGTTTGTGCGCCAACACGGGTGCGCAATTGCACCTGATCGAGCCGCTCGGCTTTCCGCTAGACGACACCAAGATGAAACGCGCCGGCCTCGATTACCACGATTACGCGACCATGAAAGTGCACAAAAACTGGGGCGCCTTTATGGTTGAGGTGGCGCCTGACCCGGCCCGCATGTTCGCTCTGACCACGCATGGGGCAGTGCCATTCGGCGCCACGTCGTTCCGCAAAGGCGACGTGTTTGTGTTCGGCTCGGAAACCAGGGGCCTCGACCCGGCCTTGCGCGAATCATTCCCGCCCGCACAACGCATCCGCCTGCCAATGCAGCCGAACAACCGCAGCCTGAACCTGTCAAATACCGTTGCGATCGTGGTCTACGAAGCGTGGCGCCAAAATGGCTTTGCTGGCGGCGCCTAGCTGGCAGCGCAGGCTCGGGGGGCTCCCAGAGCAGCACTTCGAAGCAGCGCCAACGCCCGATTCGAACTGCTTCGCCCCGCCAAAGAACGACGGGACGTCACTGCGGCGGTTGCCGCACTTTGCTCAGTAGTTTGGTGGTCGAGCGGTCATGCGCGAAGTCGATCGCGACCGCTTGACCACCGTATGCCAGCACGGCCTTGCCTTCCGGGATCGCACTCATCTCGTAGTCGCCGCCTTTGGCGTAAATTTCCGGTTGCGTTTCCTGAACTACTTCGAGGGCGCTGTCTTCGGAAAATGGCACCACCAAGCTGACCGATTCCAACGCAGCTAGCACCGCCAAACGATCGTCGCAATTATTGAGAGGACGGTCGTCGCCCTTGCCGAGGCGCTTGACGGAGGCATCCGTGTTGATGGCCACGACCAGTGCGGCACCTAGTGCGCGCGCCTGCGCCAAATAGGTTACATGGCCGCGATGTAAGATGTCGAACACGCCATTGGTGAAAACTACCGGCTTGGGCAAAGCGGCGACGCGTTCTTTTAATTGACTGCGGCTGCAAATTTTGTTTTCGAATTGGGGCATAAGATTGCGTTGCCGCCAGGCGGCTCTCAGGTTAGGTTTCATGACCGTTCAGGCATCATCCGGGTTGCCGCCAGGTACCGGGGAATGATGCCCGCGGCGGCGGCATGTTCCTCTTCGGCGAACGCCTGCGCCGAAGCGTCTTGACCACCCGGCAATTTCGCGTCTTTTCCATCAACCCAACGTTGCCCCGCGGCCTGCTCTGCTTTCACTCCAAAGGGGCGTCCTCTTTTTCATCCTCGACCAACATGCTGAACTCGTTTGATACGGCGCCACCGCCATTGAGGGGCTCCTTGCGCTCACCGCTCAACTTAATCTGTAAGCGTAGTCCATTGGCCGAGTCGGCATTGCGAATGGCGTCATCGTAGCCGATATGTCGCTTATTATAAAGTTCAAACAGAGCCTGATCAAAAGTGCACATGCCCAGCTCTCGCGATTTATGCATGATTTCCTTGATGGTTTGAAAGTTTCCTTTTAGGATCATCTCGCTGATGGTCGGCGTGTTGAGCAAGATTTCGATGGCGGCCTTGCGCCCGTGGCCATCCTCGGTGCGCACGAGGCGCTGTGAGACAATCGCGCGCAAATTAGACGATAAGTCCATTAGCAACTGGCCGCGCCGCTCTTCCGAAAAAAAATTGAGAATGCGGTCCATGGTTTGATTCGAATTGTTCGCGTGCAGCGTGCCAAGGCACAGGTGACCAGTCTCGGCGAACGCGATCGCGTGTTCCATGGTTTCGGTATCGCGGATTTCACCGATCAAAATCACGTCCGGCGCTTGGCGTAGCGTGTTTTTCAGCGCGTTATGCCAAGACAGTGTATCGACCCCGATTTCGCGGTGCGTGATCAAACAACCCTTGTTCTTGTGCACGTACTCGACCGGATCTTCGACCGTGATGATGTGCCCCGCCGAGTTGGCGTTTCGGTAATCAATCATCGCCGCCAGCGTCGTCGATTTGCCCGACCCGGTGCCGCCCACCACCAGCACCAGGCCGCGCTTGGTCATGATCACCTCTTTGAGGATCTCGGGCAATTCCAGTTTTTCCAAACTGGGAATTTCGGAAGCGATGGTGCGGATCACCATCGCCACGGCTTGCTGCTGCACGAAGACATTGACACGGAAGCGACACACATTGGGTAACGAAATCGCGAAATTGCACTCCATTTCATGCTCAAACTCTATTTTTTGCTTGTCGTTCATCAGCGACAACGCCAGCGCCCGGGTCAGCTCTCCCGTCAGCTTTTTCTGGCTCAGCGGCTTCATCACCCCTTGCGCTTTGATACTCGGGGGAAAATCGGCGGAAATGAACAAGTCCGAGCCGCCCATATGGTGCATCGCCGTCAGCAGTTTGTGGGTGTAGCTCTGAGCTTCTTCGTGACCAAAAGTGGATGACATGCGCGTCTTTCAATAATCGTTAGTGGGAAGCCTTGTCCCTATTGGCAATTATATCGATTGCATTCCGCTACAATATGATTCCCGCCACCATTAGGCGTATTTATCCAGTGTTTCAGGCATTGCATTGAGCATATGACACTAACTGAACTGAAATACATCGTTGCTGTCGCGCGCGCGAAACATTTTGGCCATGCCGCCGAAAACTGCTGCGTCGCCCAACCGACACTGTCGGTGGCCATCAAGAAGCTCGAAGACGAGCTGGGCGTCCTCTTATTCGAGCGCGGCGGCGCCGAAATTTCCGTCACCCCGCTAGGCGAGAAAATTATCGCCCAAGCCGAGCGTGTGCTGGAACAGACTGCCGCCATCAAAGAACTCGCCCAACACAACAAGGACCCTCTGACCGGGCCGCTGCGGTTGGGCGTCATCTACACCATCGGGCCTTACCTACTGCCACCGTTGGTCAAGAGAATGATTGATACGGTGCCCCGGATGCCCTTGATTTTGCAGGAAAACTTCACCGTGCGCCTGCTTGAAATGCTGCGTCAGGGCGAACTGGACGCGGCCATTATGGCACTGCCCTTGCCCGAACACGGAATGGCACTGCAGGCGCTGTACGACGAGCCGTTTGTCGTCGCGATGCCGCGCCGACATCCTTGGGCGACGCGCGCGGCCATCGCCGCCGAAGACTTGAAATCGGAGACCATGCTATTGCTGGGCAACGGCCACTGCTTCCGCGATCAGGTGCTCGAAGTATGCCCGGAAATGGCGCGCTTTTCCACGCCCGGCAACGGCATGCAGCGTACTTTTGAAGGTTCATCGCTAGAAACCATCCGCCACATGGTCGCCAGCGGCATCGGACTGACCGTCTTGCCGCGCACCTCGGTGCCCGACATGGACAGCAAGGACGGCATGCTGACGTTCCGTCCGTTCGAAGCGCCTGTCCCATCGCGTCGCGTCGTCATCGCCTGGCGTAAGAGTTTTACGCGTAGGGCGGCCATCGACGCTATCTGCGAGTCCATCAAGGCCTGCCCGTTACCCGGTGTCAGCTTTGTCTAGACGAGTAGCGCATGTCATCGCGCCGATCCTCTCTCCCCTGGAAGTAAACAAATGAATAAGCTGGCGCTTTATTTTCGCCTGGTACGGCTCGACAAGCCCATCGGTACATTGCTGCTTCTGTGGCCAACCTTAGACGCGCTGTGGCTGGCTTCGCGCGGCGTGCCGGACTGGAGAATGCTACTCATCTTTGGCATCGGCACATTTCTGATGCGCTCGGCCGGTTGCGCCGTCAACGATTATGCCGACCGCGATTTCGACAAGCATGTCAAGCGCACGGCCGGGCGCCCCATCACGAGCGGACGCGTCAGCGGCAAGGAAGCGTTGGTCGTCGCGACTGTGCTGATGCTGCTGGCATTCGCGCTAATCTTGCCGCTCAATGCGCTCACCAAACTGCTGTCGGTGGGCGCCGTCATCATCGCCGTCACCTATCCCTATTTCAAACGCTTCTGCGCCATTCCGCAAGCCTACTTGGGCATCGCCTTCGGCTTCGGCATCCCAATGGCGTTCGCCGCCGTGCAAGACGCCGTTCCCGCCAGTGCATGGTGGTTATTGTTAGGCAACGTGTTCTGGGCCATCGCCTATGATACTGAATACGCCATGGTCGATCGCGATGACGACCTGAAAATCGGCATCAAGACGTCGGCCATCACCTTTGGCCGCTTCGAGGTGACGGCCGTCATGTTGTGCTATGCCGCTAGCTTGCTCATCTGGCTGGTGTGCGGTTGGCAGCTCGGCCTAGGCATCTGGTTTGGTGTTGGCCTTGCCGGTGCTGCGGCTTGCGCCCTGTATCACTACACGCTGATCCGTGGCCGCGAGCGGATGGCGTGTTTCGCCGCCTTCCGCCATAACAATTGGCTGGGCGCCGCGGTTTTCGCCGGCGTCGCTCTCGATTACGCGCTGCGCTAGTGTTTCGGCCTCAGGCCGGTACACTTTGCGCTGGCGCAAAGTGCCTGCCAGCGCGCTCCTTAAACTGAAAACTACCTTTTCTTTCACGACAACGATGAGGCAATTCATGGAAGCGACACCAAATAGCAAAATATCGAGCGGTAATGGCGGCGACAACGCCGCGCAAATGGCCTCGACAGCAGGCCATGGCGAACGCCGCGAAAAACTGATGAGCGACTTGAAATCAGTGATCGGCGCGGCGGAATCCTGGCTCAAGAACAGCGCCGAGCACAGCGGCGAAGACTTGCGCGCCGCGCAAGACAAGTTCGAGGCGACCTTGCATATGGCAAAAACCGATCTGATGAGGCTGGAAGCGGGCATGCTGGCCAAAACCAAGCTGGCGGTCCAGTCAAGCGCTGTCTATGTGAAAGACAATCCATGGAAATCGGTGGGGCTGGGCGCTGCGGTGGGGGTGATTTTCGGCCTCCTGTTGGCGCGCCGTTAACGGCGGGCGATTGCCGCGCTGGTTGATTCTGGCGCCACGGTGAGCAATTTGGCTGTATTTACCGAGTCTGGCGCCGCGACCGCGGCGCCAGACAGCAGAAAACAGCTGGCGATAGGCGGCAGGCCTGTTGGCCATGCTGCTAATTTGCAGGCAGGCGTGCGCCGCCTTGGTCCAGGTTGCCCGTGAAATCGCGGCCATCCATCCCACCTATTCTTGCTGAACCAGGCGCTAGTCAAGCATGCCCAGTTCCTCCCCTAATTCTTTGCCGCGCTGAGCCGCAGCCTTCATCGCCGCCACAATCTTGCCCTTCACGCCGCTTTGCTCCATGCTGGTCAAGGCCGCATGGGTGGTGCCCCCCTTGGATGTGACCCGTTGCCGCAGCACCGATACCGGGTCCGGCGATTGCGCGGCCAATTGCGCCGCACCAACGAAGGTGGCCAACGCCAGTTGCGTGCCCTGCTGTGCGCTCAGCCCCATTTCCTCGGCCGCCTGCTGCATCGCCTCGATGAAATAAAAGACATAGGCCGGGCCACTGCCCGACACTGCCGTGACGGGATCGATCAGTGCCTCGTCGTCTAGCCACACAGTGGCGCCAACCGCCCTCATGATGGCTTCCGCGGCTAGCTTTTGGGGCTCGCTGACGCCGCCGGTCGCGACCATGCCGGTAATTCCCAAGCCAATCAACGCCGGCGTATTCGGCATGCAGCGCACTATGGCGCCGTAGCCGCCGAGCCAGCGCGCCAAATCCGCGCTGCGAATGCCGGCCGCGATTGACAAAACCAGGGGCAACGCACCCTCCTTTAGCACGGGCAATAACTGCGCCGCGACTTCGCGCATGCTTTGCGGCTTGACCGCCAGCACGATGACATCGCAGCCCGCCACTGCCGCATCAATCGTCGCTGCCGTGTCAACCCTGAACTGCACCCGCAGCTTTTGCAGCACGTCCACGTTCGGATCGACGACATGGATGTTCGGGGCCGCCGTCAGTTTCCCGGCCAGCCCCGCAATCAGGGCCGATGCCATGTTTCCGCCGCCAACAAATGCAATCTTCAACGCCTTATTTTCTGTTTTCATGATCGCCACCGAACTCCAGTCATTGATAATCTCGTGATCCAAATAGCGCACTGCCGACGCGCACGATGGTGGCGCCTTCGACGATGGCGGCGCGCATGTCGGCCGACATGCCCATCGACAAGGTGTCTAACGCCAGGCCAGCGCCGCGCAACTGCTCGTATAACAGACGCAACGGACGAAACGCAGCGCGCTGCTGCTCGAATTTTAGAGCGGGCTCGGGAATGGCCATGAGGCCGCGCAAGGCCAAATTCGGCAAGGCGGCCACCTGATGCGCCAATGCCGCCAGCTCAGCGGGCGCAATGCCGCTCTTGCTGATCTCGCCACTGGTATTGACCTGTAGACAAATATTTAATGGCGCCAGCCCAAGCGGGCGCTGCTCCGACAAGCGCTGCGCAATTTTTTCGCGCTCCACCGTGTGCACCCAGTCGAAATGCTCGGCGATCAGCCGTGTCTTGTTGCTCTGGATGGGCCCGATAAAATGCCACTCCAGCGGCGTGCCGGGCAACGCGGCGGCCACGACCGCCATCTTGTCGAGCGCCTCCTGCAGATAGTTTTCGCCGAAAGCGGTCTGGCCGGCGCGCACTGCGCCCAGCACGACGTCAGCGCCAAAAGTTTTTGATACGGCCAGCAGTTTAACGGCATGCGGCCCGCGCCCCGCCTCGCACGAAGCGCTGGCTATACTGTGACGGACTGCTTGCAAGTTCTGGTCGATTGTGGACATAATTGGCAGGTTAATGTAACGCAATTTTATTCGGCATGCCCGGACCTTGCGCCCTTTTTCGGCGGCCCCCCTTCATCGCAGGCATATGGATTATAAATGGACATCTCAGAATTACTTGCATTCTCCGTCAAGAATAAGGCTTCGGACTTGCATTTGTCGGCCGGGTTGCCACCGATGATACGAGTGCACGGCGACGTACGGCGCATCAATTTACCTCCGCTCGAGCACAAAGATGTGCACGGCATGATCTATGACATCATGAACGACGGCCAGCGCAAGGCTTACGAGGAAATGCTAGAGTGCGACTTTTCCTTCGCCATCCCGGGCCTGGCCCGTTTCCGCGTCAACGCCTACAACCAAGAGCGTGGAGCGGCCGCGGTGCTGCGCACGATCCCGTCCAAGATCATGAGCTTGGAGGAATTGAATTGCCCACGTATCTTTGCCGACCTGGCACTCAAGCCGCGCGGCCTGGTGCTCGTGACGGGACCGACCGGCTCTGGTAAATCGACCACGCTAGCGGCGATGGTAAATCACGTCAACGAAACGGAATACGCGCACATTCTGACCATCGAAGACCCCATCGAATTTGTGCATGATTCAAAGAAATGTCTGATTAACCAGCGCGAAGTGGGGCCACATACGCTGTCGTTTAACAATGCGCTGCGCTCGGCTCTGCGCGAAGACCCGGATGTGATTCTGGTCGGCGAAATGCGCGATCTGGAGACCATCCGCCTGGCGCTATCGGCCGCGGAAACCGGCCACTTGGTGTTTGGCACCCTGCACACCTCATCTGCGGCCAAGACCATCGACCGCATTGTCGACGTTTTCCCGGCCGATGAAAAAGAAATGGTGCGCGCCATGTTGTCCGAATCTTTGCAGGCAGTCATCTCGCAGACTCTACTCAAGACGAAAGATGGCTCGGGCCGTGTCGCCGCCCACGAAATCATGATCGCCACACCGGCCATCCGCAATCTGATCCGTGAAGCGAAAATCGCGCAAATGTATTCATCGATTCAAACTGGCAGCAATGTCGGCATGCAAACTCTAGACCAGACCCTCACCGACCTGGTGCGGCGCAACGTGATTTCGGCCGCGGCCGCGCGTTCGGCCGCTAAAACGCCCGACAATTTCCCCGGTTAATCAATCAATACGAGCGCGTGCCTCGCGCGCCACAAAGGACCAAATAATGGAACGGGACCAGGCATCAAAATTCATGTTCGACCTGCTGCGCCTGATGGTGAGCAAAAATGGCTCGGACCTGTTCATCACGGCCGGCTTCCCGCCGGCCATCAAGATCGATGCCAAACTGACACCCGTTTCAACGCAGGTGCTGACGGCGGCCCATACCGTCGACCTGGCCCGCTCGATCATGAACGACAAGCAAACGGCCTCCTTTGAACTGACCAAGGAAGCCAATTTCGCTATCAGCCCCGGCGACCTGGGCCGCTTTCGCGTCTCCGCCTTCGTGCAGATGAGCTGCGTCGGGATGGTCTTGCGAACCATCACAACCGCGATCCCAAAACTTGAGGACCTCGGTTTGCCGCCCGTGCTGCAAGAGGTGGTCATGAGCAAGCGCGGCCTCGTGATCGTGGTTGGCGCCACCGGGTCTGGCAAATCGACCACGCTGGCGGCCATGGTCGGCTACCGCAATGAAAACAGCTACGGCCACATCATCACGATCGAAGACCCGGTCGAGTATGTACACCCCCACCGCAACTGCATCGTCACCCAGCGCGAGGTCGGCGTCGACACGGATGGCTGGGCCGTGGCGCTGAAAAACACCTTGCGCCAGGCCCCAGACGTGATCCAGATCGGCGAAATCCGCGACCGCGAAACGATGGACCACGCCATCGCCTTCGCCGAAACGGGCCACCTGTGCCTTGCCACCTTGCACGCCAACAGCGCCAATCAGGCGCTCGACCGCATCATTAATTTTTTCCCCGAAGAGCGCCGCCAGCAATTGCTGATGGACTTGTCGCTGAATTTAAGAGGCATGATCTCGCAGCGACTGATTCCGCTCAAGGAAAGCAAGGGGCGCTGCGTCGCAATTGAGGTTCTGTTAAATTCTCCCTTAATATCGGACATGATATTTAAAGGTCAGGTTCACGAAATCAAGGGGCTGATGAAGAAGTCGCGCGAACTGGGAATGCAGACTTTTGACCAGTCCCTGTTCGAATTGTTCGAAGCTGATAAAATCACCTATGAAGATGCCCTGCGCAACGCGGACTCCGTTAATGACTTGCGCTTGACCATCAAGCTGCAAGGAAAAGCGGCTATCAGCCGCGACCTGGCGGCCGGCACCGAGCATTTAGGGATTATTTAAATGACAAAGGCAAGCAATACCTTCGACTTCGCCGCCACCAGCCTGGGTGGAGCGCCCATTGAAATGGCCAGGTACAAAGGCAAGGTGTTGCTCATTGTCAACACGGCCAGCAAATGCGGCTTCACCCCGCAATACCAAGGGCTGGAAGCGCTATACCAGCAATTCAAGGATAGGGGCGTCATGGTTCTGGGCTTTCCGTGCAACCAGTTCGGATCGCAAGAGCCGGGCACGGCCAACGACATCGGCGCTTTTTGCGAAAAAAATTACGGCGTCACTTTCCCTCTGTTTGCCAAGATCGACGTCAATGGCGGCGACGCACATGCGCTCTTTGTTCACCTGAAAAAAGAGGCGCCAGGCGTGCTGGGTACCGAGGCGATCAAATGGAATTTTACCAAGTTTCTCGTCAAGAAAGATGGCACCGTGTACAAACGCTACGCGCCGGCCACCGCGCCGGCCGACCTCGTGACCGACATCGAAGCCTTGTTGGCCGAGTAATTTCGCGCGTCGTGTCCGCGCCAGTCTAGGCGCGAGCTGACTGGGCCAAGGCTTGATCGATCAACTCAATCCAGTGTTTGACCGGGGTCTCAGTCCCCGATTGTAAATGCACTAGGCAGCCGATATTGGCCGACACGATCACGTCCGCCTCGGTGGCAGTCAGGTTGGCCAGCTTTTTGTCGCGCAAAGCCATCGCCAGCTCCGGCTGCAACACCGAATAGGTGCCCGCCGAGCCACAGCATAGATGGCTGTCGGCGCATAGCGTGACGTCGACGCCGGCGGCGCGCAAAACACCTTCGACCTGGCCGCGAATCTGCTGGCCGTGCTGCAAGCTGCATGGCGGATGATACGCCACCCGCTGCTTGATTTTCCCCTCTAGCTGGGACGCCAGTTCGGCCTCGAAAGCGGGCAAAATCTCGCTCAAATCGCGCGTCAGTTGGGAGATGCGCAGCGCCTTTGCCGCGTACCGGCTGTCATGCTCTAGCAGATGCCCGTACTCCTTGATCGTAACGCCGCAGCCGGAGGCCGTTATGACGATCGCTTCAACCGCGTCAGCGCCAGACACGTAGGGCCACCACGCATCGATATTGCGCCGCATGTCATTTAGCCCTGCTTCTTGATCGTTCAAATGGTAGCGTAGCGCACCACAGCAGCCGGCCTTGGGCGCGAGGATCAACTGCACGCCGAGCACATCTAGCACGCGCGCAGCGGCCGCATTGATGTTGGGTGCCATCCCAGGCTGCACACAGCCATCTAACAGCAGCATCTTGCGCGCGTGCTGGCGCCTCGGCCAGCGCCCTGCGCCTTGCGCCCGCGGCAAGGAGTCTTGCATTGGCTTTGACAACAGGGGCCGCAACAATTGCCCGCTCTTGAGCAGCGGCCTAAAGATCCACTGGCGCAACAGCGCCTCCTTCAGCACAAAACGCTTGACTCGCTCGGCAAACGGGCGCGGCACCCGCAGCTCTACCACCTTGCGCCCGATGTCGAGCAGGCGGCCGTATTTCACGCCGGACGGGCACGTCGTTTCGCAGTTGCGGCAGGTGAGGCAACGATCCAGATGGGTTTGGGTTTTGGCGGTCACGGCGGCACCTTCCAACACCTGTTTGATCAGGTAGATGCGCCCGCGCGGGCCGTCGAGTTCGTCGCCCAACAACTGGTAGGTCGGGCACGTTGCGGTACAAAAACCGCAATGGACGCAAGAGCGCAAGATGGCGTCAGCTTCCTCGCCATCGCGGGTGTTTTTCATAAAATCGGCGAGATTGGTTTGCATAAACAGTCAGTCAATACATGCGGCCAGGATTGAAAATTTCGGACGGGTCGAAAGCCAATTTCAGGCGCTGATGGATGCGCGCCACAGCCGGTGCCAACGGGTGAAACACGCCGACGTCCTTGTCGCCGCCACGAAACAGGCTGGCGTGGCCACCCACTGCCGCTGCCGTTTTACGGATGTTGCCGGTCATTTCGGCACCGGCCTCGACCTTCAGCCAGCGCTGCGCGCCTCCCCATTCGATCATTTGCTGTCCTTTGAGGATGAGCGCGCTGCTGGCGGATGGCACCGACAGACGCCAGATACTGGCACCGTCGAAAAACGGATGCGTCTGTTCGCGCACACCGCGCCAGAAAGCGGCGCCGTCCGCCACTTCGTCCCCCTTCAGACGTTGCAGCGCCGCCGTCACGGCCGCGGCGGCCCCCGACAGACGCAAGGTGAGGACCCCGTCGTGCCAGCAGCTTGCCGAAATCGGCAGCGGCAAACCAGCCCATTCATTAAGCCTGGTCAAGGCATCGATCTCGCTCATAGAAAATCGGATCGTGCTCTCGCGCGACGGCAGTGGCAGCACCTTCAGCGACACTTCAAGGATCAGTCCTAGCGTGCCGAGCGAACCGGCGAGCAGGCGCGAGACATCATAGCCGGCAACGTTTTTCATCACCTGGCCGCCGAACGTCAGCGCCTGGCCTTTGCCATCCATTAACATCGCGCCTAAAACGAAATCGCGCACCGCACCGGCACTCGCGCGGCGCGGACCCGACAGCGCGCTAGCGATCACGCCGCCGATGGTCGCGCCGTCGCCAAAATGGGGCGGCTCGAACGCAAGCATCTGGTTGTAACCGGCCAACGCCGCCTCGATCTGTGCCAGCGGCGTGCCACAACGCGCGGTAATCACCAGTTCCGTCGGTTCGTAGGCGACGATGCCCGCGTACTGGCGCGTATCAAGAATCTGCCCCGTCAGGCCCTGGCCGTACCAATCCTTGGTGCCACCGCCGCGCAGACGCAGGGCGCACTTGTGCTCTGTTGCCGATTGAATTTGTGCTCTGAATTGTTCCACTATCGCTTGCAAGATTGCTCCTAAAAACGCGACAAATGCGCGAATTTTAGCTGGCCTCGCGTGACGCGCATCTTGCCAAATTCGGCGCAGCGGTTCAGGGTTGGAATGGCTTTGTCCGGATTGAGCAGGAAGACTGGATCGAAGGCCCCTTTGACGGCGATAAAAGCCGCCAATTCCTGCGCCGAAAACTGCACGCACATTGAATTGATTTTCTCTACGCCAACGCCATGTTCGCCCGTAATGGTGCCACCGACCTCCACGCATAAGGCGAGGATCTCGGCCCCGAACGCCTCTGCCCGGCCGAGTTCATCCGGCAAATTCGCATCGAACAAAATCAAAGGGTGCAAGTTGCCGTCACCGGCATGGAACACGTTGGCGCAACGCAAGCCGTATTTGATTCCCATCTGTTCGATACCGGTTAGCACCTGCGCCAACCTTTTGCGTGGAATGGTACCGTCCATGCAGTAATAATCGGGCGAAATGCGACCGGCCGCCGGGAATGCGTTCTTGCGGCCGGACCAGAATTTCAGGCGCTCCGCTTCCGACTGGGAGACCGTGATCGCACTCGCCCCCGCGCATTCAAGCACGGCCGTCATGCGCGCGACTTCATCATCGACTTCTTCGCGCGTACCGTCCGCCTCACACAGCAAGATAGCGGCCGCATCGGTGTCGTAGCCGGCCTTCACGAACGGCTCGACCATGCGCACCGAGGTCTGGTCCATCATCTCCAATCCCGCAGGAATGATGCCAGCCGCAATCACGTTGGCCACGGCATTACCGCCGGTCACGATATCGTTAAACGAAGCCAGAATCACGCGCGCCGTTTGCGCTTTCGGGACCAGTTTGACCGTCACTTCCGTGACAATGCCGAGCATGCCTTCCGAGCCGATGAATACTGCCAGCAAATCGAGGCCGGGTCCGTCCAACGCCTCGCTGCCTAATTCGACTACGTCACCTTCGATGGTGATCATCCGCACCCGCAACACGTTATGCACCGTCAAGCCGTATTTCAGGCAATGCACGCCGCCCGAGTTTTCCGCCACATTACCGCCAATGGTGCAGGCGATCTGCGATGAAGGGTCGGGCGCGTAATACAATCCGTGTTCGGCAGCGGCGTCGGAAATGGCCAGATTGCGCACGCCCGGCTGCACCACGGCGGTCCTGGAATACGCATTGACGCGGACAATCTTGTTCAGGCGCGCGGTCGACAGCACGACCCCATCGGCGATCGGCAACGCGCCACCGGACAGACCCGTGCCGGCGCCCCGCGGCACCAGGGGCACCTTCAAATCGCGGCATGTTTTCAAGATCGCCACCACCTGCTCCTCCGTGTCCGGCAGCGTGACCACCATTGGCAACTGGCGGTACGCAGCCAATCCGTCGCATTCGTAGGGCCGCGTGTCCTCGGCATCGAACAGCACGCAGCGCGGCGGCAGCAAAGCGCGCAAGGCGGCCACAACGTCGTGCTGGCGCGCCGCGTGGGGGGATGGAACTGGCAGGCGTGTTGTCATGCATCGATTGTAAGCACAAAAGGGGCGCTTGGGCGAATTCTTGACAGTTTTCCGTAGCGCGGACACTGCCGTCACCAGCGCTCTCCGCTGGCCCGGATTGTGGTGCGGCGAGCGCACGAAACAAGTCTAATGGGCACGCCATGAGCGCATGCTAACATGTCAAGGTCTGCCGCCAGCGTGAGTGGAGTATGGGCTTTCTGCGACGACATGTCGCGAAACTCGCGCCGCCCTCGGCTTGGCTGGCGACGTTAGGCTCAGACAAGCGAGGGATCTTCTTTCTCGATGGCTATATACTCGCTAACTTGCATATCTTCACTTTTTCCGAGGACACATCATGGGCAACCGACTTTCGAAAATCGCCACCCGCACCGGCGACAATGGCAGCACCGGACTGGGCGACGGCAGCCGTACCGACAAAGACAGCGTGCGCGTGCATGCCATGGGCGATGTCGATGAACTGAACTCAAATATCGGTTTGCTGCTGTGTGAAGCCATGCCGGACGCGCTGCGCGAAGAGCTCATCTTGATCCAGCACGACCTGTTCGACCTGGGTGGCGAGATTTGCATTCCCGGCCATCAAATCATCACCGAAACACAGGTGAAAAGGATTGACGACCTGCTGGAGAAATACAATGGCAACCTGACCCCGCTGACGGAATTCATTCTGCCTGGCGGCTCGCGCGCGGGCGCAGTTGCGCACGTGTGCCGCACCGTGAGCCGCCGCGCCGAACGCAGTATCGTCACCTTGGGTAAAGCGGAAAAAATCAACGACCATGCGCGCCAGTACATGAACCGCTTGTCCGACTTGCTATTCGTGCTGTCGCGCGTGCTGAACCGGTTTGCTGGAGGCAGCGACGTGCTGTGGCAACACGAGCGCAAGCGCGGCTAGCGCGCTCAGGCCGGACGCAGGCCGACCTGGTCTTAAATTGAAAAGCCCATTCGGATGGACGGCAAATCTCGTTCTCTGGCGCAACTGAGCGTCAATAGGCTTGATGAGTTGGGCGAGCAATCAGGTCAACCACGTGCGGAAAAATCCCATAGACGGTCTATGACTATTTGCGCATGTCCAAAAATTCCAATTCTTCGCGCCCGTCCCGATTCACAACAAACTTGCCATGGTTTGAATCGCGGCAGCCGCTAACGAGGTGATCCAGCCCATATTTTTTGAGTTTGGCGTACAAAGTGCTTTTGGCAATGCCAAGATGCTTGGCCACCAGGGTAAGGTTACCCCGGTCCGCTTCGAGCGTCTCGCGGATGAATTCAAGTTCAGCGTCTTCCAACTTTCCCATTGCGCTCGCGCGCGCCTTCAAGTTTATGCAGCCCGATGTTTGTGGTAATTCGATTTCAGGCGGCAACTCGTCTAAGCCCAGCGACTGCCCGCTCGCCATTAAAAACATGCTTTCAACCACATTGCGCAGCTCGCGGACATTGCCGGGCCAGTCGTGGTTTTCCAGCGCAGCGACAACTTCCGGCTTGACTTGCTTTTGTTCAACGCCATATTGTTCGGCGAACTTGCGCAGAAAATACTCCACCAGCGGCCGGATATCTTCCCGCCGATCGCGCAAGGGCGGAATACGGATGCTAGTGACCGATACCCTATAAAACAAATCCATGCGAAAGCGGCCATCTGCAACCTCTTGCCGCAGATCGCGATTGGTCGCCGCAACCAGCTTGAAGCAGATTTTTCGCGGCACCGTTTCGCCGATTCGATAAATTTCGCCTTCTTCCAAAACGCGCAAAAAGTGCGGCTGTAGCTCGAGCGGCATTTCGCCGATTTCATCGAGAAACAACGTGCCACCGTTCGCCGCCTCGATCTTGCCGACCATGCCACCTCGGCGCGATCCAGTAAAGGCACCTTCGCAATGGCCAAAAAGCTCGCTTGCCAGGAGATCCTTGGACAGCCCGCCGCAATTGAGGGCAACAAATGGTCGTTCCCCAGCCGGGCCCGAACGGTGGATCCCTTGCGCAAAATTTTCCTTCCCTACCCCCGTCTCCCCCAGCAACAACACCGGCACATGGGTCTTGCCGAGCAGCTTCGCCTTTTGCACGGCCTTGGCCAAGGTCTCACTGGCGCCAACAATACCGGCAAAGCCCCGCATGTCCGTCGCAACTGCCGTGCTCGCATGTACGTTCTTTTTGGCGATATGAAAAGACACCCCCGTCTGCCTCGGACCTGGAATCGTCAATAGGGTACCGATCCGCTCACCGCCGTCAAGAACCGCCTCTAGCCAGTCTTCGCACAGCCAATCGGGAGCCTCGGGGAACTTCAGGGGCGCGAAGGTGCCAACGCTCAGGGTCGGGATCGGAATCGTGTTTTTCAGATCGAAGTCTATGCCCCGCGCCAGCAGCGCCGTGGCGGCCCGCTCGTTGGCCTTAATGGGATAGCCGCGCCGATCGCAGATGATCAGGCCGTCTGTCGCGCTCGACATTTTTGCCATACCCCGTTCCAGCAGTTGATAGCGAAAGTCCATTTCCAGCTTGGCCAACTGGCTCTCGATCCGGCCAGCCGTGGTAACCGCCAGCGCCAGACTGTGTGGGCTAAATGTCTTACCTAGGCCGGAAACATCCACGGCGCCCAGGATCTTTCCATCGTACGGATCACGGATGACAGTGGCGGAGCAGGTCCACTGCTTGATCCCTGCGCAAAAATGCTCTGCGGCATGAATCTGTACGGCCTGGCCGATCGAGAGAGCCGTGCCGATGGCATTGGTCCCGCAAATCAACTCATTCCAGCTGCTGCCGGCAATCAGATGAATATTCTCGGCGGCGGCCAAGGCGCGGCGATCGCCTTCCACTCCCAAAATCATTCCGTTCGGATCGGTGAGGATCATGATCGTCTCAGTTTCGGCCAAGAGATCCTTGGCCATCGCCATCACCTGTTTTCCGGCCGTGAGCAGTTCACGATGCTGATACTGCAAAGAACTCAAGATATCCGCATTAACTGGGGCCAATGCTTGATGGCGTGCAGGATCCACCTGCACTTCCAGACAACGACGCCAGGAATCATCAATAAGGCAACGTAAGGCGTTGGACTGGGGCGCATTTCCGCTCAGGAACCCTTCCCAGGCGGCCATGATCTTACCGTTATTTTGAGGATTGGACAGCCGCTGGCTAGGCTCGTTGGCAATCATATTGTCTCCTTTTGGCTATGGTCGTATGCGCGCAGGGTCGAATTATTCGTGTTGTGCGCATAGGCCAGACTCTTCCTTAGCCCGCTTCGCTGGCTGGCTTATGTAGAAAAAGTTATCTCCCGACTATACACCCTAATTGATTTGATGACCTCGCTGTCGGCTCAACAGACAACAATTTCATTTTAAAAAAATAAGTTTATCAGGGGTGATCCGCGAAGGCAGGGAAGCGCCGGCAGCGCGCTTGGCCAAGTCGAATACGGGTCGCCGCGGCCGCTCAAAGGGCAAGCCTGCCGTGAGCAAATGGAGGGCTGCCAGCCACGGCGGGCACGACGCCGCGGGGGTGTTAAGCGGGCCCGCATGCCGTCGGCGCTAAAGAATCGTCGCCAAACAGGCGCAAGTGGCTAATCCAACCGAAAGGCGATTGCGGCACCCCTCAAAATCGTGTTTACCCCAATCGCTGCCTCAAACCGGCACAATCAAGCGTTGTTGACCACCAGGCGCGGTTCGCCACCGGCAAAACGCTGTTTGATCGACGCGCAAATACCGGCGCCATCGAGGCCGACGCTTTTGAGCAGATACGCGGTGTCGCCATGGTCGATGAACTTGTCCGGCAGGCCGAGCATGAGCAGCGGCTTGACAATCCCTTCGGCCGCCATGGCTTCCGCCACGGCCGCCCCGGCTCCGCCCATAATGGCGCCCTCTTCCGTCGTCACGAGAGCGTCGTGCTCGCGTGCCAACTGTGTCAGCAGCGCGACGTCAAGCGGCTTGACGAAGCGCATATTGGCCACCGTCGCATCGAGCTGCTCGCCCGCCGCCAGGCTGGGCGCGACCATCGTCCCGAACGCGAGGATGGCAATTTTCTGGCCTTGGCGCTTAATCTCGCCCTTGCCAATCGGAATCATCGTCAACTCTTTTTCAATCGGGGCGCCGATGCCGGCACCACGCGGATAACGCACCGCAGCCGGACCGTTGTAGCGATACGCGGTGGTCAGCATGCGGCGACATTCGTTTTCGTCCGAGGCGGCCATGACGACCATATTCGGGATGCAACGCAGGTAAACCATGTCGTAATTGCCAGCATGAGTTGCGCCGTCGGCGCCGACTAGTCCGGCGCGATCGAGCGCAAACGTGACGTCCAGATTTTGCAACGCCACGTCGTGGATCAGTTGGTCATAGGCGCGCTGCAGAAAGGTCGAATAAATGGCCACCACCGGCTTCAAACCTTCGCAGGCGAGGCCCGCGCCGAAGGTGACTGCGTGCTGCTCGGCAATGCCGACGTCGAAATATCGCTCCGGATACTGCTGCTCGAATTTCACCATGCCGGAACCTTCGCGCATGGCCGGCGTGATGCCGACCAAGCGTTTGTCATGCGCGGCCATGTCGCATAACCAAGTGCCAAACACGTCAGTGTAAGTCATCTTGCCGGCCACGCCGGGCTTGATGCCCTCGGCCGGATTGAACTTGCCCGTACCGTGGTACAAAATGGGCTCGGCCTCGGCCAGTTTATACCCTTGGCCCTTCTTGGTCACCACGTGCAGGAACTGCGGTCCCTTCAACTGCTTCAGGTTTTGCAGGGTTGGGATCAGCGACTCGAGATCATGCCCATCGATCGGGCCAATGTAGTTAAAACCGAATTCCTCGAACAAGGTGGCCGGAACCACCATGCCTTTCGCATGCTCTTCAAGCCGCTTGGCCAGTTCCAGAACGGGACCGGGCAAGACCGACTTGCCAACGTTCTTGGCGGCCGCGTAAAACTGGCCCGACATCAGGCGCGCCAAATAGCGGTTGAGTGCGCCCACCGGCGGCGAGATCGACATGTCATTGTCGTTCAAAATCACCAGCAGCTTGATGTCGTCTTGCACGCCGGCGTTGTTGAGCGCCTCGAAAGCCATCCCGGCCGTCATCGCGCCGTCCCCGATGACGGCGATCGCGTGGCGCGAGTCCCCCTTGATCTTGGCCGCCTGGGCCATGCCGAGCGCGGCCGAAATTGAGGTTGACGAGTGGGCGGTGCCAAAGGTGTCGTATTCGCTTTCGACCCGACGCGGGAAGCCTGATATGCCACCTTGCTGGCGCAGCGTATGCATGCGCTCGCGCCGTCCCGTTAAAATCTTGTGCGAGTACGTCTGGTGGCCGACGTCCCAGACGATGCGGTCGTGAGGCGTATTGAACACGTAGTGGAGGGCGATGGTCAGCTCTACCGTACCCAGGTTCGACGACAAGTGGCCACCCGTTTTCGATACCGAGTCGAGCAAGAAATTGCGCAGTTCGTGCGCCAGCGGCGTTAGTTGCGCGCGCGCCAGCTTGCGCACGTCGGCCGGCTCATTGATTTTGTCAAGCATCTTCATTTATGCCTTCCGCTGCACGATCAAGTCCGAAAGGTCGCGCAACCGCACGGCCGCGTCTCCAAACGGGACGAGTGCCGCGTGAGCGGCAAGCCGCAATTTTTCTATCAAAATCCTGGATTGCTCCAGGCCCAAAATGGAGACATAGGTCGGCTTGTTCGCCGCCGCGTCCTTGCCCGCGGTCTTGCCCAGCGTGGCCGAATCGGCGGTAGCATCAAGTATATCGTCTACCACCTGGAACGCTAGCCCGATGGCCCCCGCGTAGGCGTCGAGTGCCGCCGTCTCCGCGTCCGTCAATTGCTTTCCGCACAAGGCGCCCAGTAGCACCGCGCAGCGCAGCAGGGCGCCCGTTTTCAATTGGTGCATCTGTTCCAGCTGAACCAAAGTGAGGCTGGAGCCGACGCTCTCTAAGTCGATTGCCTGTCCACCGCACATGCCAATCGATCCGGCCGCCTGCGCTAGCAGGCGCAGCATGTCCACCTGGCGCGGCGCGGGAACCGTCGCGCCTTCGGCTAGCACTTGGAACGCTTGCGCCTGCAAGGCGTCGCCCACCAAGAGCGCGGTCGCCTCGTCGTAGGCGATATGCACGGTCGGCTTGCCGCGCCGCAGCGCGTCGTCATCCATGCACGGCATATCGTCGTGCACCAGCGAATAGGCATGAATCATTTCGACGGCCGCGGCAGCTCTGCTCAAGGCCGCCGCGTTGGCGCCAAACAAGTCGCCCGCCGCATAGACCAGCAAGGGTCGGACCCGCTTGCCGCCACCCAACAGGGTATATCGCATCGCCGCGCGCAGTTTGCCCGGCGCTGCCGTCGCCGGGGGCAAAAATTCGCCCAAATCGTGTTCCACGCCAGCCTGTATCGTTTTCATCCAGAGCTTGAACCCAGCTAGCTCCGTCATCGGGCCGCCTCGTCCGCGCCATCGTCGTCGGTGAATGGTTTGAGCATGTCGCCTTCTAGTATCTTCACCTGCGCTTCGACCTTGTCGAGCTGTAGCGCGCAGTATTTGACCAATTCCGAGCCGCGCTGATACGCGGCGACCGACGCCTCCAACGGCAACTGGCCCATTTCCATTTGCGTCACCAGTTGTGCCAATTCCGCCATCGCTTCTTCAAACGAGGCGGGCATGGGTCCAGTCACGGGTATTAATTTCTTCGGCATAAGCATTCATTTGAAATTCGACACGCAGGAGCGCCTGCCAGCCCAGAGCGTTATTTTAGAACAAACCACCCAATTTAGTTGAAACTAACAGGAAACAAGAGGAAAACGAGCGCAAAATGAACTGAAAAACGAACAGAAACCGAAGGCAACTGCTTCCGCGCAGAAAACCTAGCGGATTCAATCTCCACCCAAAAGCGGTCCCGTCGCGATGAATTTGGCGAGCTTTGATGGGCTCGGTAGTACGTTTGAGGCTGTTTTAGATCCCAGGCAGTATAATCTACGGCTGTGTCCGAAAAACTGAATCAACGATTTGATTCACGTCTGTTCGGAATTTTTCTCTCTTTTGGCTAATTGAACCTATTCTATGGGGGGTTGGAATGTCCGATCTGGCTACCCACGCCAAGCTGGCGCGTTCAAACGCGCAACTTCCCGTTCACGCCTACTTTGATGAAGCGCAGCATCAGCGCGAAATGCGCCAATTGTTCCATTCCGCCCCCCATTATGTCGGGCACGAGCTCATGGTGCCCGCCATGGGTGACTACATCACCCTGGGCTCGGAAAATGACGGGCGCGTGCTGGTGCGCAACGCCAAGGGCGTCGAATTACTGTCCAACGTTTGCCGCCACCGCCAGGCACTCATGCTTAATGGCCGCGGCAACGCCGGCAACGTCGTGTGCCCGCTTCACCGCTGGACCTACGATTTGACAGGGGAGCTGATCGGCGCACCCCATTTTCCCGCGACGCCATGCCTGCATCTGCCGAAAACGGGGCTTCAAAGGTGGAACGGCTTGCTGTTCGAGCAAAACGCTTACAACGTGACGGAGAAGCTGGCGCCGTTGTCGCAGTTGCCGGTCATCACAGAGCTCAATTTTTCGGGGTACATGTTCGACCACGTCGAGATTCACAACTGCAACTATAATTGGAAAACCTTCCTCGAGGTGTATCTGGAGGACTATCACGTCGAACCTTTCCACCCAGGTTTGGGCGGCTTTGTCAGCTGCGATGACTTGCGCTGGGATTTTGGGTGCGACTATAGCTTGCAAACGGTCGGCGTAAACCGCGGCCTGTTGAAGTCAGGCTCGCCGATTTACCGCAATTGGCAGGAGCAGGTACTCCAATATCGCGGCGGCACCCCGCCCCCTTACGGTGCGATCTGGCTCACTCTATACCCGAACATCATGCTCGAATGGTACCCGCACGTGCTGATCGTATCGACCCTGTGGCCGGACGGTCCGCAAAAAACACGCAACGTGGTGGAATTTTATTATCCCGAGGAAATCGTCCTGTTCGAACGCGCATTCATCGAAGCCGAACGGGCCGCCTACATGGAAACCTGCGTTGAGGACGACGACATCGCGCTACGCATGGATGCCGGACGCAAAATCTTGCTGCAGCGCGGCATCAGCGACGCCGGACCATACCAGACGCCGATGGAAGACGGCATGCAGCATTTTCACGAATGGTATCGCAGTCAGATGATATTCTGATGCAATCGTTATGGATGCTGTTTGCCACCTTCCTGTTCGCCATCATGGGCGTTTGCGTAAAGTTGGCCTCGCCCCTGTATTCGACGTCCGAAATCGTCATGTACCGCGGTCTGGTCGGCGTTCTGGTCTTGTTTTGTTTGATCCGCTTCCAGCGCGGCAGCTTCAAAACTAGCATGCCGAAGGCGCATCTGTGGCGCGGTGTCGTCGGCGTGATCTCGCTCTGGCTGTGGTTTTATGCCATCGCCGCTCTGCCCTTGGCCACCGCGATGACACTCAACTATATGGCGCCGATCTGGATCGCCCTGATTCTATTTTGCGCCGGCTGGTGGCATGCCAAAAATCCCATCGAATGGCCACTCATGGGCGCCATCACGATGAGTTTCGTCGGCGTAGTGCTGTTACTACAGCCAGCCTTCCAGTCCCGCCAATTGACCGGCGCCATCGTAGCGTTAATTTCCGGCATGCTATCGGCGCTGGCGTACTTGCAGGTGCGCAAGTTGGGCCTGATGGGCGAGCCGGAATACAGGGTCGTATTTTATTTTTCATTGGTCAACGTCCTTGCCGGTGTATTCGGCAATGTCGCCAGCGCAGGCCTGGGCCCGGTGCTCTGGCATCCGCACACCAGCGGCTATGGCATCACTCTCCTGCTCGGCATCGGGCTTTGCGCCACCATGGCGCAAATGGCCATGACGCGCGCCTACCGTCTTGGCAAAACACTGGTCGTGGCCAACTTGCAATACGCCGGCATCGTTTTTTCCAGCGTTTGGGGCGCGCTCATCTTCGGCGACATATTTAACTGGCACAGCTGGCTTGGCATTGCCGTAATTATCATTTCCGGCCTCGCCGCAACGTTCTACAATAGCCGCAGTACGGAACGCGGCGCCAGCATCGGCCGCACCGGCCCCATCACCAGCGAAGTTTGAGGATTGCTTATGCACACGACCCTGATCGACCCCACTCAATTGGCCGACAAGCTGACGGACCCGAGTTGGGTCATTCTCGACTGCCGCCATGATCTGATGAATCCAAACACCGGGCCCGCCAGCTATGCGGCCGGCCACATCCAAAATGCGCAGTTTGCCGACATCGACCGCCATTTGTCAGGCCCCAAAATCGACGCCGATGGCATGTTCCGAGGTCGTCATCCTCTGCCCGAACGCACCTTGCTGATCCAAACACTGCGTAGTTGGGGCATCAACGACGAAACGCAGGTGGTGGCCTATGACGCGCACGGCGGCATGTTCGCGGCCCGTCTTTGGTGGTTGTTGCGCTGGATCGGGCATGCGCCAGTGGCGCTGTTGGACGGTGGCTTGGCCGCTTGGCAGGCGCAGGGACTGCCCTTGGTTACGCCGGTAACCAGTCCGCCATGCGGTCGCATCGAGGAAAAACCGACGTTGACAAATACCGTATCGACAGCCGAGGTGATGGCCAATTTGAGCAGCCATGAACGGACCGTCGTCGATGCGCGCGCGCCCGACCGCTTCCGCGGCGAAAATGAAACCATCGATCCCGTCGGGGGCCATATCCCGGGCGCCAAAAATCGCTTCTTCAAGGACAATTTGCAAGCCGATTCCCGTTTCAAGAGCAGCGCCGAGTTAAGGCGCGAGTTTGCGCCATTGTTTGAGGCGGCACCGTTGGCCATCATGCAATGTGGCTCGGGCGTGACGGCCTGCCACAACCTGCTGGCACTGGAAGTGGCAGGCATGTATGGGGCGGCACTCTATCCGGGCTCGTGGAGCGAGTGGTGTGCCGACCGGACTCGCCCGGTGGCGACCGGCGCCTGACCAAGCAACGGGCAAGAGTGGGACCGCGATGCGGCATCAGCTCTGGCGCGAAGGGGCAATGATACGACGCGCCCGATCCCATCTGCCCGCTTAGGCCAGCAAACTTGCGCCGTCCCGTTCCGTGCGCCCAATCTCAATAACGAGTCTTGTTCTCAATGGGCTTCGTCCCAGTTCTTGCCCACACCGACTTCGGCCGTTAGCGGCACTCTGAGCTGGGCCACCCCAGCCATCAGGGCCGGCAATTTTTCGCGCACCAGCGCCAGTTCCGACTCCGGCACTTCGAGCACCAGCTCATCGTGCACCTGCATGATCATCATTGTTTTCAGCCGTTCCGTTTCGAGCCATCCTTGCACGGCGATCATGGCCAGCTTGATCAAATCGGCGGCAGTGCCCTGCATCGGCGCGTTGATCGCGGCGCGTTCGGCGCCCTGGCGGCGCGGGCCGTTCGGTGAATTGATCTCGGGCAGCCAAAGGCGACGCCCAAACACAGTCTCGACGAACCCGCGCGCCTTAGCTTGCAGGCGCGTGTTGTCCATATACTGCTTGACGCCGGAAAAGCGGGCGAAATAGCGGTCAATGTAACTTTGCGCCGCGGTACGGTCGACGCCCAAGTTGGCAGCTAGGCCAAATGCGCTCATGCCATAAATCAGACCGAAGTTGATCACCTTAGCGTAACGCCGCTGCTCGCTTTGAACCTCGCTTGGGGCGATGCCGAAGATTTCGGCGGCGGTTGCGCGATGGATGTCCTCGCCGTCGGCAAACGCTCGCAGCATCGCCACGTCGCGCGAGATGTGGGCCATGATGCGTAATTCGATTTGCGAATAGTCGGCCGACACGATCATGCTGCCGGGCGGTGCGATGAACGCTTCGCGAATGCGGCGACCTTCCTTGGTGCGAATCGGGATATTTTGCAGATTCGGTTCGTTCGACGCCAGCCGTCCCGTCACCGCCACCGCCTGTGCATAATTGGTGTGCACACGCCCCGTATCACGGTTCACCATTTTCGGCAGTTTGTCCGTATAGGTCGACTTCAATTTGGACAGGCTACGAAATTCGAGCAACACCTTCGGCAGCGGATAGTCTTCGGCAAGCTTTTGCAGCACTTCCTCGTCCGTCGACGGTGCGCCGGTCGGGGTCTTTTTGATCACCGGCAGTTGCAGGCGCCCGAAAAAAATTTCTCCGATTTGCTTGGGCGAACCCAAATTGAACGGTCCGCCGGCCAGTTCGTATGCCCGCTGTTCCAGTTCGAGGATGCGCGCGCCCAGTTCGTTTGACTGGGTGCCAAGTAGGCCGGCGTCGATCAGCACGCCGTTGCGCTCAATTCTTTGCAGCACGATGGCAGTCGGCATTTCAATATTGCGGTAAATCGAGGTCAGTTTTTCGTCGGTGTCCACGTGCGGCCACATGGCCTGGTGCAAACGCAAAGCGACATCGGCATCTTCTGCAGCGTAGTCGGTGGCACGCTCGACGTCGACCTGGTCAAAACAGATCTGGCCGACACCCTTGCCGCAGACGTCGGCAAACGAGATGGACTTGTGGTTTAAATGGCGTAGCGCCAGGCTGTCCATATCATGCGATTTGTGCGACTCAAACACATACGACTGCAACGATGTGTCGTGCACGATGCCGCGTAACGCAATGCCGTGGTTGGCGAAAATATGGCAATCGTATTTCAAGTCTTGGCCCAGCTTCGGCTTGCCAGGATCTTCCAGCCAAGGTCTGAGCTTTTTCAGCACAAGGTCACGCACTAACTGCTGTGGTGCGCCAGCGTAGCAATGGCCCATCGGGATATAGGCGGCGTGACCCGCTTCGCAGGCGAGCGAGATGCCGACCATCTGGGCAGTCATCGGTTCCAGTGACGTCGTCTCGATATCGATCGAGGTCAAGGCGGCGCCGTTGATGCGGGCCAGCCAGGCATCGAGTTGGACTTCGGTCAGCACGGTTTCATACGGGAGCATAACGGCATCAACGGTGGCCATGCCCCCAACCGGCGAGTTGAGCTGGGCGCCCCGTCCAGCCTCGACGGCGACAGACGCCCGGCTGGCGATCTCGCGCAGCCAGGAATTGAAGCCATAGCGCGCATAAAATGTCAGCAAGGCCGCCGTATCTTCCTCTTTGGCCAGCAGCGATGCGCCGATCGACGTCATGTGAGCGCTCAGGTCGCAATCCGTTTTTACGGTAATTAGCACACGTGCCTGCGGCAGCCACGGCAGTGCTTGGCGCAAGTTCTCCCCAACCGCGCCGCCGATATCAGCGGCATGTTCGATCACACCGGCCAAGCTGTCGTACTGGGTCAACCATTTCAGGGCAGTTTTCGGGCCGCACTTGGCCACGCCCGGAACGTTGTCGACCGTATCTCCGATGAGGGACAGGTAATCGACGATGCGATTGGGCGGCACACCGAACTTGGCCAGCACGCCCGCCTCATCCAGCTTTTCGTTGCTCATCGTATTGATCAGGGTAACGTGGGCATTGACCAGTTGGGCCAGATCCTTGTCGCCAGTCGAGACCACCGTGTTCATGCCGACCGCAGCGGCCTGAACGGCCAGGGTACCGATCACGTCGTCCGCCTCCACGCCGTCGACCATTAGGATCGGCCAGCCCATGGCGCGCACGGCCTCATGGATCGGCTCGATCTGACGCACCAAGTCTTCCGGCATTTTGGAGCGCTGCGCCTTATATTCGGGATACAGGTCGTCGCGGAACGTCTTGCCTTTGGCGTCAAACACGCAGGCGATGCAGGCGGCCGGATAATCGGCGCGCAAACGGCGCAGCATGTTGATCATGCCGTGGATGGCGCCAGTGGGCACGCCACCAGGTCCGCGCAAGTCCGGCAGAGCATGGAAGGCACGGTAAAGGTAGCTTGAGCCGTCAACTAACAACAGGGTTTTTTGCATAAGGTCAATTGAAATGCGCCGTTCCGCTAAATCGGAAGGGCAAAGGCTGGAAAATTCCCGGGGCACGCGCCATCGGTGTTCCCATAATTATCGCAGAGTTTGGGCCGCGGCTCGGGCCGGGCGTCCAGTTTCAAAGAGTAAAGGCGGGGATCGGGAGAATTTTGTTAGTTTTATGCCGTTTCATCGCTTTTAGGACAAAGATAAGCCGGTCTCTTTGTTACAATGAACCATATCAGAAAAATTCATCGCGGTCCAACCGAGGCAACACCCGAACATGATGCGCACATCCACCTACTGGAAAGTCCTTGTACTGTCTTTGCTAGCGCAAGCGGCCTCGGTCGGCGCACAAGCGCCCAGCCCGGCGCCCCCGCAACTGGAAAAAATCGAAGGCCTAAGCAACACGCCCAGCACGGTGACGACCACGCCCGATAACGCAAACAAGATCACGGAAACGAAGGTTCAAGGGCGCGTCACTGAAGTGCAAGTCAAGAGCGGCAAGAGTACCTATTACCTGAAACCGAACACCCCGGCCGGCAGCGCCCTGCCTGGTGACGGCCTGGGCAGCGCCAACCGCGGGCCGCAATGGAAGGTCATGGAATTTGATCTGGGCAAGAAAAAGAAAACACAGAGCGAGCAAGACGCCGCTGGTCATGTCCCGCCGCCACCGCAACTGCCAACACCTGCGCGCTGAACGTCTGTTGACGCTTCCGTCCTTTTTTCACTGACTTTATATATTTAGCTTCCCCATGGCAGTTTTTACCCCGGTCACTCTGGACGATATTAGCCAGTGGATCAAACAGTTTCCCCTGGGCGCGCCGCGCGCCATCAAAGGCATTGCATCGGGCATCGAGAACAGCAATTTTTTCATCACCACCGAGAGCGGCGAATACGTCCTCACGATCTTTGAAAACCTGACTTTCCTGCAATTGCCGTTCTACCTGCACTTGATGCGCCACCTCGCCGAGCGCGGCATTCCGGCGCCGGCGCCGGTGGCCAATGCCAACGGCGAACTGGTGACCGCGCTGCACGGTAAGCCGGCTGCGATCGTCACCAAGCTAGAAGGCAGTTCGCAAATGGCGCCGCAGGCGGTGCATTGCGCGGCTGTGGGCGCCATGCAAGCCAAAATGCACCTGGCGGCGCGCGACTTTCCGTTGCAGCAACGCAATTTGCGTGGCTTGGACTGGTGGAACGAAACCACGCCCCAAGTCTTACCATTTTTGTCCGACAGCAACGCCCATCTGCTCCGCGTTGAAATGCATTACCAGGACGCGTTCGCCGCGTGTACGCCGTATCAAGTCCTTCCGCGCGGGCCCGTGCATGCCGACCTGTTCCGTAACAACGTCATGTTCGTCGGCACGCGCCTGAGCGGGTTCTTTGATTTTTATTTCGCCGGCTGCGACAGCTGGCTCTTTGACGTAGCCATCACCGTCAACGATTGGTGCATTGACCAAGATACGGGCGCACTCGATACGGCCCGCGTGCGCGCCCTGCTCGACGCCTACCACCGAGTGCGCCCGTTTGACGCTGCCGAACGCGTCGTCTGGCCGGGCATGCTGCGTGGTGCGGCGCTGCGATTCTGGCTATCGCGCCTGTATGACCTGTATTTACCGCGCACAGCGGAAATGCTGACCCCGCACGACCCGACGCATTTCGAACGGATCCTGCGCGAACGCGTCGCCACGCCTGCGCCGGCCCTTTTCTAATGGAAAAATTACCTGCAAAAACGGGCTGGCTCTGGGTCAAACAAGGCTTCGGTCTGTTCCGCAAACAACCCGGCGGCCTGTCGACTCTCTTTTTAGGGTACATGTTTTCCATGGTTGCCATGAGCGTCATGCCATTGCTGGGCCAACTGGTTCCGGTTATCTTGGTGCCGGTGTTTTCGATGGCCTTCATGCAAGCGTGCCGCTACATCGAGCAAAAAAAACGCGTCTTCCCCAACCTGCTTTTGACCGGCTTTCGCAAACCGGCGTTCCCGCCCCTGTTTGCGCTGGGCCTGCTGTACCTATTAGTGGCGCTGCTCTCCCTCGGCGCCTCGGCTTTGGTCGACGGCGGCGTGTTTTGGCAGCTGGTGACGGGCCAGATCGACGCCAAATCGCCCTTGGCGCGCGAATCGAACATGGGCGGAGCCATCTTGATGGCGATTGCCGTCTACATCCCGGCGGCCATGGCATTTTGCTTTGCCGCGCCCTTGATCTACTGGCAAAAAATGAGACTGGGAAAGGCCATCTTCTTCAGCTTTTTCTCCGTATTGCACTCGGCCAAAGCTTTCCTGGTTTTCGCCTCGGTCTGGTTTGCCATCAGCGTCATCGGGAGTCAGGTCGTGATTCTCATCTTCGGCCGCAGCGAAATGGCGATGATGATCATGCTGCCGTTGTCGGTGATCTTGACGGTGGTGATGCACTGCTCGTTTTACGCCAGCTACCGCCAACTTTTCGGCACTCCGGCCGAGGGGGCAGCGGCCGTTGAGAGCCCGCTTACCTGAAGGAGGACGGGACCGGGCGGGTGAAACCGTCGCGGGCGTCGCCGCGTGCCTGCAGGGCCGCCTTTCACAGCTGATGTTTGCCGCTGGCGCGGTCAAGACCGTCCCTGTTTTACTCGGCCCCGCGCTTGAAATTACTCGTCTCCGCACGAGCTAACGCGGGTGCCAGCGGTTTCAAAACCAGGGTCCGCTTCCGCCATGGGTTAGCGCGCCACGACGAACTCTGCACTCAGAGTAGAAAATCCGTCCAGGTGCATTTTTTGGGTGCACAGTGAAACTTTTTCCCGTTGTTATGCGCGACGTGGATCATGGCCCCAGACTAGCGGCCGATTCTGTCGAGCTTGGCGATGCTCAAATCGAGCACTTTCATGCCGTAGCGCCCGAAGTTGATCTGCGCCCTCGCGTTGTTACCGCCGCCTTCGAGGTTGACGATAACGCCTTCGCCAAATTTTGCATGCGCGACCGATTCTCCGATGCGCCAGCCGGGGGCGCTCGTTTTATGGGCGATCTTTTGCGCAATGGCGTTGTTGGACCCGCCACTGCCCAGCGGCGCGTCGTCCCAAGCAGATTTTTTGCCGCCGAACCAGTGCGCCTGGACCTTCGGTGACAGCCACTTCAAGGCGTGCTCCGGCAATTCATCGAAAAAACGCGACTTTATGTTGTAACGGGTCTGGCCGTGCAACATGCGATTTTGCGCGAAGCTCATGTACAGGCGCCGGCGCGCGCGCGTGATGGCGACATACATCAGGCGCCGCTCTTCCTCCACGCCGCCGTCCTCTTTCGCGCTGCTTTCGTGCGGGAACAAGCCTTCTTCCATCCCGGTGATAAAGACGTTGTCAAACTCTAATCCCTTGGCCGAGTGCACCGTCATCATTTGCAGCGCGTCCTGCCCGGCCAGGGCCTGGTTATCGCCCGCTTCCAGGGAGGCGTGTGATAAGAAGGCCGACAATGGCGACATGACGGCCGCCAGGGGCGCATCGGCATCCAAAATTTCGATGCCATTTTCCGTTGTGAGCGGCGGCGGAGGGGCCTGCGCCTGGACTTGCGGCCCAAGGTAAGCGGGCGTGTCCTGTCCGAAGCCCTCTTCAGCGACAAACTGGGTGGCGGCGCTGACCAGTTGCTCCAGGTTTTCGACACGGTCGGCGCCGTCTTTTTCGTTTTGATAGTGCGAAAGCAGGGTGCTGGCATCGAGCACGACGCGCACCATTTCCGGTAGCGCCAATTGCTGCGTTTCAAAGCGCGCTCCTTCGATCAATTTTACAAACGAGCCCAGCGACGATCCCGCCTTGCCCGCCAAATGCGGCACGGCGGCGTACAAGGAAATCGCGTACTGCTCGGACACGGCCTGCAATTGCTCAATCGAGCGCGTGCCAATGCCGCGGGTTGGAAAGTTGACCACGCGCAGGAACGCCGAGTCGTTGTGCGGATTGTCTAACAGCTGTAGATAGGCGATCGCGTGCTTGACCTCGGCGCGCTGAAAATAACGCAAGCCGCCGTAGACGTGATAGGGAATTCCGGCCGAAAAAAGAGCATGTTCGAGCACTCGCGACTGCGCGTTGGAACGGTACAGCAACGCGATTTCGCTGCGCAAGCTGCCTTCAGCGATCAGGCTTTTCGATTCTTCGACGATCCATTGCGCCTCTTGCAAGTCGGAACTGGCTTCAAAAATTCGGACCGGTTCGCCATGCCCGGCATCGGTGCGCAAATTCTTGCCCAAGCGCTTGCTGTTATTGGCGATCAGCATGTTGGCACTATCCAAAATATGGCCGTGCGAGCGGTAGTTCTGCTCCAATTTGATCAAGTTCTGCACATTAAACTCACGTTCGAAGGAACTCATGTTGCCCACATTGGCACCGCGAAAAGCGTAAATACTCTGGTCGTCGTCGCCCACGGCAAACAGTGCGCCGCCCTGACTGCCGCCATGCCCGGCCAGCAACTTGAGCCAGTTGTATTGCAAGTTGTTGGTATCTTGGAACTCGTCGACCAAGATGTGTCGGAAACGGGCCTGATAGTGTTCGCGCAGTACTTGGTTGCGGTTTAATAGTTCGAATGTGCGCAGCAACAACTCGGCAAAATCGACAACGCCTTCGCGCTGGCACTGGTCGTCGTAGGCTTGATACAGTTCGACCATCTTGCGCTCGATCGGATCGTAGGCTTCGACCCGGTCGGCGCGCAAACCCTGGTCCTTGGCGTTATTGATGAAATACATCACCGTTTTCGCGGGGAATTTGACGTCGTCGATATTGTGGGTCTTGAGCAGGCGCTTAATGACCGACAACTGGTCCTGCGAATCGAGGATCTGAAAAGTCTGCGGCAGCGCCGCATCGCGGTAATGCGTGCGCAGCAGGCGATTGCACAAGCCGTGAAAGGTTCCAATCCACATGCCGCGCGTGTTGATCGGCAGCATGGTCGACAAACGCGCCGTCATTTCCTTGGCGGCCTTGTTGGTAAAGGTGACGGCCAAGATACTCGCCGCGGACACTTGCCCGGTCTGGATCAGCCACGCGATGCGCGTGGTCAGCACGCGCGTCTTGCCCGAGCCCGCGCCCGCGAGAATCAAGGCATTTTGGGCTGGCAACGTGACTGCAGCGAGTTGTTCCTCGTTGAGGTGTTGAAGTAGTTTTTGCATCTTGTGATTATACTGGCAGGGGGGCCCGTGTTTGGCGGAATGTTCGACGAGAACAATGGCCAGGGACCCTGGGAAGGGGCTCGAATTTACGGCAGCCGACCACTGGCAGAAGGGGATCGCGCCGCCCCGACACGCGCATCTTGTGGGCCGGGCCCGGTTTCCGCGGCGCTTTGGCGCCAGGCTCAGCGGCGGCGACGATCCAATCGTACGTTGTCAAAACTTGGGTTGTGAAGAGCACATTTAGACATTGCGTTGCGGCTCAAATAACTCGGTGAAGCGGTGCACCGCAGCCGTCACGTCGGGGGCCAGATAAACGCTACTGATGGCCGCCACCATATCGGCCCCACGCGCCACCAGCGGGGCCGCATTCTCGGGGGTCATGCCTCCGATTAAGACGCACGGCAGCGCGATGCACGCCTTGGCCTGGCCGACAATGGCCGCTTGGGTGGTCACCGCGTATTTCTTGACCAAGGAGGGATAAAATCCGCCGAATGCAACATAACTTGCGCCCGAGCGCTGCGCCGCCTGGGCCAGCGCCAAGTCACCATAACAGGACGCGCCGACGATCTTATCCGGTCCTAGGGCGGATCGCACCTGCGCCACTGAGGCATCGGTGCCGCCCACATGCACGCCATCGGCGCCCACCGCTTGGCACAGCTCGACGAAATCATTGATGACCAGCGGCACCGCATAACTGCGACATAAGGCCAATAAGGCCGCGGCTTGGTCAAGTCGGAGCGCGGCACTGGCATCCTTGTGTCGATATTGCAGCAGAGCAACGCCGGCGTCCAGCGCACGCTTGGTGAGCGCCAGCAGGCGGTCCGTGTCATCCCAATTGGGTGTGATCAAATAAAGTCCTCGCATGGTTTTCTCTTTTTCGTTTTTTAGGTTAGCAGCGTAGCGGAATTCGCTGTCCGGGAGCGATCACGTAGGATGCCGCCAGAGCTTGGTGGCAATACGCCTGAGCGCCGGCCAACGCCAGCGCCATCGGTTCGCCCTGCGCCAGACGGGCCGCAATGGCGGCCGCCAGCGTACAACCGCTTCCGTGAAAGTGACCGGGCAGGCGCGGCCAGTTCCAGGCCCGTTCCGCGCCCAAGCCGAACCAGCGGTTGCGCACCATAGCGCCGGGGCCATGACCACCGGTAATGAGCACATGCAAACAGCCGCGCGCATGCAGCACTTGCGCTTGCTGCGAAAGCGTCAGCTCGGCGCCGCTCAGCGCGATCGCCTCTGGCAAATTCGGCACGATCAGCGTGACCAACGCCAGCAACGGGGCCAGCGCCTGCACCGCATCCCCGCGCGCCAAGGCATCGCCGTGACCGCTCGCGAGCACGGGGTCCAGCACCACCGGCAGCTGCGGGTGCTGGCGGCGCAAGCGCCCGATCACATCGGCAATGACTTGCGCATTGGCGCGGCTGCCGGGGATGCCGATC
Organism: Janthinobacterium sp.; assembly: GCA_003133225.1. Classification (GTDB taxonomy): domain Bacteria; phylum Pseudomonadota; class Gammaproteobacteria; order Burkholderiales; family Burkholderiaceae_D; genus Janthinobacterium. The sequence continues at coordinate 141,853 of PKWL01000063.1, forward strand.
TTGACGGCTTTCACTTCGATTTTGTCAATCAGTGCGTGCGCCTGGCGGGCCAGTATTTCGCTATCGACGGCAAGCGCATCGAACACGTGGTCATTGTCTTGCACCGTCAGCGTGGTGACCAGCGGCAGCGCGTGCGCGCCTTGTGCCGCGACGGCCAGGATGTCGGCCGCGATACCAGCCCCACCCGAAGGATCAAGGCCAGCGAAGATCAGCACCGACGGACGTGTCATGCGATCCGGCCCGCCATCGGTGACGAAGGCGAGGCCGCAAAGCGGCGCGGCATGCGCCCCGCCAGAAAAGCCTCGCGCCCCGCCTGTACGGCTAGCCGCATCGCGCGCGCCATGCGCACCGGCTCGCGCGCTGCGGCAATAGCCGTATTCATCAGCACGCCGTCGCAGCCCAGCTCCATGGCAATGGCCGCATCGGATGCGGTGCCGACGCCCGCATCCACGATCACGGGCACCTGGGCTTGCTCAATGATCAATGACAGGTTCCATGGATTGAGAATGCCCATGCCGGAACCGATCAGGGACGCCAGCGGCATCACGGCCACACAGCCGATCTGCTCGAGTATCTTGGCCTGGATCGGGTCGTCGCTGCAGTACACCATCACGTCGAAGCCGTCCCGGACCAGGGTTTCCGCCGCTTTCAATGTCTCTGGCATGTGTGGGAAAAGCGTTTTTTCATCGCCCAGCACTTCCAGCTTGACCAGCTTGTGACCACCGAGCAGTTCGCGCGCCATTTGCAAGGTGTAGACCGCATCAGCGGCGTTGTAACAGCCAGCCGTATTCGGCAAGATTGTGTATTCTGACGGCGGCAGCACATCTAGCAAGCTGGGCGCGTTCGGATCCTGGCCAATGTTGACGCGTCGAATCGCCACCGTGATGATTTCCGCGCCAGCGGCGTCGGTGGCTGCGCGCGTCTGCGCCAGATCGCGGTATTTTCCGCTGCCCACTAGCAGGCGCGAGCCATAGCTTTTTCCGGCGATGGTCAGCCGATCTTCTTTGGTGGTGTGGTTCATGTCTTTTCTTTCCGTTGATTAGCCGCCGCCGATGGCGCGCACGATGTCGACCCGGTCTTGCGCCCGCAGAGCGCACTGCAGCCATGACTGACGCGGCACTACGGTGCGGTTAACGGCCAGCGCCAGCGCTTGATTACCCAGTGCCAGCGCCTCGATCAGATCATGCAAAGTGGACTGCGCCGGCACTTGGTGCGGCGCCCCATTGAGAATAATTTCCAGCATGCGTGGACTCATACCTTGCGATACAGTTCCGCACCGTTTTTGACGAACTCAACCGCCTTCACTTCCATGCCCTGCTTTAAGGCTGCCACCTCAGATACGCCGAGCTTGGCCGCGTATTCGCGCACTTCCTGCGTGATTTTCATCGAGCAGAAATGCGGCCCGCACATGGAACAGAAATGCGCGACCTTGGCCGAATTCTTGGGCAACGTTTCGTCGTGAAATTCGCGCGCCTTGTCAGGGTCGAGACCGATGTTGAACTGGTCATCCCATCTAAATTCGAAGCGCGCCTTGGACAGGGCGTTGTCGCGGATTTGGGCGCCCGGATGACCCTTGGCGAGGTCGGCCGCGTGGGCCGCGATCTTATAGGTGATGATGCCATCTTTGACGTCGGCCTTATTTGGCAAACCCAAATGTTCCTTCGGCGTAACGTAGCACAGCATGGCGGTGCCGTACCAGCCGATTTGCGCGGCCCCAATGCCCGACGTGATATGGTCGTAACCGGGCGCGATGTCGGTCGTCAACGGCCCGAGCGTGTAGAACGGCGCCTCATGGCACTGCTCTAGCTGCAAGTCCATGTTCTCCTTGATCATCTGCATCGGCACATGACCGGGACCTTCGATCATCACCTGCACATCATGCTTCCAAGCGATCTGGGTCAGCTCGCCCAGCGTTTTCAGTTCGCCCAGCTGCGCTTCATCGTTGGCGTCGAAGATCGAACCGGGACGCAATCCGTCGCCCAGACTAAACGCCACGTCATACGCTTTCATGATGGCGCAAATGTCTTCGAAATGCGTGTACAGGAACGACTCTTCATGATGCGCGAGGCACCACTTGGCCATAATGGAGCCGCCCCGCGAGACGATGCCGGTCAGGCGCTTGGCCGTCATCGGCACGTAGCGTAGCAGCACGCCGGCATGAATTGTGAAATAGTCGACGCCCTGCTCGGCCTGCTCAATTAGGGTGTCGCGGTAAATTTCCCAGGTCAGGTCTTCGGCCTTGCCGTTGACCTTTTCCAGCGCCTGGTAGATTGGCACCGTCCCAATCGGTACCGGCGAATTGCGCACGATCCATTCGCGCGTTTCATGGATATGTTTGCCGGTCGACAAATCCATCACGTTGTCGCCACCCCAGCGGATGGCCCAGGTCATCTTTTCCACTTCTTCGCCGATCGACGACGTGACCGCCGAATTGCCAATATTGGCATTGATCTTGACCAGGAAATTGCGACCGATGATCATCGGCTCAATCTCAGGATGGTTGATGTTGGCCGGGATGATGGCACGCCCACGGGCGATTTCATCGCGCACGAATTCGGGCGTGATCTCAAACGGTATGCTAGCGCCAAAGGACTGGCCCGGATGCTGGCGACCCATCAGGTCGGCTAGGCGCTGGCCCATCGGCCCGGACGTTTTCAGCTCTTCGAGGTACTCGCGGCGGCGCATATTTTCCCGAATGGCGACGAACTCCATTTCCGGCGTGACGATGCCGCGCCGGGCGTAATGCATCTGGGTAACGTTGGCGCCGGCCTTAGCGCGGCGTGGCTTGCGCTGCAAGTTAAAGCGGAGCTCAGCTAGCATCGGGTCGGCCAAGCGCTCAATGCCGTAGTGGGAACTGGGGCCGGCCAATTCCTCCGTGTCGCCACGCTCGACGATCCACGGCAGGCGCGGCGTGGCTAGGCCGGAGCGGATGTCGATCGTGGCTTCCGGATCACTGTACGGGCCGGACGTATCGTAGACATAGATCGGCGGATTTTTTTCACCGCCAAAGGACGCTTCCGTATCAGACTGGCTGATTTGCCGCATGGGCACACGGATGTCCGGGCGGCTACCCTCGACATAAATCTTGCGCGAATTTGGCAGCGGCGTGATGGCGGCCTGGTCAACTGCGGCGGTGGCAGAGAGAAACTTCGGATTGGCGTTCATGTGGCTCCTTGTTAGCTTGCAGTAGCAGCCAGCAAAGGAGGTTCAACAGCAACGGCGCGCGCCGTTGCAATCTATGCTTTCCTTCGCTGGCATTATCCAGATCAGGTTCAGAGGGTTTATCTCACCCGCGCCGCGTTCGCGGTTTTGCAGGACCCCTAGCGTTTGCCACCTTGCGATGACGGAAAATAATTATACCTGCTTTTGCGCGCCAATACCGCGCGCCCGAAACGTTAGGTGCTGAAATGCGCCGCTAGTGTTGACCGGAAGAAAGTTAACCGAGCTCACACTGAGTTTAGTTTGGTCCCATTTAGCTGATGGGTCGTGGCTTGCAGTTTTGCGCGCACCCACTAGCCTGTCGCTGGCGCGCGCATGTCCCCCATCTGGCTCGGCTCGCAGCGTAGCTCAGAAAATCGCAACTCACGAAAATACGAAGTCATCTCAGGTGCGCTGCTGTCCGCGTCCCTTATAATGGTTGTTTTCGCAAAACCACACGCAAAATCATGGAATTAGCCAAGTCTTTCGAGCCAGCCGACATTGAACAATACTGGCGCAACGAGTGGGAGCGGCGCGGATATTTCGCCGCCACGCTCGACGCCGGCAAACCGTCGTTCAGCATCCAGTTGCCGCCGCCAAACGTGACCGGCACCTTGCACATGGGCCATGCCTTCAATCAGACCATCATGGACGGCCTGACGCGCTATTACCGCATGCGTGGCTACAACACGGCATGGGTGCCGGGCACCGACCACGCCGGTATTGCCACGCAAATTGTGGTGGAACGCCAACTCGACGCGCAGAACATTTCGCGGCATGCTCTGGGGCGCGAAAAATTCATCGAAAAAGTGTGGGAATGGAAAGAGAAATCGGGCTCGACCATCACCGAGCAAATGCGCCGCATGGGCACCTCGCCCGACTGGCAGCGCGAATATTTCACGATGGATGAGCCGCGCTCGAAGGTCGTCACCGATGTCTTCGTTCGCCTGTTTGAGCAAGGTCTGATCTACCGCGGCAAGCGCCTAGTCAACTGGGATCCCGTATTGGGCACGGCAATTTCCGACCTGGAAGTGGTGTCCGAGGAAGAAGACGGCTCGATGTGGTACATCGACTACCCGCTGGCCGACGGCAACGGCCACCTGACGGTTGCCACCACCCGCCCGGAAACCATGCTGGGCGACGTCGCCGTGGCGGTTGATCCGACCGACGAGCGCTACAGTGCACTGGTCGGCAAGATGCTGAAGCTGCCGCTGAGCGAGCGCGAAATCCCGGTTATCGCCGACGCTTACGTCGACAAGGAATTCGGTACGGGCTGTGTCAAGATCACGCCGGCGCACGACTTTAACGACTACGCGGTGGGCCAGCGCCACCACCTGGAACAAGTCTGCATTCTGACCTTGGAGGCGAAGATCAGCGACGATGCGCCCGCCGCCTACCGCGGCCTAGACCGTTTTGCCGCGCGTAAGCTGATCGTCGCTGACCTCGATGCCCAAGGATTGCTGCGGGAAGTCAAACCGCACAAGCTCATGGTCCCGCGTGGCGACCGCACCGGCGTCGTCGTCGAGCCCATGCTGACCGACCAGTGGTTCGTGGCGATGAGCAAGCCGGCACCGGAAGGCACGTTCTTTCCAGGCAAGTCGATTGCCGAAGTGGCGCTCGAAAAAGTGGCAGATGGCGAAATCAAGTTCGTTCCCGAGAACTGGAGCAACACCTACAACCAGTGGCTAAACAACATCCAGGATTGGTGCATCTCACGCCAGCTGTGGTGGGGCCACCAGATCCCGGCCTGGTACGACGAGGCCGGCAACATTTTTGTTGCCCGCAGCCAAGCGGAGGCCTTGATCAAGGCCGTCGCGGCCGGCAGCGTCGGCCCCCTCAAACGGGATGACGACGTGCTCGATACCTGGTTCTCGTCGGCCTTGATTCCATTCTCTACCATGGGCTGGCCCGCAGATACACCGGAAATGAAAGCTTTCCTGCCCTCTAGCGTACTGGTCACGGGCTTTGACATCATCTTTTTTTGGGTCGCCCGAATGGTGATGCTGACGTCCCACTTTACGGGAAAAGTACCGTTCAACACGGTCTATGTGCACGGACTCGTGCGCGATTCGAGTGGCCAGAAAATGTCTAAGTCCAAGGGCAACACCTTAGATCCGATCGACTTGATCGACGGCATCGATCTCGAGTCGCTGATCGCCAAGCGCACTAGCGGCCTCATGAACCCGCGCGACGGGGAAAAAATCGCCAAGGCGACGCGCAAAGAATTCCCGGCCGGCATCAACGCTTACGGCAGCGACGCTGTGCGTTTCACCATGGCCAGTTATGCCTCCCTGGGCCGCAACATCAACTTCGACTTGGGGCGCTGCGAAGGCTATCGCAACTTTTGCAACAAGATGTGGAACGCGACTCGTTTTGTGTTGATGAATACCGAAGGCAAGGATTGCAGCGCCAGCGAGGCCGACTTGTCGGCGGCGGACCGCTGGATCATCTCCCTCTTGCAGCGGACGAAAATGGACATCGCCAAAGGCTTTGAGGATTACCGTTTCGATAATATCGCGGCCTCGATCTACAAGTTCGTATGGGACGAATATTGCGACTGGTATCTGGAAGTGGCCAAGGTGCAAATTCAGCACGGCGGGGAAGGCCAGCAGCGCGCCACCCGTCACACCTTGTTGCACGTCCTTGAAACGGTGCTGCGTCTGGCGCACCCGGTGATCCCATTTGTGACCGAAGCCCTGTGGCAAACGGTGGCGCCGCTGGCCGGCCGCACTCTCGATCCAGCGGGAGATTCGATTATGCTGCAGCAATATCCGCAGGCAAATCCGAAACAGATCGACGCCGCCGCCGAACACTGGATGACGCAATTGAAGGCGCTAACGGATGCGACGCGTAACCTGCGCGGCGAAATGCAACTCTCGCCCGCCGTGCGCGTGCCACTGATCATCGAAGCGGCCAGCGTGGCCGACCAAAAACACCTAGACTCGTTTGCACCGTATCTGCAAACGCTGGGCAAACTGTCAGAAGTGGCCATCGTACCATCCCTGCCGGAATCGCCGGCCCCCGTCTCCATCGTCGGCGGTACCAAGCTCATGCTGCAAGTTAAAATCGACGTGGCTGCCGAACGCGAGCGCCTGACTAAGGAAATCAACCGTATTCAAGGCGAAATGGCCAAGGTCAACGGCAAACTGGGCAACGAAAGTTTCGTCGCCCGCGCGCCAGCAGCCGTGGTCGCTCAGGAGCACGAGCGTTTGCTCAATTTTTCATCAACCATCGAAAAACTGCACGAACAATTTGCGAAACTAGCCCTCGTGTAAAAACGGGCGGCGCTGACGCCGAGCACGCGCCGGGTTAAATCGGCTTGGAGCGCCTCATGGCACGCGGGGGATGCGTGGCCGCCAAGCCGAACGCTCTAAAGAGGTCGCACGGCGCGAGCCTACATGTCCCACAGTTCGCCATTGGGATTGGTGCGCGGTGCGCTCACGCCAAAGTGGGTGTAGGCGGCGGGGGTGGCGATGCGCCCGCGCGGCGTGCGCTGCAAGAAGCCCTGCTGAATCAGGTATGGTTCCAGCACGTCTTCGATGGTGTCGGCTTCTTCCCCGATCGCGGCGGCCAGGTTGCCTATGCCAACTGGCCCGCCGCCGAACTTAAACAGCACCGCTTCGAGCAACTTGCGGTCCATCACGTCAAAGCCGACGGAATCGACGTCTAGCATAATGAGGGCCGCATCGGCCATCGGCTTCGTTATTTCCCCGTTGCCCTTCACCTCAGCATAGTCGCGCACGCGGCGCAACAGGCGGTTGGCGATGCGCGGCGTGCCGCGCGCGCGCTGGGCAATCTCGCTCGCGCCATCCGGCGCAATCGGCGCATTTAGCAACGCGGCGCTGCGCGTGACGATGCGGGTCAGTTCCGCCGTGTTGTAGAACTCAAGGCGCGCGACGATGCCGAAACGGTCGCGCAAGGGATTGGTCAGCATGCCGGCGCGGGTGGTCGCGCCCACCAGGGTAAACGGCTGCAAGTCGAGCTTGACTGAACGCGCCGCGGGGCCTTCGCCGATCATGATGTCGATCTGATAGTCTTCCAGCGCCGGGTACAAGATCTCTTCCACCACCGGCGACAAACGATGGATTTCATCGATAAACAAGACGTCGTTCGCTTCCAGATTAGTCAGGATCGCGGCCAAGTCGCCTGGACGTTCCAACACGGGGCCGGAAGTCTGGCGCATATTCACGCCCATCTCGCGCGCGATGATGTGCGCCAACGTTGTCTTACCCAAGCCCGGCGGACCGAACAACAAGGTATGGTCGAGCGCTTCCTTGCGTTGGCGCGCAGCGGTGATGAAAATTTGCAGCTGGGCGCGGATCTTCTCTTGCCCGATATATTCATCGAGTTGTTTTGGCCGCAGCGCGCGTTCGATTGCCTCTTCATTAGGCGAGGACGGCGTGCTGGCGATAATGCGCTGTTCCGTAAAATTATCCGTTTGAATGCTCATATCATTTATTATTGGTAATTGTTACTTGGGTTCAAGCTGTTATACGAATTTTATCAAAGTAACAGATTCGATCAAGCTGCCACTACTCTATCCTATTGTCGGCGCCGGCATGAATTGTTATCTGCTTGAATTTGATCATGGGCTGTGGCGATTGCGGCAGGCCGTCCTCACGGCTCATCCGAAGCCCGCGTTTTTGGTGAAGATGGACCCACGGAAAGGCGGCCTGCGCCCGCTTAAGCACTCGTTGCAAGCTGGGCCGGTTCGAGCCGGCTGACGGTGAGTTCATCATCGCCGGCTAATTAGGAAGTTCAGCGCTGGGCACATGACGGGGCAGTAAAATGTCTTCTCGTCACGTTCGGCCCGGTGAGCTGATGAGAAACGACGGCATGTGACCTGATACGAGCCCCGGTAGCAAATGACAAGTATAGGGCAATTAGGTCGTTCCACGTCTACGCAACAGGGACAGGCACGGTTTCAAGGACGGATGTTGTCGTGTCTTCCGGGTCCGCCATGCGCACCGGCGCCGCGCCGAGACGGGGGCGGCGCGCTGGCCAGCGCGCCGCTGGTGACTCCAGACAGCCCCCTTGTCGCTTCCAAGCCGCCCGGCGAACGCCTCGACGCCAGATTTCGGGCGCAACGGGGCTTTTACTTCTTCACTTCCCTAAAGTCCGCATCGACTACATCGTCATTTTCCGCCTGGGGCCGCTCGCTGTCGGTTCCCGCCGTGGCTGAAGCGGCGCCGGCCGCCGGTTGCGCTTGCCCTTCCCCGGCGTACATTTTCTCGCCCACCTTTTGCGCCGCACTAGACAATGCGGCGATCTTGGCATCGATCTCGGACTTGTCGTTCCCTTTCAACGCGCTGTCCAGGCTCCCGATCGCCGCCTCGATGCGCTCCCTTTCCGCGAGCTCGAGCTTGTCCCCATATTGGCCCAGTGTCTTGCGCGTCGAATGCACGAGGGCGTCGCCCGCGTTGCGGCTTTCCGTCAATTCTTTCACGCGCTTGTCTTCTGCGGCGTGGGCCGCGGCGTCTTGCACCATCTTCTGGATCTCCGACTCCGTCAGGCCGGAGTTGGCCTTGATGGTGATCTTGTTTTCCTTGCCCGTGGCCTTGTCCTTGGCGCTCACGTGCAAGATGCCATTGGCGTCGATGTCGAAGGTGACGTCGATTTGCGGCATGCCGCGCGCTGCCGGCGGAATGCCGACCAGATTGAATTCTCCCAGCAGCTTGTTGCCGCTGACGATTTCGCGCTCGCCCTGGTACACCTTGACGGTCACGGCCGCCTGATTGTCGTCGGCCGTCGTATACACCTGGCTGAACTTGGTCGGAATGGTCGTGTTTTTCTGGATCATCTTGGTCATCACCCCGCCCAAGGTCTCGATCCCGAGCGAGAGCGGGGTCACGTCCATCAGGAGCAAATCGGTGCGCTCGCCCGACAGCACGGAACCCTGGATCGCGGCGCCGACCGCCACCGCCTCATCCGGATTGACGTCCTTGCGCGCTTCCTTGCCAAAAAATTCCCTCACTTTCTCCTGCACCTTGGGCATCCTTGTCATGCCACCGACCAAGATCACGTCGCCGACCTGGTCGATCCCGAGGCCGGCATCCTTCAAGGCCAGGCGGCACGGTTCTATGGTCCGGTTAATCAAGTCTTCCACCAGCGCTTCCAGCTTGGCGCGGGTCAGGCGCAAAGTCATGTGCGCGGGCGCTCCGTTAGCTAATGCGATATAGGGCTCATTGATCTCCGTTTGCTGGGTCGAGGACAATTCGATCTTGGCGCGCTCGGCGGCGCTCTTGATGCGCTGCAGCGCAATGGGATCTTTGCCCAGATCGATGCCGCTGGTTTTCTTGAATTCGCCAATCAGGTAATCGATGATGCGCTGGTCAAAATCCTCGCCGCCGAGGAAGGTATCGCCGTTGGTCGAGAGCACTTCAAACTGCTTGTCGCCGTCGACGGCGGCAATTTCAATGATCGAAATATCAAAGGTTCCACCGCCCAGGTCGTATACCGCAATCTTACGCTCGCCCTTGCCGGTCTTATCGAGGCCGAACGCGAGCGCCGCCGCGGTCGGCTCGTTGATGATGCGCTTGACGTCGAGGCCGGCGATGCGGCCGGCATCCTTGGTGGCTTGGCGCTGCGCGTCGTTGAAGTAGGCCGGCACCGTGATGACGGCGTCCGTCACTTTTTCCCCGAGATAGTCCTCCGCCGTCTTTTTCATCTTGCGCAGCACTTCGGCCGAGATTTGCGGCGGCGCCAGCTTTTTGCCGCGCACCTCGATCCAGGCATCACCATTGTCGGCCTCGATGATTTTATAAGGCATCAGATGGATATCTTTTTGCACTTCCTTCTCTTCGAACTTGCGCCCGATCAAGCGCTTCACGGCGTACAGGGTGTTTTGCGAATTCGTCACCGCCTGCCGTTTGGCCGGCGCGCCCACCAGAATCTCGCCCTCTTCCTGATAGGCCACGACCGACGGCGTGGTGCGCGCCCCTTCCCCATTTTCAATGACCTTGGGCTGGCCCCCTTCCATGATGGCGACGCAGGAATTCGTGGTGCCGAGGTCGATACCGATGATCTTGCTCATGACTGCCTCCATTTAATGGTTGTGCGAATGCAAAGTCGGAATGCAAAGTCAATATAGGGAGCCGATGCTCGGTTTCAAGAGCCATTTCGTTTCGCTTGCGCCACAGTGGTCCAGGCGGGCCGCAACGGTCCGTGACCGTGTTTCAGCACATCAATCTTGGTATTTTCTCGGCACCTCCACCCGGCACGTTGCGCACAGGTTCGACTATGAACTGTGACGCGCTAAATGATATTTAGACAACATTGTAACAATGTGTTACAAGGAGAACTGTTGCGAATGCCAAAAATCTAATAATCAAGATGGGGTCGCGCCTATGCGCAATGGTTGATTCCCTCCGCGTGCCAAGGCCGATTATCTGTCGAGTTTATCTATCGAGTTCGGAATGCATTCGCAGGTGGAAGGAGTCATGAAAATGAAACGTACAAAATTAACTGTAATGAGCGCATTGGTCGCTGTAAATATGCTATCACTCGGCTCGGCTTTCGCCATGTCCTCGGATAGCCTGCCACCGATGAAGACGCAAGGATCGATCTCTTATTTGACGGGTGGTGTCGGTAAGGATGAAGCCGAAGCCATCAAATTGGCGGCGCCCAAATATCCGTTGTCGTTAGAATTTGTCCAGCATGCCAAACCAAAAAATGAGTTTCTTGCAAATGTCGATGTGACGATCGTGGACCAGGCCGGCGCGACGGTACTGAAAACGGTGTCGGATGGGCCGTTCCTCCTGGCCAAAGTGCCCCATGGTCGATATACGGTCATGGCCGAGGTGAACGGCAAGACCAAGACGATGCATACGACGGTGGCAGCGCACAACCCGAAACACCTCGTCGTCGTGTGGTAAATAGGAGTGCGCAAAGCGCAAAGGGCCAGCCATACTAGGGCGTGGACTTGCGTTACTTTTGGCGGGCGGCAAAGGGCCAGCATGCTCGATCGCCATGAATGGCGGTGCGGCTAGTTTGCTCGTACAAACTGGCCCTTGTCGCGCCCGCATCAAGAGGTCCGCCTTACACAAATTAGAATTATCCTTCTGGCTGCAAGAGCTCTGCGAGAGCACGTGGAAGGGGGCTAAAGCTTACCCCTTGGAAAGTGCTTTGAGTGCCAGCTTGATGCCGTCCGACACGCCGCAGCCGGGCGCAACGCTCTTTAACGCCAAAAGAGCTTCCTTGTCAGAATAACCCAAAGCTTGTAGCGCATTCAAGATATCTGATTGGGCATCCGGCACGGCGCGAAGGCCGCTCGCGCCAATGTCGGCGCCAAGCTTGCCTTTGAGTTCCAGCAGCAAACGTTCAGCCGTCTTTTTGCCTATGCCCGGCACCTTGGTCAGGCGGCCTGATTCCTGCAAGGTGATGGCCTGGGCTAGGTCGGCTACTGTCATGCCCGATAGAATCGACAGAGCAGTGCGCGCGCCAACGCCCGAAATTCTGATGAGTTGGCGAAAAACGACGCGTTCATCCACGTTGCCAAAGCCAAACAATAAGTGGGCGTCTTCGCGGATGGTCTGATGCGTAAACAAGACGACTCGTTCGCCGACATGGGGTAAATTGTAAAACGTGCTCATCGGCACATCAACTTCATAACCTACGCCCTGGCAATCAATTAGCAATTGAGGCGGATTTTTTTCAAGCAAAATCCCGGAGAGCCGACCTATCATCGTGTGACCTTGTTGTAAAGACAATCAGAAGCGATAGTTTAGCCGATCAAGCGCCCGCGCTTCATGCGTAACCGGCCCAAGCCGGGCACCAGCGCCGTAATCAGCGCCAAAGCGTCATGGCTGTTGGCATGGCAAATAGCAACACCGAGCGCATCGGCGGCATCGCTGCCGGGCAAACCGGGCAGCAGCAGCAAGCGCGACACCATGTCTTGGACCTGTTCCTTGGCGGCCTTGCCGCGCCCGACAACGGCTTGTTTCACTTGCAGCGCCGTATATTCGGCCACCGCTAAATCGGCCCCGACCAGCGCGCAAATGGCGGCGCCACGCGCCTGCCCCAGCAACAGCGTCGATTGTGGATTGACGTTAACGAACACCTTTTCGATCGCCGCGCAATCAGGCTGGTAAGTTGTGACGATCTGGGAAACGCCATGCAGGATGACTTTTAGGCGCGATGGCAGATCGCCGTCGGCGGCGGTCTTGATGGTGCCCGACGCGATATAACGCAGCTTGTTGCCTTGCTTGTCGATCAGACCAAAGCCAGTCGTGCGCAAACCAGGGTCGATGCCTAGAATAATCATCGCCGCATCGTCGGCATGCGCGCGGGCAAGCTGCCAGAGCTTGCCCGCGGCGCATCAATGACGGAAATGGCGCGTACCGGTATACAGCATGACAATGCCACGCTCATTGGCAGCGTCGATTACTTCCTGGTCGCGCATCGAGCCCCCTGGCTGAATCACGCAGCTCGCACCGGCGTCGATCACGACATCGAGGCCGTCGCGGAACGGAAAAAAGGCATCCGACGCGACCACCGAACCGGTCAAAGACAAACCGGCATTATGCGCCTTGATCGAGGCGATCCGGGCCGAATCGACGCGGCTCATCTGGCCGGCGCCCACGCCCAAGGTCATATTATTTCCGCAGAACACTATCGCGTTCGACTTGACAAATTTGGCCACGCGCCAGGCGAACATCATATCTTGCAGTTGCTGCTGGGTTGGCTGGAGCGTGGTGACCACTTTTAAGTCACCGATCTGGACGTTTTTCGCGTCCGGCGCCTGCACCAGCAAGCCACCGCCGACGCGTTTCAAGTCCATGGTGTTGATGCCATTACCCAGTGCAATTTCGAGGATACGCACGTTTTGCTTGGACGACAAAATCTGTTTGGCTTCCGCGGAAAACGACGGCGCTATCAGCACTTCGACGAACAGCTTGGCGATTTCGCCGGCGGTTTTGCCATCTAGCTCCGTATTAAAAGCAATGATGCCGCCAAATGCCGAGGTGGGATCGGTTTGCAGCGCACGGCTGAATGCTTCGCCTGCGCTCGCGCCCAAGGCCACGCCACAAGGGTTGGCATGCTTGACGATGACACAAGCCGCGCTTTGCTCGAAGCGACCCAGACTCTTCACGCATTCCCAGGCCGCATCCGCATCGCCGATGTTGTTGTATGACAGTTCCTTGCCCTGCAACTGATGATAATTGCCAAGCGCGCCTGCCGTCCCCTGCAGATCACGGTAAAACGCCGCCGTTTGGTGCGGATTTTCCCCGTAGCGCATGTCCTGCACCTTCTCGAAGGCCAAATTAAGCGTCTGCGGATACGGGCTGCGGCTAGCATGCTCCCTATCGGACCCTAGGCTGGTCAGGTAATTGGTGATGGCGCCGTCGTATTGGGCGGTGTGGGCAAAAACTTTTTTGGCCAGCATGAACTTGGTGTCGTAGCTGACGTTGCCGGCCGTGCCATCGACCGCCTTCATTTCCGCTAGCACGACGCCGTAATCGGCCGGATCACAGACTACCACCACATCCTTGTGGTTCTTCGCCGCCGCACGCAGCATGGTTGGGCCGCCGATATCGATATTTTCGATCGCCTCGTCTAAGGTGCACTGGTCTTTGGCTACGGTGGCCTGGAACGGGTACAGGTTGACGACCACCATGTCGATGGTCGGCATGTCGTGCTCGACGAGCTTGGCCATGTGCTCAGGAAAGTCGCGCCGTGCCAGAATGCCGCCATGCACTTTCGGATGCAGAGTCTTGACTCGGCCGTCCAGCATTTCCGGAAAACCCGTATAGTCGGCCACTTCGGTGACGGCGACGCCATTCTCGGCCAGCAATTTGGCGGTGCCGCCGGTGGATAGGATATTGACGCCGAGAGCGGCGAGGGCGCGGGCGAAGTCAAGAACGCCGGACTTGTCGGATACGGAAATGAGGGCTTGTTTGATCATGGCTGAGGATAGGTTGTTGAATGTTATGTGCCCGATAGGGACGCTGCACGTCGACATTGATGGCTGGCGTGTCGGACCCGGCCAGCCGTCAAACGTCACAGCAGGCCGTGCTCTTGCAATTTTTTGCGCAAGGTGTTGCGGTTGATGCCAAGCATTTGCGCCGCCTGCGACTGATTGCCGTCGGCGCGCGTCATGACGACTTCAAGAATTGGTTTTTCCACGGTCAGGACGACCATGTCGTAAATGTTCGACGCTTTCTGTTCGCCCAAGTCGTCGAAATAATCTTCAAGGCTCTTCTGGACGACTTCCTGGATGCTTTCTTTACTCATTTTACGATTCATTTGGCTAATTGAGGTGAATCATGACGCTGTTGCGTGCCGCATTAGAAAACGTGACGGTGCAGCGCTTGCCCTTTGATATTATTTTTCAAGCTTTAAACGCAATGCCTTAGGCTGCCAGCACCGCTTCAGCGAGGCGGTATTGTAACCGCTCGCCAAAGTTCGACTGGGATTCAAAAAATTCATCGACTGCAACAAGCTGCGCCGTGGTCGACTCAAACAAATTCATTTTCTGACGGAACTCTTCACCACCTGGCAAATCGCGCACATACCAGCCAATGTGCTTACGAGCCGTGCGCACGCCCAGAAATTCGCCATAGAACGCATAGTGGGCGCGCAGATGCTGGTCCATTAGAGTGCGCACCTCGTCCACCTCGGGCGCCGGCAATTCCGTTCCGGTGCGCAAGAAATGATCGATTTCGCGGCAAATCCACGGCCGCCCTAGGGCGGCGCGGCCGATCATCACCGCATCGGCGCCGGTGCGCTCTAGCACGTGGCGGGCTTTTTGCGGTGTCCCGATATCGCCGTTGGCAACGACAGGAATCCTGACGGACGCTTTCACAGCAGCAATAGTTTCGTATTCTGCATCGCCACCGTAGCCATCGGCGCGGGTGCGGCCATGCAAGGTCAGCATGGCGATGCCGGCCTCTTCCGCAATCCGGGCAATCTTCAGCGCATTTTTGTTTTCCGAATTCCAGCCCGTGCGGTATTTCAAAGTAACGGGTACCGCGACCGCGCGAACGACCGCGTGCAAAATTTCCTGAACCAGGCTTTCGTCTTGCAACAGGGCCGAACCGCACCAGCTATTGCATACTTTTTTCACCGGGCAACCCATATTGATATCGATAATCTGCGCCCCACGGTCCACATGTAACTTGGCGCAATCAGCCAGGTCCTGCGGATTGGCGCCGGCAATTTGCACGGCCTTTGGCTCCATTTCGCCATCAAGGTCAGTGCGACGCGTGCTTTTTTCAGTGGTCCGCAAACGCGGATTCGAGGCCGCCATTTCCGATACTGCATAGCCGGCGCCCAGTTGCTTGCACAATTGGCGAAATGGCCGGTCAGTCACACCGGCCATCGGGGCGACGAAGACATTGTTGCGCAGAATATGGGGACCGATGTGCAAGAGCTAACCCTAAAATGGCCAAGTGTTGGGCAGGAAACCCTCTATTCTAACCGAGGTTTTGCTCAAATTATAAGCACTATTTTTAATTTTCAGCAACGCCCGCTCAAACTCATAGGCGTCCATAATATTTCCACCACGAAATACGGGCTCGTTAAATCCCCCTAGTCATACCGGCCGATCACTAGCTACGGGGCCGCCTCGGCATCCCGACCAAACTCAAGTAAATACGCGGCCGGCATTGCAATTATGCCAACTCGTCGCCGACAGGCCCAGTTAAATGCTCGACGTTACCCCATTGGATCAGACAGAGTTTCCCATCGGCAAATGAAAAGCGGTTGATGCTCGCGTTCTTGATCAGGAACTCGCGCGGGCTGTCAAGTGCCATGCCGGCGGCAGCCCGGTACAAGCACTCGAGCACGCCGCCGTGGGCCACCACCGCTATGGTCTGGCCCGAGTATTGCTGGGCCCAGTGCAAGATGGCTGTCACCGAACGTGCATAAAACTGACGGAAGCTTTCTGCCACGCGCTCGCCGCGCGGCATCACCGCATCGATATCGCGCGCTTTCCAAGCCGCATATTGGTCCGGGTAACGCTGCCTAATTTCCCCATGCAGCAAGCCTTCGAAACCGCCAAAACAGCGTTCGCGCAAACGCTTGTCGCTAAAAACTGGCAACTTATGACGGCCGGCAACGGCCAGCGCCGTCTGTTGCGCCCGCTGCAAGTCGCTGGCAATGACGGCGTCCAACGCCGCCGTCGATAAGGCCCGCGCCAACGCCTCGGCCTGGCGCCGTCCCGTTTCATTGAGCGCAATGTCGCTGTGACCTTGCAGGCGGTGGTCTAAGTTCCAGGCCGTCTCGCCATGGCGAATCAGTAAAATCGTTGTTTTCATGGCTCCTATTTTTTGAGTGTCGATGCAACCCAGGGATGAAGCGAGTAGGCACCCACTAGCTGAGCCTCATCTAGAATGTGACCATAAATGGCCGCGCGCGCTTGCAAGCCGGTAAAGCGCCCTTCCAGTTCCAGGTGCGGTAGATCGAGTGCATATAAACGAAAGATATAGTGATGAATACGCTGGTCGTTCCATGGCGGGCACGGGCCATCATAGCCATAATAGTCGCCCGCCATATCCGGATCCGCGGCAAACCAGGCAGTGTAATCATTGATGCCTTGGCGCACCTGGTATTCAATGCCGTCCGTGATGGTCACAGAGACAACCGGCGCCGGCTTGCCGTGCGGGGTTACCAGCTTGGACAATTGCGCATCAGGGATGGCGGACAGGAAGGGCGGCAGGTCGATCAAGGTCCAGTGAAAGAATTCGCGGCGCGCCGAATCTAGTGCCAGGGTCTCCCCTTCCTGATTTACAAAACGGTCGTCCTGTGGTGCATCGCGGTCATAACAAAACAGGGCCAGCGATCGCGTGCCAGCGGGCACCTCGTTCCACGCCAGATGGGGATTGCGGTTGGACGACGGGCGCACGTGCGCGAGCGGATCGATGGCGGCAAACGCGTTTTCGGCTGGGATGAGTCCGCCATCTCGAAATGAATTACTCCAAAGCCTCATGCGCCCCCCCCTTATCGCTGATTAATTTCGTGGATTGGCGTGGCCACGTGCTTGATGTTGCACAAGGTATTGTTAAGTCGGCGCCACTTGCAGCCAAAATGTGACCGGACCCTCATTGATGAGCGAGACTTTCATCTCGGCACCAAATTGGCCAGTCGCGACCTCCCGATGTTTTTGGCGCGCCAGGCCCACAAAATAATCGAACAGGCGCAAGCCGTCCTGCGGCTTGGCGGCCGCCGAAAACGACGGCCGCGCGCCCGACTTGGTATCGGCGGCCAGGGTAAACTGCGGCACCAGAAGCAAGCCTCCGCCGGTGTCGGCGACGCTTCGGTTCATCTTGCCGGCCTGATCGGAAAACACGCGGTAACTTAGCAACTTGGTCAACAGCGCGTCGGCCTCTTTCTCCGTATCGCCCCGCTCGGCGCACACCAGCACCATGAGGCCGGCAGCGATGGCGCCCACTGTCACACCCTCCACCGTGACACTAGCTTGGCTAACGCGCTGCAACAATCCGATCATTTGGACAGCGTGACGCGTGCGAACTTGCGCTTGCCTACTTGCAAAACGAAAGTGCCGGCGGTCACTTTCAAGGCCTTATCGCTGACGACGGCGCCATCGATGCGCACGCCACCTTGCTCGACCATGCGTAAAGCTTCGGAGGTGGACGGGCACAAATTGCTCTGCTTGAGCAAATGGCCGATGCCCAATGGCGCGCCCGCCAAGGCCACGTCGAGCACATCGTCTGGAATGCCGCCCTTGGACCGATTGACAAAATCGGCCAGCGCAGCTTCGGCGTCCCGTGCCGAATGAAAGCGCGCCACAATTTCCTGCGCCAGCGCCACTTTGGCATCGCGTGGATTTTTACCGGCCAAGACGTCGTCCTTCAGCTGGGCCAGTTCGCCTAACGACCGCCACGACAGCAGCTCATAGTAACGCCACATCATGACGTCCGAGATGCTCATCAGCTTGGCGAACATCGTGTTCGGCGGCTCCGTGATGCCGATGTAATTGTTTTTCGACTTCGACATCTTGTCGAACCCATCCAAGCCTTCGAGCAATGGCATCGTCAGCACGCATTGCTGTTCCTGACCGTAATCTTTTTGCAGCTCTCGCCCGACTAGCAAATTGAACTTCTGGTCGGTGCCGCCCAGCTCCAGATCGGACTTGAGCGCGACCGAATCGTAGCCTTGCATCAGCGGATACAAAAATTCATGCACCGAAATGGGAATGCCTTCCTTGAAGCGTTTGGTAAAGTCGTCGCGCTCCATCATGCGCGCCACCGTGTAGTGCGAGGCCAGCTCAATCATGCCGCGTGCGCCGAGCGGATCGGACCATTCCGAATTGTAGCGAATTTCGGTCTTGGCCGCGTCCAGCACGAGCGCAGCCTGCGCAAAATAAGTCGTCGCGTTAGTTTCGATTTGTGCGCGCGTCAGCGGCGGACGTGTGATGTTACGTCCGGATGGGTCGCCGATCATGGATGTGAAATCGCCAATCAGGAAAATGACATGATGACCCAGATTTTGCAGCTGGCGCATCTTGTTGAGCACCACCGTGTGCCCCAGGTGCAGATCCGGCGCGGTGGGATCCAAGCCCAGTTTGACGCGCAGCGGTATTCCGCTGCGCTCGGAGCGTGCCAATTTCTGCGCGAATTCGCTTTCGATTAAAAGTTCATCGACGCCGCGCTTAACGATCGCCAACGCTTCTTCGACTTTGTCCGAAAGCGGCAATACACTGTGTTGGGCGCCAACCTTCTTGGACGATGAGGTGTGAATATCCATATTTATATGACGAAAAATCTCAAAAATGGTGGGAGGATTCGGGAATTTGTTATAATCCCCGCTTCCATTAATCTTGCAGCGTGAAACGAACCATCATAACAACAACAATAAACAGCATCGTTCAAGCGGCGAATTTTAACTGATTGCATGAACCCTATACATAAATTCACTAGCTTGCGCTTGTACAGCCTGCTAGCGTCATCGCGTAAGGCGCGCATCCTTAGCGCTTCGGCCCTGTTCCTTACCGTGTGCGCCTTCGGTGCGGCCGGCGTCGCCCCGCTCGCCCCGGATGCCTCAAACATCCCCGTCAGATCCATCGCCCAGGACCTCGCGCTGCCGAATTTGACGGCGCAAATCACCGCGCTGCAGCAAGACGGCCAAAAATATTTTCATGAAGAAAAAATCCGTGGCGGCGATAGCCTCGCCGTCGTGCTTACCCGCCTTGGCGTGGACGACGCGGCCGCCGAGTCCTTCATCAAGAGTAACAAAGTTGCCCGCGGCGTCATGCAGTTGGCGACAGGCAAACGGGTGCAGGCCCAAACGGCCGCCGATGGTCAGTTGCAATGGCTGCGCACAACGGTGGTTGACGGCAAGGACAATCCGCTCAAAAATATTTTCGTCAAGCGCAAGGGCGACTCCTTTGTGGCGACCGAAACCCCAGCCAAGCTGGAGCGGCGCATCGAAATGCACGCGCGCGACATCACATCAACCCTGTTCGCGGCGACCGATTCCAGCGCCGACGGCAGCAAACTGCCCGATTCGATCTCGGCCCAGATCGTCGAGATGTTTTCGACCAATATAGACTTCCGGTCCGACTTGATACGGGGCGACCATTTCAACGTGGTCTATGAAACGTTCTGGCAAGATGGCGAGATGGTCAAAGCCGGACGCATCCTAGCCGGCGAATTCACCAACCACGGCGTGACTTACCAGTCCGTCTGGTTTGACGATCCGAGCAGCAAGCTGGGCGGCGGCTACTACAGCTTCGACGGCAAATCCCTGAAAAAAGCTTTTCTCAAGTCGCCCATCGAATTTTCCCGCATCTCGTCCGGGTTTTCCATGCGCATGCACCCGATTTCAGGCCAATGGAAGCAGCATAAGGGCATCGACTTCGCCGCCGCCATTGGAACCCCGATCCGCGCTTCGGGCGACGGCGAAGTCGCCTCCGCCGGCGTGCAAAACGGCTACGGCAATATCGTGGTACTCAAGCACTGGGCCAATTACTCAACCGCCTATGGCCACATGAGCGGCTTTGCGCCAGGCATCAAAAAAGGTGTCAAAGTCAGCCAGGGCGAAGTGATCGGCTACGTCGGCATCACCGGCTGGTCGACAGGCCCCCATTTGCATTACGAGTTTAGGGTCAACAATGAAGCGCGCGATCCGGCGACGCTCAACGTCCAGGCGCAAGCACCGTTGACGGCGGGCGAGCTGACACGCTTTCGCATGGTCTCGGCCGATATGACGCACCGTTTCTCCTTGTTGCGCCCGGCCGGTATGGTGTTGGCCGCACGTTAATTCTCGGAACGTCAACGGAACAGGCGCCGCCGATCCTTCCTGCCACCATGACTTTTACTGACTCTTTGTTTATCGGCCTGATGTCCGGCACCAGCCTCGACGGCGTGGATGGCGTTCTGGCGCACATCACGCCTTCTGCCAGCACCAATCTGGCCACAGCCCATATCCCATTTCCAGCCGCGTTGCGCACCGAGCTGATGGCGCTGCAAATGGCCGGCCCCAACGAAATCGAACGCGAAGCGTTGGCCGCTAACCAGCTGGCCGCGCATTATGCGCAATGTGTCGGGCAATTGCTGGCCCAGTCGGCATGGACCGCGCACGCGATCTGCGCCATTGGAGTGCACGGCCAAACCATCCGCCACCGTCCGGAACTGGGCTTCACGCGCCAGACCAACAATCCTGCGTTGCTGGCCGAATTGAGCGGAATCGACGTCATCGCCGACTTTCGCAGCCGCGACATCGCCGCCGGTGGCCAGGGCGCGCCTCTGGTGCCGGCATTTCATCGGGCGCGATTTGGCCAGCCCGGGCAAACCCGGGTCGTCGTCAATATCGGAGGTATAGGCAATATCACGGTGCTGCATGGCGATGGCGGCGTGAGCGGTTTTGATACCGGCCCCGGCAACGTCTTGATGGATGCCTGGATCGGCCGCAACCTGGGCCAGCCCTATGACGCCGGCGGCGCCTGGGCCGCCACCGGGAGCGAAATTTCCGGCCTCCTCGAGGCGCTGCTGGAGGAGCCCTATTTCGCGCGGCCAGCGCCGAAAAGCACGGGACGCGACCTATTTCATGCGGACTGGCTCCACACCAAACTGGCGCCGTTTGCCGACGCCGCGGCGGCCGATGTCCAGTTCACGCTGACGAAATTAACGGCCGTCACTATCGCGCGCGCAATCCAGCGCTATGGACCAAAGGCCGATGCCGTTTATGTCTGTGGTGGTGGCGCCAGCAACGCCACGCTGTTGCGCGAAATGGCGGCGGCGCTCAACGGGCAGGCGACGGTGCAGTCGACGGCGGTGCTAGGCGTAGCGCCAAACTTGGTCGAAGCTCTAGCCTTCGCATGGCTCGCCTCCCGCTTCGTCCAGCGCGCGGCGGGCAATCTGCCAAGCGTGACGGGAGCGCACGGCGACCGGATTCTAGGCGCCTTGTACCCGCACTAAGAACAGCAAGTCAGGCACCGCCCCAGTGCGCCGTCTTTGACAAGTTCAAGCGGAGAATGACGAACCGCAACCGCAAGTCGAGGTGGCCGTCGGATTCTTGATGACGAACTGGGCACCTTCGAGATCGTCCTTATAGTCGATTTCAGCGCCGACCAAGTACTGATAACTCATCGAGTCGATCAACAGCTGTACGCCATTTTTGACCATGGTCGTGTCGTCTTCATTGACGATTTCATCGAAAGTGAATCCGTACTGGAAACCGGAACAACCGCCCCCCTGCACGAATACGCGCAGTTTCAAATCTGGGTTGCCTTCCTCTTCGATCAATTGCGCCACCTTGCTAGCGGCGCTATCGGTGAAAATAATAGGCGCTGGAATCTCATCTTGTGTTTCGGCGACAGCATTCATTTCATACTCCTACGTGAAAACATCGATTTATTATAGACTGTTGCCGCGTTTGGCGCTTTGGATGTCGTCAAATGCAACGACGAGCTCTAACATGGCAACGGGATCGGCGCAAGACCTGCCAGGACTTTTTCCGCACCTCCCAATGATGCGGCCATTCGAGCAAAATTCAAGCCGCTCTGAAGCTGCCGTGGATCCCGACCGGGCCCGGCCCCCTATTTTGGCGGTTCGGGCGACTCATGGCAGCAACGCAATTTGTGTCAGACCAGCGCTCTCTTCCAAACCGAACATGAGGTTCATGCATTGCACGGCCTGTCCGGATGCGCCCTTCACCAGATTATCTTGCACCACCAGCACGATGACGGTATTGCCGCTGCGGTGCAAGGCCAGGCGCAACATGTTCGAGCCGCGCGTGGACCGGGTCTCCGGATGAGAACCCCACGGCATGACATCCACAAACGGCATGTCCTCATACTGCGCTTCGAACAGCGATTGCAAGGCGTCGTTGGTGATGCCCGTGTTCAAACGGCCATACAGGGTCGAATGCATGCCGCGGATCATCGGCACCAGGTGGGGCGTGAAAATCAAGCCGACCTTTTGGTCCGTAAAACGTTGCAATTGCGCTACCGTTTCCGGCGTATGACGATGGCCGGACACCCCGTACGCTTTGAAATTGTCACTCGACTCGGAAAAAAGAATACCGATCTCGGCTTTGCGTCCGGCGCCTGACACGCCCGATTTGCAGTCGGCGATCAAGGCCGTCGCATCAATCAGGCCGGCTTTTAGGAGCGGATAAAAACCCAGCTGCATGGTGGTCGGAAAGCAACCGGGATTGGCGACCAGAGACGCGCCTTGAATGTCTTCGCAATTGAGCTCGGGCAAACCGTATACAGCCTGCTCCAGGAGTTCTGGTGCCGTATGGGGAATTTTGTACCATTGTTCAAACAGGGCTTGATCTTTCAGGCGGAAATCGGCGCCCAGATCGATCACTTTAACGCCAGCCGACAGCAAGGCTGGCGCTTGGGCCATCGCGACGCCGTGCGGGGTGGCGAAAAAAACCAAGTCGCATCCAGCCAGATTGGCCTTTTCTGGCGCCGAGAATGCCAAAGCGACCCGACCGCGCAAGGATGGATACATATCGGCAACGGGCAAACCATCTTCCTTGCGCGAAGTAATTGCCGTCAATTGCACTGCGGGATGGACCGCCAACAGGCGCAGCAGCTCGACGCCAGTGTACCCCGTGCCACCGACTATGCCAACTTTGATCATTTTCAAATTCCTTGCGTAGAGACTAAAAACATGGGCGAAACCCGCTCATGCTCATGCCAGCTTTATTTTAACAGGGCTAAGTCCAAGCAAGGGCGGCGCCGGCTCGCCCAAAACAAAAAGCCGCCAGACAGAAGTCGGCGGCTTTTTGGTGCAGCACGCCGATGACTGCGTGCTGTTGCGGACAAATTAACGCTTGGAGAACTGTTTTGCGCGACGTGCTTTGCGCAGACCGACCTTCTTACGTTCAACTTCACGCGCATCGCGAGTGACGAAGCCAGCTTTTGCAAGTTCCGGTTTGAGGGTTGCATCGTAGTCAATCAAAGCGCGGGTGATGCCGTGACGAACGGCGCCAGCCTGGCCGGATTCGCCGCCGCCGTGAACATTGATCTTGATGTCGAAACGTTCGACATTTCCAGTCAGTTCCAGCGGTTGACGGATCACCATCAGACCTGTTTCGCGCGAAAAATATTCATTCGCCGGTTTACCGTTGACAACGATTAAGCCTGTGCCGACTTTGATAAAAACCCGAGCCACTGCACTCTTGCGACGGCCGGTTCCATAATTGTAATTACCGATCATGTCAATTCCTTAGAGGACGAGTGCTTTAGGTTGCTGAGCTGCGTGCGGATGAGTTGCTTCTGCATACACTTTCAGCTTCTTGATCATCGCGTAACCGAGCGGGCCTTTGGGCAACATACCCTTGACGGCTTTTTCCAGTGCGCGACCCGGAAAACGCTGTTGCATTTTCTGGAAATTGGTTTCGTAAATGCCGCCTGGATAACCAGAGTGGCGGTAATAGATCTTCTCAGTGGCCTTGGTACCGGTCACACGCAGTTTGCCTGCATTGATGACGACGATGAAGTCGCCGGTATCGACGTGAGGAGTAAATTCCGGTTTGTGTTTGCCGCGCAATCGGAGTGCCACTTCGCTGGCGACACGCCCGAGGACTTTGTCCGTCGCGTCAATCACGAACCAATCGCGCTGGACTTCATGTCCTTTAGCGGAAAATGTTTTCATGTTGACTTCCTAATAAATTACACGCTCAAATGGTGGTTCCGCTTGATGTATTTTGCGGACTCTGCCTTGTCTACATTTCCTGAACGAATGGAAAGCCGGTTATTGTAATCCACCATGCCATGCCATGTCAATCGCCGCTGGGCGCGGCCGCCGCGGGCCGTCTCAGTCAACGCCATTCAAGAGTGCTGGTGCCGCATATTGCTTTCCCGCTAACCATTTTGGGTTGAAAAACGCCCGAGCGGGGCAATAACATTTGTGCGCCCCGGCGCGCGCGCACTGCGCTTGCTCACGTGATGAAAGTGCCTGCGGCGCCTTGCGCTGGCGGCCTGTCATTCGGGTAACTCCATTACAATACGGGCAGCGATTTTTTTCGGAGAGAACATGGAATGCAAAATAAGCTGGAACGGCCCGTCCGGCATGAGTTTTTTGGCGGAAACCGGCTCAGGCCACTTAGTGACGATGGACGGCGCGCCCGATGGCGGCGGACATAATTTAGCACCGCGCCCTATGGAAATGGTCCTGCTAGGCACTGGCGGCTGCACCGCCTACGATGTCGTCTTGATTTTGAAAAAGAGCCATCAGGATGTGCGCGGCTGCGAAGTTACTCTCAAAGCCGAACGGGCCGACACCGACCCCAAAGTGTTCATCAAGATTAACTTTCACTTCATTGTGCGCGGTAAAGATCTGAAGCAGGCCAGCGTCGCGCGCGCCATTTCATTGTCGCATGATAAATATTGCTCGGCGTCGATCATGCTGGCAAAAACCGCCGAAATCACTCATTCCTTCACCATCGTCGAAGAAAAATAACGAACGCGGCCATAGCCCGCGCGTCAGCGGCCCTGTGCTCCGACGTCAGACGCGATAAGCGGTGACAGTCATGATCTTGGCCATGACTGTCATCAGCGCCTTGACCGGCGCCGGCGTGGCGCTCGCGCCCAGCGCTTGGGCAGCGGCCCCGTGGGCGGCCTCGTCAGCGCGCATGTGCTCGACGATGGCGCGTGATTTCTCATCTTGCGGCGGCAACTGCGCCAGATGCCCGGCCAGATGAGCTTCGACCTGGCGCTCGGTCTCGACCACAAAACCCAGGCTGCGCCGATCGCCCAGAGACGCCGCGAGCGTGCCCAACAGATACGCGCCGGCATACCACAACGGATTAAGCAAACTCGGCTGCGAGCCCAGTTCGGCCAGGCGCTGCGCGGTCCACGCCAAATGATCTTCTTCGTCGCGCTCCGCCTGCTCAAATTGCTGGCGCATGTCCTCGCTTTGGGCGAAGCGCGCTTGCGAATTGTACAAGGCTTGCGCGCATACTTCCCCCACATGATTAACGCGCATCAGACCGGCGCTGTGACTCTGTTCAGCTTGGGTCAGGCCGGTGTCGGCCACATGCGCCGCCGGGGTCGGGCGCGCGGCCGATGCGACGCCCGCGATGACGCGCAGCGCCTTGTCGGCGCCCACGATCAAACGGTCCAAAGGGTCCAAGAGTTGATGCCGAACGTTCGTTGCCATGGGAAGTGAAATAAGGTCTTTAAGGAAGCATGATTATAAGGCGAGTGCGGCGCGAAGAACGTTAGGCAGGCGACCATGCGTGCGCGGCCTCTTTTTTCTGCGCGATCCAGTCTGCCACCGGACCCACCGGGTCGATGCCGGAAATGTCCTTCGCCACGCCCAGATTGAGCTCCAGCAAAAATGGAATCGACGCTAGCGGTACGTTCGCGCAATGCAAGGTGAAGGCGTCGGTAAATCCTTTTGCCTCAAGGACGCGCACGACCTTCTCCCCGCTCATAAACTGGAGCACGCTGGCAATGCTGTGGCCCTTGCCAATCGAATGGTAAATAAAACGGTTGTATTGACGGTCGATTTGTTTGAAGTCCAACGCTTCCTCGGTCATCAGCCCGGCCAAATAGTGCAAGCCCAGTGCGACCCGGAAAAAGCCGCTGGCCTCGGCACTTGTCATGCCGCAACGCGCCACGGCCAATATTTTTTCTCGCAACAAACTATCCATAGCCCTCCATGTAACGGACATTGTATCCGTGACTGCCACACCTCGTTGGTCGCGGCGCTATCTCGACTGCAAGAGACGGATTGTGCCTTGCAAACAGGAATTGTTACAGGCTACCATTAAATCCATGGTTAATAGCAATTCTGGGCTGAGACTCAGAAGGCAAGAGGCAGCTGGAGCGACGCAAAGTAGCTCATGGAAGACGGCCCGCCCAGCCGACGCGCCCGCGCGCACGGCACTCTTTGGCCGGCCCTATTCGTTAACGCCAATTGCGTACTGGGGCCCCGTACCAGCTGGAATTGGCGGGCGGCGACCGACTACTTTGCCGCGGCCTTCTTGGCCGGCGCCTTCTTGGCAGCGGCTTTTTTTGGCGACGCTTTGGCGACGGTCTTTTTCACCACGGCGGCCAACGGCGCCACGTTGGCCGCAGCCTCAGGGCCGTCAGCCACGACGCCGGCGCCAGCCTTGGCTTTGGCCGGCGCTTTGGCCTTGCGCTCTTCAAACTCGAAACTGATCTTGCCATCCTTGCCTTTGACGAGGAAAGCCTTGAACGGCCGCCGCGTGCGCTGCGACACAAACCCCGGCAGCAAGTCGGTTTTCCCCTCATTGAGCAGTTTTGCCATCTGTTCCGGTAAAACTTCTTGCTGCAAGATAATGCGGCCGCTGCGGAAGTCGCATGTTTTGGGCTTCGCGACGCTGTTCTCGCACACATAGGCCAGGCCCATCTCGTAGACGCCGGCGCTGCACTTTGGACATGCCCCAAGCGCGGTCTGCCCGGTGAAATCGACGCCCTCGCCGTTTTCGCCTTCGTCGTTTTGGCCGAAATCAAATTCAAGCTTGAAGTTGCTAGTGTCTTCGTCGCGCACGATGCGCAAGATCGCCGCGAACGGACGCCCCATTTTTGAACGAAAACCTTGCAGGGGGCCAATGGTGCGGTCTTTCAATAATTGTTCCACTTCGGCGATCTCAAACTGGCGGCTACCGGGCGTCTTGCTCATCGAGAAGTCGCACTTGGTGCAAGCGAAGCGGCGATAGTTTTCCTTCACCACGCTGCCGCAGTTCGGGCACGGCGTAGTCAAGGTCGTATATTCGCCCGGGATGGTGTCGTTATCGTATTCCTTGGCGCGCTTGACGATGATTTGCGTCATCTGGGCGATTTCGCGCATGAATTCTTCGCGCGAAATGGCGCCTTTTTCCATCTGGGACAGCTTGTATTCCCACTCGCCGGTCAGCTCCGGGGCCGTTAGTTCATTAACGCCCAAGCCCCGCAGCAAGGTCATCAGCTGTGCGGCCTTAGCGGTCGGGATTAATTCGCGCCCTTCGCGGATCAGGTAGCGCTCGCTCAGCAGGCCCTCGATGGTGGCAGCGCGCGTGGCCGGCGTGCCCAAGCCTTTGCCCGCCATAGCATCGCGCAACTCGTCGTCGTCAATCAGTTTGCCGGCGCCTTCCATAGCCGATAGCAAGGTCGCTTCCGTATAGCGGGCGGGCGGTTTGGTCACCAGGGCGTTCGCGCTCACTGTTTCCGTCTGAACTTTTTCGCCCTTGGCCACCGGTACCAGATTGCCCGCGTTTTCCTTGTCGTCGTCGCCCGCCGCTTCCTTGCCGTAGATCGCCAGCCAGCCGGCGTTGGTCATGACCTTGCCTTCCGTCTTGAACTGGTGGCCAGACACTTCCGTGTAACGGGTGGTGACTTGAAATTCCGCCGCCGGGAAAAACACGGCCATGAAGCGGCGCGTCACTAAATCGTAGAGCTTTTGTTCCGGCTCGGACAGGTTTTTTGGTGCGATGGTGGTCGGGATGATCGCAAAGTGATCCGAGATCTTGGAATTGTCGAAGATGCGTTTGTTCGGCTTGACCCAGCCCTTATCGAGAATCTGCTTGGCGAACTGGTGGTAATTATGATTTTGCATGACCGTGTCCAGGGCCTGCTTGACGGTCGGAATGTAGTCTTCCGGCAAGTGGCGCGAATCAGTCCGCGGGTAAGTGAGCACTTTATGCTTTTCGTACAACGCTTGCGCCAGGCCCAGCGTGTTTTTCGCAGAAAATCCAAAACGCGAGTTCGCTTCGCGTTGCAAGCTGGTCAGGTCGAACAGGGCCGGCGCCATCGAACTCGTGGGCTTGGACTCTTCAGTGACGCTGCCCTGACGGCCGCGACAAGCGGTCGCGATCGAATCGGCGGCCGCCTTGCTCCACAGACGCTCGGCGCGCTTCTCGGGATCCGTTTCATCCTTTTTGAAACCGGCGTCGAGCCAGCGACCTGCGTAAATACCGGCCGCGCAGACAAATTCGGCGCGCACCTCCCAGAAATCGCGCGACACGAATTTTTTGATCTTTTCTTCCCGTTCAACAACGATCGACAGGGTCGGCGTTTGCACCCGGCCCACGGTAGTCAGATAAAATCCGCCTTCTTTCGAGTTGAACGCCGTCATGGCGCGGGTTCCGTTGATGCCAATTAGCCAATCCGCTTCCGAGCGGCAGCGCGCGGCATCGGCCAGCGGCAGCATTTCCTCGTCGCTGCGCAAATGAGTAAAGCCATCGCGGATTGCGCCTGGCGTCATCGACTGCAGCCACAAACGCTTGATCGGCTGTTTTGCCTTGGCATTTTGTGCGATCAGGCGGAAAATTAGCTCGCCTTCGCGTCCGGCATCGCAGGCGTTGATCAGGGCAGTGACGTCCTTGCGCTTGATCAGCTTGTTTAATACCTTAAGACGCGCCTCCGTCTTGGCGATCGGATTGAGCGCGAAATACGGCGGAATCATCGGCAAGTGGGCAAAGCTCCACTTGCCGCGCTTGACGTCATGTTCTTCCGGCACCGCGATCTCGAGCAGGTGGCCGACGGCCGACGACAGTACATAATCATCAGATTCAAAGTACTCATCGTGCTTGGTGAAGCCGCCAAGCGTCTTGGCGATATCGTTCGCGACGGAAGGCTTCTCGGCGATGATGAGGGTCTTGGTCATATATATTGCTCTCGAAATGTACTCTAGGGTCGGTGCGGCATGCGCATCATACATGCATCGCCAGGCGCAACCTCGTTTGCAAACCTGCTCTTGTCTTGCTCACTACTACTCTTCAAGCGGCCAATGATAAGCGCGTTGGCAGCAAACCTGCAAGCTCGGACGGTTACTGGGTGGTTGAATACGGACTTGGCGCGCATTGGGAGCACGCAGTTGAGGATGGCGTTAAATTAATGCAACAGGCGCGGCGTCTGATCTTCGTCGGCACCAAACAGGTCGTCGAACATCAGGGCATCCGGTTCCTTGCCCTGGCTCCACAACAGCATTAGCACGATGACCTTGAGCTTACCCAACGTGACGGGCGACTCGTCTAGCGCAAGGGCTCGTTCGACCACGATTTCGCGCTGCAGCGGGCTTAGCACCTGGGCGCTTTCGAGAAATTGGATAAAGCCGATGGCGGGCGCGCCGAGCACGTCAACTTCTTGCGCCACGTAAAAACGGGTCCCAGTCGACTCTGCCGTCGGCGATTGCTCGACCCTTGCCATGGCGGTCAGGTCCGTGAGCCACACGAGTGCCTCGGAAATTTCCATTTCGTCAAAACCGACCGCCGACAACTTGCGCGCTAATGCGGCCGGTTCAGGGCAGGCATCGGGCCGGTAATAAGTCTCGTATAGGTACACCAGGATGTCAAACATGGCGCTACTCTATCAGTTAAGCGCGCTAGGACACAAGGGTTGATACGGACCTTAATCACGGTTTGTGCGCTGGATTAAGATGCGGCCCGCCCGACCCGGCCCGGCGCCTTGTTTTATGAGCGCATGGCAAGCTGCGGCCAGCCGGCGTGGACCAGGGAAACCAGTGGCCCCCTCGGACGCCGGCCATCCGCCGTGCGCTTGCCCACTAGTGGCGCGGCCAGATCGAGCCGGCCCGGGCCAGGCATCGGTTTCAGAAGGCCGGGCGGAAAAAACAGCACGCAGGTGGGGCCGAAGCAGGCGCGGCGCGAGACGGGCCGGATGCAATCAAAGGCGCCGCGCAAAGGCCTGCTAGCGTAGTCACGTAGTCATTCTGGCCAGAACCATTGCGCCCCCTGCACGGTGCTCACTCGGGTGATGTGGCGATGTCGCCCACTTGCACCGGCTCCGTTATCTGCATGATCAAGCCGTAAGAAATATGCTTGAACACGCGGAAGATGAACAGGCTGCCCGACAATTCATCGGGCAACTTGAGCTGCGTTTGTTTCTTGCCGAACCAGCCTTCGCTTTCGGTCGTGTCAGTCACGGTGCTCCCGTAATGATACAACTGCAGCACGGAGCCGTTATCGAGTCCATCAAGCGCCCCCCGATTAACGCTCACCACCTGATTTTGCCCGGCATGCGTGACGCCGCCGTAAATCGCGATTACGCGCGCATCGACCTGCCCGTCGGGCGCATGCGGGACGTAATTGCGCGCCGTCGTCGAGGGTACCGGCAACAACTGATCGCCGACCCCCATTTCCTCTTTCGCACTGTCCACGACGAAGGTAAATACATCGGAGCCGGGCTTGGCGGCGGCCCGCAAAGCGACCGTGCCCAAATAAAACGCTTCATAGCCGAGCACCTTCTGGCTGACGGGATCCTTCAGCGGCTTGCCCGGGCGAAAGACCTGGAACCGCGTGTCAGTTTTCAGCGCCCCGCGCACATACGCCTTGTCACCTTTGCCCAGGAAAACATGCTGTTCCTGAGTGGCGACGATGCGCGGCGCGCCGCTCAGTTCGTCGGCCTCGACGATCAAAGGCTGTGACAGATACGGCTCGATCGCGGCGGACGGAATCGATGGAACAGCATCCTTGCCCAGTCCTTGCGTGCGCAGTTGCGGCGACAGGCGAACAAAGGTCGGCTCGCCCGCCCCGGAACCGCTGCCCGGCCACAGTCTTAGGCGACCGGCAGTACGGTCGAAGTAGACGATCTGGCCCGGGTAAATCCAGTGCGGATTGCGGATTTGGTCGCGGTTCATGCCCCACACCTGGCCCCAGCACCAAGGATGCGCGAGGAAGCGACCAGAAATGTCCCATAAGGTGTCGCCCTCAAGCACCACGTGCTGGTCCGGCGCATTTGGCAGGAATTCGCATGTGGCCGCTTGCGCCGCGGCCAGGGTCACGCTTGACAAAAACGCTGCAATCACCAAGCGGGCGCCGATTGTGCTAAAATTTTTCATGAATATGTCCGTAATGTGCGGCGTTGACGGAAAGACGAGTTGATCCGGGATCGTTAAACATGTCAACTCGCCGACCGCAACGCAAGCGGCAATGCAAGCGGCAACGAAAAAACGGTATCGACAACGATGGCTTGCCGAACAGAATCAAATTCTGCCCATAAAACCTATAACTAGCAAGCGAAACCGCGCTCTGACATTGCGCACCGCTGTTGCGTTTTGGTTGGATTGGCGATTCTCCGTCCACCAGCGCGGCGCCGCCCGTGTTTTATTGTGTAGTTACTAACTAGCCGAATTCGTATGTCCCTACTTAATATTCTCCGTTATCCCGATGCGCGCCTGCACAAGGTCGCCAAGCCCGTTTCCGTGTTCGATGGCCGGCTCGCCAAACTCGTGGCCGATATGGCAGAAACCATGTACGACGCGCCAGGCGTTGGCTTGGCCGCCTCGCAAGTAGACGTGCATGAGCAGCTGATTATTATTGACACCAGCGAGACCAAGAACACGTTGCAAATATTCATAAACCCCACGATCGTTTGGACCAGCGCCGATATCGAGCTGTACGAGGAGGGCTGTTTGTCGGTTCCAGGCGTGTATGACGGCGTCGAGCGCCATACCGGGGTCAAAGTGAGCGCCCTCGATCTGCTTGGCAAGCCATTCGAGCTCGCGGCCGATGGATTGCTGGCAGTTTGCATTCAGCACGAAATGGATCACTTATTGGGCAAGGTCTTTGTCGACTATTTGTCGCCCCTAAAGCGCAACCGCATCAAGGCCAGAATGGTCAAGGAAATCCGCGGCCTGGAACGGGCAGCATTATTACGCACGCAAGGCCGGCGCTACTGATCACCGCAACTGTCCAGCCCGCTAGCGACGGGAGCGGGCAGTCCGCCTGCAACAACACAAGGAATGCTATGAAAGTGATCTTCGCTGGCACACCCGAATTTGCAACGGCCTCTCTCAAGTCCTTGCACCAAGCCGGCTTCCAAATTGCAATGGTGTTGACGCAACCGGACCGTCCCGCCGGGCGCGGCATGCAACTGCATGCGTCCAGTGTCAAACAATACGCGCAGGCGCATGGCATCGAGGTGTTGCAGCCGCTGTCATTGCGCCAAGACAGCGCAGACCCGCGACGCGCAGCCGATGCCAAGGCGCTGCACGAGCGCCTCCTCGCCACCGAGTATGACGTCATGGTGGTCGCCGCCTACGGCCTGATTCTGCCACGCAGCACGCTCGATATTGCTCCTTGCATCAATATTCATGGCTCGCTGCTGCCACGCTGGCGCGGGGCCGCGCCCATCCACCGCGCCATCGAAGCGGGCGACGAGGAGACGGGCGTCACCATCATGCAAATGGAAGAGGGCCTCGACACCGGCCCGATGCTTGGCATCGAACATGTCGCCATCGAGGCTGGCGACACGACGGGCACGCTGCATGACAAGCTCGCCGCGTTGGGCGCCAGGATGATCGTCGATGCGCTGCGCAAGATGGAACGTAACAGCCTGGAAGCCGTACCGCAACCGCAGGCCGGCGTGACATATGCTGCCAAGATCAGCAAGGAGGAAGCGGCGCTTGACTTTAGCTCGTCGGCCTTGGAGCTGGGTCTGAAAATTCGCGCATTTAACCCTTTCCCCGGGGCCTACGCGAGGATCAATGGCGGGACCGTGAAACTGTGGGCGGCCGACGTGCTCGAAGCAGACAGCGCGGAACCGCCCGGCACGGTACTGGCCGCCGATACCCGGCACGGCATCGTAGTCGCCTGCGGCGACGGCTCGCTGCGCCTGACCGAACTGCAAAAACCTGGCGGCAAACGCCTGTCCGCCACCGAATTCATCAAGGGTTTCGCTATCGAAGGAGCGCGCTTCGACTAAGGTCAAAAAACCATGCCAGCATTCCCCTTTTTCTACAGCCAACAGGCTGGCTTTGGACTCTGGCCGCGCGAGCATCGCATCTGTCTTAATCGAATCAAAACAAGAGAAGCCGGATGCGCTAGCGCATCTTCCATAACAACGCCGGCTAAAGGGAACGGCGTTAGCTTGCAAGAAGCACTTCGCAAGGGTTCCAGCATTGGCGCCTGGACCCACCCACCTTCCGCGTCGGCCATGCCGGCCTATTTCGCGGCCCAATTGACGGTACTAGCAAAAACGGACACCTTCGCCGAAGGCCCGCTTGAAACGAATGCAGTCCGATGCTTTATAATTTTACCCTTAGCAAGGCTGCGCTCGTTCTTGGTTGATCGGCGGGCAAGTAAGAAGACGGGGCGACGCGTAGACCGGCAACCTCAACCGCCTATCGAAACAGCCGTGACCGTGCCAGTGGTCGTCTGCCAGTAGGTTGCGCAGCGCGGTGACGCTTAATGCATCCTGGCAAAAAATTCAAATTCAACGAGCGAGAGTAAAAATCGTGGTTAATACGGCACCAACAACGACGGCACAAAGAACGACTTTTCATTCAACTTCAAAGGCGACGTCCGCTGCGCTGTCGGCGCTTTTCCTTGGCGCCCTGAACGACGATATTAATCGGAGTGAAATCGGATGAACGACCACGTGAACTCTCCCGCCATGTCCAAGACAGAAGCCCAGTTGCGCGATATTTTGGCGCGCCGGATCATGATTCTCGACGGCGCCATGGGCACTATCATTCAGCAATATCAATTGAGTGAGGAAGACTATCGCGGCGGCCCGAACGGTCGCTTCATTGATTTTGCCGTCCCGACCGGTAGCGGCGCGCGCGAATTGTTCGTTAAAGGTAATAACGAGCTGTTGAACCTGACCCAGCCGCAAATCGTCCAGGAAATTCACGAACGCTACCTGGCGGCGGGCGCCGACCTGATCGAAACCAACACGTTTGGCGCGAGCGGCATTGCGCAAGACGACTATCAGATGGCCCATCTGGCCTACGAGATGAACTTGGTCGCCGCCAAATTGGCACGCAGCGCCTGCGACAAGTATTCGAGTCCGGACAAGCCGCGCTTCGTGGCCGGCGCACTCGGGCCAACTCCGAAAACGGCCTCGATCTCGCCGGATGTAAACGATCCGGCCGCGCGCAACGTCAGCTTCGACCAGCTGGTGGAGGCGTATTTGGAACAGACCCGCGGCCTGGTCGACGGTGGCGCCGACGTGCTACTGGTCGAGACCATTTTCGACACGCTGAACTGCAAAGCCGCTTTGTTTGCGATCGACTTGTATTTCGATCAAAACAAAGACAGGATACGCCTGCCGATCATGATTTCCGGCACCGTCACCGACGCCTCAGGACGCATCTTGTCCGGCCAGACCGTGCCCGCGTTTTGGAATTCAGTACGCCACGCCAAGCCTCTCACCATTGGCCTTAACTGCGCCCTCGGCGCTGCCCTGATGCGCCCCTATGCGGAAGAGCTGGCGAAAATCGCCGACACCTTCGTTTGCATCTACCCCAATGCTGGCCTGCCCAACCCAATGAGCGACACCGGCTTTGACGAGCTGCCTGCCGACACCTCCTCGCTGCTACGCGAGTTCGCCGACAGCGGCTTCATCAACATAGCCGGCGGCTGCTGCGGCACCACTCCCGAGCACATCAAGGCTATCTCCAGCTTGCTTGAAAAGACCCCACCGCGGGTGGTACCGGCGCCGTCGCACGCGTTGCGCCTGTCTGGCCTGGAGCCGTTCACGATCGATGATGGCGCCCTGTTTGTCAATGTCGGCGAACGTACTAACGTCACCGGCTCGAAGGCATTCGCGCGCATGATCCTCAATGATCAGTATGACGAGGCGCTGTCGGTGGCGCGCCAGCAGGTGGAAAACGGGGCCCAGGTCATCGACATCAACTTTGACGAAGCCATGCTCGATTCGGCGGCGGCCATGACGCGTTTCCTGAACTTGATCGCGTCCGAGCCGGACATTTCCCGCGTACCGCTCATGATTGACTCCTCGAAGTGGTCGGTGATCGAGGCGGGCCTGAAATGCGTACAGGGCAAGGCCATCGTTAACTCGATTTCAATGAAGGAAGGCGAGGAGGAATTCCTGCGCCAGGCCAAGCTGTGCCGCCGCTATGGCGCGGCCGTGATTGTAATGGCCTTCGACGAAAACGGCCAAGCCGATACTTTCGAGCGCAAAACGGCGATCTGCCAGCGCGCCTACAAACTGCTGACGCAGGCGCTCGATTTCCCTCCGGAAGAGATCATCTTCGACCCCAACATTTTCGCCATCGCGACCGGCATCGAGGAACATAATAACTACGCGCTTGACTTCATCAATGCCACGCGCTGGATCAAGGACAATTTGCCGTACGCCAAGATTTCAGGTGGCGTTTCCAACGTCAGCTTCAGCTTCCGCGGCAACGATCCGGCGCGCGAAGCGATCCACACCGTGTTCCTGTATCACGCGATCAAGGCCGGCATGACGATGGGCATCGTCAACGCCGGCATGATGGGCGTCTACGATGACCTGGCGCCGGAGTTGCGCGAACGGGCCGAGGACGTGGTGCTCAACCGGCGCGAGGATGCGACGGAGCGTATGATCGAAATCGCCGGCACGCTGAAGGCCGGCGCAAAGGCCGACGTGCAAAATCTGGTGTGGCGCGAAGAGACGGTACAGCAGCGCCTGGCGCACGCACTGGTGCACGGCATCACTGAATGGATCGTGGAAGACACAGAAGAAGCACGTCAGCAGTTGATGGACAACGGCGGGCGCCCGATCCATGTGATCGAAGGCCCGCTGATGGATGGCATGAATGTGGTTGGCGACCTGTTCGGCCAAGGCAAGATGTTCCTGCCGCAGGTGGTCAAGTCAGCGCGTGTAATGAAGCAGGCCGTCGCCCATCTGATTCCCTACATTGAGGAGGAAAAGCGGGCTGACGAAAAGCGCACCGGCATCGTGGCCAAGCCGAAGGGCAAGATTGTCATTGCCACCGTCAAGGGCGACGTGCACGACATCGGCAAGAACATCGTCTCCGTGGTCCTGCAATGCAATAACTTCGAAGTCGTCAACATGGGTGTCATGGTGCCCTGCTCCGAGATCTTGGCGCGCGCCAAGATCGAAAACGCCGACATCATCGGCCTGTCCGGCCTAATCACGCCATCGCTGGAAGAAATGGCCCACGTGGCCAAGGAGATGCAGCGCGACCCTCATTTTCGCATGCTGAAGATACCGCTTCTGATCGGTGGCGCCACCACCAGCCGTGCCCACACCGCAGTGAAGATCGCCCATAATTACGAAGGCCCTGTAGTGTACGTGGCAGACGCGTCACGTTCGGTCTCGGTGGCGCAATCGCTGCTGACGCCGGGTCAGCGCGACAAATATATTGAGGACATCGCGGTCGATTACGCCCGCATCCGCGTTTTGCACGCCAATAAAAAGGCCTTGCCAATCCTGCCGTTGGCGGCCGCGCGCGCCAATAAGATGCGAGTGCACTTTACGGGGCAACAGACGCCAATAAAGCCGAAATTCATTGGCCGCCGCGTCTTCAAGAATGTCGAACTCGCCACCATCGCGCGCTACATCGACTGGGGCCCGTTTTTCCAGACCTGGGACCTGGCCGGGCCCTATCCAGCCATCTTGCACGACAAAGTGGTGGGCGAGGCCGCCTCCAGGGTATTCGAGGAAGGCCAGACGCTGCTGAAAAAAGTGATCGACGGGCGCTGGCTGACGGCCAACGGCGTGATCGCACTCCTTCCTGCCAACAGCGTCAACGAAGACGATATCGAAATCTATTCCGACGAAACGCGCACTACTGTCGCTTTCACCTACTACGGCTTGCGCCAACAGGGCGTGAAGCCGATCTTAGACGATGCCAACGGCAACAAGGTGCAGCGCCCAAACCAGTGTCTGGCCGATTTCATCGCACCCAAACTCATCGCCGGCAAGCCGTCCGGCCTGAAGGACTACATTGGCATGTTTGCCGTCACCGCCGGGCTGGGAATCGAGAAGCACGAACAGCGATTCGAAGAGGCCCACGACGATTATTCTTCAATCATGCTGAAATCCTTGGCCGACCGTCTGGCCGAAGCTTTCGCCGAGTACTTGCATGAGCGCGTGCGCAAGGACTTGTGGGGCTACGCTGGCGACGAGGCCCTCAACTACGACAACATGATCGGCGAAGCATACCGCGGCATCCGCCCCGCCCCAGGCTATCCGGCCTGCCCCGAACACACGGTCAAGGCCGCTATGTTTAAGGTCTTGCAGGCCGAGGAAATCGGCATGCATCTAACTGAGTCGTTTGCGATGTTTCCGGGCGCTGCGGTGTCCGGCTTTTACTTTGCCCATCCCGAGTCCAAGTATTTCGTGGTGGGAAAAATAGGCGAGGACCAGCTAAACGATATGGCCGCACGGCGCGGGGTTGGCAAAGCGGAGCTGGAGCGTTGGCTGGCGCCCAACCTGTCGTAAGCGGCACGCGCGACTCGGTCGCGCCTCGTATTCGCCAAGATGCCATTGTCCAATGAGCATTTTGAGTGTCGGCGCCGTACCAGAGCGCCGGATGGTCCGCCCTGTTGGCACCAAACGGACCACGCTAACTTAGAAAAAAATCCCATACATTTTGTTTAAGCTGCTGGGCGTTCGAAGCAGCCGACGAGGCGCGGACGGTTTGCTAGCGAGGCTGTGGCTACCGCGAGCGGCCGAAGCAGGGGCTTCACATTGAACTTTTCGCCATGTTTGCGGCCTAATTAATGGCTTGAGTGCCGGAGTTTTAGGACGCTTGGAGTCGGATCTGGGAGGTAATATGGCAACAAATTTCTCGGTAAGACGCTGGCAAGACCAATTGATATTGCTGCTTGGCTTATGGTTGTTTGTATCGCCTTGGGCATTTTCGTATCCGCTCGGATCACTGGAGGCTGTCAATGCCTTCGTTTCCGGGATCGTCATTGTGGTTTTGGCGGCATTTGACCTTTACAAAACCTATTTCTGGGCGGTCGTGGTAAATTTGCTGGTGGGATTGTGGGTGGCCGCCTCGCCGTGGGTGATGGAGGCGGCGCAGCAAAAGTCGATGATGTGGAACGAATTGATCATCGGAATCGCTGTATTCGTGTTAGCGGTGTGGGAATTGCGGACCGATCCGGAGCTGCACAAACACTGGCCGGGTACGGGCGCGGCAACTTGAGAGCAGTCTAAGCTTAAAGGACGTAACGGATGACGTTGTCGCTCCACTCATAGGCTGCCATTTCAAGTTCAAGTAATTCGTCGGTTGAAATGGCCAGTTCGCGCAGGGTTGGCATGATCTGCTCATCCATTTCTTCTATGCGTTCAATGCATTCCGCGAGGGTGAGCAGGTCGCCAAAAAAGCCGGAGCGTGACAACAACGCGTCGCCGACCTCGTCGCTAACGTCAATTCGTTTTAGAATGTCCGTCATCGGCACGCCGAACAGGGTATCCATCAATGACATGATGCCAACGGTGAAAGCGATGTCAGCGACATTCGCTTGTTTTGGTCGTAATTTGTGCGCTAACAATTCCAGCAGGCGGCCGCGGGTCGTGGCCAGCATCAACAGCGGCGTCATCCCTTGCGCGCGCTTGCCTGGCTCCGCGAACAACATGATTTGCAGCCAGCGCTGCAACTGGAGTCGACCGAGTACTGTAATGGCTTGGCTTAGCGAATCAATGCGTTGATGGGCCCCGGCCGTTGGCGTATTGACTAGGCGGAGCAAATTGAGACCTAGCGACACGTCGCGTTTGATAGCGCGCTCAATCTCAAAATTGTCCGCTTCGGAAGTGACCAGGGTCATCAACCTCATTACCGCTAATTGCGAAGGCGATAATTTTTTGCCGCTCATGATGACCGGTTTGGCGAAATAATACCCTTGGAAATAGTCAAAACCGAGGTCCAGGCAAGTGTTGCATTCCTCACGTTTCTCGACCTTCTCGGCCACCAACTTTTTAGCGGCATGCTTGAAGCGCGGAGCCAGGCTCATTAGCGCCGAAAGCGGCATATCGCGCATATCCATCTTTACGTACTGAACCAGCGGCAACAATTCCTGTACTTGATTCGAGTCGGCAACGACATTTTCCAGTGCGAAGGTAAAACCGTGACAGGCCAACTCGCTCATTCGGGTGTATACGTCCGGCGTCACCTTCATCGATGCGACAATTTCAAGAACGACTTTTTCGCGCGGCAGGAAGCCGAAAATCTCGCTCATGATGACGTCGGCGTCGACATTGACGAAACCGAGTGCGTCGCCGATGACTTTTTCCATCCCCAACTGGGATGCATGGGCGATGACGGACGCTGTTGCCGACAAGTTACTAGTGACATTGGCCGGTCCCACCGGGGCATTGCGAAATAACAACTCATAACCAAAAAGCGCTTGATTACGATCTAAAATGGGCTGGCGCGCCAAGTAAAATTCACGCACGCGCAGTTGCTCTTTGATGTCATTAGTGGAAAGATCGATCATTTAATTCTCATTGTGTGGCGTGGGGCGGCTGTCGGACGGCTGTCGGACGTTTGTCGGGTGGGTGGACATCCATGCTTTTGCCTTCCTCGACAAATTACGCTGTTTCTGCGCCCAGCGCCATACGTACAATTGTTAGGGCTCGAACCGAGCACATCCGATTCAAAGGCCCGAAAACGGCGCCAATGCGAAGCACGAGCCCGGCACGCGCGTCGGCCCAAAGAGGCAGATGCCGCGTGATGAAAGGCGCGTTCGCCAGCGCTAGCCGCACACCACGAATTCATTCGCGAAGAAAATACCAGCCTCGCGATTTTTTTGTCCTCTTGCACGGGAAAGCGCACTGCAACAAGTAGCGCCAAGGTCGGGGTGGGCGGGAGCGAGTCAAGGACACCGGTAGTTCCGGCAAGATGATTTTTGCCTCGGTCAAGGCCTGGCGTGGCAAGCGCCAAGCCAGGCCTTGACCATGTCAATGCAGCAGCACTGGCTGGCTCATCAGGGAGTCGTAGCTGCCGAGGAACTCGTCGATTTCCTCCACAGTCGGTTCGCCCGCAATCAACTGATTTACATCGCGGCGGAACGACTGCGCCAGAGCGCCGGCAATGAATATTTCGCGTCTTCCATCCTTGTCAACAATTTCGTAACCGCCAAAACGCAGCGCTTCGAGGCTACGGTCGGCGCCAAATTCGACGACGCTGTACTGTTCGCTGTTGTAGATCAGGTTCATGTTGACTCCTTCGCTAAAGTGCTATGGTCGGGATGCCCAGACAAGCTTGACGTGGGGCCGTGAATACCGAATTCAAGTGCCCTCGCCTCCTGCAGCATGAAGCGTTAGGCGGCGGGCCCGGCCTTGATATCAGCACCCAGGCGCAGTAACCGATCATATGGCGCACGCGACAACCAT
This sequence comes from Janthinobacterium sp., assembly GCA_003133225.1. GTDB lineage: Bacteria > Pseudomonadota > Gammaproteobacteria > Burkholderiales > Burkholderiaceae_D > Janthinobacterium. Next base: position 182,525 of record PKWL01000063.1, read on the forward strand.
AAACGCAACTGCTCAATATGTGCCACATTAGCCAAGCTGATAAAGAGCCGTGCGGGACGGTCGCGCTGCAATACGCGATTCAATGTTACTCGCAAAATCAGATTGCCGGCGCAGCATAGGCAACCCGGTGCAATGCGTACCAGCGAAACGGGAGGCCCTCGTATGGTCATCGGCGGCACCGCCAAGCACGGCTCGGCCATTCGTGGCTCGGCCGTTCGTGGCTCGGCCGTTCGTGGCTCGGCCAGACCCACTAACGCCGAGTTGCCATCGGACAAGCCCTCGATAATCACGGTCGTGGCCAGGCCGGGCACCAGCGAAGCGGCGATCGCCGCTTCGCGTTCGCCGCCGCTGCCACCACAAACGAGGCTGGTCGGGATCATCCCCCTTTTTTCGCCAGTTTTCCCGGCTCGACGCCCAACTGCTTCAATTTACGGTACAGATGCGTACGCTCAAGCCCGGTTTTCTCGGCTACGCGCGTCATACTGCCGCCCTCGCGCCCCAGATGATGCTCGAAATACAAGCGTTCGAATGCATCGCGCGCCTCGCGCAGTGGCAAGTCGAACGACAGGTTGAGAAAATGGTTATCGCCATTTGGCAACGGCAGCGCGCCGACGCGCACCGCGACCTGCGCCGGCTGCGGCGTAAAAATGGCGGCCGCGCTGGGCACGCCTTCTTCCGGCGGCAGGCTCGGGCGCGCCGCAAGCACAGGCGCGCGCACTGTTTCCTGCGCCCGCGTCAAACCCTGCTGAACGGCCTTCAGCAATTTTTGCAAGGCGATCGGCTTTTCAAGGAAGTTCAAGGCGCCAATGCGTGTGGCTTCGACCGCGGTGTCGATGGTGGCATGACCGGACATCATAATTACTGGCATTGTCAGCAAGCCGTCGCGCTGCCACTCCTTGAGTAGGGTAACGCCGTCGGTGTCGGGCATCCAGATGTCGAGCAAGACCAGGTCCGGCGCGTCAGCGGCCCGCGCCTCGCGCGCTTGCTGCGCGTTTTCTGCCAGTTGTACCGCGTGTCCTTCGTCGCTCAATATCTCCGAGAGCAACTCGCGGATTCCCATTTCATCATCAACTACGAGTATGTTTGCCATCTATGCCTACCTTCCTCATTTCGCCTGTCCCGTCTGCAAATGTTTTGTGCGTGCTTGACCGGCAATGATTTTATTTGTGAGTCCATCGTTAAGCCAAGTTAGCTACCGGGTGCTAACTTTAACAGTAAAATCAGCACCGACGCGCCACTTCCGTCGACATGATTTAGGATATCGACTCTACCACCGTGCTCATCAATGATTTTTTTGACCATCGCCAAGCCCAGACCAGTGCCGCTCGCCTTCGAAGTCACATAGGGTTCGAAGGCTCGCGACAGGATTTTCGCCGCGAATCCGGGACCGTTGTCGGCAATCGCAAGGCGAACCGCAGTGCGCACACCGCCGTCCGCGCTCTGATAATGGATCGCTTCGGTCGTCACGTCAATGCGCGCCTGGCGTGCGTTGGCTGGCTGGTCGGTCATTGCGTCTTGCGCATTTTGCAGCAAATTGTGAATAACTTGGCGCAATTGGGTCGGGTCACCCATCACCAGCGGCAATCCCAGCGCCAGCGCCGGGCGGAAGATGTCGTCCGCGCCGCCGCTGTACAGGTGCAAGATCTCTTCAATCAGGCTGTTCAGGTTAAGTGGCTGCAGAAGGGCTGGCGGCGTCCGGGCATAGTCGCGGAAGTCATCGACCATGCGCTTCATGGCCGCCACCTGGTTGACGATGGTGGTGGTGCCCCGGTTGAGCAGTTCCATATCCTGCGCTCCCAGCTTGCCGCTCAGTTTCATTTGCAAGCGCTCGGCCGACAGCTGAATCGGCGTCAACGGATTCTTGATCTCATGCGCCAAGCGCCGCGCCACTTCGCCCCAGGCGATCGAACGCTGCGCTGCAATCACGTCGGAAACGTCATCGAACACCACCAAGTAGCCGCTACCGTTCTCAAGCGGCAAGCGCGAACCGCGCGTGAGCAGCGTGATGTCGTGGTCTTCCGTGCTGCCCGGCCGGCGCGGGATCTCGATCTGCTGCTGCCAGTGCGGGCGGTCACTGTTGCGCCCGGCCGCCGATTGCGCGCTCTGGGTCGAAAATGCGTTGACGATCGCGCCGGCAAATTGCTGCATGCCATCGACATCAACCAACGGCTGGCCGACCAAGATGCTGCCGCGCGGCAAGATGCGTTCGACCGACTCGTTGTACGAGACCAGCTTGAAATCGGCATCGAGCACCATAACCCCGGCCGACATATTGGCCAGCACCGATTCCAAGTGGGCCTTAGCGTTTTGCAGCGCGGCGCGGTTTCTTTCGACGGAATTGCGGGCCTCGAACAACTGCCTCGTCATGGTGTTAAACGACTGCGTTAACGTACCCAGCTCGTCCTTGGTGGCCACGATCGGGCGCGGTGACAGGTCGCCTTCAGCCACTGCGCGCGTGCCCTCGGCCAGCAGAAGCAAGGGCTTTGCCAGGTTGCTAGCGATCACGAAAGCACTGGCGATGGCACCGAAAATAGCCAGCAGCAATGTCAAGGTCAAGGTGATGATATACATCTTGCGCAATCCGACCCGCGCGACAAAACGTTCCTTATATTCACTGTATGCGGTGCGCAGCACTTCCGCGTTCGAGGCCAGGCTGACCGGCACCGATTGCAGGAGCTGCAAGAAACGCGGCGCGGCCACCTCCCCTCTCGCGGTCAGGTGATCAGGAATGAGCATCAGCACGCGCAGGCGCAAGCCGGTGCCAGCATCAGGTGCGCTGACCGGCGCGGCCGGCCCTGCACCGGCGGCAAGCTCCGTGCTGTCATCGCGCAGCTCGCCGCCACCTTCCGGCGCGGCGTAAGCGGGCGTCGTTTTTGCCTGAATCAGCATGCTGGCACTGGGCAAGTCCGGCACCAGATTAGCGCTGTTGCGCTCAGCGACACTCGCGATCAAACTGCCATCGGCGCGCACGATCATTACATTTTGCAATCCCGCTTCGGATTTCATTAGATGCGACAAAATCGCATCGGATGCGGCCGGCTGATCGGCCAGTTCTTGCACTGCCTGGTGTGCATGTTCGCTCAATTGGCCGAGCGCGGCATCGAGGCCGGCGTGCGCCAGATTCAGGCCAGATTCCAGCGCCTGCTCGACGCCAACGTTGAACCACGATTCGATCGAATAAGAGACGAACTGCACTGATACAAGAAAGATGACGAGCCCGGGTAAAATGCCGATGCCCGCAAACAGCAGCACCAGACGCGCCATCAGTTTGGAACCAAATTTGCCGCTCTTGTAACGCGCATACAGACGCGCTAGCGAGACCACCACCAGCGCTAACAACGAGACGGTGACGGCCGTATTTAGGCCCAGCAGCCAGGAATAATAGCGATCGAAAAAGCCCGAATTGTCGGACGCGGTAGCCAGCAGGAACAACAAGATGCTGACAATGCCGCCGCCCACCACTAGCGCATAGCGCAAAGCCCGCGTCACTTATTCCGCCCTGTAGAGAAAGGATTTTTTGTTCGACGACAGGCGCCAGTCGCTATTGTTAAGGGCATTGACCTGGATTGGCTTGGACAAATAATCGCGGTCCATCCCCATGCGCAGCGTGACGTTATAGATTTCGCCCGCTTTCAAAGCGCCGCGCGGCGCGATCAGCCAGCGGCTCGGGCGCCGGATAAGAAACAGCGCGTCTTCGAGCGAGGCGAAGTTTTGCTGCACGCTGCCGATGATGGCCACGTGGTACTGGCGCGTGAGGACATTGTAGGAGATGCGGCTGGTCTGTTTGGCCACGATCGCCTTTTCGTCAAACCAGTACCAGCGTGGCCGGGTCAGCTCAATGTCGGTCGTAAAATAAAGCTGCACGCCATGCTGAATGGCGTCTTCCAGGCCGCGATTCAAGTCAAACGCGTAACTGGCCGCCAGCTTGTAGCCTTCTTCCCCCGCCTCCAGATGAGCGTGCGTGATGTCGACGTCGTCGGCGGCGTGCGCCTGCGCCAGTGCGCAGGCCAAAACCAGCAGCAACTGGCAGACGAAGAGGCGGAAAAAGCGTTTTGTCACTGTGGGTCGGTACTCAGTTAGTGCGTCGGAAAATGACCGCCATCAAGCACGTTTTTGGAACAGTGCGTAAAACAAGCCATCGTGATCCTGCTCTGCCGCAGCGGTGGGCAAGAGCTGACCGGGCGCATCTAACCGCGTGGCGCCGTTGCGAATCGCGAAAGCGGCCGCCTGCGCCTCGGACTCTTGCGGCCACAGCGAACATGTCACGAACAACAATTTACCATTCGGCTGCAACATCTGCCAAAGATTGTCGACAATTTTGGCTGAAAGTGTTGCAAGTTGGAGCGAGTCGCCCTTGCGCCGCAGCCAGCGGATATCCGGGTGGCGCCGTACGATGCCCGACGCCGTGCACGGCACGTCGGCCAAAATGCGGTCGAATGGCCGCCCGTCCCACCAGTCGGCCGCTTGCGCGTCGGCCGTCTGCAGGGCCGCCGTCAAGCCCAGCCGTTTCAAATTCTCGCCTATGCGCAACAGGCGCTTGCCGTCCGCGTCGATGGCCGTCAAGTCAACATTCGCCAGTTCCAGGATGTGGCAGGTCTTACCCCCCGGCGCGGCGCAAGCGTCTAGCACGCGCATGCCGTCATGCAAGTCGAGCAGCGGCGCAGCCAGTTGGGCTCCGGCATCTTGCACCGATACCAGACCTTGCTCGAAACCGGGGATCAGCCCGACGCCGATTGGCCGATCCAAGCGCACCGCGAATGGACCTACTTGCGCCGCGCCGATCCCAGCCTCACTGAGCACGCTCAAGTACGCAGGCACGCTACTGCGGCGCCCGTTCACGCGCAAGGTCAGCGGTGGCGCCCGATTGCCTGCAGTCAAGATTGCCTGCCACTCGCGCGGATAGGCACCGCGCGTGGCGTCGATCCACCATTGCGGATAATTCCACTGCGCCGGCGGCTGCTGCAAGGCGCTGTGCATGAGCGCCTTGCGCTCGCGCAGAAAGCGACGCAGCACGGCATTGACCATCCCCTTGGCATGTGCCAAGTCTGGATGCGCATTGGCAACCGTGACGGCCTGATCGACGACGGTAAATTCTTCGTAAGGTGCGCCCTCCCCTTCGGGCGCGGACATCAGGCTCAGTGCACAGCACAGCAGACCAGAGAGCATCGGCGGTTCCGGCGCTTTCGAGGTCATCAGGCCAATTAGCGCTTGGCTGCACCCTAACTGGCGCATCGTACGATAAGCGATGTCCTGAATCGCGCCGCGTCCTTGCGCCGTCGCGGCGCTTTGCGCGAATACGATTGCCAGCGCCTGCGGCAAGGCGGTGCCGCCAAATACCTGCGCTACGACATTGGCCGCGCCCAGCAGGCAAAACGCGAGCGAGTCCGGCTTCAGGTCGGTCCGAAAACCTGGCTGAAGCACCGGTTTGAGATCCGGATGATAGCTAGGCCGCAGCTTCGCTGCCAAGCCCGAGCTCGCAGCTGCCGGCAACGCGGTTCTCAATTTGAGTATTGGCCGTTTATTCATCCTATTAATCCAATCCGTTTCGGCCTGCGGCGCACCGCAAATCGCGAAGTGTAAAGGGTCGATTGTAGCGGGTATGGGCGAGCTTGACCGCCCCGGTTGCGGCGATCCAACATATTTGCTCACGAAAGGCACCCAAAATTGGACGTTTGTGATTTTTCGAGGAGCGGTGCGCCGCGGGCGCCGGCGCCGTGCGGGGTCGGCCATATGGCGCATGACGCCAAACCAGTATAATTAATGCTGTTTGACCGGTGCCAGCGCCGGTTGTTTTCGCCTTTCGATGTTATTTAGCGCGGCCCAGCCGCCAACCCCGCTCATGCTCGCCCAACAAAAACAAGAGATTACCGCCTTATTCCAGGCCGCCCTAGCGCCGTTCCTGGACGGCACAATAGAAACGCCTACGGTCGTGCTGGAACGCCCGCGCGACGCCGCGCATGGCGATGTCGCCTGCAATATCGCCATGCAACTGGCAAAACAGCTGAAAATGAACCCGCGCGAACTGGCACAAAGCATTCTCACGACCTTGCTAAGCGACCCGGCCAGCAAGGGCTTGATCGAGTCTGCCGCCATCGCCGGCCCCGGCTTTATCAATTTGCGCGTGGCGGCCGGCGCCAAGCAGGCAGTGGTCAAGACCATTTTGCGCGAGGGCGCCGCATTCGGCACGAGCGCGGCCGGCGCCGGTAAACGGGTCGTCATCGAATTCGTCTCGGCCAATCCGACCGGGCCCCTGCACGTGGGCCATGGCCGCCAAGGCGCACTCGGCGATGCGCTGGCAGCCTTGTTTGACGCCCAAGGTTACCGTGTCACTCGCGAGTTTTATTACAACGATGCGGGCGTCCAGATCCAAACCTTGGCCAACTCCGTGCAGATGCGCGCCATGGGCTTTAAGCCGGGCGACGCCGAATGGCCGGAGTCGGCCTACAACGGTGACTACATCGCCGAGATTGCCGCTGACTATCTGGCAGGCAAGACGGTGTCGGCCAGCGACGGCGCGCCCGTCACGGCCAGCGGAAAAATTGACGACCTCGAATCGATCCGGTCGTTCGCCGTGACCTACCTGCGCCACGAGCAGGACATCGATCTGCAAGCCTTCGGCGTCAGGTTCGACAACTACTATCTAGAATCGTCGCTGTATGCCGACGGCAAAGTGGCAGAGGCCGTCGCGCTGCTGGTCAAGGCCGGCAAAACCTATGAACACGATGGCGCGCTATGGCTGCGCACGACGGAATACGGCGACGACAAGGACCGCGTGATGCGCAAGTCCGACGGCAGCTACACCTATTTTGTGCCGGACGTGGCCTATCACATTGTCAAGTGGCAGCGCGGTTTTACCCAGGCCATCAACATCCAGGGCAGTGATCACCACGGCACCATGGCGCGCGTGCGCGCCGGCTTGCAGGCAGTCGGTCTCGGCATACCGAAAGGCTATCCCGATTACGTCCTGCACAAGATGGTGACAGTGATCAAGGATGGCGCGGAGGTCAAAATCTCGAAACGCGCCGGCTCCTACGTCACCGTGCGCGACTTGATCGAATGGTCGGGCGCCGGAGACATTACCCGCGGCCGGGATGCAGTGCGCTTTTTTCTCATCTCGCGTAAGGCTGACACCGAGTTCGTCTTCGACGTCGACGTCGCGCTGAAAAACTCGGACGAGAATCCCGTTTATTATGTGCAGTATGCGCACGCCCGGATCTGCTCGGTGCTGGCGCAATGGGGCGGCAATGAAGCGACTTTAGCCGACGTTGACCTGGCCCCGTTGACTGCGCCGCGCGAGACGACCTTACTGGCAACTCTGGCGCACTATGCGGAAGCGCTAGAGCGCGCTTTGACCGAATTGGGGCCGCACCAGGTCGCCTTTTATCTGCGCGAGCTGGCCGGTGAGCTGCATGGCTACTACAATGCCGAGCGGGTACTGGTGGACGACGCGCCGACCAAAATGGCGCGCCTAGCCCTGATGCTGGCCACGCGCCAAGTCTTGCGCAACGGCTTAGCTTTGATCGGAGTCTCGGCGCCCAACAAAATGTAATCAAGATGCTTTCTATGCGCCGCGTTGCCGACGCACTAAGATGCAAGGGGCAGGCCTAGCCTGCATACAACAGAGGAGTCCTACGTGGTCGATGTATTAAACCGAGCCGGCCCGCCGCTGATGCCAGGCACTGCCTGGCTCCTGCTGGCGCCGGAAAAAGGCCGCCTCATTCGCCGGCAGGCAGTCGCTGCGCGGACTACGACACAAGCGGAAGCACTCACTTTGAGCGCGCTGTTGGCGCGACGAAACGCGAAGGAATTGCGCATGCACGCCAAACAAGAACCAAAAAAAAAGAAGAGCGCGAATGCTGCGCAATCGACCCAGGTCCGTTCCAATACAAGCGAGGCCGCAGCTCGGGCCCAGATCCGATGAAACCTGGCACCCGCTTCCCCCTATCCCTGCAGCAGCAGGGCAACACGCTGGTCGGCATCATCATCGGCCTCGTCATTGGGCTGGTCATCGCCGTGATCGTTGCGCTTGCAATTACAAAAGGAGCGACGCCATTTACCGACAAGTCGGGTAAGGCGGCCAAGACGGCAGAGCCCACTACGGGCCAAGTGAGCGACCCAAACAAGCCTTTATACGGCAACCGTGACGCGACCCGCGCCGCGGCCAAGGACTTCGAGAAAGATCCAAAGCCGCCGGCAGACGACCCTTTGCAGCAGGTAATTTCCAACATGAAACCCGAACCGGCTAGCGCCCCCGCCCGGCCCGCCGCCAAGCCTGAGCGCGAGGTCAAGGCCCCGGTCGTAGACAAGAGCACGCCAGCGGTGGCCGCGACCAAGTCCGAGGACGGCGACGACAAGTACGTTTATTATCTGCAGGCCGGCGCGTTCCGTGAAATTGCCGAAGCGGAAAGCGAGCGCGCCAAGCTGGCCCTGCTGGGGTTCGAAGCGGCCGTCACCGACCGCAGCACGGACAACGGGGTGCTGCACCGGGTCCGCATGGGCCCTTTCAAACAGGTCGAGACCATGAACCGGATCCGCACCAAGTTATCGGAAAACGGTATCGACGTGGCCGTCGTACGCAATCAAAAATAACTAAAGGAGTTTCTATGCGGTTGATGAAAAGTGGATTGTTAACGCTCGCCTTGTGCTGCTTGACGGCGCTCGCCGGGGCCAGCCCGGCCGACCCGAAAAACGGTGTTGAATATCTGACACTGGGGACGCCGCAAAACACGGACTCCCACGGGAAAATCGAGGTCATCGAATTTTTCGCCTATTACTGCCCGCATTGCTACGCGTTCGAGCCGGCGCTCGCCTCGTGGGTAAAAAAACAGGGCTCCAACATCGTCTTCAAGCGCATTCACGTGCCGCGCGACGAGAGCACGCTGCCGCAACAGCGCCTGTTCTTCACGCTCGAATCGATGGGTCTGCTCGATCAGTACCACAATAAGATTTTCCAGGCGATGCACGTCGATCACCTGCGCCTAAGCAGCGATGAGCAGATCTTCGATTTGGTTGAAAAGCTGGGCATCGATCGTACGAAATTCATCGACGCCTACCGCTCGTTCGGCCTCAACGCCAAACTGCGCCGCGCCAGCGTGATGATGGAAGCATACAAGATTGACTCGTGGCCAACCGTTGCCATCGATGGCCGTTACCTCACTTCGCCGTCACAAGCGAACGAGGGCTCGAAAGACGCGCACAATGAGGCGCAGCTAGATGGCGCGGCGCTGAAGGTCATGGACTCGTTGGTCGCCAAGTCAAAAGCGGAAAAGAAATAAATGCCGCACCATGCATCGCCTGGCAGCCCCGGACTCACTTTGTGAAACGCGTTTTCATCACCGGCGCGTCAAGTGGCATCGGCTTAGCGCTGGCCGCCGAATACGCGGCCCAAGGCGCCATGCTCGGCTTGCTGGCACGGCGGCGCGGCGCTCTGGAGCAACTCATCGCTAGCCTGCCCAACCCGCAGCAGCATCGTGCCTACGCTGTCGACGTCACCGACCATGGCGCACTGCGTCAGGCTGCGTCCGACTTCATCGGCCATGCCGGCGGCATCGACATTGTCATCGCCAATGCCGGCCTGTCGTATGGAACTTTGACTGAGCGGCCGGAGGACCTGGCGCTGTTTGAGACTATTCTTGCCACCAATCTGACTGCCGCCAGCGCCACCTTCGCGCCTTTCATCGCCACCATGAAGGCGCAAACCACGCCGTCCCGTCTGGTTGGCATTGGCAGCGTGGCCGGTATTCGCGGTTTGCCGGGCGCCGCCGCGTACTGCGCCTCAAAAGCGGCCATCATCAGTTATTGCGAATCGCTGCGACTCGAACTGAAAGCCTACGGCATCAAGGTGGTGACGCTCGTACCTGGCTATATTGACACGCCGATGACACAAACGAACGCCTACCCCATGCCGTTTCTGATGCCCGCCAACAAGTTCGCGGCGGCTGCCGTGCACGCCATTGGAAACGGCGTCAGCTACAACGTGATCCCCTGGCAAATGGGAGTCGTGGCGAAACTGCTGCGCTTGCTACCCAACGTCATCTACGATTTTGCGTTCGCCAAAGCGCCGCACAAAGCGCGCAGGCCGGCACCATGACGCCTCTTTTGTCAGGGGCAGAAATCAAGCGCCGCTGCGCCCCCTGCGCCGCCCAGGTAGCCATAGACGTCGTGGCCGAAACCGGTTCCACCAACGCCGATCTGCTAGCGCGGCTCGATCGGCTAGATGGCCCTACGCTGCTCATCGCCGAGGACCAGACGGCGGGGCGCGGGCGTGCCGGTCGCAAGTGGCTGTCGGCACCGGGTGCGACCCTCACCTTTTCACTAGCCTGGAAGCTGAAGGGCCCGCTGCACCGTCTGGCAGGCTTACCGCTTGCCGTTGGCGTCGCGCTGGCCGAGAGCATGGCCTCCCTAAGCGTACCGGTGCAACTAAAATGGCCGAACGATTTGCTAAGGGACGGCAGCAAACTGGCAGGAATCCTCATCGAGACCCAAGCCGCGCATGACCAGAGCATCTGGGCCGTGATCGGGGTTGGCATCAACCTGCTGCTGCCGGACCAGCTGGAAGCGGAAATCGGCCATGAGGTGGCGGCAGCGCCATGGCTGGCACAGATGGACCGTCATGAATTGATGGCCGTCTTGACAAGCCGCCTAGCAGCGGCCCTGGCCCAATTTGACGACGCCGGCTTTGCTGCGTTTAGCGCGCGGTGGAACGGGCTGCACGCACATCAGGGGCAAGCTGTGACGATCGTCGACCGCGGCCGGATTTTGCACGAAGGCCTGGCCGGCGGTGTCGATGAGCTTGGCCGGCTATTGCTCGATGGCGCTGACGGACGGCTTGAAATCGTTTGCGGCGACGTCTCGCTGCGAGTGACACTAGGATGATCGAATGTTATTGCTGATCGACGCCGGTAATACGCGCATTAAGTGGGCCTTGCAAGACCGTGCGGATGCGCCCGCAGGCCTTTGGCTGGCCTCGGGCGCCGTGACGCATGCCGACCTAAGGCACTTGGCGCCGACCTGGCAGGCCGCATTGAACGGTAAAGCCATTACCCGCGTCTTGCTCGCGAACGTCGCCGGCGCCGACCTCCGCGCCCGCTTGGAGCAAGTTTTACCAAGCACGTTGGCGCCGGCTGCCATCAGCTGGTTCGCCTCGCTGCCGCAGCTGGCGGGCGTGCGCAACGCCTACCGCGATCCGGCCCAACTCGGTTGCGATCGTTTTGCCGCTGCCATCGGCGCGCATACGGTGGCGCCTGGCCAAGCCGTCATCGTGGCCACGTGCGGCACCGCGACCACCATCGACGCGATCACCGCCGACGGCGTATTTTTGGGCGGGATGATCCTTCCCGGACTGGGCCTCATGGCCCAGTCGCTGGCGCAAAATACGGCCCATTTGCCGTACATCGGGCGCGACCTCAGGTTGACGGCCGGCTTTGCCGATACCACGGAAGATGGCATCTTGAGCGGCTGCCTGGCGGCGCAGGCGGGTGCTATCGAGCGCGCCTGCGCCGCCCACGGCGCTGCACACTGCATCTTGTCGGGCGGCGCGGCCCCGCTCATTGCGCCCGCGCTTGCCGTGCCACACCAGCTGATCGACAATATTGTCCTCATCGGCTTGCAGGCTGCGGCCAACACACCTGTCTCGGGCAGCGCGTGTTGAACCTAATCTTCTGGTGCCTGCTCGGCGTGAATGGGGTCCTATTCGCGCTCGGGCAAGGTTATTTGGGCACGCTGAGCGGCAGCGAACGCGAGCCTGCTCGACTCTTGCACCAGCTTAACGCGACGCAGCTCAGCCTGATTTCAGCGGCCACGGCGACAGCCACACAAAGCGATGCTGCGGCCCCAGGCAAACTTGCGCTCGAAACGCCCGCCGTCTTCAAGTGTATCGAGATCGGCAATTTCACGGCCACCGACGGCGGGCGTTTTGAGACGCAATTGGCGCCATTGTCGCTAGGTGAACGGCAATCGCGCCACAATGTGGCAGGCAAGGTAATTTCAAGCTATATGGTCTTCGTCGAGCCCCAAGGCAGCAAGGAAGGCGCCGACCAGAAGGTTACGGAATTGAAGCGACTGGGAGTGGAAAATTATTTCATCATGTCCGACAATTCGCCCCTGCGCTGGGCCATTTCACTCGGTGTCTTCAAGTCCGAGACGGGCGCGCAAAATCTGCTGGCCACCCTCATCGAGCAAGGCGTGCATGGTATCCGCATTGCGCCGCGCATGGCCAACAGCAAGCTGCTGGCCTTTCAATTGCGCGATCTCGATGCAGCGGGCAAGGCCCGCCTCGATCAAATCAAACTTGCATTTCCGGCCCAGGAAATGCATCGCTGTGAATAAAATTGTGCTAACGCTGCACAATGATCGGCTTTAAGCTGAGTGTGCCAGGCAGCGCCTCTGCCGCCAGGCTTGCTTCGGCCCGACTCGCGAACGGCCCGCTGTACAAGCGATGTACCGGCCCGGCCTGCACCACTTCAAGCGTTCTTGAAGCGCCCATGAATTGCAGCACACGGGTCCGCATCTCCTGCGCGTTTCCGGCCCGCGAAAAGGTAGCTAGTTGCAGGTAATAGCCTGCTTTTGGCACCGGACTTGACCCTGCGCTGTCAACGGCAGGGCGTGCCGCCTCAGCGCTCGGCGCCATTCGCTCCGCCAACGCTGGGGGCGCGACACTGGCAACGGCCGGCGCCGGCATGTCTAGCGCGAAACGCCCATGGCGCGCCGCGTTCATGCGCTCGATATCGACCGGCAGCAAGCGTTCGATTTTCAATTCATGGCTGCCTTTGCCGAGCAAACCCAGCTTCAAGGCGGCGGTATACGAGACGTCAATCGCGCGCTTAGAGTGAAATGGCCCGCGGTCGTTGATGCGCACAATCACTTGTTTGCCGGTGACAAGGCTGGTCAAGCGCGCATACGACGGAATCGGCAGCGTCGGGTGCGCCGCCGTCATCTTGTACATGTCGTACAGCTCGCCTGACGCGGTGCGCTGGCCATGAAATTTTTTCCCGTACCAGCTGCCCACGCCGCGCTGAACAAAAGGTTGCTCGTCCGTGATGGGCGTATAGCTTGTGCCGAACACGACGTAAGGGCGGTTGGCGCTTTTCGAGTACTGCTCAATTTTCGCTTCCGCGTCAGGCACGTCGATTAAGCCTGGCGGCGGATTTTTGTCAGGGCCATCGTTCTGATAATAGCCGCCGCGCGAGGCTCCGGCCGAAGTCCCGGGCCCGCTGGCGCAGCCCGCCAGTGCCAATGTGACGAGCAGCACTAGAGCGGAGGCGACGCGCGCCGCGCGCTTGGAACGCATTATGTTTGCACCAGCTTGCGGTGGCGCTGAATACTCATCAAAATGCCCGCACCCAGGCCAAGCGTGAGCAAAGCCGTGCCGCCATAACTCATGAATGGCAAGGGCACCCCGACCACGGGCACAATGCCGCTGACCATGCCCATGTTGACGAAGGCGTAGGTGAAAAAAATCATCGTGATCGAGCCGGCCAGCAGGCGCGTAAAGAAGCTGGGCGCGTTGGCCGCGATCATCAGGCTGCGCCCGATTAGCAACAGGTACAACAGCAACAGCACCAGATTGCCAACCAGTCCGAATTCCTCCGAATAGACGGCAAAAATGAAATCGGTGGTGCGCTCTGGGATGAATTCGAGGTGGGCCTGAGTTCCCTTCAGCCAACCCTTGCCGAAGAAGCCACCCGAGCCGACCGCAATCGTCGACTGGATAATGTGGAAACCTTTGCCAAGCGGATCGGACGACGGGTCGATCAGCATCATGACCCGCTCGCGCTGGTAGTCGTGCAGCACAGACCACACCACGGGCAGGCTGGCGGCGGCGCTAACAGTCAGGCCGATCAGCATTTTCCAAGACAGGCCAGCTAGGAAGATCACATAAAATCCTGCGGCCAGCACGAGCAGCGCCGTACCCAAGTCGGGCTGTTTGGCGATGAGGGCGACCGGGATCGCCAGCAATGCCGCTGCGATCAGAAAAGAATGCCAACGCAACATGCCGGCACGTAGTTGGAAGAACCAGGCCAGCATCAGCGGCATAGCAATTTTCATGATTTCAGACGGCTGAATGTCCACGCCAATATACAACCAGCGCCGCGCGCCTTTCTTGATGATACCGAACATGAATACGGCCAGCAGCAGCGCCACGCCGGCCGTGTAAAGCGGCACCGCGAGACGCATCAAGGTTTGCGGCGGCACATTGGCGGCCATCCACATGACGACAAAGGCGACCATGATATTGCGCAGCTGGCCCTCGACCCGACCCGGGAAATCGATGGCGGCCGAATACAGCGTGATCAGGCCGATCGACAACAACAGGAAAATCACCAGCGCCAGCGGTCCATCAAACACCAGAAAATAGGGGCGGATTCGGCGCCACACGGAGCGCCTCTCGTTTATTCGCATGCGGGTCCTCTCCTTATTCGTTGTTGGCGGGGATCTCAAAGTCGGGCCTGGGCTGGCCGCCCAAGCCTTCCTCGGCCTTCACCTCATCGACAGGGCGGAACGTTTCGGCGTCCTCCTTGGGCACTTTGGTGGTATCTTTTGCGCCGGGGCGTTTGCCCAGCAGGTAATAGTCCAGTGCCTTCCTGACGATAGGCGCGGCCACGCCGGCGCCGAAGCCTCCGTTTTCAACGACGATCGCGATTGCGATGCGCGGCTTATCGGCAGGCGCAAATGCGGTAAACAAGGCATTGTCGCGCAAGCGCTCCGCAATCATGTTGGCGTGGTACTTTTCGTTTTTCTTTATCGCAATCACCTGCGCGGTGCCGGTCTTGCCGCCCACCGTGTAGCCGGCGTTGGCGAATACCTTGAACGCCGTGCCTCCCGGTTCGCTGGTCACGCCGACCATCGCACTCTTTATGAACGCGATGTTCTCGGGCTTAAGCGGAATGCGGTAGCTCTCCTTCGGCACTGTCAGCGTCCGCGCCTTGGTCACGCCATTCTCCACAATCCGGACCAAGTGCGGTTTCATCACCACGCCGTCGTTGGCCAAGTTGGCCACCGCATGCGCCATTTGCAGCGGCGTGTAAGAATTATAACCGGAGCCGTTGCTAACGGAGATGGTGTCACCGCCGACCCACTTTTGCAGCGCGCGCGTCTTGAAGCGGCTGCGCTTCCACTCCTTTGACGGCAGTACTCCGGCTTTTTCGTTTTGCAGATCGATACCCGTCAGTTGGCCGAACCCAAAGGGCTTCATGAAGTCGTGGATTGCTTCGATACCCATGTCATTGCCAAGGACGTAATAATAGGTATTGCACGATACAACGATGGACTTGTGCATGTTGACCGTGCCATGCCCGCCCACGAGGTCGTCGCGAAACTTATGGCCGCCGAGGTAAAAGAAGCCGGGGTCCGAGATCGCCTGGTTAGGGGTGCGTTTTCCCAGCTCGAGCGCGGCTAGCGCCATGAAGGGCTTGAAGGTGGAGCCGGGTGCGTAGGTACCCGACAAGGGACGGTTGACCAGGGGCCGGTCGAGCGACGTGTTGAGCTCATTCCAGCTTTGCTGATCGATCCCTTCGACGAACAGGTTAGGGTCGAAGCCGGGACGCGAGACGTACGCCAGAATGTCTCCCGTCGACGGCTCAATTGCCACTAGCGCCCCGCGCCACTCGCCAAATGCATCCTCGATGATTTTTTGCAGCTCGATGTCGATCGACAATATCAGATTGCTGCCTGGCGTTGCGGCGCTGCGCGACAAGGTGCGCACCGCGCGTCCACTCGCCGACACTTCCACCTCCTCGTAGCCGGTAGCGCCATGCAAGACCTTCTCATAGCTCTTTTCGAGGCCCTCCTTGCCCATATAGTCGGTGCCACTGTAATTCGCCCCGTCATCGGATTCATCGATGGCTTTCGACTCGGCCTGATTGATGCGTCCGATGTAGCCGATCACATGTGAGGCCACTTCGCCCAACGGATACTGGCGGAACAGGCGGGCTTGGATCTCGACGCCGGGAAAGCGAAAGCGCTGCACCGTGAAACGCGCCACTTCCTCGTCGGTCAGGCGCGTGCGCAGCGGCACGCTCTCGAAGTTTTTCGACTCTTCCAGCAGCTTCTTGAAACGCTTGCGGTCCTTCGCCTCGACCGCGACTAGCTTGGCCAGTTCGTCGATCACCGCATCGAGGCTGTCGTGCAGCTTGGATGGCGTAATTTCGAGCGTATACGCAGAATAATTGCGCGCCAGAACCACGCCGTTGCGGTCTACGATCAGGCCGCGGTTTGGCACCACCGGCACCAACGCGATGCGGTTGTCCTCGGCCTGCGCCGCGTAGTCGCTGTGCTTGATGACTTGCAACCAGACAAAGCGCGACAACAGCAGGGCAAAGCAGATGAACACGAACGCGCCCACTGCCGTCAGGCGCTGGCGGAAAAAATGCAGCTCGCGTTCGGTGTTCTTAATTTCAGTCATTGCTTAATTTCAGCCGCTTAAATCGGACGGGTATGATCGCGGTCGACCGCGCGCCGTTGCGGGGCCAGCAGGACCCAGGTCACGAGCGGCCACAAAGCCACGGAAATAACGCTTTCGATGAAATAAAACCAGCCGGGAAATTTACCCGATACCAGAAAACGCACCATCAACTGGATCGCCTGCGTCAGCAGCAGCAGCGGGAACACATGCATCGCCTGTGTGATCACGGGGAACCACAACACGCGACGGTGCATCATGATCGCGAAATACGATAACAAGGTGTAGGCTAGCGCGTTCTCGCCGAGCAGGCTGGCATCGTGCACGTCCATTAGCAAGCCCATAAAAAAAGCGACGCCAATACCCACCTTGCGCGGTTGGTGCACGCCCCAAAACACAAGCACAAGGGCGACAAAATCGGGCGCACCGATGAAGCCGCCCCATGGCAGCAAGTTGAGCATAAAGGCACACAACAAACTAAAAAAAATAAAGAGCGGGCTAACCGGCTGCAAAATATAGTTGGGACCGATCATCGCGGCAGGTCCTTCGGTTTGGGCGCATCCGGCGCGCCCTTGGTCTTGGCGGAGGCGGTAGCACTGGCCACGTTCACATTGGCCACAACCGCACTGGCCACCCCCTTAGGCGCGTCCTTAGTCGGCCCGGTCGTGCGCGCGTGCTTTTTAACCGTCTTGACCTCTTCTACAGGCGGACGCGGCGACATCTCAGGAGTCGACATCAGGATCAGTAACTGGGCGTTGCTCTGTATACCAGCTAGCGGCTGGCATACCACGCGTCCAAAGGCGCCGTTCGCGTTATTTTCCACCTGCACCACCTTGGCCACTGCCAGCCCCCCCGGATACACGCCGTCGATGCCCGACGTGACGAGCGTGTCACCCACGACAATGTCGGCGTTCGGCGCGATGAAGCGCAGGTCGAGCAGTCCCGACTGGCCACGCCCGTAGGCCACGCTGCGTAAGCCATTGCGCAGCACCTGTACGGGAATAGCCTGCTCCTTGTCGGTCAGTAACGTAACTTCAGAGGTCAAAGGGAATACGCGCGTGACCTGACCGACCACACCCAGGTTGTCGATCACCGGCAAGCCTGGCGCGACGCCTTGCAGTGTGCCCCGATCGAGCACGATCTTGCGCGTAAAAACGTCGCGTGCGTCGTACAAAATCTCTCCCATCATCGACTTGACGGGGATGCGCGCGCGCGCATCCATCAACTGACGCAAATGGGCGTTTTCGCTGGCCTCAAGCCGGGATTGCTGGAGCGTCAAGGCGGCTGCGCTTTGCTCGCGCTTCAACGCCCGCAGTTCTTTTTCTAGCGCCGACAGCGAAGAGAAGTACTCACCCATTCGGGCGCTGGCATCACGCGGCATGAGGGCCGCCATTTGCAGTGGATATAAAACGGTTCCCACGACCTGGCGCACGGCCGACAGCGCATGCAGGCGCGAATCGACCAGCAGCAAAGCGATCGAAATGCAGGCGAACACCATCATCTTGACCCGGGCCGAGGCACCTTGCTTGAAAAGTGGCGGAGGACTGTAATCCATAACTTCCAATAATCAGGCGCAGACGCGCCAACGACCGGGCTCTCGGTAAAATACCCAGGCTATGGCAAAGCGGACCTTGTGCTTTGCGCCAGCCGCGAGAAATTATTCGTACGAAAACATCGAGCCGAGCTTGTCCATCCGCTCTAGTGCCATGCCGGAGCCGCGCACCACACAGGTCAGCGGATCCTCAGCGACCAGAACCGGCAGGCCGGTTTCTTCCATCAGGAGGCGATCGAGATCGCGCAGCAAGGCGCCGCCGCCAGTTAGCATCATTCCCTTTTCGGCGATGTCAGCGCCCAGTTCCGGCGGCGTTTGTTCGAGCGCGTTTTTCACAGCCGAGACGATATTATTGAGGGGATCGGTCAGCGCCTCCAATATTTCATTGCTAGAGATGGTAAACGAGCGCGGGATGCCTTCGGAAAGGTTACGCCCCTTAACTTCCATTTCCTTCACTTCCGAGCCGGGGAAGGCAGAACCGATGGCCTTTTTGATGGCCTCGGCGGTCTGCTCGCCGATCAGCATGCCGTAGTTGCGGCGGATGTAGTTGACGATGGCTTCATCGAACTTATCGCCGCCCACCCGCACCGACCCCTTGTAGACCATGCCGCCCAGCGAGATGATGCCGACCTCGGTGGTACCGCCGCCAATATCGACCACCATCGAGCCGGTCGCTTCCGACACTGGCAGGCCGGCGCCAATTGCGGCCGCCATCGGCTCTTCGATCAGGTATACCTGCGAGGCACCTGCGCCGAGTGCCGATTCGCGGATAGCGCGGCGCTCGACCTGGGTCGAGCCGCACGGGACGCAAATGATGATGCGCGGCGATGGGCGGAAAAATTTGGAATCGTGCACCATGCGAATGAACTGCTTGAGCATTTGCTCGGTCACGGTGAAATCGGCAATCACGCCGTCTTTCATCGGGCGAATCGCCTCGATATTGCCGGGCACCTTGCCCAGCATCTGTTTGGCTTCCTTGCCGACCGCCTGAATCGTCTTCTTGCCGTTCGGGCCACCTTCCTGGCGGATCGCTACCACTGAAGGCTCGTCGAGCACGACCCCCATGCCGCGCACATAAATGAGGGTGTTGGCCGTGCCCAGATCGATCGCCAGATCGGTTGAAATATACCTGCGTAAAAAACCAAACATGAGTTTCCTGATGCGCAACAAGCTGCGCGTAAGCCGTTATGGGGAAGTTCAAAGCGGGCGTTTGTGACGCTGGCGCTATCTTTTATATGCTGCGGCAGCAGTGAATCGGCGCCGGCAACGCATTAACCCGCCATTCTACCTTATAATTTGAATGCTATTTGCCCAGAAACTATTCAAAAGCGCATGCCAGGAGCAAGCCGTTTAGCTGCCACTGGAAAGCCTTCCTGAGCCAAGAGCACTAATGCCCGTGTTTTCATGCACACGCCAACCTAACACTTTGCGCGGCTCGTCCGCGCCACCGCCATGTCCCTGACACTAATTGACGTAAAACGCATCGCCCATTTGGCGCAACTTGACATGGGCGAGGACCAGGCCGCCATCGCGCTCAATCAGCTCAACGTCATTTTTGCGCTGGCCGAGCAAATGCAGACGGTCGACACCACCGGCATCGCCCCGCTCAGCCACCCGCTGGCCGGCCACATGGGTAATATCGCGCTGCGTCTGCGCGAGGACGTGGTCACGGAACCGAATCGCCGCGCGGAATACGAGGCGGTCGCCCCCATGACCCAGGACGGTCTTTACCTGGTGCCGAAGGTGATTGAATAAACGTCGCGCACCGGCATCCCGCCAAACCGATCTTACAATGAACGTCATGCATACAAAAACCATTAAAGAGTTGTCAACATTGCTACGCACCAAGGAGATTTCCGCCAAGGCACTGGCAATGTTATTTCTAGATCGCATCGAGGGCAGTGACTTAAACGCCTTTCTGCACGTCGCGCCCGATCTGACGCTGGCCCAGGCGGCCGCCGCCGACGCTCGCCTGGCCAACGGCACGGCGGGCCCGTTGACCGGCATCCCGATCGCGCACAAGGACATCTTCGTCACGCGTGGCTGGCGCTCTACTGCGGGGTCCAAGATGTTGGGCAATTACACCAGCCCATTTAACGCCACCGTCGTCGACAAATTCAACGCGGCCGGCATGGTCACGCTGGGCAAGCTCAACTGCGATGAATTCGCGATGGGCTCATCGAATGAGAACTCGGCCTTTGGCGCGGTAAAAAACCCTTGGGACAAGCGCGCCGTGCCGGGCGGCTCGTCGGGCGGCTCGGCGGCCGCGGTCGCCGCCCGCCTGACGCCGGCGGCGACCGGCACCGATACCGGAGGGTCGATTCGCCAGCCGGCCGCGTTTTGCGGGGTGACCGGCATCAAGCCGACCTACGGCCGCGTTTCGCGCTTTGGCATGATCGCCTTTGCCTCGTCCCTGGACCAGGGCGGGCCGATTGCCAGAACGGCTGAGGACTGCGCCTTGCTGCTGTCGGCCATGGTTGGCTTCGACGAACGCGACTCGACCAGCCTGACGCCGGAACAGGGCGGCACCGAGGAAGACTTCACGCGCGCGCTAAATGCGCCGCTGCAAGGCCTGCGCATCGGCGTGCCGCGCGAATATTTTGGCGCCGGGCTGGCGGTCGACGTGGAACAGGCGGTGCGCGCGGCGCTAGCGCAATTTGTCACGCTGGGCGCGACCTTGGTCGACGTCTCACTGCCGAACACGGCGCTGTCGATTCCGGCCTATTACGTGATCGCGCCGGCCGAAGCGTCGTCCAACCTGTCGCGCTTTGACGGAGTGCGTTACGGTCACCGTGCCCACGCGTACAAAGACCTGGCCGACATGTACAAGAAAACGCGCGCCGAGGGTTTTGGCCCGGAGGTGCAACGCCGCATCATGGTCGGCACCTACGTGCTATGCCACGGTTATTACGACGCCTATTATTTAAAAGCGCAAAAGATCCGGCGCCTTATCGCGCAAGACTTCGAGGCCGTGCTAAGTGGCCCTGACAGCGTGTGCGATGTCATCATGGGACCGGTCGCGCCCACCGTCGCCTGGGACCTGGGCGATAAGACTGACGATCCTGTGGCAAACTATCTGAGCGACATCTACACGCTATCGACCAGCTTGGCCGGCTTGCCGGGAATGTCGATCCCCTGCGGCTTCGGCCAGGGCGAAAAGAACGGTACGCGTCCGGTCGGATTGCAAATCATCGGCAATTATTTTGCGGAAGCAAAACTACTCAACATCGCTCATCAGTTCCAGCAGGCGACGAACTGGCATCAAAGCGCGCCGGCTGGCATCTAACAACGAATTCGGCGCCGCCCTGGCGATCGCCAACACATCAGCGAGAACACTATGCAATGGGAAGTCGTCATCGGTCTTGAGAACCATGTTCAGCTCACGACCAAATCAAAGATTTTCAGCGGCGCGCCGACGCGTTACGGCGCCGAACCGAATACCCAAACGAGCCCGGTCGACCTGGCACTGCCGGGCGTGCTGCCAGTCATGAACAAGGCTGCCGTCGAACGCGCGATCCGCTTCGGTCTGGCGGTCGGCGCCACGATCGCGACGCACTCGGTTTTCGCGCGCAAGAATTATTTTTATCCCGATTCGCCAAAGGGTTATCAGATCAGCCAGTTCGAAGATCCGGTGGTGCAAGGCGGCAGCCTAACCTTCGGCTTTGACCAAAATGGCGAGTTCGTCACCAAAACGGTTAACCTAACGCGCGCCCACCTGGAAGAGGACGCGGGCAAGTCGCTGCATGAGGACTACCATGGCATGACCGGGATCGACCTGAACCGCGCCGGGACACCCCTGCTGGAAATCGTCAGCGAGCCTGAAATGCGCAGCGCTGCCGAAGCGGTCGCTTACGCTAAGGCGCTGCATTCGCTGGTGGTATGGCTCGGCGTTTGCGACGGTAACATGCAGGAAGGCTCGTTCCGCTGCGACGTCAACGTCTCGGTGCGCCCGTTCGGCCAAACGGAGCTCGGCACACGCTGTGAGATCAAGAACCTAAATTCGTTCCGCTTCATAGAAGAAGCCGTCAATTATGAAGTGCGGCGCCAGATTGGGCTGATTGAAGACGGCGGCAAAGTGCTGCAGGCGACTCGTCTTTATGATCCCGACAAAAAGGAAACACGCTCCATGCGCAGCAAGGAAGATGCACAGGATTATCGATACTTCCCGGATCCGGACCTGCCGCCGCTGGTCATCGCGCAGCAATGGATAGAGCGCGTCAAGTCCGAAATGCCGGAACTGCCGGACGCGATGCGCGCGCGTTTCGCCAAGGAGTACGGTCTGTCCGAATATGACGGCTTGATGCTGACGCAATCGCAAGCGATGGCGGTCTATTTCGAAGCGGTGGCGGCCAAGGCCGGCAAGGATCTGGCTAAAACGGCGGCCAACTGGCTGATGGGCGACATGGCCTCGATCCTGAACCGCGAGAATGTTGATATTGGCGCGTCGCCCGTGTCGAGCTCCCAACTGGCGCTGTTGCTGAAACGCATTGCCGACGGCACCATTTCCAACAAGCTGGCCAAGGAAGTGTTTGCCGGCATGTGGGATGCTAGGTCGGAGGCGGAAAATATCGCCGACACTATCATCGAATCGAAAGGTTTGATGCAAATTTCCGACAGTGGCGCTCTAGAAGCAATCGTCGACGAGGTGTTGGCGGCCAACGCCAAATCAGTCGCGCAATACCGGGCGGGAAAAGACGCTGCCATCAACGCCCTAATTGGCCAGGCGATGAAAGCGAGCAAAGGCAAGGCCAATCCGGCGCAGTTGACGGAATTATTCAAGCAAAAACTGGCGGGTTAGGGACCGACGGACCGGCGGCGTGGGAAAGCCTATTTCGCTAAAGGTTCATGCGCCGCTTCGGGTAGGACGCGTGCGGGTTCGCTGGCGCCATGCCTACTGGGCTTGAACGCCTGATCAGGCTTTGCTCATCAGATTCCCCAGCACGGCAACGGGCGCCATTGGATCGGATGCGAATAGCCACTTCGCCCAAGTGGGAGCGCGGCGAGCGAAAAACCACCAACCCAGTCAAAGCACCCGCTAAGGGCGTTTTTCGCGACGGCGCCGCGCTTAGATGACGGGAGCTTCGCGATCGCCGCGCTTGAACTCGTGTCACCCCATTTCGCGGCCGGAACGCTCGAGCGCACCGCCAACAAACCAAGCGACTGTGCGCACGTCGCGCCTGCAACCTTCACCTAAATTTTAAATTCATTTCATTCGACCTCTTCCCATTTCCGCGGACCGCGGACTATGGGTTGATGGCGCTAACGCGTCGCCTTTAGCGCAGCAGTTAATCGGCGGGCGAATTGGGTACGTCACGGCCTTCCAAAACGACATGTCATTAGGCTGTAATCGAAATAACATAAAATCGGTGTCGCGTTCTTTTGATAACAAATCATGACCCAGAAAAAACTTCTCTTGCTGAGCGTTTCCGCCGGTGCCGGGCACATGCGTGCGGCCGAAGCCGTTCGTTCCTACGCCAGCGCACCGAATTTGGAAGTGACGGCAATGCATCTGGACGTAATGAATTTCGTCACCCCCCAACTTCGCAAGCTCTACACTGACTTCTATCTTGCGCTGGTAAATAAAACGCCGACGCTGTGGGGTTATTTGTACCAAATTACGGACGAAGCAAAGCCGGAAGGATGGATGCACCGTTTGCGGCGTTGCCTCGAGCGCCTGAGCACCAAGCGACTGCTTAGAAAAATTGCGGAATTTCAACCCGATGCCATTATCTGCACCCATTTTTTGCCGGCCGGGGTGTTGTCGCAACTGATAGCCACGGGCAGATTGGAGTGTCCGGTCTGGGTACAAGTAACGGATTTCGATTTGCATCGAATGTGGGTACACGAGCACATGGCTGGATATTTCGCGGCCAACGAAGAGGTGGCGTTTCGTATGCGCGATCAGGGCATCGCCGCGCAAACTATCCATGTCACCGGAATTCCCATCATGCCCGCGTTTTCGCAACAACTCGATCGTGGCGTATGCGCGCGTGAACTCGGGCTTGACCCGAAAAAGACGACATTTTTGCTGATGGGCGGCGGTGAAGGGCTCGGCCGTCTACATGCGGTGGCGGCGCGACTGCTCGGATTGGAGGAAAATTTTCAGCTCATTGTTCTTGCGGGAAAAAATGCCGCTGCACTGGCCGCCTTGCAAGAACTCGCCACTCTTCACCCCGGCAGACTATGGCCGCAAGGACTCACTGACAAGGTCGAGCGTTTGATGGCGTGCGCCGATCTGGTCGTCACCAAGCCGGGCGGATTGACCACCTCGGAGTGTCTGGCGATGGGTTTGCCAATGATAGTTAATGCACCGATTCCCGGTCAGGAAGAACGCAACTCGAATTTCTTGCTTGAACAAGGCGTCGCATTAAAGGCGTTTGACAGGGCGACCCTGGAATATCGAATACGCTATTTGCTAGAGCATCCCGCTAAATTGGCGGACATGCGAACCAAAGCCAAAGCGCTTGGGCGCCGGCACGCTGCCCGCCAGGTGCTCGAAACCATATTCACATAAACTGAGTGATATCATGTCATCCTCGCATTTGCTGCAACTCGTTTTGACCTTGAGCTGGGTAGTTCTGCTGGCCTATTTTTTCGCAAAAGCCGAAATTCACATTGAAGGCGATGCCGGATGGGCCGCTAATTTGCCGACCTGGCGCATTGAAAAACATTGGCTGCTCGATATTTTTTGGGGTGGCCGCGCCATGACTGGCTACCACGCCTGGGTATTTCCGTTTATTTTCCTGTTTTTTCATTTTCCCTTATTTTTAATGGCAGTTTGGTCCTTGCAGTTGGAAGCACGTATTATCGCTTCCATCATGCTGTTCTGGATTACCGAAGACTTTCTTTGGTTTATCATTAATCCGGCCTTTGGATGGCAACGCTTCCATCCAAAATACGTCGCATGGCACAAAAATTGGGTATACGGCGCCCCTGTCGAATATTGGATTTTTAATATCCTAAGCGCGCTTCTATTTTGGTACTCATACTGAGCGCGTGCAGCCCGCCATGCACCGCAACCCGCGCCAGGAGCACCAAGATTGCCGCCTGCGCGCCCTAACTTAGCCGATTCCGGAGGCGAGAGAAGGACAAGAGAAGGGCAGCCATTCAATCGCCTCGACCCCGCCTCACCCTGGATATTGCTACCGGACGGCGGGACCGATCTTCAACGATGCTGGCCACCCACTTCGACGCTGTCGAAGGTCAATCACGTCAATTTCCCAGGGCCGGCCAGCGGCGCCGAAAATTGCGCTGAAGCGGGGAGTTCCATGGCATGCAGCACGCGCCTGCATAATTCCTCGGACGTGCGTGAGATTACTTCATTCGGCACCTCGAACTTCATGGTCAACCTCTTATGATCTTCAAATCCGTATGAGACCATGAAAGGATGCATGCCCGTATTGATTGCGGCAAGAAAATCCTTGTGCTCATCCCCACAAATGTAGGCGCGCGCCGGGTTAATTTCGAAACGTTCTCTTATCAATCGAAAATGAGAAGTCTTTCTTTCATTTAGAGGCACATGAACAAAAAAATCCATATCGCCGACGTCGATGTCATAACGCATGAACAACTGGCGCAGCGTTTCCAATGGTTCATTGGTGATATTTCTGGTTATTAAACCGAGCACAATATCAGGCGCGGCAATCAGTGTCTGTATCAGTTCGGCAATCCCTGGGTATAATTGGGCCTCCTGGCGATACACCTCGGTTAAGGTCGCGACAATCTGTTTTCGACTTTGCTTGCGAATATTTTTTTTAATAATGAATGGAAACTGCTTTAGGCCGCCCAGGTATTTAAATAGGTGATGCCTCTTCTGAAAACTCTCTTGGTCACCGAGCGTCATGCCATGTCGGGAAAAGGCTTTTTCAATAGCGGAATAGGCATCGATGGTAGTGCCATCGGCATCTAGGATGATGAGCCGTTTGTTACTTTTGTACATGATCTAGCATGGCGCCTGAATTGTTCCATTCGTCTTGTCTGGCACTTCGCCGTTTATCGGCGGCCAAACTTGCCTGATCATAGAACGATCTTGCTACGGGCGTATGACAAACTAAACTTTTTCCCAGTTGCTAAACCAAGAGGCGGTATTTTTGCAAGAATGGTCAGCCAAAATGCATCACCCGAATCCGTCGCTACCCCTGCGCGGCAACGACTTGATCGAGAGCTGGCGCCCGCAAAACCGTTATTGACGAACGGTTGGCCCGTCGCGCCGCATCCTGGGCCCCCTGGCTTCATGCCGGGCCTTAGGCGTGGCGCCAAGCCGCCCCGTCCAAAGCGTCAAATGACCCCATATCGCTGGCGGTAGGATGTCACCGCTTCCTGATATTTTGCCAATTCCGGAGCGGTGCCGGCGCTCGAGAGAAAGGTAAATAGATCGTCGAGATTGGCGATCGAGATCACGGGAATGCCGTAGGCCTCGCTTACTTCCTGAACCGCCGAATGGGGCGTCAATTGGCCGTCCGGGCCGGAGCGTTCCATGCGGTCGAGCGCGATCAGGACGGCGCACGGGGTGGCGCCAGCCGCTTGGATCAGGTCCACCGATTCGCGCACCGATGTCCCGGCCGAGATCACGTCGTCGATGATCACTACTTTGCCGTGTAAGGCGGCGCCTACGATGGTGCCGCCTTCCCCATGGTCCTTGGTTTCCTTGCGGTTAAATGCGAACGAAACGTTACGGCCTTTTCCAGCCAGCGCGACGGCCGTTGCCGAGGCCAGCGTAATGCCCTTATAGGCCGGACCGAACAGCATGTCGAATTCGACGCCTGAGTCGAGCAGGGTCTGAGCATAGAACTGGGCCACTTGTCCCAGCGTCGCGCCGTCATGGAACAGGCCGGCATTGAAGAAATATGGCGACTGGCGACCGGCTTTGGTTTTGAAGTCGCCGAACCGCAACACTCCCGTCGACACTGAAAAAGCGATAAACTGTTGGCGTAAACTGTTCACGAATGCCCCCTTGTTTTAAAGTGGCCCTATTCTAATCTGCGCACAACGGTCCGACAATTGGTCGCGCCCCCCATTTTGCCCTATTCATGCCAAAAATAATTTCCGCCAACTTGAACGGGATCCGTTCCGCCGCAAAAAAAGGTTTTTTCACCTGGATGGCGGCCCAATCGGCCGATTTCATCTGCATCCAGGAATTGAAGGCGCAAGCAGGCGACATGACGAGCGAGTTTCTCACTCCCGGCGCCTACCAAGGTCATTTCCACTTCGCCGAAAAGAAAGGATATTCCGGCACCGGCATCTATAGCAAAATAGCGCCGGACCAGGTCCTAATCGGGTTCGGCAGCCCGGAATTCGACGCCGAAGGCCGCTACGTGCGCTGCGATTTCGGCAATTTAACCATCATTTCACTGTATTGCCCATCCGGCTCGTCCTCGCCGGAACGTCAGGAGGCCAAGTTCCGCTTCATGAATCTGTTCCTGCCCCATTTGCTGCAACTCAAGGCGGAGTGCCGCGAGATTGTCATCTGCGGCGACTGGAATATCGCGCACCAAGAAATTGACCTGAAGAACTGGAAAGGCAACAAGAACAATTCTGGCTTCCTGCCGGAAGAACGCGCGTGGCTGACGCGTGTGTTTGACGAGGTCGGTTTTGTCGACGTGCACCGTGGCATTGACAAGCGGCCAGACCAATATACGTGGTGGAGCAACCGCGGCCAAGCCTGGGCCAAGAACGTTGGGTGGCGCATCGACTACCACGTGGCCACACCCGGCATTGCGGCACAGGCGAGCGCCGTATCGATTTACAAAAACGAGCGCTTTTCCGACCACGCGCCGCTGATTATCGATTACTTGGTGCATGCCACCACCTAGGCGCCAGCTCGTTGCACGGCAGTAGGCGTCGGCAACTTTCAAAGTGCCGCGCGAGCCCGCTTAGGGGGTCGCGAAATGAAATGGCGCGAGCCAGCAATTGCAACGGCTGCGAAACGTCGTCCTGTTTGCAAGGCAGCGCCACCGGGTAAAACGGATCGTTGATGATGGGGATGCCGAGCGCCGCCAGATGCACCCGCAGTTGATGCTTGCGGCCGGTATGGGGGTGCAGCCGATACAAGGTGGCGCCGCCGCGTTGCTCGATTACATCAATCATCGTCTCCGAATTGGGCTCGCCGGCCACTTCCTGCATCAAGAAAAATTGCTCGCCCTCCGCCATCTTGCTGCGATGCACGAACGGAAATTCGCGCCCGGCCAACGGCGCGGCTAATGCTTCATAGACTTTTTTCACGGCACGTTGCTGGAACAGGGACTGATAGGCGCCACGGCTGGCTCTGTGACAGGAAAAAATGACAACGCCAGCCGTTTCCCGATCCAGCCGGTGGATCGGGCTCAGGTCCGGAATATCCAGTTTTTTCTTCAGACGCACCAGCAAGGTCTCCTGCAAGAAGCGCCCAGTCGGCGTCATCGGCAAAAAATGGGGCTTGTCGACCACCACCAGATGTGCGTCTTGAAACAAGATCACTTCCTGGAATGGGATCGGGGTTTCGCGCTCCAACTCGCGGTAATAAAAAATGCGCATTCCGCTCCGGTATGGACTGTCTGGCCTCAGGACAACACCGTCGCCGCTGACGACCTGCCCGCGCGCCATACGGCTGCGCCAATCGGCCTCGCTGACCCGATAGTGCTGCATGAGAAAGCTCAGCATGTTGTCCCATGTCCCCTCCGGCAGCCACAGATAACTGGGTGCCACACCGTCGCGCATCGGCAACGGCACGGCGAAGGGCCGTTTTGGCTTGATCAACATGAGTGAGCTGCCGCCATTTTGGCCACCAGCGCGGCGCTGCGATGGGCTGCCAACTGAGCCAAGCTGTGCCCGGTGCCGCCCGCATAGCCCGGCGCTAATAGTCCCAAGTCAAAGTCGATTTCCGCGAGGCTCAACTTGCATGCCGGCCACGCGCCGTGCTTTAGTGCGGCCAGACCGCCGCGCGCAAAAGGCAGGCCAAATTGCATGACCTGATGCAGCGCTGTCTGCGCCAGGCGCGGATCAAAAAAAGGCGCCCTTTGTTCGCGCAAGCGCCCAGCGATGCCATCTTGCCGCTGGCCAAGTCGGCGCCACCAGCAAAAGCCCATGCGCTTCAATTGCACGAGCTCCCGGCGTTCCAAGGCGCGATCTTGGGCAACATCATCATTGCGGGAAATGCCAAACCGAAACACAGGATAAAAAATGTAAACCAGCCTGTCTCGGCAACAATATAGCCGACCGATGAATTGATGAAGGTGCGCGGCACCGCAGCCAAGCTCGAGAACAGCGCATATTGAGTGGCCGTGTAGCGCGGGTCGGTGGTGCGTGAAATGAAGGCGACAAAGGCCGCTGCGCCAAGGCCGAGGCTGGCAAACGCTTCGAAGCCGATCACCGCCGACAGCAGTGCGGTATTGGCGCCGACCTGCGCCAGCCAGGCAAAGCCGAGAATCGCGAGCGCCTGCAGCGCTCCGAATACCCATAATCCGCGGTTGATACCTAGCTTGACCATCCATACGCCGCCCACCACGCCACCGGCCAGACTGGCCCAAAAGCCCGTGGTGTTGGCCGCTAAGCCGATCTGGGTCATCGAAAAGCCCAAGTCCAAATAAAACTTCGTGGACAAGGCCGTCGCCATGCTGTCGCCGGTTTTATACAACAGCACAAAAGCCAGAATCCAGAGCGCGTGGCGCCAGCCGTCGCGCGCGATGAATTCCTTAAACGGAAGTAAGATTGCTTCTTCCATCGTTTTGGGCGGCGCGCCATATATTGCAGGCTCCTTGATCAGCAAGGTACATACCAGGCCGGGCAGCATAAATGCGGCTGTGACCCAAAATACAGGCTGCCATGGCATGCGATCAGCCAAGATCAACGACAGCGCGCCTGGCACCATGCCGGCAACCTTGTAGGCATTGACGATCACTGCCGCGCCCAGCCCCTGCTCGCGGTCGGGCAGGATTTCGCGCCGGTAGGCATCGATCACGATATCTTGACTGGCCGACAAGAACGCAACCCCGACCGCCGCCATCGCAATGATTGCGACCTGCGTGTGTGGGTTGAGCATGCCCATCGAGCCGATTGCCAGAAAAAGCGCGCATTGGGTCAGCGCCATCCAGCCGCGCCGTCGCCCAAGCGAGCCGAAGCTGAAACGGTCCATGAATGGCGCCCATAAAAACTTCCAGATGTAGGGGAACTGCACCAACGCGAACAAGCCGAGCGCCTTGACGTTCAGACCGGATTTGGCCAGCCAGGCTTGCAGCAGGTACAGCAAAATAAACAGCGGCAGTCCCGAGCTAAAGCCCAGCACAAGAATGATCAGCATGCGCCCGTTCAGGTAGCTGTGCCAGGCGCCCCCCTCGCCAGTCTCCATCATCACATCGCCTTGGCTTTTTTCTTGAGACGGAACACGGCCAGGCTACCGCGCAGGCTCGGCAGGAATGTCACAGGGGCCCCATCGGCGGCCAAGGCAACGCACGCGAGCACTTCCAGTCCGACTCGATTGGCCAGTTCCTTGAAGTCGGAAATGGTGGCGCAGCGCAGGTTGGGCGTGTCATACCATTGATACGGCAACGATTTTGAAACCGGCATGCGCCCTTTCATTAGCGCAACACGGTGCGGCCAATAGGCAAAATTGGGGAACGAGATGATGGCCTCGGCGCCGACGCGCACGATGTCGCTCAGAAGATCCTCAACATGCTTCATCATCTGCAGCGACGACAGGCACAGCACCGTGTCGAAGGTATTATCGCCAAAGATGGCCAGGCCCTTTTCCATGTCTTGCTGGATGACGTTGATACCGCGGCGGGTGCTTGCGAGCACCTTGTCATCGGCGATTTCAATGCCGTAACCGCTGCACTGCTTGTCGCTATGCAAATACTGCAGCATGACGCCGTCGCCGCAACCGACGTCGAGCACATGCGAGTTTTGCGGCACCCAGTGGGCGATGAAAGCGAGGTCGGGACGCAGCATGCGTAAGTCATCGAAGTTCATGCGTACTCCTGGTCCGCGCCAGCCGGCGCCGCCGCAACGCCGGCATCCTCGTTCCAGACCTGCTCGAAATAGGCGCGCACCAGTTTCATATAACGCGGGTCGTCTAGCAAAAAGGCGTCATGACCGTGCGGCGCATCGATTTCAGCATACGTCACCGGGCGCCGGTTTGATACCAGCGCCTGCACCATTTCGCGGCTGCGTTCAGGCGAAAAGCGCCAGTCGGTCGAGAAAGAGGCGAGGAAAAACCGGGCCTGTGTCTTGGCTAAGGCCGCTGCCAGGTCGCCGCCGCAAGCACGCGCCGGATCGAAATAATCGAGCGCCTTGGTGATCAGCAAATAGGTGTTGGCGTCAAAATACTCCGAAAATTTGTCGCCTTGGTAACGCAGATAGGACTCGATCTCAAAATCGACGCCATAGCCGAACTGATAGGCGCCGGTATGCGCCACATCGCGCAGTCTACGGCCAAATTTTTCCGCCATGTCGTCATCCGACAAATAGGTGATGTGGCCTACCATGCGCGCCACGCGCAAGCCGTTTTTTGGCACCACACCGTGCTCGTAAAAGTCGCCGCCGTGGTAGTCCGGGTCCGACAGGATGGCCTGCCGCGCCACATCATTGAAGGCGATGTTTTGCGCCGTCAACTTGGCGGTCGAGGCAATTATCACGCAGTGGCGCAAGCGCTCGGGATACATGATGCTCCAGGCCAGCGCCTGCATGCCACCTAGCGAGCCGCCCATCACGGCGGCAAATTGCGCGATCCCCAAGGCATCGGCCAAGCGCCCCTGCGCCGCCACCCAGTCCTCCACGGTCACCACCGGGAAGGACGCGCCGAAAGGCTTGCCCGTGGCTGGGTTAAGGTGCATTGGCCCGGTTGAGCCGAAGCAGGAACCGAGGTTGTTGACGCCGATGACGAAAAACTTGTCAGTGTCAAGCGATTTGCCGGGCCCAACCATGTTGTCCCACCAGCCGACGTTTTTTGGTTGCCCTGCATATACGCCGGCCACGTGGTGCGACGCATTGAGAGCATGGCAAACCAGCACCGCATTCGATTTCGCGGCATTCAGGGTGCCATAGGTTTCATACATCAGCATGTAGTCACGCAAAGAGGCGCCGCTTTGCAGCTGCAGTGGTGGCGCAAAATGCATAGTTTGCGGCGAAACGATTCCGATGGATGGCATGAGCTTTTACTAGTAAAAAAAGGGACGATCTTACATCACTTGCAACTGCTGGACTGCCGCGGAGATGGCGTTTGGCTCCATGAAGCGCAAAATTTTCCGTGTTTGCGGCACCAGCACACCCAGATCGCTGCCTAGGATCTCCTGCTTGACTGACAACAGTTGCGCCGGATGCATGGAAAATTCGCGCAAGCCCATACCCAGCAGCAGCCGCGTCAACTTGACGTCGCCCGCCATCTCGCCGCACACGGCCACACCGATGCCGGCCTTGTGCCCGGCCGTAATGGTCATCGCGATCAGCTGCAACACTGCCGGATGGAGTGGATTGTACAGGTGCGCCACCTCGTAATCGACGCGATCGATGGCCAGCGTGTACTGGATCAGGTCATTGGTGCCGATCGACAGGAAATTCAAGCGCCTGACGAACATCGGCAGCGCCAGTGCGGCCGCCGGGATCTCGATCATGGCACCGACCTCCACGCCTGGATCGTACTTGACGTTGGCCTCGCGCAGCTGCGCCTTGGCTTGCTCGATCATGGCCAAGGATTGGTCAATCTCGAAGGCATGCGCCAACATCGGGATCAGAATTCGCACCTTGCCGAACGCGGAGGCGCGCAGGATCGCGCGCAACTGGGTCAGGAACAGCTGCGGCTCGGCTAAGCAATAGCGGATGGCGCGCAAGCCGAGCGCCGGGTTAAGCGCCGTATGCTCGGACTGGACGAGTGGTTTGTCAGAGCCAATGTCGAGCGTGCGGATGGTGACGCAGCGCCCCTTCATGGACAACACGGTCTTGCGATAGGCCTCGAATTGCTCGTCCTCGGACGGAATTTTGTGGCCGCGCCCCATGAATAGGAACTCGGAACGGAACAGGCCGACCCCGACCGCACCCGCTTCAAGCGCCGCCGGGCAATCGTCCGGCAATTCGATATTGGCCAGCAAGGTAACTGGCATGCCGCATTTGGTGACGGCAGGAGTCTTCTTGAGCTTGTTGAGCTTCTTGCGCGCGCGCAAAAGTACGGCTTGGCGCTCGCGGTACTGGTCCAGTACCAGCGGACTCGGGTTGGCGATCACCACTCCCGCGTCGCCGTCAATAATCAGCCAATCGTCCTGCTCGATCAAAGCGGAGGCCTGCGATACGCCCACCGCGGCCGGAATGTCGAGGCTGCGCGCGACGATAGTCGTGTGTGAGTTCTGGCCGCCCACGTCCGTAATAAAGCCGATAAACGAGCGGTCGCGGAACTGCAGCATGTCCGCTGGCGAGATATCGTGCGCGACGACGATCATCTGTGCCGAAAATTCGTCTTGCCCGGCCCGCGGCAGCAAGGGCTCGCTGCCGATCAAGACCTTGAGGACGCGTTCGGCTACCTGCTCGATGTCGGCCTTTCGCTCGCGCAGGTAGGCGTCTTCGATTTCGTCGAACTGGGCCGAGAGCTCGTCGATTTGAGTTAGCAGCGCCCATTCCGCGTTGTAATGGCGGGTGCGGATGATGTCGAGCGGTGCTTCTGAAATGAGAGGATCGGACAAAATCAGCGCGTGCACGTCAATGAAAGCGCCCAGCTCGGTCGGAGCGTCCTTGGGCAACTCGTTCCATAGCGTTTGCAACTCCTTATGCACGGAGGCCAGCGCATTTTGTAGGCGCTGCACTTCCGCTTCCAAATGTTCTTCGGCGACAAGGTAATGCTTGACGTCAAGCGCCGCCGGAGCGAGCAGATGGGCCCGACCTATCGCAATGCCCCGCGTGACGGGGATGCCGTGGAGCGTGAAGGATGCCATCGGGGAACCTGTCTGGATAGTACGGATGCGGCCGTGTTCGGAAGGCATTACTCGCCTTCGCCAAACCTGTCGTTAATCAGCGCCGTGAGAGCTTCGATACAATCCTTTTCGTCGTTGCCGTCGGCTTCCAGCGTCACTTTGGCACCCTTGCCCGCGGCCAGCATCATGACCCCCATGATCGATTTGGCGTTGATGCGCCGCGCATTGCGGGTGAGCCAGACATCACTTTGAAACTTGGCGGCCAACTGCGTAAACTTGGCCGAGGCGCGCGCATGCAGACCCAACTTGTTGATGATTTCCAGTTTCTGTTCGATCATTTGTATATTATCTCAGTCACAATAAAATTCATGCCGCAGCAGTGCGAAGGCATGCCGCCGTTAATTCGGCCCGACCCGGATCCGGTTATCCACCCGCACCGCACCGCTTTGAGCACCGGCCAGCGCCATCTCGACCACCACATCGAGCGTATCGCGCCGGTAGGTGATGGCGCGCAGTAACATGGGCAGGCTGATCCCAGCGATCACTTCGACCCGACCCGCGGCGGCCAGCTTGTTGCAGCAATTGGCGGGAGTGCCACCTTTCACGTCGGTGATCACCAACACACCGGACCCGTCATCGAGGCGCAGGATGGCTTGATCGGCCAGGCCCTGCACTTCCACCAAGTCCTGATCGGCGGTCACGTCGATCGCTTCTAATCGTTCCGTCGGCCCGCGAAACACATGGGCGCAAGCCGCGACGAAGGCCTTACCGAGTGGCGCATGGGTCACGAGCAGTATGCCTACCATTTTATTCGGTCACCAGTGAAGGTGGCTGCGCTGCGCTGCGCTGCACGCGATGAAACTTCGTCCGCCTTTGCTTGCTGTTCAAGCGCGTCAATAAACATGGCGGCCGTGTCAAACCCAGTTTGCTGCGTGATTTCCTGAAAGCAAGTGGGGCTGGTAACGTTGATTTCTGTGAGAAAATCACCAATAACGTCCAATCCTACCAGCAACAGGCCGCGCTGGGCCAAAACCGGCCCCAATGCCTCGGCGATTTCGCGGTCGCGCGCCGTCAAAGGCTGGGCCACACCAGTGCCACCGGCGGCCAGATTGCCGCGCACCTCACCGGCTTGCGGGATGCGCGCCAACGCGAACGGCACCGCCTTGCCGCCGATGACGAGGATGCGCTTGTCGCCCTTGGCGATCTCCGGAATGAAGCGTTGGGCCATGATGGTGCGCCGGCCGTTGTCGGTCAGCGTTTCGATTATTGCGCCCAGGTTCATCGCGTCGGCCTTGATACGGAAGACGCCGGCGCCCCCCATGCCGTCAAGCGGCTTGAGGATGATGTCCAGATGCCGCTCATGAAAGAGGCGCAGGCGCGCTTCGCTGGACGTGACGAGGGTGGGTGCGGTGAACTGGCTAAATTGAGCGATCGCCAATTTTTCATTGTGGTCGCGGATCGCGCACGGCCGGTTGTACACGCGCGCCCCCTGCATCTCGCCTAGCTCCAGCAGATAGGTGCCGTACACGTACTCCATGTCGAAAGGCGGGTCCTTGCGCTGAACGATGGCGTCAAACGAATTGAGCGCCATCGCATGCTTTGCCTCCGCGCGAAACCAATCGTGCGCGTCGCCGGTGAGCGCGATACGCGCTGTGTTGGCATTGACCACCCCTTCGTCCAAGGCCATTTCACGTTGCTCGAAAGCATAAATCGTGTGGCCGCGCCTAGCCGCCTCGACCATCATGGCAAAGGTCGAATCCTTGTACGTCTTAAAGGCGGCGAGGGGATCGGCAAGGAAAGCGATTTTCATAGGCGAGTCCGTTCGAAGTAATGCTTGATTTTAGCCGAGATTCATAAGCGGTGCCGAGCCTGGCAATGGGAAATCGCGCCTAAGCTCGCAGCCTTGGAACTGCGGCCTCAATACACTTCGGGATTCGGATCGGTCCGCTCCATCTCCAAGGACGCCGCCAACATGGCTAGGCGCGCCACTACGCCGTAGACGTAAAAGCGATTCGGCGCAGCAGTCCCAGGCTTCGCTTTCAAGTCGGGCACGGCATGCTGCTGGGCAAAGGCCAGCGGCACAAATTGCGAGCCAGGTGCGTTCAAATTCTGGTCGACGCCGCGCTCGGCATGGATACGGTAAAAACCGCCCACCACATAGCGATCTATCATATACACCACGGGCTCGGCGACGGCGTCTTTAATGCTCTCGAAGGTCGGCACGCCTTCCTGGAGGATGACATCGGTGACAACCATGCCGTCCTTGATGGTAGACATCTTGTTGCGCTGCTTGTGCGTCAGGTCGCGTACTTCGCTTGCATCTTTGACCGTCATGATACCCATGCCGTAGGTGCCGGCATCGGGCTTGACAATCACGAAGGGCTTTTCCTTGATGCCGTATTCCTTGTATTTCTTGCGGATCTTGGCCAGCAGCACATCGACATTATTGGTCAGGCAATCCTCGCCCTCACTGTCTTGGAAATTGATTTCGCCGCATTTGTTAAAAAATGGATTTAGCATCCAGGGGTCGACATCGATGAGCTTGCCGAATTTTTTCGCCACTTCGTCGTAGGCGGCAAAATGGTTGCTCTTACGCCGTACCGCCCAGCCCGCGTGCAGCGGTGGCAGCAGGCTTTGCTCGTGGATGTTTTGCAATATCTCGGGGATGCCGGCCGACAGGTCGTTGTTTAGCAAGATGATGCACGGATCGAAATCTTTCAGGCCGAGGCGGCGCCCGTTGCTTGACCTTACCAGCGGCTCGACCACCAGCATATTGCCGTCCGGCAGGGCAAGCGGGGTCGGCTCCGTGATGTCGGGCGAGAGCGAACCGAGGCGCACATGCAGACCGGTCTGGCGGAAAATCTGCATTAAGCGCGCCACGTTTTGTAGATAATGGGGGTTGCGCGTGTGACTCTCCGGGATCAACAGCAAGTTGCGCGCATCCGGACAGTACTTGTCAATGGCCGCCATGGCCGCCTGCACCGACAGAGGCAGCATTTCAGTGGCCAGATTATTAAATCCACCAGGGAACAAGTTGGTATCAACGGGGGCCAGCTTGTAACCGGCATTGCGCAAGTCAACCGAGCAGTAGAAGGGCGGCGTATGTTCCTGCCATTCCATTCGGAACCAGCGCTCAATGGCCGGCGTGGCTGCCAGAATGTTCTTTTCGAGGTCGAGCAGCGGTCCTGTCAGGGCCGTGACGAGGTGGGGAACCATGGTGACTTCCTTAAATTATGTGCCCTGATCAAAATTGCAGACACATAGAACTGGATCTTACATTGCAAGAGTGTAAATCGGGGCAAAAAGCGTATTTTAAAGGCCCCAGACGCAAAAAGGCGCCCCGGATGGGACGCCTTGGCAGGCCCGCTCACGCGGGGCGCTTGAGTGGTTTAGGCGTGGTAAGCCGATTCGCCGTGGCTCGTGATATCGAGCCCTTCGCGCTCTTCTTCTTCCGGTACCCGCAAACCGATGACCAGATCGACCAACTTGTAGGCCGCCAGGGAAACCAAACCCGACCACAGGATGGTCGTGCCAATTGCTTGTGCCTGGATCCAGACTTGGCCGCCAATCGAATACGCGTCGGTCGACATCTTGTTGGTCACATAGTCGAAAAGGCCTTGTCCGCCCAATTTTGGCGCGGCAAACACACCGGTCAGCAAGGCGCCCAGAATTCCGCCTACGCCATGCACGCCGAACACGTCGAGCGAATCATCAGCACCGATCAGGCGTTTTAAGCCATTCACACCCCACAGGCAAACGAGACCGGCGAGCAAACCAATGGCCAAGGCCCCCATCGGTCCGACGAAACCGCAAGCCGGCGTGATCGCGACCAGACCGGCCACGGCGCCAGAGGCTCCGCCCAGCATCGAAGGCTTGCCTTTGGCGATCCATTCGCCAAACACCCAGGATACGGTGGCAGCGGCGGTGGCCAATAGCGTGTTAATGAAGGCCAATGCCGCAATGTCGCCCGCTTCCAGCGCCGAGCCGGCATTAAAGCCGAACCAGCCGGCCCACAGCAGTGACGAGCCGATCATGGTCATGGTCAAGGAGTGCGGCGCCATCGATTCGCGGCCGTAACCGACGCGCTTGCCGATCACGATCGCGCCCACCAAGCCTGCGATCGCGGCATTGATATGCACCACGGTACCGCCGGCGAAGTCGAGCGCGCCTTTTTGAAAGAGAAAGCCGCCTTTGGCCGTTTCAGCCGCCAGGGTCGCAGCATCCTTGATTCCGTCAGGGCCGGTCCAGAACCAGACCATGTGCGCAATCGGCAGATAGGAGAAAGTGAACCACAACACGACGAAGGCTAGCACTGCCGTGAATTTCGCGCGTTCGGCAAAGGCACCGACGATCAGGGCGCAAGTAATGGCGGCAAACGTGCCTTGGAAGGCGACATAGACGAACTCGGGCAACACCACCCCCTTGCTGAAGGTGGCGGCCGTCGCAAACGTCGCTTTTGCCGGATCCCAGATCCCGTTTAGGAACAGTCGGTCAAATTTGCCGAAAAAAGGGTTGCCCTCGGTGAACGCCAAGGAGTAACCGTAGATGCACCACAACACGATGACCACCGAAAAGATCATGAAGACCTGTAACAGTACGGACAACATGTTTTTCGAGCGCACCAGGCCGCCGTAAAACAGCGCCAGGCCGGGGATGGTCATCACGATGACGAGGACGGTGGCCATCATCATCCATGACGTATCGCCCTTGTTAGGGGTCGGGGCGGCGGCGGCAGCGGCAGCGGGGGCCGGTGCCGCAATGGCCGCAGCGGCCGCGGCCGGCGCGGCGGCGGGAGCCGCTGGCGCCGCTGCTGCGGCTGGATCCGCTTTGGGGGCATCATCGGCAGCGAACGTGGGCACGGCCACGCTTACTGCGAACAAGACAGCAAACCCAGCTAGCCAATGTTTTATGTTTTTATTCATTTATGTTTCCCCTTAAAGTGCTTCGTTGCCGGTTTCACCGGTACGGATTCGGACGACTTGTTCCAGGTCATAAACGAAGATTTTTCCGTCGCCAATCTTGCCGGTGCGGGCGGCCGTTTCGATTGCTTCGATCACCTGGTCGACGATTCCGTCGTCAACGGCAGCTTCAATTTTTGTCTTCGGCAGAAAATCGACCACGTATTCGGCGCCGCGATAGAGTTCGGTGTGTCCTTTTTGACGGCCAAAACCCTTCACTTCCGTGACCGTGATGCCCTGTACGTTAATAGCCGACAAGGCTTCACGTACTTCATCGAGCTTGAACGGTTTGATAATGGCGGTGATCATTTTCATGCTAGACCCCTTAAAAAGTTTTCGTTATATTCAGTACCAGGGCTGTTTTTCCCAGGAACTTCTGATTCTCCGGCGACATATAAAACGTTTTGTCAGCGTTGGTGCCGATCACGGCGAGCGCCCCGGTGACGAAGCCGAAGTCCTTGGTCACGCCGACTTTCCAGTCGGTGTAGCTGGCAATGCCGTTGTTCCTCACATTTTGGCGACCAGCGTGCAAGTTGCCGGTCCAGCCTTGACTCAGGTCGATATTCGCGCCGAGGTCGAGGTAGCCGCTGTTTTTGCTATCGGGAGTCCCGAACAGATTGGTCAGCGCCAGGGAATATTTGACATAGGCCGGGCCATAGCCGAGTTGGCCATAAATTTCCGTCGTATTGGCATTGGCGAAACCGGCCACATGGGACAGGTCGTTCGACGGATAGACATAAGTCAGCACCCCCACGTCGTAGCTCACGTCCTTGACGATCTCGCCGCGCTTGCCCCCGTAGATATCCCACTCGACATTGTCGCTGCCGCCATCGTCCTTGATCCAATGGATGGTCGACAGCCAGGTGCCGGCGTATAAGCCAGTTGGATTGTGGGTATAATCGGCCCCGCCTTGCAGCGCCGGATCGAGCCGGCTCTGCGAAATGCCGCGGTAACGGTAGTCGGACACGATGGCCACGTTATAGCTGACTTCGTTATCGGGCTTGGCTTCCGGTTTTGCGTCATCCGCACGGGCAAGACTGGCGCCCAGAGTCGCCATCGCGAAAGTCAAGGCGGCGGCAAGAGTTAGGTTCTTGGTTAGTTCTTTCATGCAAATTTCCTTTTTGTTGAACTTATTAGCGGTTGCGGTAAAATCGAGACCCAACGAGTCTTCTCTTGTATATGAGCACAATGCGTGCCAGCTGCCAATGCGGGACCGGCAGCGCCAGATCTTGCAAAAATGCGGCATTGCGTCACGTTTTTTTTCAAAATTGGCGGAGGAGGGTTTCTGAATTTCATCAATTTCGCACCACATTAGCGCCCAGGCGCACCATAACGGTGCGACTCACCAAATCACAAAGGACGTCACGGATATGAATAATTTTTTTAGCGATTTGCAAAGCAAGATCAATCAGGCGCTTGAAAACTCGCCCGCCAAAGACATTGAAAAGAACGTCAAAGCGATGATGACCCAGGGCTTTTCTAAGCTGGACCTGGTGACCCGCGAAGAATTCGATGTGCAATCTCAAGTGCTAGCTAAGACCCGTAGCAAACTGGAGGCTGTGGAACAGCGCTTGGCCGACTTGGAAGCGCGGCTGAACACGGGCGCGGCACTGTAATTTATCATTCTTGAACTCGTCCCGCCGTAACGGGCGGGCCAATCGCACCAGCCTTTATTTTCCTGTGCGCTCTTGGTTTCCGCGCCCTTCAGCGGGCTTCTAGCTGACCTGTTTTCCGGGGCCGCCGCCGCCGGCCGCCGCTGCGGGGTCAGACCATCGACCCGCAGCAAAAAATCCTTCCCGTTGCACCAAATCCGGCGTCGACGAATGCTGGCTGTAGCGCCACGCCCACGCCTGGCTGGCTCATGACGGCGATCTCTACTTTGACCGCAGGCGTGCTGAAGGAAAACATCCAGCGTTGCCCGTCGAGGAAACACGCCAGTTATTGCGGCGCTGACCGTTTGGTGGCGCCCGCGCCCAATGCTTTTTCACGCACCGCCGTAACGCGTTCCTGCCCGTATGGCGCCTTAATTGGTAACGGCCAGTAAGATTATTGGGCGCAGTCCCTCGTGGAAGTTTACTATAGCGTCAATTTGGCGGGAAACGCATGGCAGCGCTGGACCATTCGCGAACGGCAAACCCTGGCCGCCTTAAGCGATCACATTCCGGCCGTCGGCTCTCCCCGCCTGCACGCCCAACACTTTTCAGGAGCACCCGATGTTCGAGTTGTTCAATCCGCGCCGCGGCAAGCGCGCGCCGAGCGCGAATGGCCCCAACCGCTGGGATTGGATTTTGCTGCCACTCGTGCTGGCCGTGCTCGCGGCAGTGGCGTTTGGGGCGATGCAAATGACGCGGCCGTTCACGGTGGGTCAGGTGACACCGATCTCGCTCGACCCGGCTTATCTGCCGTACTACCTGTTGCGCACGATGCTGCGCATGTTTACGGCCCTAGCTTGCTCGTTGCTATTTAGTTTCGTCTTCGCTGCGATTGCCTCGAAGTACCGCGCAGCGGAGAAAGTGATGATTCCATTGCTCGATGTTCTGCAGTCGGTACCCATCCTTGGCTTTCAGGCGATCGCAATTGCGCCATTCATCGCGCTGTTTCCAGGCAATCTGCTGGGGGTCGAATGTGCCGCCATCTTTGCCATTTTTACGTCCCAAGCATGGAACATGGCGTTCAGTTTGTACCAGTCGATGCGTACCGTGCCGCCCGAACTCAATGAGGCATCGCGCGTGTTTTGCCTGTCAGGCTGGCAGCGCTTCTGGCGACTCGAACTGCCGTTCGCGATGCCAGGGCTGTTGTGGAACATGATGATGTCGATGTCGGGCGGCTGGTTTTTTCTGGTCGCGGCCGAAGCGATCTCGGTGGCGGGGCAGGACATCAAGTTGCCGGGCATTGGCGCCTACATTGCCGTTGCCATTGAAAATGAGAATGGGCGCGCCATTGCCTGGGCCATTTGCGCCATGCTAGCTGGCATCGTGCTGTACGACCAGCTGTTTTTCCGCCCGCTGCTAGCCTGGGCCGACAAGTTCCGCTTCGAAGAGTCGCAAGGTGACACGGCGCAAGGTTCATGGCTATTGGACTGGGGGC
This sequence comes from Janthinobacterium sp., assembly GCA_003133225.1. Taxonomy (GTDB): domain Bacteria; phylum Pseudomonadota; class Gammaproteobacteria; order Burkholderiales; family Burkholderiaceae_D; genus Janthinobacterium. The sequence continues at coordinate 224,390 of PKWL01000063.1, forward strand.
GGCATAGCCGCTGGACCAGGGCCTTAACTGACCGTTTCTGGTTCAAGCTTAGTGGCGCACTGGGCTGGTTTAGCGTGCGCGCGGACAGCGTATCTGCTGAAGCCCGGCCCCATCCATATGCCAAGCATCTGGCTCGTGCGTGGGATGTGCTCGTCGTAATCGCCTCCGTGCTGGCCGCCTACCGTCTGGTCGTATTTATCCACAGCGACGTCGGCTGGGCGGAAGCTGCGCATGTTGTGGGCCTGGGCCTAATTACGCTGGCGCGCGTCTTGTTGCTAATTGGCCTGGCGTCCATTGTTTGGGTGCCAATAGCGGTCTGGATTGGTTTGCGTCCGCGCTATTCACAGCGGGTGCAGGCGGTGGCGCAGTTCCTGGCGGCGTTTCCAGTCAATTTAATGTTCCCGCTGGTGGTATATTTGCTGGTCACCTTAAAACTGAATGCGAACATCTGGCTGAGCCCCTTGATGGTATTTGGCACCCAATGGTACATCCTGTTTAATGTGGTTGCCGGCGCTTCAACCATTCCAAACGAGCTGCGCCTCGCGGCCGACAATCTTGGCCTGAAAGGCTGGCTCAAATGGAAGCGGGTGTACCTGCCGGCGGTGTTTCCCGCCTACGTCACGGGCGCCATCACCGCCAGCGGCGGTTCGTGGAATGCGAGTATCGTTGCCGAGTACGTCACCTGGGGCAAGACCACTCTGGTGGCAGACGGCTTGGGAAGTTATATTAAGCAGATGACCGACGTCGGCGACTTCCATCGCATCGCGCTTGGCATCGGGGTGATGTGTGTCTTCGTCATGTTGTTGAACCGTTTCTTCTGGCGCAAATTGTATTTGCGGGCCGAGGATCGTAGCCTTTAAGGAAAAATCATGGGCGAGACTGTATTGATGGAACTAAATGGCGTCGCCAAGTCCTTTCGCAGCGCCGATGGCGCACCGCGCCTCATTCTCGACGGCGTCAATTTTTCGCTGGCCGAAGGTGAAATTGTCGCCCTGCTGGGGAAATCGGGCTCCGGCAAATCGACCTTGCTGCGCATTATGGCGGGGCTAATTCCGGCTGACGCGGGCAAAGCTGCCTATCGCGGCAACGACATCCACGGCCCGGCATCCGGTGTCGCCATGGTATTCCAGTCCTTTGCGCTGTTTCCTTGGCTCACCGTGCAGCAAAACGTCGAACTGGGACTAGAAGCGCAAGGAGTGCCCGCTGCGGAACGGGAAAAGCGTGCCGACGCCATGCTCGAACTAATTGGCCTGGCCGGTTTTGGCGGTGCCTTGCCCCGCGAGCTGTCAGGCGGCATGCGCCAGCGCGTCGGTATCGCCCGCGCGCTCGTGATCAATCCTGATGTCTTGCTGATGGACGAAGCATTTTCCGCCCTTGATGTTCTGACCGGTGAGACGCTGCGCAACGACATCTTGGACCTGTGGGACAGCAATCGGATACCGACCCGGGGTATCTTAATCGTGTCCCACAATATCGAGGAAGCCGTCATGATGGCGGACCGGATCATTATTCTGTCAAGCGGGCCGGGGCGGATTCGCAGCGAAGTCAAGATCGGCATGTCGCGCCCGCGCACGGTCGATTCAACGGAAGTGCGGGCTCTTATCGATGAAGTGTACGGCTTGATGACGATGCGCCCGGTCCAGGAAGCCCGCCACGGCATGGCACCGGCGACGCATCCTGATTATCGTTTGCCGGAAACCGACGTCAGCCGTATTGAGGCTATCCTCGACCTGCTGGCCAATGCACCGTTCAATGGCCGGGCCGACTTGCCCCAACTGGCGGAAGAGACGGAACTGCCTGACGAGGAGTTGTTCCCCACGTTCGAAGCACTAGGCTTGCTCGGTTTGGCACAGGTGGAAAAGGGGGATATTTCGCTCACCTCCATGGGGCGACGCTATGTCGTGGCCGATCAAACGCAGAGGCAGGAAATCTTTGGGCAGCAATTACTAACCCATGTTCCTTTGGCGGCGCGCATCCGCCGGCAACTGGAACAAGAACCAAGCGGCACCTTGGCGGAAGAGCCTTTTATTGAACTATTGGAGGAATTTTTAAAAGCTGACGAAGCGAAGCGCGTACTGGAGGTGGCCGTCGAATGGGGGCGCTACGGTGAAGTCTACGAATACGACTTTCATACCGGCCGGCTGAAGCTGCCGGATCAGCAAACGGAATAAGCGGCTGTTGGTCGCATCGCGCCCGCCGCTTACGGCGAACAGCCAACCCATCTCTTCCAGGGACAGCGCGGGTGACCAAAGCGCGTGCTGAGCACACTCGCCCACAACGGTTTTATGCGAAAAAGTAGTCCGATTAAAACAGCGTGCGCTGAAATACAGCATGTCAATGGGCAAATTCAATATCGGCAGGCAAGAATTGTCCGGATCAATCAAATGCCTTGCATGCCCCGCACCACTTCAAATTGCCGATCAAAAATTTTTTGCACTGAGCGCTTGGCTAAGCCGTGCTAAATCTTTTCGGCCGTAGCCTTAAATTCGATAGCGCGGCACCGCACTCAACATATGCATTATCTGAAATCGTGCTATCGTTCCTTTACACGAAACACATTAGCGAGGGCTTTTATGCTGATCACCTTTAAATCAAAATTGTCACCCGACCTTTTGATGTATCAAGAACATGCCCAACGTCTGCTGGACCTCTTGCACAAAAGCCCGACCAGGGGCGTCATCACGGCGGCCGAAGCCGGCGACGCACTCGCCATTTTGGAAAAAGCAGTTGCCGACAGCAAACTGGATGCGGAAAAAGACTCCGAGCACGATGCCCCAGGCTATAAGCAAGAGGACGCTGAGACCGCCGAACAAGAAAAGGCACAACACGTCGGATTTTCGGCGCGTGCCTATCCGTTTCTGGAAATGTTGCGGACTGCAAACGAGAATGGCAAGGATATCATTTGGGGCGTGTGACCGCCAAATGAAGGCATAAGCCTGCCAAGGGCTTTTTTCACGTTCGAAATTGGCGGAAATTAGCGTGCGGAGAAGCGCCCTTGAAGAATCAAGGCGAAAAAAAACCCAGCATTTCTGCTGGGTTTTTTAAAATAACAAGCCTGACGATAACCTACTTTCACACTGGTTGCAGCACTATCATCGGCGCAGAGTTGTTTCACGGTCCTGTTCGGGATGGGAAGGGGTGGTACCAACTTGCTATGGTCATCAGGCATAACTTGTATTGCCATGGGCTCCCAACGGGGCAGCCAACGGCGCAATTT
>PKWL01000100.1 GCA_003133225.1 Janthinobacterium sp.
CTGACTCCGACAGACTCCTAGGTGTCTTTTGTTTTGGTGCGGCGCATCATTTTCGCGTTAAGCCATTGATTTTTATGACGTTGGGCCATCAGCTTATTAACCTTAAAGAACAAAAAACCCGCATTCTCACTGGCAGAGGTGCGGGTTTTTGTACATCACTGGACTTCTTGAAACGTCATATTTTTTTATAGGTAGCATGGATGAAAAAAATTTTCCTTAGGTTTTTTTCGATTCGGTCTAAACGGCCAATAATATTCCTAATTAGCGTCGATCTTCAGCCAGCGCAGATATTTTCCTCATGGCATCCAACAGCCCCCGGCCGAACACGATAGAACCGACTGGCCTTAATACTGGCCAAATCATTGCAGTCTGGCGCGCTGTTTTTGAGGATTTGAGTGGGAGAAATAAACATGGCCAAGAACACGCTCTCCTGAAACCTCACAGTTGCGGCAATTCTTCATCACCTGCCATCATATGGGCTCCTGGTCCATGTGCGGTTACGCTAGAAACTGGAGGTTATGATAAAACCGCTCGCAACTTCCTAGCTGCAGTCCATCTCACCGCTGCAGTCATTTGGTTAAATTGAGGACAGGCAATTGACGACACGCCCTACGTCGGCGTCCAACGCCGTTTCGAAGAAGCGGTGGGTACCGCGACCCGCGGCTTTTGCCGCGTAGAGCGCGAGATCGGCTCGCGCGAGCAGAAGCTCGGCAGAACTGCCGTCGCCAGGAGCTATCGCTATGCCGACGCTGATACCGATGATGACGGTGTGCGCGTCGATGTCATAGCTTTTGCTGATCGTCTCGACCAACCGGGTCGATATCTGCTGGGCGCGCTCCCGCGATGAAGTATCCGCCAGGATGATGGCGAACTCGTCGCCGCCCAGCCGGGCAACGGTGTCGACTTCACGCACGCAGGCGTTGATGCGCTCGGCAACCTGCCGCAGCAGTTGATCTCCCGCGCCATGGCCAAGACTGTCATTCACGACCTTGAACTGATCAAGGTCAAGGCAGAGCACCACGAACGGCACACCGCGCCGCAGGCGCACCAAGGCCTCCTCCATCCGATCTTTGAACAGCGTGCGGTTTGCCAGGCCGGTCAGCGTGTCATGCCGCGCCATGTAGGTAATCTTCTCGGAATTGCGCTGTAGTTCCGCGGTCAACTGACGTAGTTCGGCTTCGGCCGTGGCGCGCTCCTGCATCAACGAATTGAAAGTACGCGCGAGATCGCCTATTTCATCGCCACGGTCCGCAGCCACCGGCCTGTAGCCGGAATTCTTGCCTCGCAGCTTTTCGATTTCGTCCCGCAGCGCCGACAAGGGGCTGAGCATCAACCAGGCGAGTAACCATACCAAGGGTACGACTAGCAGGCAAACCAGTAGCGCTATCAGCCAAAGCCGGCGTTCAGCATCCTTGATGGGCGCAAACGCCTCTTCAAGAGGTGCTACTGCCACCAGCAGCCAAGCGACTGTCTTGAGGGATTTGTAACTGTACAGGGTGGGCGTGCCGCTGCTCGCGACGTCCTCTGCGCTGCCTTCGAATCCCTGCACGGCGCTAAGGGTCGAGGCGGCCGCGTTGGCCGGACGCGGCTGGAGAATCATTTTCCGGTCGGGATGGATCACATAGCGCGGCGTTTGCTCCTTGGTAAGGACGACGATAAACCCGGACTTGCCGATTCTGGAGGAAGCCAAATCTCCGAGCAGGTTGCGGTTTTGCAGCCTCAGGACACCGATCAGGACCGCGGCCAGATGACGTTCCTTGTCTAGTATGGGTACCAGGATCTGCAGCGTAGGTTCGCCGTGCCTCGGATTGACTGCGGGTTCGCTTATCACCGCCTTAAGCGTCGTCTTAACCTTTTCAAGATCGGCGCGCACGGGGGGGCTTGGTGCAGGGCGATCCACAGCGTCCGGGAGATCAGCGACAACATCACCATTCGGCGTCAGCACCAGCACTTCGTCGAAAGAAGCCAGCAGCGCCGGGCGGCTACGGAAATAACCACGCGTCTCCTCCGGTTTTTGCAATTGCTTGGCGGGAAATCCGTTTGCCAGCCGGACAAGTACGTCCCTGGACGTCTCGATCCTGATGTCTATATCCTTCGCCATGCGCGACGCCGTGGCGAAATGTTGCTCGGAAAGTATGCGCGTCAAGTCCTGACGCATAAAATGCATTTGGATCACGCTCACGATCGTCAGCGTGGTGACCGTGACGGCGATGACGCCGAAGACCACTTTCCATTTGAGGCTGATTAATCGCCACATCCCAAGTCTCCGGATACGCATCTTTTTTACGGCAGGCATGGAAAAAGACCTAGATCAAGATGCAAGCGCGACGGACATAATTGTGCTTGGGAAATCACACTTTGTGCAATGCCAACCGCGACGGGCGTGACTAACTGAGGTAAGCCTTTCGGACTCAATTTCGCCAAGGCCCGAGCTTGACCCTTAAGATGGCATCTGATCCCGCAGGTATTTCTTTCTAAGCGCTTGCGCGCGCTTTCCAAGATTGGGTCAGTATCGTCGTCGGGGTGCGTCCTTTGTTTGATACACGCCAATGTCCTTGAATAAACATCTGAACTATTTTTGTTGCCTGGGGAGCAATGGAACAGTCAATGGGACAGTTATCGGAAGATCGGCCCGCATCTGGATGCGTTCACCGGATGTTGAACACTTGATCCATTCCTGTGACCCCCCATCAATGCTGGTCGCGCGGGATCGCGCCATCCTCTTGCTGATTGCACGCCTGGGCCTGCGCGCCAGCGATGTCAGCGGATTGAGGTTTTGCGATCTTTTCCGGTCGGAGGCAGCGCTCATCGTCTCGGGCAAGAATCGTTGCGAGACGCGACTACCGTTACTCCAAGATGTTGGTGATGCAATTTTGCACTATCTGCGTAACGCCCGGCCGCCAGTATCGAGTGACCCAGTCTTTATTACGACTACGGCGCCGCGCATCCCCATTTCCAGCCAGGTGATTGGCCGAACGGTTCGCCGCGCCTTACGTCGACCGTCATTAGTGCGCCCACGGAGGGAGGGGAAAGATTCAATTTGCCGACCCGGTTTCCTTTTTCTCGGCAACGATAGCTCTGCGCAGACGTTCATTGGTAATCGGCAAACGAAACATTCGCACGCCGGTTGCGTCAAAGATTGCATTTGCGATAGCGCCACCGGTGGTTGTGATTGCAGGTTCGCCTGCACCTTGGGGCGCGAGGTGTTCATTTTTTACGAGCACTACTTCGATGCGCGGGACCCACGAAAATCGGGGAATTTCATAAGTATCGAAATTGCTGTCAAGTATCTCTCCACCATGGAAACGAAGCTCCTCGGCCAGCACGTATCCCAAGCCCATGGTGAGGCCGCCCTCAATTTGCATTATTGCACCATCTGGATTCACAACGATTCCCATGTCTTGCGCACAGACGATCCTGACCACTTTGACCTTTCCCGTCTTCGGCTCGACGTTTACCTCGACCATCGTAGCTACGTAGCTACCGGCATCAATATTGCATGCCATTCCAAAACCTTTTGTCTTCGGGCTTTTCGAACTGCTCCAGCCAAAGGCCTCGGCTGCTGACAGCAAGACCTTGCGCATTCTGGCATCGGTCAGATTTTGAAGTCGAAAGGCGAGCGGATCGACGCCCGCCGCGATTGCCAAAATATCGATCTGCGACTCCCTCGCGAAGACATTCATATTGGCGCCGGGGCCACGCCACGGGCCAACGGCGAAGGGATGAATGCTCGCCGCCGCTGTCGACTGATCGTAGTGAGTTTCGCCAGCAGAACGTATGTGAACATTGGGAACATCATAGATCAAATCGCTTCCCCGTTCGCCCGCCGCGTAGACGGAATAGTCCCAGAGCGAGATGCGCCCCTTGTCATCCATTGCCGATGTGATTTTCACTACCGAGGCAGGATCGAATGTGTCGTTGAAGAACTCTTCAGCACGCGTCCATGCAACCTGCACTGGTTTGCCAATTTCCTTGGACAGCAAAGCCGCTTCAATCGCCTGTCCGTCGGCGCTCTTTCCTCCGAAACCGCCGCCGACAAACGGTGTGATGACGCGCACATTCTGCTGGTCGAAGCCGAGAGCCTTGGCCACGCGGTCGCGTGTCGGAAAAGGCGTCTGGGTGGAGGCCCACACAATTGCCTTCCCATCCTTGACGTCCGCCAGAGCAGCGTGAGGTTCCAAGGCCGCATGGGCGACATAGCCCTTGTGAAAACTAGCTTCGAACAAACGCCGCGCGCCGGACCTTGCCGCCTTACTATCGCCGCGTTCGGTCAATTGCTTGAAATTTGTCGAGTTTTTTATGATGTGATCAAATATGTTTTCTTGATCCAGAGTAGCATCGAGAAGGCGCCATTCCACTCTGATCTGCGCCAGCGCGGCCATAGACGCTTCGGCGTCAGTATGCAAAACCGCGACGAGACCGGCGCGCTTGATTACGGTCACGCCAGGAAGTTTTTCAGCGATGGAAGTGTCAAGCAAGGATATGGTGGCTCCGTGCATCGGGGCGCGAAGGACTCGCGCGTAGAGCATCCCTGGAAGTCGAATGTCAGCAGCATACTTCGCGGCGCCGGAAACCTTGTCGAAACCGTCAAGCCGGCTCGGGGATTTCCCCATTACGTCGAACTGTGACGCATTTCGCAAAACAGCCCTTTGATCAACGACTTGCGCAATTTTCGCCCCCTTGGACAAATCACCAAAGCTGATGCTTCGATTGGCGTCGCCGATGACCGACACAATGCCATTCTTAGCGGCAAGCTTTTCGACGGGCACATTGAATTTTTCTGCGGCAAGGGTCAAGATGACAAGGTGCGCCTGCGCCGCTGCAGCGCGCAGGGCCGGGCCAAAGATTCGGGTCGACATCGAGCCAAACGTGCCCATATCCCAGGGGCAGCTTTGCGTATCCCCCAGCACCATATCGATCGAGGACAGCGATACACCCAGTTCCTCCGCAGCCATTTGTGCCAGCGATGTGTATACCCCCTGTCCCATCTCGATTTTTCCCGAAAAGACGGTGACCCGACCGTTTTCACCGATCAGGAGGTAAGCATTGAAATCCTTCGGGTAAGGATGTTTTGTTTCCTGCGCAAGCAACCGCAGTGGGTTGAAGGCTATGCAGACCACGATCCCGCCACCAGCCACCTTGAAGAAGCGGCGACGACTCGCATTTGACAACTGATTCATGATGATGTGTCCATCGTTCTGGAGGCCGATTCAATGGCTTCGACGATGCGTTGATGCGCGCCGCAGCGGCACAAGTTGTGCTCCATGTGGTTGACGATCATCTCCCTTGACGGCTTGGGAGTCTCGCTCAGGAGCACCTGTGCGGTCAGCAACATTCCGGAAGTGCAGTAGCCACACTGGAATGCGCCAAATTTGATGAATGCCGTTTGCAACGGATGCAATTGTCCGTCTTTGGCGAGACCTTCAATGGTTCGTATCTCTTTGCCCATCACATTCTTGAGCGGCGTCTTGCATGACCTTTGCGCCTTGCCGTCCACGATCACTGTGCATGCGCCGCAAATGCCTTCACCGCAACCATACTTCGTCCCGGTCAATCCCAGATCGTTTCGCAGCACTGCAAGTAGCATGCGGCTATCGTCTGTCTCGACCGAGGTGGGACGGCCATTCAGGCTGAATCGGATTAAACTTTTCATCTTGCCCTTGTTCGATCAAGTGGATCATCTGGAGGTTCGAATGATGCGGCGACTGTCATCGACGTCCCAAGAAATATAGTTCGCAACGTGCGCGACCGTTCACCAAATTATTCAAGACGAATCCTGATCGCCTGCCAATACTGGGCGCATCAGTCATCCCGATCTATGCGGTATCGAACATATGTTTGCTTTTGCCTGACGGCTCGCACGACATCCTGGGTTGTGGATCGAAAATAAGGTGGGGGCGAAGTTCTGGATGAAGGTATTTAGCGGCCTCAAGACACGCAGCTTAGGCGATATCCTGATCGCCGTCACCGACGGACCGAAGGGCATGCCCGAGGCGCTGGGCGCGGTATACCCGGCCACGACGCTGCAGACCTGCATCGTGCACCTGATCCCAACCTGGACTATGCCAACCGGAAGGACCGCAAGACCCTTGCCGCGGCAATCAAGCCCACCTACTCGGATGAAGCACTAGAAAAACGAATCGAACAAACTCGACAATCCGCCCCCGATCAACGCTGGCACGAAGACACCTATTTGTACTTGGTTACGTCAGATGCTGCTCAGTTCCAGCCGGAAGCCAAGCTAGTCGTCAACGCAATGAAGAAGTTGAAGGTAATCGATGGCGCGCTCACGTGCTACGGCGCTACCTGGGCGGATGTTTCGGTATCGGACGGCTGTAAAGATCGAGCGCTGTTGCTCATGGACAGATTTGTCGCTGCCACAAAAGGGATGGGCGGCCGGTTCGACAACTCGCACCCAGCCCTGCCCTCCGTGTGCCATCCACCAAAAAGAAGTAGCAGCGCCACGCGCAATTGTTTCGAGTTTCATGACAAAAAAAAATGTCCCGCGCATACGCGAACGTATGATTCAGGAAGCAGTGCTGCCGCGACCACCACCGCGCCCTGCCACCGGACGCTCCCGCAGGGCAGTCGCGCACCCGTCATTCGAATTTCGTCCTCAAGAATTTCGATACATCCCGACCGGCAAGCTGTTCCTTGCGGTCCTCAGTGTGGTCTCTTACTACGAATACCAAAAAACAGAGGATACGCCACCGTCTCAAATTGAAGCCAAACTGGTCAATCTGGTGAATCGGCTGGAGGAAGTATCATTGCGGCGCAAGCAGGAACAGGAGAGTCGTCACGAACGGGAACTGGACCGCAGGACGAAATCCATCGTCTGGGAACAGACGACCGCCAAGAAGGATGCGCTACTAAATCAGTTAGCCGCATTCGAAAAAATGGCGCACGACCTTGATCGCGCGGAATCTCTTTGTAGACTAAGCGAAAATATCCGCGCCAATCCTTCGGCGCCGGCCGAGCTAGTCGCTAGTTTAGATCACCTTGCCAAACTGGCTCGACCCATTAGAAAAACAGGCCTGGCCAGAAGTGGATAGCAACTTAATACCCTACCTTGTCGAATTAAGGTAGTCCTGCACGCCATTGCCTGTCCACAATTGACATACTTTGGACATTAGTTTGCATCACCTGTTGAGAATCGTCGCTCTGATCCTGATCGAATATGGACGCCAAGCGCATCGACCACCCCGAGTGGGCGCGCTACCTGCAAGGTCATCAGCACGGACGTGTCGAACATTTTTACGACGGGAGCCGTCAAGGCTGTCTTCTCGATAAAGTAATGAAGGATGGAGAGCGCGTCGGTGGCGCGCTCTCCATCAACTAAAAAACTACCAATCAGCACCAGTGCTGTGTGGTTTCGGGAGATGAAAATGAGTGCCAATACCTTGAGCGATTCTTATAGCAATGCTTATTCGCAAGTAAATGCGCCCTACCGGGCGCGCCAAAAAAACCCCGGCGCGCGGCCGGGGCTGGACTTCGAAGCGAACTGCTAGCTTAGCTCGCCTTGCGCCGCCTGGCGACGCCGAGACCGGCAAAACCCACGCCGAACAGCGCGAGCGTGGCGGGTTCGGGGACGTTCGCCGATACGGTGCCGACTTCGGACACGAACGAGGCGCCGCCGCCGCCGCCGGCGGCGACACCACCTAAATTACCACTCTCGCCACCGCCACCCACGAGGAGCGCCAACTCTTCACCAGCCGTGAGGACAACATTCCCCGTGATTTCGGCGCCGTAGCCACCAAAGTCATTTCCTCCCTGTCCGCCCTGAGCACCGTCCACGACGAATGAATACGTCCCGGACGTCGGTGCAACCCAATCAAGCACTAATCCCGTATACGAGTACAACGTGCTGTTGATTGTGATAAAACCATTGCTGCCGGTGGCGATCACCCCATTTCCGGCGACGACTGTCGAACCGTTCTTCCCGGCCGTCATTCCGACGGAAGTCACAGAGGCATCGACATAGGACCCACCGCCGCCACCCGCAGCAGTTGCGCCGTCGCCGCCACCACCGCCCGAGTAGCCACCACCACCACCACCACCTTGCCAGCCGCCGCCGCCACCGCCGCCAAATCCACCAACGGCGAACGGCGGAGTGTTACCACCCAAACCGCCAGCAAACGTCGGGGCGCTGAGGCCACCGTTGCCTGCGCCACCGGAAGTCCCCGCAGGAGCGCCGACGCCGTTACCGCCATTACCCAGCCAACCGGCACCGCCGCCACCGTTGTCGCCAATACCGTTCGAACCACCGGCACCGCCGAGACCACCAACGCCACCCGCTCCACCCGTGGACCCTATACCGGCATCTGACGTGCCGATTTGCCCCGCATCACCCGGCGTCCCGCAGCAATACCCGGCGCCACCGCCGCCGGCCGCGCCGAACAGGGGCACATCAGCGGATGCTGTCGTTGCAAAGCCGCATAACGCCAATCCGGCAACGGCGGTGGAAACCGCCATTGCCACTTTCGATAATTTGACCATTTAGATGTCCCTTGAGAGAAAAACTGCCTCTTCACTGCACATTGGTTAACTAAGGAAGCAGGCACAGTTTAGTGTGAGCGGCGACGCCTCTCGTAGCCGCATCCGGTTCACCGGCAATTCTGTGCTGGTACTTAGGAGAATTGTTGCATTTTTATTCAAAGCATCATTCATGCCACTATTTTTTCTAATTTAATATCAATAACTTGCCGTGCCCGCCATTTTTATGAGGAGTTGACTGTAAAAATAACCGACAATCTTCGTTACTAAATTGAAACAGCAGAGCGGAAGCTCAGCCTGACAAATACGGAGCGGCGGTGGTACTGCTCTGGTATGTTGGGCAGGTAAATTGGGCTCTATGCCGTTTTGTGTGGAACTTGCCGCCCGTCACGATAGCGGGTAGTGCATAGTGACGTGAGATGGCAGCTCGCAAAGAGTTCTGGGGAAGGTGCTTGAGCTTGGACTGAGGTCATGGATTATGAGAAATTCACATCGATTGCGTCAAGTTGATCTCCAGAGCCGGAAATAGGGTTCAGACCCCACGCCTTAGTGCCAAGCTGCAAATCGGCTGCAACTTAATGCAGCGCGCTGCTGCAATTTTGCTGCAACTCCAGCTCTTTTTATACACGAATTGCTCGCAAAAAGCCTAGAATAGAAACACAAATGGCCTAGCTCGAAGTGAGCTAAGCCATTGATTGTGTGGACTATTCTTTGGTGGGATAGGTGGACTTGATTTCTCCTATGACGCAAGTGGTAATTATTGATAAATATATGCAACCGTATATGCAAAAAATTTTCCTTGCTTAGTCCGATTTCGCATTCGGCAGAAGCGACGGTGGGGACTGAGAAAATTCGACGAGCAAGGACCCGTGATTTCGGGATATCCTGTCGTGACAAAAGGATGTATCGAATGATACGCGCCTTTGGACTTTCGCGGCCACGCGTGCCAACCGCACTATCGCCAAAGCAATTTGATCCGACTCCGAAGTCGGGCGCGGCACAGGTGCACTTGGCCTCAACCTTAGAACGGCCAATGACACCACCGACCTGTGAACTTCAACATTGCTTTCGAGGACTCGCCGATTTCCGCAGATGAAGTCAAGGAGTGCGCGAAGTCTATCAAGTTTTCGGATTGTCTACCAACGGCATTGCTGATTCAAATTATTCGCGTGCGCCAGTTTGAACAGCCATTCAATCCAAGACAGACATGGCCAAATGACAATGATGACAGCAGTAGCATCAGAACGTCGAAGTTTTCCCCGTAAACGCGCGATGCAACAAAAATCTCATCGATGGGCCTCACCGCATTGGCCGCCCTCCCGCTAAGAGCGACTTGACGTGGGGAATGCCACACCACGATCGAGAGGCATCTATCGTCAGTCCAAGTTGGAGACGGGTTGGCGTAAGCCAGGACCCGTCCTGCCTGTATCTGTTTATTAACTGAGCACTCTGATTAAACCGTGCACCGACAGGGATTAAACCCATAGGTTTACCCACATCTT
>PKWL01000028.1 GCA_003133225.1 Janthinobacterium sp.
AGCGAGTTTTGCAAGAGGCTCTTAAGTTACGATTTTGGCAAAGCGAGCTCGTTCGTCAATTTAAATGATGGAGGACCGTGTCTTTATGCCGCGGCATCGGGTTTGGCATCGTCACGCCATCAGCCGCTTACTAGACCCAGTACCACGCAACCTGGACTAATTTTTAAAAAAATGCCATAAAAATATAACAGCTTGTTTGCGGAAATATTTATTTCTTTAAAAACAAAACAAATACTTAACAAAAACTTTGGCCAACTAAAATCTTCCTTAAAATTAATAATGAGTAACTGCTTTTGGTTGGCATTGACATAGACTACGAAGCGCCCTAAGATAATTAGGCGGCGACTGTTTTATAAAATTTCTGCCAAGCAAGCAGTTCGTCGCTTGATAAAAGGAGATGGCGATGAACAGTCAGGAAAACAAGCAAGTTATTAAGCAGTGTTATCAGTTGTTCCAAAACAAGGATATCAAGGGATTACTTGCAATGTGTGCAGATGAGATTGAATGGGTCGGAACCGAATCTGAATATATACCGTTCTCTGGCACATATCGTGGTAAGGATGAAGTCGCACATTTTTTCTCTATGATGGATCAGGCACAAGAAGTTATTCAGTTCGAGCCCCGATCCTTCATCGCTGAAAATGATTACGTCGTCGCGATAGGCCAAGCCACATGGTTGGTAAAATCAACCGGCCAAAAGTATGAAAACCCTTGGGTCCATGTCTTTACTGTCCGGGGTGGAAAGGTGGCCCGATTCCAATCCTATAACGATACGGCTGCTGCAGAGGCAGCTTTCAGGCCATTACAACCTTCTTCGTCACAAAAAACAACAAGTACGCGTCAACGTCACTAAATTTTAGCTCCGTAACTGACAGAGCAAGTTATTGCGTGGGTCATCGCAGGAGGCGCGCCTCCGTGGCGCTGGCGGTGGGCCGTAACAGCCTCGGGGTGGGTTCAGCTTTCGCCCCGTGGCCGTTCGGCTGTACGGCCCGTACTTGACTCATGACGATGAAAGGAGATGCGCACTCGCCTCCTATAGCTAGAATTCATCCGCCGAGGTTTCGGAAGCCGGCACAACGCCCCGCAGACGCGGCTATGGCGACAAACAGCCACAGGAACTGATTCTTCCCATTTCAATAGGTGACCATTTGTCTAGGTGACCATTTGTCGCTGTTTTTTCGCAGCGCTCCCCATCCACCACTATCCACTAATTCCACGGCAAACTGGCTACAAAGGACACTATCGAGACGCCCATTCCAGTGGCGAGCGCAAGGGAGATTTGAGTCAGCGCGTGATAGAGATCGAGGACGACCAATAACAGCTAGAACAATCATCGTCTCGCCACACTGATCGTGTAAGTATAGAGTATTGCCGGACGGCGGCAAGCGGCGGCGGCTTGAGCTTAGCAATCCCAAGCGTACCCACTCGCCGGCGTACATAAACCGTCAAATTTCTCCCTTGAGGCATCACGATTACCGATAAACAGGTAACCCAAATACTCGGATTGAGGTATTTCCATAGCTTCAATTGTCAAGCACACTTAGGTGTTGCGACACGAGGTCGCTTGTTAAGTTGTTTCCACTTCAAAAGAAGGGAACCGCCAATGTCACTTGACGAATCTAGGGGCCTGAATAAAGAGCGGCCCTAGACCCTAATAACAAGGGGCTAGAAAAACAAAAATTCTAAAAGAGGAAGGTGCGCATAGGGCGCCCGTGCATGGTGCCTAAAAATTGATTATGGCTATGGATAAGTCGCCCGCCACAAGCGTGCCGCAAAAAATGCGTGACCTGAAGCGTATTCAGATTCGTGGCTGATCGCCCCAGAATCATTGTTAAGCACCGGCACTTCAAAATGGGGCCGCGCCAGCGTACATCAGCCAGCCTTTTGACACGCCGCTTCGTCGACTTGTCTTGATCAGAGTCGGACCATGCCCGATGGGAATCTAATCATGAGTCGCTCGCCGTCGCTCGCCAAGGTTTCGTTGTGAATAATTAAATAGCGTATGCCTTTTTATTGAATCTTATTGAAAGTAATCTATGACCATCCACCGTCCCGCCGTTCACCTTCCCCGCAACGAGCATAGCGTCCCATGGTTCTGGCCCTTATCGGCTGCAATTGAACTCGGCGAGCAAGGCATGACACTGTTTCAAGACAACTTACGCTACGTTGAGGAAACTCGACGGATCGCTGCCCCGACCGAGCCGAAGTGGGCCACATCGAACCGCATCCGGTTAAATCTCGATACCATGCGATTGCGTGATTTTTCACCGCTCGCCCTCAAGCGCGGGCAGACACCGGTCTTGATCGATGCGCCCTATGCTGGTCACAGTTCGACTATCGCCGACTACGCCACTGGACAAAGTCTCGTCGCGGTGCTTTTGGCGAATGGTCTGGAGCAGGTGCTCGTGACAGACTGGAAGGGCGCCACCGCCTCGATGAAAGATTATGATATCGACAAATATTTAACCGATATCAATACAGCCGTCGACCACGTGGGAGGCAAGGTTGACTTGATCGGCTTGTGCCAGGGCGGCTGGATGAGCGCGATGTACACTGCTCGTTTTCCTGAAAAGGTGCGCACCCTCGTTCTGGCTGGCGCCCCCATCGATACCGATGCCGGTAATGGTCCAATCAAGAAAATGGCCCATGAGTTGCCCCTTAGGTTTTATGAAAAACTAGTGGCCGCGGGCGGCGGCTGCATGCGTGGCACAATGATGCTTGCCGGATGGAAAAACATGAATCCCGAAGAGCAATATCTGGGAAAATTTCTCGAACTGTATCAGCATATCGAGGACAAAAATTATATCAAGCGCACAGAAAAATTTGAACAGTGGTATGAAAACCCGATCGACCTCCCTGGCGCCTACTATCTGCAAGCGATTCAACAGATTTTCAAGGAAAACCGATTGGCGAAGGGACAATTCGTCGGTCTCGGCAAACGCCTGTCGTTAAACGATATTGCATGCCCCGTTTACCTGCTGGCCGGATCGGAAGACGACATAACCACGAAGGAACAGGTCTTTGACGCGGCAAGCTATCTGGGCACGCCGAAGGAAAAAATTATTAAAAAGCTCGCCGCGGGCGGCCATATCGGCCTGTTCATGGGTACTAGAACTTTGACCGAGTGCTGGCCCGATATTGCGCGTTGGATCCAAGCCGGCGGCGCAACTGGTGTTTGACGTTGCTTGCCAAAACCTGCAGGCGGCAAGCTGCGGCATTAGCAGCGCACCCATGCGGCGATAATGCCGGCGGCCAATCGGATGGGTACGCTTGCGGCGGTTCTTTAAAGCAGAAAATCGTTCAGGTGATTGCCCCTCAGACCAACCTTCCCCCCATCGCATAACCCGCGGCCCATTAAGGCCAAAACAGCGCAGGAGAACCCCATCTGCGGGCTCTTAGCTGAGTACGGTGTCGCGGTCCCAAGGAATGTCGGACATCACCAAGAATGTAGCGAAGACCATAGACGATGGTGGCTGCGACCTGCTGGGCAGCTTCCAGCGGCTCATTGGGCATCGGGCGCCTGGTCGATCACTTCAAAGAATTGGACAAACCTAAGTGAGCGAACTCGAACGGCAAATCAAGCACTGTCATGGCGCAGACGAAGCCAACTGCAAGCTGGCTGGCGGCAATTCCCATCTTGCCAAGATGCGATACGGCTAAACTCGTCTCTACCGTACTGAGCTTTCACGATAAAGTCCGGATGCGCGGCGGCAATCCGCCTGGCCACGTGACCCGTCAATTTCCCCATACGCAACCCGGTCATGGCCGGACATTTCGGCACGCCTGTCTTCGCTGCGAGAGGTGGCGGTCACTAGGTTTCAGTTATGACCACGGTATTCGCTACGATCATGCCCGCGATGTTCATGGTCTTCGCGGTAATGGCGTTCATGCCACCGCCGTTCCCTTAGTTGGCGTTCACGCCAACCATATCTCCCGTACGGTTGCTCGTAGTAGCCCGGCCCCGGTTGAATATAAACCGAACCTGGTTGTACATAGACTGGTCCCGGCTGGACATAAACTGGCTCCGACTGAACATAGACCGGTCCCGGTTGCACATAGACTGGAGCGCCGGGAATTCCAATGTTCAAATCCACATTGACATGAGCCATGGCCGGTGCCGTCGTCATCAGCAGCACGGCGCCTGCGATTGAGGCGGCAATTGTGAGATATTTTTTCATTTTCCTGCTCCTGTAAGAATGTTTCTATTAAACGCTTTGTTTCGACTCGAAGTAAGCCGGTAACAGTAAGCAATGTAACGGAATGTTTCTGCCTGGAAAATGGGCGAACAGAGGCGGTTCCATCCATTGGACATCCATCAAAGACAGCCGCACCAGAATTTGACTCGGGAAAGCGACCGCCGCCCATGCCGTAGCGAAGGTGCGGTGACGTGCCGGCCGAAATCGGGCATTTTTATCGGCCGATCCAAATTGCACAGATAGGGAAACGGCGGGCCGCTCCCCTTTTTCGGCATTGGTGCTTAATGCATCTCGTGATGCATGTGTTCTCTCATACTGTCATTCCAAGCGTTCTTCGAAAAAAGATCGAAGATCGTTTTTTGCTCTGGGCTCAAAACACCATAAAAAGCTTTGGTGTCCGCCGCAGCCTTACTGAGGCTGTCGGCATGCGAACGCATCATGGCGGCCATCTTTTCCATTTTTTCTGGCGTCGGCATATTTTCATGGTCCCGGCCCATGGTACTCATCATTTTTTCTCTGGATTGCATCTGACCTTTTGCGTCAGCAATTAATGCATTTGAGAATGTTTCCCATGCAGCATGCTGGGTCGGTTTGAGGTTGAGTTTTTGCCTCATCTCCGCAAGTCTTTTTTGCGTTGCTGCGACCGGGTCGTACGAATGGCCTCTTGAGGCTTCTGCGCCTTCATGCATCGCTCGAGGCGCATCTTGCGCCGTGGCGTAAGAGCCGATTCCTGTCATTAACAGGCCGGATAACAGAAATATTGGTCTAATAGATTTTTTCATCGTTTTTTCCTATTTAGCAAATTTATTCGATTGACGTTGTCGGGCTCAGTAAAAACAATTCTTGGACCTATCGTCGTGCCCATGTGTTGACCAAGAACATGTCAACTTGCTCTTGGTGACTCTCACGGTCATAGCGCTCATTTCTTTGCTGTCCCTGCCAAAGACGCGCCTTTACGTAGGTGAGGCTGCTTTGGCATCAGCATGCGCTTTGGCTCTCGCTTTAGCGGCCTTATGGTGAGCCTTCGCTTTCGTATTCTTGGCTTTGACTCCAGCGTTGGTTACTTTTGCATCAGCGTTTGCACCCGTTTTCAATTCCGTTGTTTCCGCTTTGGCGACAGTCTTCGTTTCCTTCGCATCGGCTTTGACGACAGTTTTCATTTCCGTTGCGTCGGCCTTGGCGACAGCCTTCGTTTCTTTCAGATCAGCTTTAACAGCCTTGCCGGCGGGTGCCGATGTTGCTATTGGCGTAGACGGTGCTTGAGCGAAGGCAGAAGTAGCGAACAAGCCAGCGATCAAAATAGCGAGTAATTTATTCATTTGCATTTCCTTTAGTTACCCCAGGTGATGCCTGGGGACATGAGCTAAAAACGACTGGCGTAAGGATAACGTTGACCACTATTGCAATTCGTTACAACTCAGCATGTCTGTGGGCGGCGACTTGTTTGCCACGCCAACTCAACGCTAGACTTCCGTCGGCACCAACTCTGGGACCGGGGCGTCATCCGCCCTGGCGCTTGATGTCGCGCAAGTCGGCGACTAATGGCACGACCACCGCGCGCACGAATTCGCTGCGGGCGGGAAATGGTTACGGCACTTGAAATTGATGAACTCGGTGTCGAGAAAGGCTTCCATTTTCGCGCTCTGGCCAGTTTTAAACGCCCTGTTTAAGATGACCTATGAATTGGGATTCCATCCGAGTGCGCTCCGGAATGGGGCAAGCCCGATAGCAATCTGCGCGAGAGTTCAAGAAAAAAATTGCAGAAGCGACTGGCTAATCCACGAGTCCCGCCCGCAAGATTGTCGGGGCAAAAAGACCGGCATAAAATCAAACTGCGCAACGCCCGCTATCGACTGGCGTATGAAGTCCGCGACATGGGAGTCGTTGTTGTCGTCGTCGCGGTTGGAAAGCGCGAACGCAACGCCGCCTAAAAAGCTGCAGCGCTGCGAGGTTAATTGAGCATCCGTATTTCGCGGGCCGCCGTGCGACCTCATTGTTTTTCCGAGTAAGGTCAAAAGGTTTGGGTCAATCGGTATTGTAAATACGCTTAAAGCGAGCTAAAGCAATTGATTTTATTTGTGTCGTGGTCTGCCCAACAGGAATCGAACCTGTGACCCTCAGCTTAGAAGGCTGATGCTCTATCCAACTGAGCTATGGGCAGCGAGAGAAAAATGCAGATGATTGAATGTTACGCGCAATAAAAAAACGGGCTGTCAGATTCTGACAGCCCGCTTTCAAATTGGTCGGAGTACAAGGATTCGAACCTTGGACCCCCTGGTCCCAAACCAGGTGCGCTACCGGGCTGCGCTACACTCCGAAGACAGAATAATAACCGCTCGGGCGCTTTCCGTCAATGCCTTGAAATGCACATCCAGGCTCACTCATGCTAAGACCGTATCGGCAATGCGGCGCGCCATGCTGGCGGCGTGTTCCGCGTTTTTCGCTTCGACCATGACCCGGATCAGGGGCTCGGTACCGGAGGCGCGGATCAGCACGCGGCCGGTATCACCCAACTCGCGCTCAACTTGTTCCTTCTCCGTGACCATGGCGCGGTTCTGATGCCAGTCGAACCCGGCGGCCACTTTCAAGTTGATTAAGGTCTGGGGATACAGTACCAGCGCGCTCGTACATTGCTGCAGCGACTGGCCGCTGCGTTTGAGCGCGGACAGCACTTGTAGAGCGGACACGATGCCGTCGCCGGTGGTATGCTTGTCAAGGCATAACAAATGGCCCGAACCTTCCCCGCCAAGGATCCAGCCACGTTCCTGCATCACTTCTAGCACGTAACGGTCGCCCACCTTGGCCCTTGCAAAACCGATTCCCATTTGCTTAAATGCCACCTCGAGCGCCATGTTGGTCATCAAGGTGCCGACCGCGCCGGGCACCGCACCGGTCGTCAAACGATCCATCACCATCACATAGAGCAACTCGTCGCCGTTATACAGGCGGCCGCTGGCGTCGCACATGATCAGGCGATCGGCGTCGCCGTCGAGCGCAACGCCGAGGTCGGCGCCGTGGGCGCGCACCGCCGCCGCCATGGCGTCAGGTGAGGTGGCGCCAAAGCCGTCGTTGATGTTGAAGCCGTCCGGCTTGTTGCCGATGGCAATGACTTCGGCCCCCAGCTCGTGGAACACGTGGGGCGCGATGTTGTAGGCAGCGCCGTGAGCGCAGTCGACGACAATTTTAAGGCCACGCAGATCAAGCTCGTTGGGAAAGGTGCTTTTGCAAAATTCGATGTAACGCCCCTGCGCGTCGTCCAGGCGCTTGGCGCGGCCCAATTTGTCCGACTCCACGCAGCTCATGGGCGATTCAAGCTCGATCTCAATGGCGTTCTCGACTGCATCGGGCAACTTGGCGCCCAGATGGGAAAAGAATTTGATGCCATTGTCTTGATACGGGTTGTGCGAGGCAGAGATGACGACGCCAGCTGCCAGCCGCAGCGCCCGCGTCAGGTAAGCAATGGCCGGGGTCGGCATGGGCCCGGCCAGCATCACGTCCACGCCCGCGGCCGCGAATCCCGCCTCCAACGCTGCTTCCAGCATATAGCCGGAGATGCGCGTGTCCTTGCCGATTAGCACCGTTGGCTTGACCGTGGCGCTCTGGGCATTGGTCAACACCTTGCCCGCCGCGTAGCCCAAGCGCATCACGAAGTCGGGCGTGATGGGCGCAGCGCCGACCAGACCGCGGATGCCGTCGGTACCAAAATATGTGCGTGCCATGTTTTCTCTCTGATCAGTTGTTTTTGATTAATACGCTGCTTGCCACACCTTGAGCGCGTCCACCGTCTCCGCCACATCATGCACCCGGACAATTTTGGCGCCGTGTGCCACTGCCGCCAAGGCAGCGGCCAAGCTGCCCGCCAAGCGCTGATCGACGGGCCGACCGGTGACGGCGCCTATCATTGATTTGCGCGACAGCCCGGCCAGCAGCGGCAGGCCGAGCTCGGCGCTGATCTGTGCACCGGCCCGAAGCAGGGCATAATTGTGCTCGACCGTCTTGCCAAAGCCGAATCCGGGGTCGATGCACAAACGCCTGGCGTCGATGCCAGCTGCCGTCATCGTATCGACTCTCTCGCGCAGGAAATCGATCACTTCCCGCACCACATCATGATAGGTCGGTTTGACCTGCATGGTTTGCGGCGCGCTTTGCATGTGCATGATACACAATGCGCAGTCGCTGTCGAGCACAGCGGCTAGAGCGCCGGGCGCGCGAAAGCCGTTGATGTCATTGATCATGTCGGCACCGGCGGCAATGGCTGCGCGCATGACCTCGGGCTTGTAGGTGTCAATCGAGATCGGCTTGGCGCAGCCGCGCAGCGCCAAGAGGGCCGGCATGACGCGGCGCAGCTCATCTTGCAAGAGCAAGCTGGGTGCGCCAGGTCGGCTCGATTCGCCACCGATGTCGATGATGTCGACGCCGTCGCCGACCATCTGCTCGGCGCGCGAGAGCGCGATATCTAGCGACTGAAATTGCCCACCATCGGAAAACGAGTCGGGCGTGATGTTCAAAATGCCCATCACGAGCGTCTTGGCACCCTCGCCGTCGAGGGCAAAATCGAATCTGCCAAAGTGGAAATGTCGCATTATCTTCATGAATTAGGGATGTGCCGGCTCGCATAATGAAAAAGGGCGAGGATCGCTCCCCACCCCTTGTGCCACTAGGGCCGGATCAACCGCAGGTCAATCAGGCCGCCGCTGTCACATTCGGCGAAATTCCGCCCGCGCCGCTGTCACCCGAGTTGCGCCGCGGCGGAATTCCCGCCTTTGGCACGCGCGGCTCAAGGCCGGCCATAATGTCGTTGATCTGGTCAGCGTCGATCGTTTCCCACTCGAGCAGCGCCTTGGTCATCTTTTCCACCTTGTCGCGATTTTCTTCAAGCAATTTACGCGACAATGCATACTGGGTGTCGAGAATGTTGCGGATTTCAGCGTCGACCTTTTGCTGGGTCGCTTCGGAGATCGTTTTCGAAGAGCCGCCGAAGAAACCTTCTTGCTGGCTGTCTTCGTAGACCATGACGCCCATGCTGTCGGACATGCCAAACCGGGTCACCATCGAGCGCGCCAGCTTGGTCGCGCGGGAAAAATCGTTCGAGGCGCCCGTCGACATCTGACCGACGAATAGCTCCTCGGCGATGCGCCCGCCAAACAGGATAGAAATTTCTTCCAACATCTTGTCTTTGTAACCGCTCAAATTATCATGCTCGGGCAACTGCCAAGTCAAGCCCAGCGCCCAGCCGCGCGGCATGATGGTGACCTTGTGCACGGGGTCCGCCTTCGGCAGCAGCTTTGCCACCACCGCGTGACCGGACTCATGATATGCCGTGTTGCGGCGCTCTTCCTCGCGGATGATCATCGACTTGCGCTCCGGCCCCATGAAGATCTTGTCCTTGGCATCCTCGAAGTCCGACATTTCGACCACGCGCTTGCTGCGGCGGGCCGCAAACAAGGCCGCTTCATTGACCAGATTGGCCAGATCGGCGCCCGAAAAGCCGGGCGTGCCGCGGGCCAGGATGTCGGCCTTGACGTCGGTACTGATCGGCACCTTACGCATGTGCACATTCAAGATTTGCTCGCGGCCACGGATGTCGGGCAAGCCGACCGAAACCTGGCGATCGAAACGGCCCGGACGCAACAGCGCCTTGTCGAGCACGTCGGCGCGGTTGGTGGCGGCGACGACGATGACGCCGGAACTGGCCTCAAAACCATCCATTTCGACTAGCAACTGGTTCAGCGTTTGCTCGCGCTCGTCATTGCCACCGCCCATGCCGGCTCCGCGATGACGCCCGACGGCATCGATTTCATCTATGAAGATGATGCAAGGAGAATGTTTTTTCGCGTTTTCGAACATATCGCGAACGCGCGAGGCGCCCACGCCTACGAACATTTCAACGAAGTCCGAGCCTGAAATCGAGAAAAACGGCACCTTCGCTTCGCCAGCGATGGCGCGTGCTAAAAGAGTTTTGCCCGTCCCGGGAGGGCCCACCATCAGCACGCCGCGCGGAATGCGCCCGCCCAGCTTTTGGAATTTGGCCGGGTCCTTCAGGAAATCGACGATTTCGTTGACTTCCTCTTTCGCTTCGTCACAACCGGCCACATCGGCGAATGTCACGGTATTGTTGGCCTCATCCATCATGCGCGCCTTCGACTTGCCGAAGGAAAAGGCGCCGCCCTTGCCGCCGCCTTGCATCTGCCGCATAAAGAAGACCCACACGCCAATTAACAACAGCATCGGGAACCAGGAGACGAACACTTGCTGCAGGAACGACGGCTCTTCCGGCGGCTTGACGTCGAAACGCACGCCGTTATCGCGCAAATCGCCGATCAGGCCGCGATCGAGAAAGGTCGCGGTCGTGTGCACCTTGGTGTCATCAATGCGCGTGGCTGTGATGTTTCCGCCTTCGATCAAGACATCCTTGACGCGCTTGGCTTTGACTTCATCTAGCAAATCGGAATAAGCGATAGCCTTACTGCCGCCGGCGACGCCATGGCTGTCGAATTGCTTAAACAACATAAACAAAAGCAACGCAACCACTACCCAAATGGCAGATTTGGAAAACATGTTATTCACGAATACTCCTTGGATGCGGTGCGCATCTTTCACCTACTATCTATAGCAGAAACACGATTTTACTCGCAATAAGCAGGTCGTGCCAAAGCCTGCCGAGGAGGCGCGCACCTACCCACACAAAAATCGCGCTATCACTCGCTTCGACACGCGTGCGCCAACCACCTACCTGCGTACCTACAGACGATGTGCGGCTGCAAGCTTAAATATCAAGGGCAGATTCGTCCGGTGCAGCTTTATTTTCCGCTGGATGCTTGACGCCACGCCCGAGCAGGAAAATTTCCGAAGATTTATCGCGGCTTGCCTTCGGCTTTTTCTGCGACACCACCTTAAATTCGGCGCGGAATTTCTCGACGACCTGGCTGTAACCCATGCCGTTGAAGCATTTCACGAGCAAGGCGCCGGACGCCCTCAGGTGCAATTGGGAAAATTCAATGGCCAGATCGATGAGATGCTCCATCCGCGCCGAATCGGCCGTGGCAATGCCCGACAGATTGGGCGCCATGTCCGACAATACAAGGTCCGCCTTGCGCCCGGCCAGCACCACTTCGAGTTGGCGCAGCACGCGCGACTCGCGGAAATCACCCTGGATGAAATGAAAGTCGGCGATCGGCTCCATCGGCAGCATGTCGAGCCCGATCAGGGTGCCGTCGATGCCGCCACCCTCCTTGCCCGCCAGCTTGCGGCGCACGTACTGCCCCCAGCTGCCCGGCGTGCATCCAAGGTCGACAATAATTTGGCCGGCCTTGATTAATTTTTCGTCCTCATCGATTTCTTTGAGCTTGTAGGCGGCCCGGGCCCGATAGCCCTCCTTTTGCGCCAACTTCACATAAGGATCGTTAATGTGGTCGTGTAACCAGTTTTTGTTTAATTTCTTCTTTGCCATTCGCGTAGAATACTGCTTTTAAGGGAATTACTAAAACTATTATGCTAAAACTCACACCCGTCGAGCGCAGCTCGCTGCGCGCCGAGGCCCACGCGCTAAAGCCTATCGTCATCATCGGCGAAGCGGGCTTGACCCCTGCTGTGATCAAAGAAATCGATCTGGGCCTCAATTCACACGGACTCATCAAAGTGCGTGTGTTCGGCGACGACCGCGAAGCGCGGCTGGCGATGTACGAGACCATTTGCGGCGATTTGGGCGCCGCCCCCGTGCAACATATTGGAAAACTTCTGGTTTTGTACCGTCCGAAAAAAGAAGTGGTCAAGGAGCGCAAGACGCAAACTGGCAAAGGCATGCGCGAAGTCACTATCGTCAAAGCCAGCGCGAGCGGCACCAAACGTCCATCCGTGACGAAAGTCATGATCAAAGGCAACGAACGCGTCACCGAAGGCGGCTCCATCAAACGCGCCAAACCGCGCCAGTCCAGCCCTAAAAAGAGCGCTCTGGGCAGTAAATAAAGGTTCCGACTGGGCTAGGGCGAAGCCCGTATCGCGCCCCATCCACCCAGATCGGCCTTATTGCTGCTTCCAGATGAGAGCACCGGCCAACAGGCTCTGAATCAAATAAAGCGCGCTCGATACGCCGTGCAACATGCCAAAACGGGTGGGCAACGGGCCCGAGCCCGCCGCTTCCCGCAAGGCGGCCATCATGGGGCGCAGCCCGAAATGCACCAGTAGCGTGCACAACAACATTGCCAACACGATCAACAAGGATGTCCGCCGGCGCCCGGCGTCAAGCTCGTGTGCGCCCCACTGCAGCAATCCCAGCATCATCAAGGCGCACCCGATCGACAGCCAAGCCTCGCTGCGGAACATGGACGCTGCCACCGTTCCGGCCTGGACACGGTCGGCCAAGGTCGCAAACAGCGTTGGCGCCACCAGGTAGCCGACCGTCCACAGACTGCCGGCCCACAAGGTCAGGAGGCAGCGCCGCGCGCGCACGAGCAGCATCAGATGTAGAGCACTTCCAAAATCTCGTACTCGCGCGGGCCGGCGGGCGCCTGCACTTCGACCACATCGCCGGCATATTTGCCAATGAGCGCGCGCGCGATGGGCGAGGTGATGGAGACCTTGTTGAGCTTCAGGTCGGCTTCGTCTAAACCGACGATCTGGTATGTCACTTTGGTGCCGGACTCGAGGTCTTCCAGATTCACGGTGGCCGCGAACACCACGCGCCCTTCCACATCGAGAGTGGTGGGATCGATAACTTGCGCCGCGCCCAGCTTGCCTTCGAGCTCCGCAATGCGCCCTTCGACAAACGCTTGACGCTCTTTGGCAGCATCGTACTCCGCGTTTTCCGACAGGTCGCCATGTGAGCGCGCTTCCGAAATCGCAGCGATCACGCTGCGACGCTCTTTGGTCTTCAATTGATGCAGCTCCATTTTTAAGAGTTCTGCGCCGTATTTGGTAAGGGGGACTGAGGTCATGTTTTGTCTGCTAAATGTGTTCGTCGGAACGGATCTGCCAAGTGAAAACCACAGAGGCCGCGCGATCCTGCCGCGCGGGCTCTGTGGTTAAGGGTGCCGCAAAAGAAGCTTAGTGTAAGGTTTTATGCAGCCCTTGTAAATCATACACGCGCATCTCATCCAAATGCCGAATCCCTTCGACCGCCGCTTCCGCCCCAGCAATGGTCGTGTAGGTGGTCACGCGCGCCGCCAAGGCCGAGGTACGGATGGCCCTCGAATCAACGATGGCGCTGCGTTTCTCCTCCACCGTGTTTACCACCAGCACGATTTCACGGTTCTTGATCATGTCAACGATATGCGGACGTCCTTCGATCACCTTGTTGACGGGTGTCACGGGGATGCCCGCCGCCGAGATCACGGCGGCGGTGCCCTTGGTGGCTACCAGTGTAAAGCCGCTTGCCACGAGGTCGCGCGCGACTTGCACCGTGCGCGGTTTGTCTGACGCCTTCACGCTCAGGAACACCTTGCCCGACTTCGGCAGCTTAACCCCGGCGCCCAGCTGCGACTTGACGAAGGCTTCGCCGAACGTCATGCCCACCCCCATCACTTCGCCCGTCGATTTCATTTCCGGCCCGAGAATCGTATCGACACCGGGAAATTTAACGAAGGGAAAGACGGCTTCCTTGACGCTGAAGTAAGGCGGCACCACCTCATTCAAAATCCCTTGCGCGGCCAGCGACTGCCCGACCATGCAGCGCGCCGCGATCTTGGCCAGTTGCAGCCCCGTCGCTTTCGATACGAATGGCACGGTGCGCGAGGCGCGAGGATTGACTTCCAGCACAAAGACGACGTCCTGTTTCTTGCCATCAATTTCCTGCTTCTGGATCGCGAACTGCACGTTCATCAGGCCGATCACATTGAGCCCCTTGGCCATCAAGGAAGTCTGGCGTTTCAACTCAGCAATCGTGTCGGGGGCCAGCGAGTACGGCGGCAGCGAGCAGGCAGAGTCGCCCGAATGCACGCCGGCTTGCTCGATGTGCTCCATCACGCCGCCGATGAAGGTGGTAATGCCGTCTGAAATGCAATCCACGTCCACTTCGATGGCGTCGTTCAAGAAGCGGTCGAGCAGCACGGGCGAATCGTGCGAAACCTTGACCGCTTCGCGCATGTAACGCTCCAAGTCGCGCTGCTCGTGCACGATTTCCATCGCGCGTCCCCCTAGCACATACGACGGACGCACCACCAGCGGATAGCCGATTTCCTGCGCCAGGCGCAGCGCGTCGGCCTCGGTACGCGCCGTGCGGTTAGGCGGTTGGCGTAATTCAAGCTTGTGCAGCAGTTTCTGGAAACGCTCGCGGTCTTCAGCAGCGTCGATCATGTCTGGCGAAGTGCCGATGATCGGCACGCCGTTCGCCTCCAGGTCCAGCGCCAGTTTCAGCGGGGTTTGGCCACCGTACTGGACTATGACGCCGACGGGCTTTTCGAGGGCGACAATTTCGAGGACGTCTTCCAGCGTCAGCGATTCGAAGTAAAGGCGATCCGACGTATCGTAGTCGGTCGACACGGTTTCAGGGTTGCAATTGACCATGATGGTCTCGTAACCGTCTTCGCGCATCGCCAACGCCGCGTGCACGCAGCAATAATCGAATTCGATACCCTGGCCGATGCGGTTCGGGCCGCCTCCTAGCACCATGATCTTTTTCTTGTCGGTCGGATGCGACTCGCACTCTTCCTCGTAGGTGGAGTACATGTACGCGGTGTTGGTCGCAAATTCGGCGGCACAGGTATCGACCCGTTTGTAGACCGGACGGATGTTGAGCGCATGGCGCTTCTGGCGCACGGCCGTATCGCTCGATTGCAGCAAAAAGCCCAGGCGACGGTCAGAAAAACCCTTTTGCTTGAGCTTGTACAACGTGGTCTTGTCGATCGTCTTGAGCGACTGCGTGTCGAGCCACAATTCGAGATCGACGATCTCCTTGATTTGGACCAGGAACCACGGGTCGATATGGGTCAACTGATGCACTTCGTCGAGCGTGAAGCCTTGAGCGAATGCGTCGCCCACGTACCAGATGCGTTCCGGGCCCGGCTCGCCCAGTTCTTCCTCGATCTTCTCGCGGTCCTTGGTCTTCTCGTTCAAGCCGTCGACGCCCACTTCCAAGCCCCGCAGCGCCTTCTGGAACGATTCCTGAAAGGTGCGCCCGATCGCCATCACTTCGCCCACCGATTTCATTTGCGTGGTGAGGTGATGATCCGCGGTAGGGAACTTCTCGAACGTAAAGCGGGGGATCTTGGTGACCACATAATCGATCGCCGGCTCAAACGAGGCCGGGGTCTGGCCACCGGTGATTTCGTTGCGCAGTTCGTCGAGCGTGTAGCCGACGGCCAGTTTTGCAGCCACCTTGGCGATCGGGAAACCGGTCGCTTTCGATGCGAGAGCCGATGAACGCGACACGCGCGGATTCATTTCGATGACGATCATGCGGCCGTCGTCCGGATTGATGGCAAATTGCACGTTCGAGCCGCCCGTATCGACGCCGATCTCGCGCAGCACCGCCAGCGAAGCGTTGCGCATGATCTGGCATTCCTTGTCGGTCAGCGTCTGCGCCGGCGCCACGGTAATGGAGTCGCCGGTATGGACGCCCATCGGGTCGAGGTTCTCGATGGAGCAGATGATGATGCAGTTGTCCGCCTTGTCGCGCACCACTTCCATCTCAAATTCTTTCCACCCGATCAAGGATTCCTCGATTAAGAGTTCCTTGGTCGGTGACGCTTCCAGGCCGCGCTTGCAAATGGTCTCGAACTCCTCCTCATTGTAGGCAATGCCGCCGCCCGTGCCACCCATCGTAAATGACGGCCGGATGATGACGGGAAAGCCAAGATCACGCTGCACGCCCCACGCCTCATCTAGCGTATGAGCCACGCCGGACTTGGCCGAACCGAGCCCGATTCTAGTCATCGCCTGCTTGAACTTGGAGCGGTCCTCGGCCTTGTCGATCGCTTCCGGCGAGGCGCCGATCAGTTCCACCTGATACTTGGCCAGCACGCCATTGTTGTGCAGGTCGAGCGCGCAGTTCAACGCGGTCTGGCCGCCCATGGTCGGGAGAATCGCGTCCGGCCGCTCCTTGGCGATGATACGCTCGACCACCTGCCAGGTGATCGGCTCGATATAGGTCACGTCGGCCATTTCCGGATCCGTCATGATGGTGGCCGGATTGCTGTTGACCAAGATGACTTTATAGCCTTCCTCGCGCAGGGCCTTGCAGGCTTGGGCGCCGGAATAATCGAACTCGCAGGCCTGGCCGATCACGATCGGGCCGGCACCAATAATCAGAATACTTTTAAGATCTAAACGTTTAGGCATTTTTCTTTTTCTCCACCGCAACCATCATGCCGATGAAGCGATCAAACAGGTAAGCCACATCCATCGGGCCGGGCGACGCTTCGGGGTGGCCTTGGAAACAGAACGCCGGTTGGTCGGTGCGAGCGAAGCCTTGCAGCGAGCCATCAAACAACGATCTGTGCGTGACGCGGCAATTGGCCGGCAAGGTCGATACATCGACGGCAAAGCCATGATTTTGCGACGTGATCAAGACCTGCTTCGAATCCAAGTCCTGCACCGGGTGATTGGCGCCATGGTGCCCGAACTTCATCTTCAAGGTCTTCGCGCCGGATGCGAGCGCCATGATTTGATGGCCAAGGCAAATGCCGAACATGGGGATACCGCACTCGATTAGTTCCTTGACCGTTGCAATGGCGTAGTCGCACGGTTCCGGGTCGCCCGGGCCGTTGGACAGGAAGATGCCATCCGGGTTCAAAGCCAGCGCCTCGGCAGCCGTCGCTTGGGCCGGCAACACGGTCACCTTACAACCGCGCGCAGCCATCAAGCGCAAAATATTGCGCTTGATGCCATAATCGTAGGCGACGACGTGGAATTTCGGTGCGTCTTGTACCCCGTAGCCCTGGCCCAGCTTCCACTCGGATTCGGTCCACTCGTACGCGGCTTTGGTCGACACTACTTTTGCCAAATCCATGCCGGCCAGGCCAGGGAAGGAGCGGGCTAACTCCAGCGCTTGCGCGGCGGACGGCTCGTTGCCTTGGATGCCCACTAGAATCGCCCCGCTCTGCGCCCCTTTTTCGCGCAGCAGGCGCGTCAGCTTGCGCGTGTCGATGCCGGCAATGGCGACGACGTTTTCTCCTTTGAGATAGTCGGCCAGCGATTGCTGGGAGCGGAAATTCGACGCCATCAATGGCAGATCGCGGATGATCAAGCCGGCGGCATGGACCTTCGCCGATTCAGCATCTTCGAAATTGATCCCGGTGTTGCCGATGTGCGGATAAGTAAGCGTGACAATCTGGCGGCAATAGCTGGGGTCGGTGACGATTTCCTGATACCCGGTCATGGAGGTATTAAATACCACTTCGCCCGTAGTATAACCGGCGGCGCCGATCGAAAAACCTTTAAAAATGGTTCCATCAGCGAGAGCTAGAATGGCTGGAACGGTAGGGCCAAAAAAAAATGGCGGCAAGGGCAACTCCTGATAAAGTTACCGTAGCTGCGCCACGTCAGACTGGACCGTCAAGTCTCCCGAGCCATCGCGCTCAAGGCTTGCTGATCGTGTTGAATGATGGGATGGTGGTAAATCGCTACGGCAGGTGTAAGAATGGTTAAACCTTGCAATTATAGCGCAAAGAGAGGTTCTCAGCAACGGTCGCCCAACCCTGGGTGCACGCTAAGTAGGGCTGCTGGCGGTCTGCGACCAGGTTGACGGCATGCGGCGCGGGCCCAGCGTGAGGATGGGGCGTGCATTTCAAAATTTGGCGGCGCCGGCGTCCTGCTCCAAGGCGGCGACACCGGCTTTGGCGATTTGCGCGTCTTGCGCCGACTTGACGCCGGAGACCCCAACGGCGCCGACGCAATGGCCGTCAACGACGATCGGCACGCCGCCTTCCAGCATGCCCTCGAGCAACGGCGCGCTCAAAAACGACATGCGGCCACCGTTGATCATGTCTTCGTACACTTTCGATTCCCGTCGGCCCAGTGCTGCCGTCTTTGCCTTCGCTGGCGCTATATGGGATGAAATCGGCGCGCAACCGTCCATGCGTTGCAGCCACAGTAAGTGACCGCCGTCGTCGACGATGGAGATGACCACGGCCCAGGCATTCGCGGCAGCTTCCATTTCGGCCGCGGCCGCGATTTTTTTTACGTCATTTAGCGTCAACGCCGGCTTAGACTGCATGTCTGATTCCTTGAAAAATGAATGGTCGCATACGAATGGTCGCATACACTAGGCCGGCCCCTATTGTTCGCGCTTGGCTTTCAGTTTTTGCTTGATCTGGGCCATCATTGCAAAGGTGGCCTGCTCACCTGCCAAGATGGCCAGGTTGCGCCCGTTGAAGTCGTTCCCTTTCATCGCACCCAGGCTCGGCTGGATCACGATATCGGCCTCCTTCAACTCGAATTGATTAATTCGCTGCCCCATGATGCTGAAGGTTTGCATCAGCACTTCGAGCGAGCTAATTGCCGCCTGGGCTTCCGTTTGGGTCGAAATGTTGACCGCAATGACGAAGTCAGCCCCCATTTCGCGCGCGAACCGCACTGGCACGGGTGCCACTAGGCCACCATCAACATAGGTATGCGCGCCAATGCGCACGGGCTGGAACATGCCCGGCACCGCCGACGAGGCGCGCACTGCCATGCCGGTATTGCCGCGCTGAAACAAGATCGGCTTACCGCTTTGCAAGTCAGTGGCGACCGCGCCAAACGGAATTTTTAGTTTTTCGATCGGCACATTGTTGACCGCCGTGTTGACATAACTTTGCAGCGCCTCGCCCTTGAGCACCCCGGATGTCTTGGCAAACAGCGGCAAGGCCCAGTCGGAAATGGCCCCCTCATCCATATCGAGGGCCATTCTTTGCAGCGCGAAGCCGGAATTGCCGGCCGCGTACATGGCGCCGACGACGCTGCCGGCGCTGG
This sequence comes from Janthinobacterium sp., assembly GCA_003133225.1. Taxonomy (GTDB): domain Bacteria; phylum Pseudomonadota; class Gammaproteobacteria; order Burkholderiales; family Burkholderiaceae_D; genus Janthinobacterium. The sequence goes on from PKWL01000028.1 coordinate 19,083, forward strand.
TGCCGACCACGATGTCGGCCTCAATGCCTTGGGATTCGAGCGCCTTGATCACGCCGATGTGGGCAAAACCGCGCGCCGCGCCGCCGCCCAGCGCCAAACCGATCCGAATTTTGTGATGCGCCGTGGGGGCGGCGGCGTGCAGGACGGGCGGTGTGGTTTTACATCCCGCGAGCAAGAATGCGGCGAATGTGATCAGGAAAAGGCGTCTTGGATGCATAAAAAGAAGGGGAATACGCGGAATAGCGCCCCTCATTGTAACGCAAGAGGCGCTGCCGGCCCGTCCTTCTTGACCTTGGGTCACGGCGGCCAGTAACTCCCCCAGTAGACACCGCTACTGCACGCAAAGCCATGGGCCATCGACTAGCGCCGTTTATTTAATCAGCGATTCTCTCTGCTCCGGCGACATGACGGATTGGGGCATGCCGACAATAAAACTGCTACCTTTGCCGGCCTCGGATTTGATCGACAAGGTACCGCCGTGGCGCAGCAACACGTGTTTGACGATGGCAAGGCCAAGACCGGTGCCCTGGGTTTCGCGCGAGCGACTCTTGTCGACGCGGTAAAAGCGTTCAGTCAGGCGCGAGATGTGCTCGGGACTAATGCCGATCCCGGTATCGCTCACGCTAAATTGCGGACCCTTAAGCATGTTCTTATATTCCAAATGGATGGAACCACCGCTCGGCGTATAGCGCACGGCGTTGGAGGCTAAATTGCCGAAGGCGCTATGCAATTCCTCGGCATTGCCCAGCACATCAGGGCCGTCGCACGCCATCGTCAGCCGATGTTTGCCCGCTGACAGCGCCTGTGTTTCGAGCAAAATCTGGTCCATCAGTTTATTGATGTCGACCCGCTCCGGGCGCAAGGGATAATCGACGGATTCCAGGCGCGACAGGGTCAACATGTCTTCGATCAGGCGCTGCATGCGCTGACTTTGCTCCGTCATCAGCTGGATGTGGGCGGCGCGCGTAGGGGCATCAAGGTCGAGTTCGGTCGAAGCGATTTCCAGGAAGCCGACAATGACGGTAAGCGGCGTTCGCAGCTCGTGCGACGCGTTGGCAATAAAGTCGCGCCGCATCCGTTCGATACGCTCGGTTTCGGTGGCGTCATGCGTGACCAGGATCTGGCGCCGGTTATCGAACGGAATGATCTGCACGGTCAACTTGCGGTTGCGAAACGACAGCGTCAGCGGCTGTTCGTAGCGCCCGAGAATGATGTAATCCATGAATTCCGGCGTGCGCACCAGGTTGGTCACGCGCATTCCCTTGTCGCGTTCTTGTATCAGACCCAAGTGCCGCTCGGCGGCCGGGTTGCACCATTCCAGGAACAGCACGTCATCCATGATGACTACCCCGTCAGGCAACAAATGCATGGCTTGACGAAAACGCGCCAGCCATTCGGTCAACTCGGCTTGGCTTTTTTCTTCCTCGCGCCGCAAGCGGTACAAGCGCGAAAAGATGTCGGTCCAGGAACCCCAGCCGTCGGGCAGTTTGCCGCTATCCGGATCGTCAAGCCAGTTGTTGAGCTGGTTCAGATAGGACAATTGCACAAACAGGAGCATCAGTATGGCGATACAAGCCGCGCCGAGGGCGGTGCGCTCCCCGAACAGGACCCATAACACGGCAGCGCCCGCGCCTACGACGACCAATCGCAGCATTGCTGGGACCCAGAACAGCAATTTGGGATTCATGAGAGTGTCTTATTTTTCAGATAACATATACCCGACGCTACGCACCGTCTTGATCAGGTGCTCGGCCTCCTTGAGCGCCTTGCGCAAGCGTAGCACATGGACATCGACCGTGCGCTCCTCGATTACCGCATGGTCGCCCCACACTTTATCGAGCAACTGACTGCGCGAAAAAACGCGCTCCGGGTGCGCCAGCAGGAACTTGAGTAGCTTAAATTCGGCGTGCCCAATATCGATTCTTTGCGCATCCATCATCACCGTGCAACTGACCGGGTCGAGCGCCACATTGCCGGCCCGCATCGGCGCCTGCGCATGTTCCGGGCTCTTGCGGCGCAACAGGGCCTTGGCCCGCGCCAGCAGTTCGCGCGGCGAAAACGGCTTGGTCACGTAATCGTCCGCTCCGTTGTTAAGGCCGGCAAGTTTGTCTTCCTCCATGCTTTTTGCGGTCAGCATGATGACCGCGAGCTCGTTGAATTGGCGGTCGGCGCGGATGCGCGAGAGCAAACGCAAACCGGTCTGGTCCGGCAACATCCAATCGAGCAAAATCAGGTGCGGCGGGCGCTGCTGGATAAAGTCCCAGGCGTCCGCGCCATTTTGAACGTCACAGCAAGTCCAGCCAGCCTCGCGCAGCGAGTATTTCACCAATTCCACGATCGCCGGTTCGTCTTCGACAATTAAAACGGTCGTTTTTTCCAATGCCATCAGGCTCGCTCCGGCTCTGGGTCGGGGCCGGCCGGCGTCGTCATGTGACGAATGTCCTTGCCTTCAACCACATAAATGACGTATTCGGCGATATTTTTGGCATGGTCGCCAATGCGTTCGATCGCCTTGGCCACCCACAGGGTGTCGAGGGCGGCCGAAATGGTGCGCGGGTCTTCCATCATGAAGGTAATCAAGTTGCGCATGATGGAGCGGAATTCGTGGTCAATCACGGCGTCTTGCGCGATCAGCTGCAGCGCCTGTTTGTCGTCGTTCCTCGCGAACGCGTCGAGCGCGTCATGCAACATGTCGCTCGCGCTGCTGGCGATGCTGCGCACCATTTCGTAATGGTTAACGAGGCCGGCGCCGCGGCTATGCAGGCTTTTCGAGGTGCGGGCAATCTTGGTCGCCTCGTCGCCAATACGCTCGAGGTCGGTAATGACCTTGATCGTGGCCATAATGGTGCGCAAGTCGTTGGCGGCCGGTTGACGCCGCACGATCAGATGGCTGCACGCATCGTCGAGCGAGACTTCAAGCTGGTTGACGGCAGAGTCCTCGCGAATAACGCGGTCGGCGCGCGCTTCGTTATCGATGCGAAAACAGGTCATGGCGTCGAGAAACTGGGTCTCGACGATGCCGCCCATGAGCAGTACTTTGGAGCGGATCGCTTCCAGTTCATTGTCATATTGTTTGGATGAATGTTCACCTATCATTGCGTCCCCATATCGGTTATCGGTGTGTGTACTTGGTCCGAAGTGTCAGCCATCAGCCGAAGCGGCCCGTGATGTAATCTTGTGTCTCTTTGCGCGCCGGGTTCATGAAAATTTGATCGGTTTCGCCAAATTCAACGAGCTGGCCCAAGTACATATAGGCCGTGTAATCGGAGCAACGGGCCGCCTGCTGCATATTGTGGGTCACAATTGCAATCGTATATTCGAGCTTCAGTTCACTAATCAGTTCCTCGATCTTGGCCGTCGAGATCGGATCGAGCGCCGAGGTCGGCTCATCGAGCAGCAGCACGTCCGGCTTGACGGATACGCCGCGCGCGATGCACAGGCGCTGCTGCTGGCCGCCGGAGAGGGACAGGCCGCTCTTGCCAAGCTTGTCCTTGACTTCGCCCCATAAGGCCGCCTTCTTCAAAGCCCATTCGACGCGCTCGTCCATCTCGCCCTTGGACATATCCTCGTACAAACGCACGCCGAAGGCAATGTTTTCATACACCGACATCGGGAACGGCGTCGGCTTTTGGAACACCATGCCGACCTTGGCGCGCAACATGTTGACGTCCTGGTCGGTGTCAAGGATATTGCGCCCGCCGTAGATGATCTGGCCTTCCGCGCGATGACCTGGATACAGGTCATACATGCGGTTAAGCGTGCGCAGCAAGGTCGACTTGCCGCAGCCCGACGGGCCGATGAAGGCCGTCACCTTCTTGTCGTGAATGTCGAGATTGACGTTTTGCAAGCTCTGCGTTTTACCATAGAAAAAATTCAGACCTAAAATCTCGAAAGTCTTGTTCGTGGCTGGAACGCCAGCTGCGGCTTGAGTTGTCATGTACGTCTCGTAAGAATTAGTTCGGAATTTTCTGGCTGAACAGGGTGCGCGACAAGATATTTAGCACGAGCACGCTGAAGGTGACCAGCAAGGCGCCGCCCCAAGCCAGCGCGCGCCAATTGTCGTACGGGCTCATCGCAAATTGATAAATCACGACCGGCAAGTTGGCCAGCGGCGCATTCATGTCGGCGCTGAAGAACTGGTTGTTCAGTGCAGTAAACAGGAGCGGCGCGGTTTCACCGGAGATGCGCGCCAGCGCCAGCAACACGCCCGTCACGACGCCCGCCTTGACGGCGCGCAGGCGTACCAAAGTGGCCACTTTCCAGCGCGGCGCGCCTAGCGCGAAAGCCGCCTCGAGCAAGCTGTTGGGGACCAAGCGTAGCATATTGTCGGTGGTGCGCACGACGACGGGCACGGCGATCAAAGACAAGGCGATGGTGCCGGCCCACCCAGAAAAATGGTTGACGTTGGCCACGTACAGCGCGTAGACGAACAAGCCGATCACGATTGACGGCGCCGACAGCATGATATCGGTGACAAAACGGGTGCTCTGGGCGAACCAGTTTTCCTCGCCGTACTCGGCCAGGTAAATGCCCGCCAGGATGCCGATCGGCGTGCTGATTGCCGTGGCCAGGCCAACTAGCATCAGACTGCCAACGATGGCGTTGATCAGGCCGCCGCCGTCGCTGCCCGGCGCCGGCGTGGTTTGCGTGAAAACGCTAACCGACAAGGCGTCGAAGCCCTTGAGCAGCAAAGTCGACAAGATCCACAGCAAAAAAAACAGGCCGACCGTCATTGCCGCCACCGACAGCGCGATGCCGACGCGGTGCACGCGCAACCGCTTGCGATAGACGGGGTTCAAACTGGGATTAACGCTGGCGGCGGACGATGATTTCATATGACGCCTTCCTTGCGGGACATTGCGGCCAGCATGATCTTGGCGGCCGAGAGGACGATAAAGGTGATGACAAACAGGATCAGCGCCAGGGCGAACAGGGACGACACGTGCAACGGCGTTTCGGCCTCGGCGAATTCATTGGCCAGGGTCGAGGCAATACTGTTGCCTGCAGAAAACAACGACCAGGACAATCTGTTGGCGTTGCCGATCACGAAGGTAACGGCCATGGTCTCGCCCAGCGCGCGGCCCAGACCCAGCATGACGCCGCCAACCACGCCCGTTTTGGTATAGGGCAGCACGATCTTGCGCACCACTTCCCACTTGGTACAGCCAAGGCCGTAGGCCGATTCCTTGAGGACGGTCGGCACCACTTCAAACACGTCGCGCATCACGGACGCGATGAAGGGAATGATCATCACGGCCAAGATCAAGCCCGCCGTCAGGATCCCGATGCCCATCATGGGGCCGGCAAACAGCTGGCCGACGATGGGCAGCCGGCCCAGGGTCGATTGCAGCAGCGGCTGCACATGGTCGGCGAAGAGGGGAGCGAACACGAACAAACCCCACATGCCGTAGATGATGCTGGGCACTCCGGCCAAGAGCTCGACGGCCGTGCCCATCGGTCGGCGCAGCCATACCGGGCAAATTTCGGTGAGAAACAAGGCGATGCCGAAGCTGACGGGAAAAGCGATCAGTAAGGCGATGCATGACGTCGCCAGGGTGCCAACGATGGCGATCAGCGCGCCGTATTTGTCGTTGACGGGATCCCACTCGACGGTGGTGATGAAGGCGGGACCGAATTGCCGGAACGCGGGCCAAGCGCCGATCATCAGGGAAATGATGATGCCAACTAGCACCAGCAGCACCGAGAGGGCGAAAATCAGAGTCAACTTGTGAAACATGAAATCCTGGATGCGCTGCTTGCGCATGGCAGATAACATCACGCCATGGCTGGCCGCGGCCACGGCATTGTCCTGCAGGGAAATCGATGAGGTAGACAGATGCGCGCTCATAATGTGCCATTAAATGTGGGCTAGCCNNAGCCTGGGACGACCCCGGCTAACTCCCTCGCTGCCGCCTACCCGCCAAAAGGCGACCGGATCGGCCCGAAGGAAACTGTAAAATTAGTAGACTGCCTTGCCCGCAACATCTTTCAATTGGGCTTTCCAAGCCTCCTGCACCAGCTTGACGACGGAAGCTGGCAAGGGCACATAATCGAGCTGGATCGCGGCCGAGCCGCCGTTCTTGAAGGCCCATTCGAAGAATTTCAGCACTTCCCTGCCCTTGACGGCATCGGCTTGCGTCTTGTGCATCAAGATGAAGGAGGCGCCCGTGATCGGCCAGCTCATTTTGCCGGACTGATCGGTCAGGACCACGCCAAAGCCGGGAGTTTTGGCCCATTCGGCGCTGGCGGCGGCCGCCTTGAAATTATCGTCGTCAGGCTGCAGATATTGGCCATCCCTGCTTTTCAATTGGGTATGTGACATCTTGTTTTTCTTAGCGTACGCCCACTCGACATAACCGATCGAACCCTTGATGCGCTGGACGTTCGCCGCCACCCCTTCATTGCCCTTGCCGCCCACGCCGACCGCCCATTTTACGGCAGTGCCGGATCCAACTTTCGTCTTAAATTCAGGGCTGACCTTGGACAGATAGTCGGTAAACAGAAAAGAGGTGCCGGAGCCGTCGGCGCGGTGCACTACGGTGATTTCACTTGCCGGCAATTTCACGCCCGGGTTCAAGGCGGCGATTTCGGGCGCATTCCATGTCGTGACCTTGCCGAGATAGATGTCGGCGACGACCGGGCCCGTCAGTTTCAGCTGACCTGGAGCAACACCGTCCAGATTGACAACTGTCACGACGCCGCCCATGATGACAGGGAACTGGATCAAGCCTTCGGCATTGAGCTCTTCCGCTTTCAAGGGCATGTCGGAGGCGCCGAAATCGACTGTTTTGGCCTTGATTTGCTTGATGCCGGCGCCCGAGCCGACCGATTGATAGTTCAAGCCATTGCCGGTGGCCGCCTTGTACGATTCCGCCCATTTGGCGTAAATGGGATAGGGGAAGGTCGCGCCGGCACCCGTCATGTCGGCCGCCATCGCCGCCGACATTGCCGCCACTACTGATGCGCCAACGATGATAGACGAAAACAATCGCTTTATTTGCATATCCAGTCCTTTGAGATTATGAACGTTTCAATATTGTGCATTCTACTGCGCGAATATGACAGGTTTATGACAGCGCGGATTTGCAGGACGGCCCCTTTCACCCAGCTTGCCATGGGGGCCGGCCTCTTTCCTGCTTATTAGCTGTCATCAATTCGTCACATTTGATCAATACACTAAGGCATTTCCGTTACGGGATAAAATCCACTCTTCGCGAAGACCGACCATGTACATGAAACCCGATCTGCCAGTTCTTGCGAACGTACCAAGCATATTTCTTGACCGTGAATTGTCGCAGTTGATGTTCAACCGGCGCGTCATGGCGCAGGCCGAGGACAAGAACATCCCTTTGTTAGAACGCCTGCGCTACTTGTGCATCGTTAGCAGCAACTTGGACGAATTTTTCGAGGTGCGGGTAGCCAGTTTGCTGGCGGCCGCCAGCGCCGATGGTGCGCTCTCCGGGCAGCCGGCCCTGGTCGCCACGCTGGCGCGCATCAGCGCGGAATGCCATCTCATAGTCAAGCAGCAATATCAAATCTTAAATACGGAAGTGTTGCCACAATTGCGCGAACACGGCGTGCACCTGCTGCGAAATAAGGAACGCAACGAGCCCCAGCGGGCTTGGGTCAGAGATTATTTTGAACGCGAGGTGCGCCCGCTGCTAACGCCGATCGGCCTCGACCCAGCCCATCCGTTCCCGCAAGTGGTCAACAAAAGCTTAAATTTCATCGTGTCCTTGAGCGGCAAGGATGCTTTCGGGCGCGGCACCGCCATCGCCATCCTCAAGGCGCCGCGGGTGTTGCCGCGCGTCATACGTCTGCCAGACCAGTTGTCGCCGAACGGCATTTCGTTTTGCCTGTTGTCCTCGGTCATCCACGCCCATATCGGCGATCTGTTCACGGGACGCGAGGTGATTGCCTATTCGCAGTTCCGAGTCACCCGCGACAGCGACTTGTGGGTCGATGAGGACGAAGTGAAGAATCTGCGCCAAGCCTTGAAGGGCGAACTGGTGGGGCGTCAGTTCGGCACCTCGGTCCGGCTCGAGGTGGCCAAAAACTGTTCGCCCGAGTTATCGCAGTTCCTGCTCGACCAGTTTGCGCTGGACCAGAGCCGGCTGTACGCCGTGGACGGCCCCGTCAATCTAGTGCGCCTGACCCAGCTAATTGACCACGTGAGTCAGCCCGCGCTGTTCTTTCCACCTTATTTTCCCGGCGTGCCGCAAAAGGCCGCCGCTGCCGATATTTTTTCCGACCTCAAAAAACACGACATCTTGCTGCACCACCCGTTTCAATCGTTCCAGACCGTGATCGACTTCGTGCGCTGCGCCGCGCTCGACGCGAACGTGGTGGCGATCAAGCAAACCATTTACCGCACCGGCATGAACTCGGATTTGATGGAGTCGCTCATCATGGCCGCGCGCCTGGGCAAGGAAGTGACCGTGATCGTCGAATTGATGGCGCGTTTCGACGAAGAAGCCAACATCAACTGGGCCGACAAACTAGAACATGCCGGCGCGCAAGTGGTGTACGGCGTAGTCGGCCTGAAAACCCATGCCAAAATGTTGCTCGTGATCCGGCGCGAGGAAGGCGGGCTGCGCTTTTATGCCCACCTTGGCACTGGCAATTACCACCCCACCACCGCCAAGCTGTACACCGACTTTGGCTTACTCACCAGCCGCCACGAATTGGCCGTTGAAGTAAACGAAGTGTTCATCCATTTGACCAGCCTGACCAAACCGCACACCTTAAATCACTTGTGGCTGGCGCCGTTCGCTCTTCAAAACGAGCTCATCAAGGCAATCCGGAACGAGGCAAAAATTGCGCGCGCCGGCCGCACTGGGCGTATTATAGTTAAGATCAATGCGCTAGTGGACGAGTCGGTGATTCGCGCTCTGTACGCCGCCTCCAAGGATGGTGTTAAGATCGATTTAATTGTGCGCGGCGCCTGTACGCTAAAGCCGGGCGTGCCGGGTCTGTCGGACAATATCCGGGTGCGCTCCATCATCGGTCGCTTCCTTGAACATAGCCGGATTTATTATTTCCGCAACGACTTGGCGCACGATGTCTATCTGTCGAGCGCAGACTGGATGAGCCGCAACCTGTTTCGCCGGGTGGAAGTGGCGTTTCCCATGCTCGACCGGGCCTTGAAAAGACGCGTGATTTCAGAAGGGTTAAACCCTTATTTGAAAGACAATACCAACGCTTGGGAGCTGGCATCGAACGGGCAATACCAGCGTCGCAAACCGCGCGGAAAACAGGTGGCCTTTGGCGCGCAGCAAAGCTTGATGTCCATGCTGGGCACACCAAGCGCCGAACTGAGCGGATAAGCCCGTGCCCGTTTAACATCAGTCTATCTTCACTCGCAACCGGGAGAAACGCATGGATCTCATTTTGTGGCGTCATGCCGAAGCCGAGCCGGGCGAGCCGGATTTGGAACGCGGACTCACCGGCAAGGGCCACAAACAGGCCCGGCGGATGGCCGACTGGCTCACCACCCAATTGCCCGACAATTGCAAGATCATGGTTAGCCCGGCGCTACGCGCCTTGCAAACGGCCGAAGCGTTGGGCCGTAAGTTCAAGATCCACGCCGACCTGGCGCCGGGCTCGGAGCCCGACGAAGTGCTAAGGGCAGTCAACTGGCCGAGTGCGAAAGAAGCCGTCTTGGTGATCGGCCACCAGCCGACGCTAGGCCAAGTAGCGGCCGTGCTGATGACCGGCGAGGAGCATGACTGGGAAATGCGCAAGGCAGGCGTCTGGTGGTTCTCGCAGCGCGAACCGGGCGATGCCTTGAGCAGCTATTTGAAGGCGGTGATGGGGCCCGAACTGATCGTAAAGTAAGACTGGGCCAGTATAATCGACTCGTTAGCGGGAAAAAACCTGTCACGGCCACCAATAGCGCGCCCGCAAGGTCGCTAGCGCGCGGCTTCGCGGGCTCAATCAAGACCTCCTTCAAAGCCCCGTCTTGAACCTGGTGTAAATGCGTGTCATCATGCGCCGCGTTTCGAGCGTGGTCGGCTCGGGGGCGATCATGCGTTTCATGGTGTCTTGCGGCAAAAAGATGGTCTTGTTGGCGGCGATATCCTTGCGCACAAACTTCAGGCTAGGCAAATTCGGATTGGCGTAGAACACCTTGTTGGTCAAGCTGGCATGCACTTCCGGGCGCAAGATGTAATTGATGAACAGTTGCGCGTTGTTGGGATGGGGTGCGTCGGCCGGGATTGCCATGGTATCGAACACCAGCGCCGCTGTTTTCGGCACCAGCACCGCGATATTATTGCCATTTCTCGCGTCAAGGGCGCGCTGGCGCGCGATGTTGATATCGCCCGACCAACCGAGCGCGACGCAGACCGCGCCGTTGGCAAGCTCGTTGATGTAACCAGATGAGCTAAACAGGGTCACATAAGGCCGGATCGCCGTTAGCGCCTGGGCCGCGTCTTGATAATCGGACGCGACTTTGGAATAAGCCGGCTTGCCCAGATACTGTAAGGCGGCCGGCAATACTTCGGACGGGGAATCGAGGAAAGACACGCCGCAAGACTTGAGCCGGGACGCGTATTTCGGGTTGAAGATCAGTTCCCACGCATTCTCGGGCATCGGCATATTACCCAGCGCGGCCTTCACCTTGTCGACATTGATGCCAACGGTGGTATACCCCCACAGCCAGACGACCAGATGGTCATTATTCGGGTCGAGCCTGGCCAACTTAGCCTGGATCGCCGGATCGAGGTTGCCCAGATTGCTCAGTTTGCGCTTGTCGAGCTTGCGCAGCAGCCCGCCGTCCATCTGCAGGCGCGCCCATTGCGCCGTCGGCACCACGATGTCGTAGCCGGATTTTCCGGCCACCAGCTTCGCGTTCAGGATTTCATTGTTGTCAAAAAGGTCGTAACGGACTTTGATGCCCGTCTCCTTCTCAAAATTCTTAATGGTATCGTCCGCGATGTAATCCGACCAGTTATAGATATTGAGGATTTTTTCCTCTTGTGCGTGCGCCGGCGCCAGCAAAGCGACGACCGCGGCCAAGCCGGCTAGGCCGGCCGCGGCCCGTTTTCCCAAGCAAGCTCGCCAGTTTGCTGGCCAATTTGTCAGTCCCATTCCGCCCTCCAGGTCTATACAACAGAAAATAGCTAAGCGCCGATCAAGCCTCGAGACGCGCACGCCGGGGTGACGCGACCGCGCCCGTACCTAAGCTAACCCCCATGTTAGCAATGTGGAAACAAGGCCTAGCGGAAGTCCTCGGCCACCAGACTATATTTTTGCATCTTGTGATACAAGGTTTGCTTGGGCAAGCCCAATACCAGACCAACCTGCGCCACGTTGCCACCCTGGCAACGCAGTTCTTGCTCAATCAAGGCCCGCTCGAAATCATTGACCTGCTCTGACAGCGGCGCCGCTGCAGCGCTTTTTGCCGAAAAGATCCCGTCGTCGCCCGCCAGCCCCAGGACAAAGCGGTCGGCAATATTGCGCAACTCACGCACATTGCCGGGCCATGCGTGCGCCATCAGAGCTTGCATCTGGGCCCCCGCCACCATCGGCGCCGCGCGGTTGTAGCGGGCGCCCGCCGCTAGCACAAAATGCTCGAACAAGAGAGGAATGTCATCGCGCCTGTCCCTCAGCGGCGGCAAATTGAGGACAATCAGGTTCAGGCGGTAATACAAGTCATGGCGAAATTTGTGTTGGTCCGCGAGCTGTTTCAAGTCCAGTTTTGCAGCAGCGATGATACGCACGTCGACGGGCACGGCGCTGTTTGAACCGAGGCGTTCCACATAGCGCTCCTGTAACACGCGCAGCAACTTCACTTGCAGCGCCAGCGGCAAGCTTTCGATTTCATCGAGAAACAGCGTGCCGCGATCAGCATGTTCAATCTTCCCGATCTGACGTTTTACGGCGCCGGTGAATGCTCCCGGCTCATAGCCAAACACTTCGCTCTCGAAAATACTTTCTGGAATCGCGCCGCAATTGAGGGCGACAAAATGATGCTTGCGGCGCCCGCTGTGCTGGTGCAGACAGCGCGCCACGAGATCTTTTCCGGTACCAGTGTCGCCGTAGATGAGCACGTCGGCAGGCTGGTCGGCCACTTGCAGGATAAGGCGGCGCAGCTCTTTGATCGCCGCGGAATTGCCAATCAGCATGGCCTCGATGCCTTCGCTGTGCTCGATCTGGCGCCGCAAAGAGTGTACTTCAAGCATCAGCCGGCGCGTCTCCAGGGCACGTTGGACGACGTCGACTAATTGTTCCGACGAATAGGGCTTTTCAACGAAGTCATAGGCGCCGTTGCGCATCGCCCACACTGCCATCGTGATGTCGCCGTGGCCGGTGACTAGGATCACGGGCAGTTGCGCATCGAGCGCCTTGACCGCGGATAAAAGGTCGAGCCCGCTCATGCCAGGCAGCCGCACGTCGCTCACGACGATCCCGGGAAAATCTGGCTGCAGCAACTTGTAGGCCAGTTCGCCCGAGTGGAATGACAGCACGTCCAAACCAGCCAACTGCAAGGCTTGCTCGCTGCCGGCGCGCACTGCCGGATCGTCCTCGACCAGCACCACCTTGAGCCCGTCAAACATGTTCCTCTTCCTCCTGCCGCGTCATCCGTAATTCGATCACAAAACACGCCCCTTCGCCGGGCCCGGTTTCGGCCCTTAATATACCACCGAACCCATGCACAATTTGCTCGGAAATCGTCAACCCCAGCCCCAGTCCAAGGCCCTGCGGCTTGGTGGTAAAAAACGGCTCGAACAGATGTTGCCGGGCCTCTTCGGACAAGCCGCATCCGCTGTCGGCGACGCGGATCAGCACGCGCTCTTGCTCCCCCAGCACGGCCACCATCAGGCGCCGCGGCGCGCCGCAACCTGTCATCGCATCGAGCGCATTGGCAAACAGGTTGACCAACACCTGCTCTAGGCGGTTGCTTTCGCACAAAGCATGCACTTCGCCATCGTCCATTGTGAGCTGGAAGGAAACACCTTCCAGTTCGAGGCGGCGCTCGACTAGAAACAAAGCGTCGTTGATGGCGGCGCGGATCGACACGGAAGTTAGCCTCGTGGTCGATTTGCGCGCAAACACTTTCAGCTTGCCGGTAATCGATCCCATCCGACCGACGATTTGCGCGATCATGCCCAGGTTGCTTTTCACTTGATCGAGGCGCCCCCGCTCGAGCAGGACGACGGCATTGTCCGACATCGTGCGTAGCGCCGTCAGCGGCTGGTTAAGTTCATGGGTAATGCCGGCCGACATCTGCCCCAGCAGCGCCATCTTGCCCGCCTGAAAAAGCGCGTTTTGCGTCATATGGAGTTCGCTTTCCGCCTGGCGCCGTATCACGATTTCCTCGGTCAAGCTTTGCGTCATCTGATTTAGGCTGAACGTGCGCTCGGCCACCATGGTTTCCAGGTGATCGTAGGCATGTTGTAAATCTTTTTTCCCCTTCAAGCTCTGGGCGGCCGCGCGTTGCCGCTGCCGCATATACAGCGAGAGCAAGATGAAAAAACCCAATAAAAGGCCGGAAAAACCGGCGGCGGCCCGGGCGTTCTGCCGCACCTGAGTCAAGTCCGACAGATAGCTAAATTGCCAGTTGCGTGAGGGCATTGAACGGCTTTGCAACAACAGTTTGGCGCTTTGGTCAAACTTGCCGGCCGTGGCTGCAGGTGTGCGGACCGTCACGATGCGTGCGCCCTCGCCGACGGTGCGCTCGTCGGCGAGGGCGAGGGGCGGCAAGGGGTGCGAATAATACTGGCGTGTCACGCTCAGGCGCTGCCGGACGGCGCTCGCGAGCGGCGCCAGCGTCTTGTACTTCCAGGCCGCCACCGAGCTCAGGAAGATCACTCCGTGCTCGTCGGCCAGTATGACTTTGTCGGCGCCGGCGGCCCACGTTTTTTCAAGCTGTTCGATGTTCACCTTCACGCTGGCGACGCCCACCATTTTGCCATCATGATAAATGCCGTGCGCAAAAAAATAGCCGGGTTCCAGCTTGGTCGTGCCGACCCCATAGAAGCCGCCAGATGCGCCGCGCATAGCGTCTTGCACGTACGGACGAAAGGACACGTCGTCGCCGATGAAGCTGCCCTGCTCGCGCCAATTACTAGCGGCCTGAGTCAATCCCTGCAAATTGACAATGTAGATCGTGTTTGACTTGGCCTGTTGGTTGACGGTTTCCAAATAGACATTGACCGCCGTGCGCAACGTTTTGTCGCCGGGATGGTTCAACAATCCGATCACGTCCTTATTTAGTTCTAAGGTCTTGGGCAAAAAATCGTATTTGTCGAGCAGGTTCTCGAGGCTGGCAGCATACACGTCCAACCGTTGAGCGCCGCTTTGGCGCAGCGCATCAATGCCTATCCTTTCCGTCCAAAAATACGTCAGGTAAATGATCAGGGCGCAAAAAACGCAAACGGCGCCCCCCAGCGTCTGGCGCCAGGCGCGCCGACGCCACCGGCCGTGCCAGCGCCAGCGCGCGATTTTGGTGGAGGGGGGATTGAACATCCTAGATTGTATCTGACTTGTATCTAACGCGGCCGCCGGGGCCGCGCTTGATTATCAGCAACGTTCCAGTAGCGCTCATCTGACATGGCTTGAGCGCAACGGCGACCGGGGAAGTGTCTTGCCAGGCTCCCGTGGGTCGAATCGAATCCCCGCCGCGCCCTTACGCCGTCCCGCTCGCCGCTTCGGACAAGGCCCACACGCCGAGCAACGCCTGCTCCAAGTTGGCGGCCGGGTAGCCCGGCAAGCCCAGCTTGTCCATCACGGCTGCCAGCGCTTGCGTGGTCTCGACGCCGCCCGCGGCGAGCCCG
>PKWL01000093.1 GCA_003133225.1 Janthinobacterium sp.
ACACCGGGGCCCACCTTAGTCTGCAAGAAGCTGGGGGCGAAGGCGGTTGGCGGCATCAGCTATCAGCTACTTGGAGATAGCGAACGGCAAAACCTGTACGTCAGGATCACAGCGAATTTCGGCGGAGGCTACTTTAGCAGAGAAATTGTGCGATTCAGCGCGGTCAAGGCTTGCCTGGATCGTCGGGAAGCGGACAAGCCATTTCCGAGCAAGCTGTTTCGTGCTTCTTTCGTTGGAAAAAGCTCCAACAATGCCGGTTTCATGGCCGCGATCCTACGCGCCGAAGGTTTGCTCTCGCTCGCGCCGGACACGGAGACACAGCACGTCGTAGCAAGTGACTGGACGGCATTTATAAAAACGATGCTGGCTGTACCCGGCGAGAAGATCGAAATCGAGATGCCGATGCCGGTAAAAGACCAGTCCGAAAGCCCGCCGGACGTCAATGCACCGGCACAAGCTAAAACCACGAAAACGCTGACCCTTAAACGCCCAAAAGCGGATGCGCCAGCGGGCAACCCACCCGACAAGATAGGAGAATGATATGACCCCAGCGCAGCAGAATTTTACAATCATCGTCAATTGGAAAGAGAAGGGATTCGGCTGCGCAAAGGTTTGTTCCTACTGTAATTGGCGAGAATCGGTGCTGCTACCGCACGGGAGCCAGGGTGCCGAAGCGATAGGTGCATTTATTTCACAATGCAAGAAATCGTTCATCACCATTAGCGGCGGTGCCGAACCACTGTACAAGTTCGATGAGTACAGCGGCCAACTACTCTCGATGATCCGTATTATCCAGTCGCACGGCTTCAAGGTACGCATCATCACCCGCGAGGTGCAGCATAT
This sequence comes from Janthinobacterium sp., assembly GCA_003133225.1. Taxonomy (GTDB): domain Bacteria; phylum Pseudomonadota; class Gammaproteobacteria; order Burkholderiales; family Burkholderiaceae_D; genus Janthinobacterium. The sequence goes on from PKWL01000093.1 coordinate 844, forward strand.
CGCAAAGCTCAGGGGAATCGTCGATTATTTCTCGATATCCCTGGACGCCGATGTACTGGAAGACATCAAGCGCTATCAACATGAATGGGCTGGGATGGACATCGAATACTCGCTGGTCCTGCCGCCCATCCCCACCGCCGAAATTGTGAAGCTGAAGCCACAGTATGCCGCCCTGCGCAGTACGTTGGGCAACCGGCTCGTGCTGCGAGAGAACCTGAACAGCATTTACCCGTCCGACCTGTCCGAACTGACCTTCGGCCACACCGGCATCGTGTTCGTCCCTAAATCGCTTTGCCTGGCTGGTCGATACCTGTCTACCATCGACTCTACCGGCCATGAGATTGTGCAGGACAACGCGGGCCTTGCCCACTATCTGATGGGCAATCCGAATATCGTTCTATTCGGCGGGATGGTCAAGCATCTGGTCAACCCTACGGTCCACATGGAATACGGCGATATCGATTTGATCGCGCTGGACGCCGACGTAATCGAAGCGCTTACGGAGCGGTTCGGCTTCACATTCAGGGATGTATCGCAGTCTGCATCAAGTTTTCCGCGCTACTTCCTTGCAAAATCAACGCGGGCAGGCAAGACCGTCCAATTGATCTTGATGCACTCCCAAGCGGATGCACTGCGATTTATCCACAACGCGCAATACGACGTGGACAGAATCGGCTACAGCAATCGCCGCTTCCACTTCGATGCGCACGGCGAAAGCGCCACGCTCCACGCAATCAATACCAAGCAGGTCCGCACGATCAAGGGTCCGCGCAACATGGGCCTGTTCCATATCGACCGCCCGCTGATCGAACAACGGCATCGCCTGAAGCTCGTTCGCAAGGGCTTCGCCATCGCCGAATAGCGCCAGTCCCATCCAATCAAACTATCCCGGAAGGAAACACCAAAATGCAAGCCACCATATATATTTCCGAAGAAGCGATGGCGACCGCCAACGCGATCAAGTATCTCGACTACCACGAGCGTATGACGATGACGGACGAAATACCTGGCCTGACCGAACAGGCTGGCTATTTCCTGAAGAGCGCGACGAAGCTCAACTTGGCGGTGCTCCCGGCAACCGCCAGCGTTGGGCTTCGCTTGATACCGGAGGATCCGGCGATCTATCATCGCCACGTCTCGATCCCGACCAATCTGCGCGGAGTAATCTTCGAAAATGCGCCGCACTTGCCGGACGGATACGCCACCATCGTCGCGTACTGGTCCGGTCCGCCGGTCAATAGCAATACCAGCGGTGCAGCGTATTTCCAGAACAAGGGAAACGAGTATCTTGTCGATTTATCGGCGCTCGATGCGGCTGACGGCGATCCCGTTGCCATTGCCGCCGCGTCGGCGGTCATGGACAAGCTGCTATCGGAGGGCATTGTCGTCTGTATCAAGGATGTGAAGAGCCTGATTTCAAGCTTGTCGCCGGAGTGCTTTATCGAGTTAAGCATCCCGGTAAATCAGTCCTTCCTCGGCATTGAGCCTGACGACTTCCACTCAGGGAAAATCTATACAGCCGATCCACGCCAGCAATACGAGCATGTCTGGATACAATGCGCCGATATCCTTCGTTCGCCGGACCCCGACCGGGTATTTGTCGATCTGATTCGGCACGAGTTACTGGATTATGGTTTTTGGTATTGATCTTCTTCGAGCTATTTCTTCTTGCCCGCCCGCCAGTGTTGCGCCAGCCGCCGATCTCGGTAAGCGCTGTCGGCAGCAGCAAATCAAGCTCCCTGCAACGCCGATTTTCCTATGATCCGGAAACCATCCAGCGACATCACCGCCGCAACAACGCCTGAAATATATCCGAACAGCCGCGATCGACTCACAAAAAAAGTGTGAAGGCGTATCGACAGCAATATTCGGAAGCCGTAAGAAACCTCTCCCCAGCGCCGCCTTTACCTGAAAGCCATGCCATGAACCGACCTAATCACCGCAGACCAATGTTATTTCCCTTGGGCCAGCTCGTCGCCACCCCCGGCGCGCTCAAGGTGCTTGAAGAGTACGGGGTAGCGTAAGCGATAGCAAAGGAAGATACGATGAAACCCATCCTCGCTTCCCGATCATCACGCGCTGTCAAAGTGGCTACGCAGCACCGGCACAACCGACACACCGGCACAGCAACCCCGATCAAAACACCTTCGCTGTGTCGGTGTGTCGGTTGTGCCGGTCGAAATTATCCGCCGCCCAAAATCCGCCGGTTCCGCCATCAAAGCACTTTTCGCATTTCTGCCGGACAGAACGAACAGCAAACCGCTTCGAAAGGCCGGGAATGGACCGAAAGCGGCGGACCACTGCGACGACGCGAAACAACACGCTTGGCATTACTTGAGGCCGATGCTCAAGCAATGTGGAATGAACGCCGCCGAAGGTCTAACCAGTTCCAAGGACTTGGAAGACTAGAGTCTGTCTTTAGTGGTCGATCTGCCTCTATGCCGTGAAAATATATTTCACGAAATTAATTGACAAAAACTTTCTCCTATGAAATCATCGTTGCGCAAATCAGATTGGCAAACACGTTTTCTCAATCGGTTTGATTTCTACGGTCTCGCAATTACCGCACACAATCGCATCGTACCCTCCTAAGTCCAAAGCAGTGCTGCTCGCTGCCCCCCCCACCCCGGTTTTCTGCAATCTAGCGCTTTGGCATGTTCGCGTCTGTGCGTCCGCCTTTGCAAATTTTAATTTAATGCGCAATACGTAATAAGCCGCAAGTGTGTAGTTGCGCGCGTTACGGATCGACATGCCGACCAGCGAATTTACTACGTCTGGTTGAGCGTGCGACTAACCAGGAGTTTTAACTATGGCAGCACGCACAATTTGCCTGACCACACGGGAAGGAGAACACGGTGAAAGCACCCATTAAATGGACGAAGTTAGCCCTGGAAAACCTGCCGCCGCACATACACGGCGCAGCGTCCAGCAATTATGAACTGACCGACCCCCAAGTCGCGGGCCTGAAGCTACAAGTGGGCACCACTGGACGCAAATTCTTTTGGTTTCGCTACACATATCGCGGCAAAAAACTTTCTATCAAAATCGGCGAATTCGGCCCGATGACCATTGGAGAGGCCCGTGCCCGCGCTATGAAAGCAAGAGCAATCGTCGATGACGGCGGCAACCCGCAAGACGAGCGCCAGCAGCAAAAAACGATGCCGACGGTTCGCGAATTTGCCGAAAACGACTACATTCCAAAGGCGACCCGCAATAAGCTGACCTACAAAAATGACATTGCAAAATTTCGCGATCACATCTATCCCGTGATCGGAGATTATCTGCTGTCAGCTGTGGGAAACCGCGACATCCAAATGTTGTTGGGAAGCCTGAAGGACAAAAATTTGTCACCAGCGACAATCAACCGCGTACACGCCCTGCTAAGCGTTTTTTTCAACCTGGCTGTTGCCTACTCCCGCATAGCTTCGTCCCCGTGTGCAAACATCAAAAAGCAGAAAGAAAGAGGCAAGAAAGAGCAAGCCCTGTCGTCAGATCAGGTGCGTAACATTCTGTCCGTTGCTCCAAACGATATGAATCCGGTCGCCTCCAGTGCGATATGCGCCTTGATTTTGACAGGTTTGCGCCGCGAAGAAATCTTGCAAAGTCGTCATGAAAATCTAAATTTAGTGGAGGGCACACTTTATTTATACAAAGTCAAAAACGGTCGCCCACGGACGGTGGTACTTAACGATGCTGCAATCGAGGTGTTCAAGAACGTTCCACGCTTTCCGGACTCTCCCTGGATATTCTTCGGCAAGGACCCGATGAAGCCATTGAACAACCCGACCAAAGCATGGCACCGTATCCTCACAGCTGCCGGAGTGCAACATTGTCGTTTACACAACTGTCGGCATTCATTCGCAAGCATGCTTGTTAATGAAGGAGCAACATTGTATCAAGTGCAATTGCTACTTGGACATGCCTCAAGTGCGACCACGCAAATTTATGCACACCTCGCATCGAGTACCTTGCGCAACACGTCGCAGCTTGTTTCGAACCTCGTCGCCAAACCCCAACCTTAAGAAAAAATCCCGGCCATCGTGCCGGGATTGGAAAGCCTATATGACTACGATTACCCAGTTTAAAAACCGCTTCGCCAAGAAGCCAAACCTAATCCAGACGGGCCTTGATCCCGCCAACTTCCGTCAAATCGTGACCGCCTGGAACCATGAAGTCAATGACAAGAAGGATAACGCAGGCGTATTCTCGTTGTGCGAATTTAACCCCAACTACAATAGCCGCAAAGAATCCAATATCACCTCCGTTACCGGCATCGTCCTCGACGTGGACGGCGGCAATTCGCCTGTACAGGTACTCGACGCGCTCTACAAATTGGAACCGTATGCCCATCTTTGGTACACAACGTACAGCCACGCGGCAGATGCCCCAAAGGTAAGGATTATCGTTCCAATTGAAACCGCCGTAACACCCGCCGAATTTAAAAAACAAGCATTGGCTCTCCGGTTGGCAGCGATGCTCGGACTGACTGTGGACGAGTGTTCAGCCAAGCCAACCCAGGTTTTTTACCTGCCGACGAAGGCGACTGCGGATGCCGACTGCGAGATTTCTGTCGGCGATTCGACAACCCTGTTCGACGTTAGCTGGCTACCAGCCAAACCGGCCAAGCCATCGAAAAAAAGCAGCGGCAATAGCGACGATGACCAGTTGGGAATTTTCAAGACGATTGCCGGTCTTGTCGCCAGCATGTTCGACGGCATTGAGCCGCTCTATGTCGGCGACAAGTTCCATGTCTATATCGAGGGCGCGTGGCGTGCTACGGACCCTGGCCGCACCTTCAGCAAAATGCTGATTGAATTTCATGATCGCAAGGTCGGCATCGCCGAAGTAATGGAATGGGTCGGCGCAATGAAGACAATGTTTTCCTGCGACAAGTTTCCTGGTGCCGCGACCAGCAAGATTACTCTCACCAACGGCACGCTAAACACAGACACGGGAGAACTCGAACCGCACGACCCGGAAAATTACCATCGCACAGGCATGGCGTTCGACTTCGATCCATCGGCAAGGTGCGATCTTTGGCTGAAAACATTGGACGAGATATTTTTCTACGATCCCGACAAAGAGCAGAAAATAATGCAGCTGCAAGAGTGGTTTGGCTACTGCTTGACGCCAAATACCATTTATCACGTCATGCTTTGGCTGTATGGCAGCGGAGAGAACGGCAAAAGTGTAATCACTCACATCCTCCGTTATCTGTTGGGAGAGGAGAACTGTAGCGCGATTCCGCTCTCGCTGCTTAGTGGCACGTTTAACGGCGCTGAGTTAGACGGGAAGTTGGCAAACATCGTCGATGAAATCGCAACGAAGGCGTTAATGCAGGAAGATGAGCTGAAAAAGATCGTCAGCGGCGATCCGATCATGGTCCAACGTAAGCGCGAACATCCGTATTTTTTTTCGCCAACGGCGAGGATTACGGCGGCGACCAACACCCTGCCGCAAAGTCAAGACTCGACGCACGGCCTGGACCGCAGGGTGATGCTGTTGACCTTCAATCGCAGATTTACGCAGGAAGAAATCGATCGCGAATTGGGCACGAAGCTGAAAGCCGAACTGCCGGGCATCTTTGTTTGGGCATTGGTGGGACATATGCGCCTGAAGGCTCAAGACAAATTCACCGAGCCGCCCTCCGGCGTGGCGGCGAAGGAAGAGTTCATCGCCTGCCGTAATTCTGCGTCACTATTCAGGCGTGATTGCCTCGAATTGCCAGGCGATGGTCTTACTCTGGTCGGGGGAAGCAACGGGGCGTCCCGCACCCCATCGCACGCGCTTTACGAGACTTACAAAACGTACTGCAGCACCGGCAACCACAGGCCATTTTCGAAGGAGAGCTTTGGCAAGAAGCTCAAGGAATTGGGGGTCGAACAGATTCGCACGGGCGGCAAGCGTTATTACCTCGCGAGAGTCGTTAATCTGGAAGAGCATGGAATCGGGGAGGCGCGCTACTCGGGTCCGACTAGGGCGACGATGAGTGATGTGTGTAACGACCTGCCGGACGCAGCGTAACATCAACTGCAGCAGCTAAAATGAGCGGGCAACGATGTCGATATCGTTGCCCGTTTTTTTTCCTGCTGGTTGCTCGGCGGTCGATACACCGCACCGGCACAACTGGTACACCGGCACGCCAACCCCGATGCAACGTGTTCGCCGTGTCAGTGTGCCAGTTGTGCCAGTCGAAACTATCGGCGCGACAACATAAGCCTACCCAAATCAATCAAGCTAAATCGCCCGCGCTTCGCAACAATCCAAGTAGTCGTCGAAACTCAGCATCTTTCTCATCTGATTTCCACTCGTTGATAAATCGGCAAACTATCTGTAGGTTGCCCGCCTCATAGTGCCCATCACTGTCAATCCGATCAAGTGAGCAAAGCATTGCTGCGTCGTCGTGCTGGCCGTCATATTGCAGTACCATGCCACTAATCGCACAGAATCCCTCTTGATCGGAACGGAGTTTCAACAAGTACGCTTCAAGTTCAATCTTAGACAAGAATCCAAAGTTCTTGTTTTTCACCGTCCGCATCGTTTGCTGCCCATTGGACGATTTGGTGGTGTCCCACGCCGTCATAGCCATGCGCATAGCAGCATTTGCCCAAGCAGTTGAACTGGAAACTGCGGATTGATTGGGGTCACTAGGCGCTATGTTCCAGCTATCAAGGTTGTGCCACGGAAGTAAGCTTCTTCCCAAAATCAAGGCTGCTGCGTACTCGGCATTGTCGGGGCTCATTTTTTGTAGAGTAGCCTCAGTTGTCATGAATGTTCGGGCTTTCCGGTGAAGCGAACGCCATGACAGTTGATGTCCGGCCAAGTTCTTGTTTGACCAAGCCATTGCTGGCTTATGGGTTTGATATATGTCCTCACCCACAACAGACCCTGGCTCGGGTGAGTGAAGGCTTACCGCCGCCGCACCTGGAGCGGAAATCGTCCACCAAATATCATCACCAGCGCGGTGTAGCCATACTTCATTCGCGGTCGTTTCGACTATTTTCCCAACATTAAACCAACGTGAAGCCACTTGTCGGTTCGGCGAAATACCGCGAGCAGTTTTGACGTTCGCCATCGAGTGAAGGATGAAGCCTTCCTTGTCGTTGGCGACACTGAACCTATGCGACGAGGCGAGCTCGAACGTAGCAATGGTTGATTTCTCCAGACAGGTTGGCCACAGATAGTTGGCCATGCCGAAGTTTGCAATATAAAAACCCGGCGCGTTGCTCACCAAAGCGGCGGTTGACGCCGCAGTCGAACCGGAGAATTCGTTCTGTACTTCATTTATTTTGGGGATTAGCGTCATTGCAACACTCTACGGGCGCGGGGCAATAAAGTCCATTGATAAAGAAGTTCTGACGAAACATGTCATTACGCATAACCCTGCTGCAAAAATCCGACCTCGCAATTCCGCAGGGTGCGGTGGATCAAAGTAATTGCTGATCACCGCCTTGATCTCTGTCGGGTTGGCATCGAAGGGTTCGGCCATAGCGGATTCTCGCCACGGTCAGCATTTGGCTGACTTCCCGCCAGTCATATCAGACGCTTGCCAGTGTAACCCGGCACTGCGTCAGGTCATTCGTCGTCGGGCGCAATTGCCCAAAATCCGCGATAACTATGCGTGCCTGTCCTACGCCTGCCTTTCCGACTTTCCTGTGAAGGCGAACAAATCGACCTCCCAAAGTTGCTTGAACGATATCCGCGACGCGATGAATTTGCCTGTCCGGGATTTGCCTGTCCATACCCTGTTCTTGGCTTCGAAAACCCCTCGACGGCGGCCTCATTGCGCCGTTCAGCCCCGCTGCTAGATGGCGGACCTATCGGACGTATTCAGCAAAACCGATACCGCAAGGATTTCCTTGACCCATTCTTCGATTGTCGTCCGTCCGGGCAGGTAGTTGATGGCGTACAATGACTGGCGTCGAAAAAGGCTGAGCCGTGTTTTGAAAATCCTTGTGTCGGTGGTTCGATTCCGCCCCGGGCCACCAAGGATGTACCTCATGAAACGCCAACCATCATCGGTTGGCGTTTTTGTTTATGGATTCGCAGTCCTCGTGCCCGGCCGACTCCAGCCTCAGTCTACAGCGACTGCAACAACGCTGATCCAGCGTATCCAGCAATGGTTTCGGACCGCCCGCCACCGCGGGCCGGACGTGTAAGCTAAACTCACCTAACAGGTGTGCGCAATAGTCAACGGCCGAAGTTGTCATCCGCCGCCGCTTCGCCGCTGGCAAGGATAATCTTGAACGCCTCTATGCGCCCCGGGTGGACGCTTGGGCTTTATAGGACAATGCCGGCTCCGCGCCGGTGCTAATCGACTGGAGCGAACTGCCATGAACAAGCAACCCATCGAACAGGCCCGCGATCGCGACTTGCGACTTTCTCAGCGCGCGCTACGACGGGCCGCGCAGCGTGCGCATGAGCTGGCGAAAACGACCGGGACTGCCATCGTCGTCAGCCGCGACGGCGCCATCGAATACTTGACGCCAAAACCGCCAGACGCTCCGACGCCAGGGTAGGCACGGACGATTGTTCTCGCTTATCGCGCTTCCATGTAGAGCATTTTCAAAGTCACCGCATGCGGGGCACTTTGGGCACGAAGATTGAAAATCCTTTTGTCGGTGGTTCGATTCCGCCCCGGGCCTGGACGCATTAGCGGCCTAGTCAAGCAAGTCTATATTGCCCGCCTGACCCAATCATTTGCAAAACGCGTTTAACAAGCGATAACTTGACACATAGTGACGGCGGCGAAAGGCGGCTATCGGCCAACTACGATTGTCGGCTGCTCACGATTTTCTTTACTTGCAGCTCGATGCGTTCCAGCAGCGGGCTTAACTGGCTGGCGATTTTCCTGACCTGTTCCATATTTTCCCCGTCCTTAGCATTTGCGAGCAAACGGCACAGACCGGTGAGCCCTTTGGCACCGATCATCACGACCGATGTCAACATGTGGTGCCCTATCGCACGGACTTCTGCCATGTCTTGACGTTCCGTCGCCGCTGCTATTTTGGCGAGATCTACTCGCCCTGACTCGACAACCCTAAGCACGAATATGCACATGTCTTTGGGAATTTTCCCCGCGAAATGCGCCACTTCCACAAAATTAAAATCAGCAATACTCAAATCTCCTGGCGACGGCGATGTTGTCCCAGCGTCAGATGCGGCAGGCGTATTGGTGAAGTCTATCCGGAATGGGCGTGCCGGCAGCCATTTGCCAACCGTGGCAGAAAGCAATTTCGACTTAAAGGGCTTACTGATGAAATCATCCATTCCAGCGACGAGGAAATGCTCGCGATCACGGTTTGATGCGTTGGCTGTCATGGCAATCACCCGCAGCCCCGCCAGCGCCGGGTCGCCGCGAATTATTTGAATGGCCTCAAGGCCGTCCATCACTGGCATCTGGATGTCCATCAGCACGCAGTCAAAACGCCCCTTATGCAACAGGTCGAGCGCCTCTTTGCCATTTTGAGCAACGCTGACATCGGCTCCAGCACGGTGCAGAAACGTGGTCGTCACCTCCCGATTAATATCGTCATCCTCTACCAGAAGGACGCGCGCCCCTTGGAGCGTCAACGCCATATCCGCGTCACTGGCAACTAGCGCCTCCATCTTCCCCTTGCTTTTGCCCAGTCGCACCGTGAACCAGAAGGTGCTGCCCTTGCCCACTTCGCTTTTGATCCCCACCTCGCCATCCATCAGTTTCACCAGTCTGTTGCAGATGGCCAGTCCGAGGCCGGAGCCGCCGTATTTTCGCGTAATGGAATTGTCAGCCTGCTGGAATGGCTGGAACAGCTTGGCCATATTTTCCGTATTGATGCCGATGCCGGTGTCCCGCACCTCGCAGCGCAGCAAGAGTTCATCTTTCTCCTTTTCAACCATGATGGCGCGGACGATGATTTCGCCTTGCTCGGTGAACCTGATAGCGTTGTCAATATAATTGAGCAGTATCTGGCTTAAGCGCAGGGAATCGCCGCATAGCATCGGAATACCCGGGTCGAAATCGAAGCTAAGCTTGAGTCCTTTCCGTACAGCCTTTTGAGTAAGCATGTCAGCAAGTTTACTTTTTATTTCATCGAGGTAAAAATCAGTTTTTTCTATGTTGAGCTTGCCGACCTCCATCTGCGAGAAATCCAAAATGTCATCGATGATACCCAACAGGTGTTCGCCAGAGATCTGGATTTTTTCGAGATAATCAAGCTGCTTGGGGTCGGTCCCCGCATCAAGCGCCAGTTGCGCCAAGCCCAAAACACTGTTCATGGGTGTTCGGATTTCATGGCTCATGTTGGCAAGAAACTCCGATTTCATCGTATTGGCTGCCTCAGCCTGTTGTCGCGCTATTTCCAGTTCTTTGGTACGTTCCAGCACTAATTCTTCAAGGTGATTTTTATATTGCGCCAATGCTGTTTCATTCTGTTTGCGTTCAGTGATGTCTTGCACAAAGGTGAAGGAATAGTTTTCCCCATCGATCTCTATCTTGTTGACGTCTATCGAAACCGCGAACGCGTCACCTGATTTTGAAAACAACAACTGTTCTAAATTGTGTACGGACTTGCCTTCCAAAATCTCATCGATCATCCCGGTCCGACTTGCAAGGTCACGATTTATGTTCAGTTCGAGAGAAGTCTTTCCAATCGCCTCTTCTTTTGTATAACCAAATTTTCGCATCCACGCCTCATTGACATCGGCATGTTCATAGCCAGGCAATCTCGACAGCGCTGCGGGAAATGGTGCTTTATTGAATAATGTTGCGAATTTATTTTCACTGTGACGCAATTCTTGTTCCGCTTTGGACATGGCGGCCTGCAGTTCTATCTCCGCTCTCTTACGCTCGGTAATATCACTCGCGGCGCCGAACCATTCGATGATATTGCCGCTCGCATCTCGCATTGGGATCGCGCGCGAGAACGTCCAGCCCACACTGCCGTCCACCAACAGGACCCGATGTTCCAGTTCAAACGTGCTTTTAGTCCGGATGGCTTCATCGATGACCGCTCTCACGTGCGGCCGGTCATCCGGATGAATGTATTCTTGAAACCAGTTGGGGTTGGACGATTTCGTCTCGGCGATAAAATGATTGCCATTGAGCTGATGCATATCGCTCCAATCCGGGCTCATGCGGTACATCACATCCGTACCGGCCGCTATCAGTGCCCGAAAACGCTCATCGCTTCCCCGCAGATCCACCTTCGCATGCTCCAGATCTGTGATTTCATGCTGGAGATCCGCGTTGGCGGCGGCCAGATGAAAAGCGCGCTTGGCGAGATGGTCGCGATGGTTGCGCAATTCGGCTTCGCTTTGTGCGCGACGAATGGATTCCTTCCAAAGCTGGAAAAAAACCAGAATCAAGAGCAGTGTAGCAAAGAGGCCAGCGCCCGTGAGCAGCTTGGCCAGATGTTGACTTCCGGCAATCTTTACCGCCGCCCGGGCGCTTAGTAGTTGCGTCTCTTCCAGGTTGGCCCCCGCAATGGAGTGGCGGATCTGCTCCATATAAGCTTTGCCGCGATCGGTGACGACTTCATCCTGGGCGGCCTGAAATCCCTTGGCCTGCCGGAGATTCACGGTGGTTTTTAACTCGTCTAGCTTTGCATGAATCAGGCCATCAAGGTTTGCCAAGCGCGTCTGTTGCGCCGGATTGTCTAGCGTCAGGCGCTTTAGGCTGGTCAAGGCCTGGTTGGCACCTTGCACTGCTTGACTAAAGCCTACCAGATAGGCGTCACTACCCGCGATAATGAAGCCCCGTTGAGACGTTTCCGCGTCCAACATGGCGGCGGTGAGTTCATCCAATTCATGTATGACCGTGTACGTGTGGGTTACCCAGTGATCGTCTTCGGACACGCTTTTCATCTGCCGATAGGAGACCCAGCCAGTTGTCAGCAAAATCACCATCGCCGTCGCCATTACCGTCGCCATAATCGATCGGCGCCAAGGTGATGCAGTTGTCGGCGCCCTCAACACGCTACTAACGGCTATGGGGTGTGCGTCGCTCATGTGAATGCCTTGCGAGTGGGGGCAGCCGCGGTGAGGTGAATTAATGGCGCGGTTTTAAGTGGAAAGATAACGAATGATAATGGTATATGAAAATATATGACAGGGACTTCAAAAAACCCGTGCGCACGACGGACTTGCCAGCGGTCTTGGCCCAGCTGGTGATGCGTCGCTTGCCACGCTGCCAATACTTAGGGACCATGTCAATGGGATGGTAGGGATCGTTCGCGGTTGTCAAGTCACTGGCAACTAACAAATACAGCATCAACCGCGCCCCCGGCCCCTTTTCAAGGCCCGAACGAGAAATATCAGTGAGCAAACGGTGGACCCTATGCGGCTTTACACGGGGCACTTTCGCAACTTTGACAGGCGACAACATACCTGAGCTGACGCTACGACTGGCAAACTCCAACATTGCTTTTCCCAATCGATGACGTCGCACGATGTGTCGCACGATGTAATAGTTCGGCCCGGACTCACCGGCCCGCCGTGCTGACCCGACGGTATCGGAAAATTGCTATGCCAAAACCCCTGTTGAATAACGTCCATCCATCATGGCGGAAAGTCACAACTCTATATTGTTGACACCAAAATAAGTAGCTTTTGGGGGTGTTGGCATACGTCGTTTTCCAACAAAAGGGAGCTGCCGGCCCCACTCATCCAGCATGGAAGCGGTACGTATTACCCCCCGCCGCCTTGGCCACATAAAGCGTCGCATCAGCATGACGCAATAGCATTTCTGCGCTGTCGCCGTGCTCGGGAAACATGGCAATGCCAACACTGCCGCCGATGCGGGCTTCCTGGCCGCCCGCCAAGATAAACGGTTGGTTCAGCAACCGGACGAACTCGCCGGCCACCGTGGCCGCGCCATCGGGCCCTTCGACGCTATCTAGCACGGCCACGAACTCATCGCCGCCCAATCGCGCCAGCGTGTCCATGCCGCGCATGCGTCCGGTGAGCCGTGTGGCCACCTGTTGCAGCAGATCGTCCCCCGCTGGGTGGCCCAAGGTATCGTTGACCGCCTTGAAGCGGTCGAGGTCTAAAAACAGGACGGCGCCAAGGCTATGCTGGCGTTGGCTGGTCTCCAGCGCATGGCTCAGGCGGAACAGCAGTTGCAGACGGTTAGGCAGGCCGGTGAGCGCGTCGTGGTGAGCCAGATGCTCCATCTTGTCGGCATGTTTGAGGCGGGTCAGGTCGGCGCATGTGCCGACATAATTGGCTACCCTGCCGGCCTGGTTGTACACCGCGTGGATAGTGAGCCGCTCCAGGTAGATTTCCCCATTCTGACGCCGATTCCAGAGCTCTCCCCGCCAACCGCCGTCAGCGAGTACTGTTTGCCACATCTGCTGGTAGAACGCGGCATCCTGCCGCCCGGACTGCAAGATGCGCATATTTTGCCCGAGAATATCTGCCTCAGCATAGCCGTTGATGGCGGTGAAGGCCGGATTGACCGCCAGGATGGTGCCGACCCAGTCGGTCACGACGGCGCCGTCCTGGATATTGGCGAACAGCATCGTGGACCAGCGCTGCGTTTCCTGCGCCCGCTTACGCTGCGTGATATCGCGCATGGAGCTGTGAATGGCTGGCAGGCCGTCATAGACAATCACCGTGTCATGCACTTCCACGTCGATCGCCGTGCCATCGAGCTTGATGAATTTCACCTCGATCTGAGGCATGGAGGCGCCAGCCTCGACATGGCATTGTGCCCGCTCCAGCATGATGTTCCGGAAATCCGGATGCGCCAGCGCAGCGATCGACTGGCCCGTCAGGCCCGGCCCGGGCGGCGCGCCGAACATCCTGTTAGCGGCCGGATTGGCATACAGTAGGTTTCCATCCCGATGCATCAGGATCGCTTCGGGCGACCATTCCACCAGCGTGCGGTGGTGCAGTTCGCTCGCCAGCAATTTTTGATTGCTGGCGAGCAGAACGAAGCCGGTCCGCAAAATGAAGACGGTAAACAGGATGATATAGGTGAGTGTCACCAGGGCAATGCCAAAGCCGGAACCGATCCATCCCCTTCTCTCGCTCTCCATGCAAAGCCAGCCGATCAGGAAAGGCGCGATGATGGCGAGCGGAAGAAGTCGGCGCACCACCACGCCGCCGACGGTGTTACCGGTCACGATCGCCATCAAGCCGATCCGGGGACGCGCCAATAACACCCCAAGATTGACCGTCATGAACCCGGCGGCGGTATGCAGCGCGACGCTGGAGTAGGCGCCGACGCCGTACAGCGCGGCGACATCGTACACATAACCTAGGATGGCGAGCATGCCGACCAGGATGCCGGCCAGCGCGGTAGCCAAGGCGACCAAGCGCCACCGGATGCTGTCGAGCATGGCCAATGCCAGGCCGGTCAACGCGAAGCCGGCGGCGGTCGCCATTGCCATGCGCCCCGGCGCAGCGTGGCTCACCGGCTCGGGATCGGCGCTAAATAAAAGCTGGTCGATGCCGAAATCCGCACCGAACATATACTCACCGAGCGTGAGCAGCCCGAGCAACGCAACCGCCGCTGCCAGCGCGACACGCTGGCGAGCCCAATCTGGCGTATCCACCCCGCAGCCGGCGAAAAACAAGGACGTCCCCGCCAACAAAAATCCTATGGCAGTGTTCACTTTCATCGCCACCCATTCCGGCGCCACGCTTTTTAACGCCGCGATATGGAAAGCCCATCCGGCCAGAACAGCCAAGCCGAGCGCGGCAACAACAATCGCGAAGAGTCGCGCCACCCGTTCATACTGGGCCGCGATGGAAATATCCGTATTATTTTTGTTGCGCATATGGCGGGCGGCCACATCATTAAAAATGGCATTGATATTTGATATCATATCTCAAAATTTCCACATGGAAATTTAGACATCCATTTCATGAAAGCCAGACGCCGGGGCTGCCCGCCGCTTCCAGCAGCACCACGAACTCGGCGCCGCCCAAGCGGGTTAGGGTATCGGAGGACCGCAGGCGAGCCTTGATGCTCCAAGCCACCTCCGGGAGCAACGGGTCGCCAATCTCATGTCCAAAAGTGTCATTGACGGTCTTGAATCAATCCAGGTCCACGCACATCACATGCCCTTATCGTCGCGCCTGGCCTTTTCCAAACCGTGCTAAAGCCGCTCCTGCAGCATCAGCATGTACCCCCAATTCCAAAACAGGCCAGATGCTTAAATTTTAGGCGCGTCCGACAGACTTTATTGTTTTCCATCATAATGTTCGCTCTCATGATGCTTTGGGAAACAAGCGGCGCATCCCGTTTGCCAGTGGCGACGGTTGGCTGTCGTCGGGTTTTTATGAGACCCACACCGGCCTGCCTGTGAACTGGCGCAAGCGCCCTTTGACCCCTTCTATTTACATGGCCAAACTAATTGTCCGCAATACTACGCCGCAGGACATTGACGCGCTGGTGCGTTTGCAGCGCGAAGTCTACCCCACTATTCCGGCCTGGCAGCACGACCGCGTGGCACACCAGATCGCGCTGTTCCCCGAGGGCCAGTTCGTCGCTTTCTACAATGACCGGCTGGTGGGCTGCGCCAGCTCGCTGGTGATCCTGTGGGATGAATGGATGGAACCCCATACCTGGGATGAGATCACCGCCAAAGGAACTTTCGATACTCATGACACGGCCGGCTACACACTTTATGGCGCCGAGGTGTTCGTCGCACCTTTGCTGCGCGGCAAGCGGCTGGGCCATGCCCTGTACGAAGCCCGGCGGCGCCTGTGCAAGACCTTGAATCTGCGCCGCATCATTGCCTGCGGCAGACTGCCTGGCTACCATAAGCTGGCAGACCAGATGTCGGCGGAGCTTTACGCGCGCAAGGTGCTGTGGGGAGACATCACAGACCCGGTGCTGAGCTTTCAATTGCGCGAGGGATTCAGGTACTGTGGCATCATGCGCAACTACCTTGCCGATGACCATGAATCGCATGGGTATGCGTCGCTGATCGTCTGGCTCAATCAGGATTATGATCCTGCCAGGCCGACTGGCCTGCAACTGGCGCGCGCCGCCGAAAAGGATATGCAACGATGACAACCACTCCCAGCGTTCACGAACCAAAGCAGCTCACCGTGCGGATCGCGGCGGTGCAGTACCTGCTGCGCTCCATCCACGACTGGAACGGTTTTGAAAACCAGGTGCGCTTCGTGATGAAAGCCGCAGGCGACTACAAACCTCAGTTTGTGCTGTTGCCGGAAATATTCACCAGCCAGTTGCTGTCGTTCATGGACACCAGCGACCTGCGTCAGGCAGTGCGCAACATGAACGATTACACGACGCGCTATGTGGAACTGTTTAAGGAACTGGCGGCGCAATGGAATGTGCATGTGATTGGTGGCAGTCATCCGACAATACGGGACGGACAGCTTCTAAACACCGCGTATCTTTTCACGCCCAAGGGAAAAGTTTTTACGCAAGACAAGATTCACTTGACGCGATGGGAAAAAGAAAAATGGAAAGGTGACCCAGGTCATCACTTAAGGGTGTTTGACACCCCCTATGGCCGCATCGCCATCTTGATCTGTTACGATATCGAGTTTCCCGAGCTCAGCCGCATGGTGTGTGAAATGGGCGCCGACATCATCTTTGTGCCATCGTGCACCGATGACCGCCAAGGTTTTTTGCGGGTACGCTATTGCTGCCACGCCAGGGCTATCGAGAACCAGGTTTATGTTGCAGTTACGGGCACCGTGGGCAACCTCCCGGTCGAAGGCTTGGGTTTGCATTATGGCCAGGCAGCGATCATCACGCCGTCGGATTTTCCTTTTGCGCGCGACGGCATTGCCGCCGAGGGCGTGCCCAACATGGAGCAAATCGTGATTGCCGACGTGGACCTCGGCAAGCTGGTCATGAATCGCGTCAACGGCACCACCATTCCCCTGTATGACAAACGCATTGATGTATACGACAATGATGTGGAGATCATGTCCACGAAATGACGCCGCGCAGACTTGCTGCGATGGCGGAACTTTTGAATATTCATCAAGAAGTTGACCCGACTGCCCGCTCTTCCGTCTTTCTAATTTTTGACCGCTAAGTGGCGTGATGCGAAACGGTCGCTTAAATGACAATCGCCGTGAGCTGGATTACTCGCCGTTGACGGACTGTCCGCGCCCCCGCTTTTCGCGTCGAACACTTCTCGCCGGCGGCGCCATCGTGCCGTCCAACCCCGCCACTCGATGGCGGATCTATCGGGCGGGGCGGCCAAAATCCACATGGGACCAAATTTCGGCCTACGCAACAACACGCGAAGAGGGAGCGAAGTAACCCATGCGATGGGACAACGATTCCGTCGCTTGGCGTAGGTAATGTGCCACTTCTCCATCTAGACTACTGTCAAAGCTTTTGGAATATCCCATCAAGCCGATGACAAGACAAATGGCTCCGGTATGGTCGAACACAGGAGCGGAAAGCGTGTGGATCCCAGGAACAGGGTTATCTAGGGCCGAATCAATACCACGTGCCGCAATTAGGCGCAGCTGTTCATAATAGGCCGTTATAGCGGTCGTTTCCTCCAAAGTCGCTGGTGTATTCCATGCCTCGCCTGCCATGCGAATGGCATCTTGTCCCAGCAGGTCCGCTAGTATCTCAGGCGGCAAGTACGCAGCAAATACCCGACCTATAGTGGTATTGACCAGAGACAGAACGGTCCCAATTCGCAAGCTCACGTGCAGCGGCCGCGCAGATTCTTCCAATTGCACCACCGTCGGGCCCAGCGGCCCCAGCACTGCTGTTGCCACGCTGAGCTCGGTGTCATTGGCAATCTTCAGGATTTCCTTTTCAGCTTCCCTAGTTGGCGACAATCGCTGCAGTGCCAGCAGCCCGAGTTCCAAGCTCAGTGCGCCCGCTGAAAAGCAACCAGACTGATCCCTGCTCAAGAGGCCGGTCTTGACCAGGCTAACCAAGTGGGGAAATGCCTTAGCTGTGGGCATGCCAGCTGCCTGCGCGAGATCGCGAAGGCACAATGGCACTCCGGCGGAGACGAGGGCGGCCAGCAATTCGCCGCTGCTTTCGAGCGCCTGGATACCACGCTGGGGTTTGCTGTTGTTCAATGCAGCCAGCTGAGCCGGAAAATTCTCTGTGGTGGGTGGCACTGGTGGGGTCTTCATAAGTTTGCGGCAAGAGTGGCACTGATGGTTTTTGCTGTGCTGTCCAATGCGGCAGCAACCGGACCATCCCATTCCACATTAATTAAGCCGGAGCCGCCGATGATCGTCAGTGCGAGACAAAGCTGGCCATCGCAGTTGAACACGGGCGCGCACAAGCTGCTAATTCCTGGACTCGGCGTATTGATGCCACGTTCCATGCCGCGTGTGCGCACTTCGGCAAGCTGCATTTCAAAGGCCGCCTGATCAACTTGCAAGGTTTGATCCGAAAGGTCACTGCCAAGTTGGCTCGCCCACATGATTTCCCGCTCCTCGGCGGAGGCGAAGGCACAAAATATTCGCCCGGTCGCCGTGGCTTGCAGCGACATGACGGTGCCGATGTGCAAATTGACGTGAAGGGGAAGGCCGGCATGTTCATAACGCACAATAGTCGGCCCTTTCGGGCCAGGCATACAAACTGCCACGCTAAAGCCCCCCGCCTGGGCTAATGCCAAGGCTTGCGGCATTGCAGCGCGGTAGGCAACCGTTTGCTCAAGACGCAACAGTCCCAGCCGCAGCGCAAGTGGACCAGGCTCGTAATCGCCGGAAAAAGAGTCGCGTTTCACCAGTTCCAGGCGGCTGAGGCTAACTAAATAGGTGAATGCTTGGGCTGGAGCCAAGCCTGCAGCGGCGCCCAAATCAGTTAAGCCAATCGGTCGCCGCGCCGCGGCGATCGCTTGCAACAACCTGGCCCCAACCTCAACGCTTTGAATACCCCGTTGCTGCTTTCGGTCACCCTTGCTGCCCTCTTGCTCGGCAATCGGTGTCGTCGATGATTCCACTTTGCTCATTGATTGCTCTCAGGAAGTCAACTTTTTTAAAGCGCCATATTAAATGAAATTCAGACTCGCCTCGGCTAAAAGGTGTTGCCTTTATCGCTAATTTTACTTTGCCAGAAACAAATAAATTTGTTCTTGACTAATTATATCATCAAGACCTATTATCTGTTCACCCAATTAAAAATCTCATACAACCCGCCTGAGGCAAGCTACAAAATAGTCGCTCGAATTGGACGACTGCCAGGCGCCGGGTCTCATCTCAACTTACGAGGAAAAAACATGACTAAAGCGTTTGCATCCCAGGCCGATCTGGAAGAAAAGAAAATTACGTTTACTCAGCTGTCAGAAAACGCGTGGGCTTATACCGCCGAAGGCGACCCGAATTCAGGGGTAATTATTGGCGATGACAGTGTTTTGATCGTCGATACAACAGCCACTCCCGCCATGGCGAAAGACTTGATCAGGCGCATACGCGCCATCACCGACAAGCCGATCAAGCATGTCGTCTTGTCGCACTATCATGCCGTGCGTGTCCTCGGTGCATCGGCTTATTTCAATGAAGGCGCCCAGCAAATTATCGCCAGCCGCGGAACCTATGAAATGATTGTGGAACGTGGCGAGGCGGACATGAAATCGGAAATCGAACGCTTCCCGCGCCTGTTTTCCGGAGTCGAAACAGTCCCTGGCCTGACCTGGCCAACGCTGGTCTTCGAAAAGGAAATCACCTTATTTCTTGGCACGCTGGAAGTCAAAATAATGCATCTCGGTGCCGGGCATACCAAGGGTGACACCGTGGTGTGGATCCCGTCCCAAAAAGTGTTGTTCTCGGGCGACCTGGTCGAGTATGGGGCCGCCTGCTATTGCGGTGACGCCCAACTGGAACAATGGCCACACACGCTCGAAGCGTTGCGCGCACTCGGACCCGAGAAGCTGGTGCCCGGCCGCGGCCCCGCCATGTTCAATATTCAGGAAGTCAACGTCGGTATCGACTATACCAAGGACTTCGTCACCACGCTGTTGCAGCAAGGGCGCGAAGCGGTTGCCCAAAAACTGGATTTGAAGGGGGCCATGGCACACGCGCGCAAGGCCATGGATCCCAAGTTCGGACAAGTGTTTATCTACGAACACTGTCTGCCATTTGACGTGTCGCGTGCCTTCGATGAAGCTAGCGGCGTCTCCCATCCACGCATCTGGACTGCGCAACGCGACCAGGAAATGTGGTCCGCATTACAGCGGCAGTAATCTGGGGCGAGGTGCTGGCGGCCGCACTCAAATCGCCCCAAAACGCCAGCCATGCGCACGCGGCCCGACGCAGTGCGAAGGGCGCGACTTCGAGGCGCAGCAAAGAGCATCGCCGGCACAGCGTGGAGCGGCAAGATACCGCAAAGCGCGTCGCTTCTCAAAACCATGGCGAGATAAATCATCACGGAGACGGGCATGCAAAAAAACTACACATATTCGAAATTTCCCTACACCGCGCCGGAAGCAATCAACAGCGGCGAAGTGCACCGCTACCCGGTGGTCGTGGTCGGTGCCGGCCCGGCCGGTCTGGCGGCGGCAATCGATTGCCGCTTGCAAAATATCCCCGTGCTGTTGCTCGACGACGACGATACCGTCTCAATAGGCTCGC
Organism: Janthinobacterium sp.; assembly: GCA_003133225.1. Lineage (GTDB taxonomy): Bacteria > Pseudomonadota > Gammaproteobacteria > Burkholderiales > Burkholderiaceae_D > Janthinobacterium. Next base: position 21,367 of record PKWL01000093.1, read on the forward strand.
GCGGCCTATGTTACGCCAAGCGGGCGATCGAAGTACTAGACCGGCTCGGTTGCGGCGACTCCGTCATGGCAAAAGGCGTGAGCTGGAATGTGGGCCGGACCTTTTTCCGCAACGATGAAGTGTTCAGTTTTGATCTGCAGCCGGGAGCCGATCAGAAGCGGCCCGGTATGGTGAATCTGCAACAATACTATCTGGAAGAATACTTGGTCGAGCGGGCGGTGTCGGCTGGGGTGACGATGCGCTGGAAGAATAAGGTTGTGTCGGTACAGCAGCAGGACGACTGCGTCGCGTTGCGCATTGAAACTCCGGATGGTACCTACCAGATCGAGGCCGACTGGCTGATCGTGGCCGACGGCGCGCGTAGTCCGATCCGCAATATGCTGGGGCTGGAAACTGAAGGCAAGATTTTCATGGACCGCTTTTTAATTGCCGATGTCGTGATGAAGGCCGATTTTCCGGCCGAGCGCTGGTTCTGGTTCGACCCGCCGTTCCATCCGAATCAGTCAGTGCTGTTGCATCGGGAAGCCGACAATGTCTGGCGCATCGATTTCCAGCTTGGCTGGGACGCCAATCCGGAGGAAGAAAAAAAACCGGAAAACGTGATTCCAAGGATCAAGGCGATGTTGGGCGATGAGCGCGAATTTGAACTGGAATGGGTCAGCGTGTATACCTTCCAATGCCGGCGCATGAGCAGCTTTCGGCATGGAAAATGCCTGTTTGTCGGCGACGCCGCCCACCAGGTATCGCCATTCGGTGCGCGCGGCGCCAATTCGGGCTTGCAGGATACGGACAACCTGGTCTGGAAGCTAAAACTCGTGATGGACGGTAAAGCGCCCGAGCAGCTCCTCGATACCTATTCGGACGAGCGTTGTTTTGCCGCTGACGAGAACCTGATGAATTCCACCCGCTCGACTGATTTCATCACACCGAAGAGCACGACTAGCAAGACGTTTCGCAACGCGGTGCTAAAGCTGGCGGAAAAACATGCGTTTGCCAGGAAACTGGTCAACTCGGGTCGGCTGTCGGTGCCTGCCTTTTTGACGAGTTCTCGTCTAAATACGCCGGACACGGATCAATTTATTGGAGACATGGTGCCGGGCGCACCGATGGACGACGGCCGGATCAAGCTCGGCATGCAAGACGGCTGGCTGATCGATCAGCTCGGCAACCGTTTCCAGGGTCTTTATTTCTGTGATGATCCGGCCGCAATTTCCCACTCTGTTCAAGCGCAGTTTTCCGTGTTGGCGCAAAGTGCATTGCCAATCGAGGCATTGGTAATTGCCCGCAAGCCGGGCCAGGTTGCGAACGCGAAAGTCGTGCTCGACATCAGCGGCGTGCTCGCTAAACGCTACGATGCACAAGACGGAACCTACTACCTGGCGCGCCCCGACCAGCACATCGCCGCTCGCTGGCGCACACTTGACGCGGTGCGCGTCCAACAAGCGCTAGCCCGCGCCACCTGCAATCTTTAACTGGAGAATTTGCATGAACCTAAATCTGGAGCCCAATTTCAGCGAACAGGGCAAGCGCTATTTCCGCGAATTTTCACCTGGCGACGACTTTTACGAATCCCTAATCGAGACTCATCGCGACCTGTCCGAAGAACAAAGCGCGCTCTTGAATGCGAAACTGATTCTGCTGCTGGCCAACCATATCGGCGACATCACGATCCTGCGCACTGCGATGCAGATGGCGCGCGACGACATCTCAAGCTGAAGATGGCGGCAGAAAGCCTTGCTTTGGCTAGGAACTGCGCGCTAAACACTGACGGCGCTTTGCTCAAAACCCAAGGTACATACCAATAACACCCAATTGGAGACACCATGAAGATCAAGAAAATTCACCATGTGGCTTATCGTTGCATCGACGCCAAACAGACTGTCGAATGGTATGGCAAGTATCTGAATATGGATTTCGTGCTGGCCATTGCAGAAGATCAGGTTCCGTCGACCAAGGAGCCGGATCCCTATATGCATATTTTTTTGGATGCCGGTGCTGGCAATATCCTTGCCTTTTTTGAATTGCCTACCAAGGCGCCGATGGGACGCGACCAGAACACACCGATATGGACTCAGCATTTGGCGCTGGAAATCGATTCAATGGACGAGCTACTGGCAGCCAAGGCGCGCCTGGAGGCCGACGGCATCGACGTTGTCGGGCCTACTGACCACACGATCTTCACGTCGATCTACTTTTTCGATCCGAGCGGACACCGCCTCGAACTTGCCGCCAATACCGGCACCCCGAAAATGATGAAGCAACTCGACGACGTGAAATGGGCGATGCTCGATGAATGGTCGAAGACCAGAAAAGCGCCGCAACACGCACGCTGGATGCATGACGGCAGCTGCTCGGGGAAGGGGGTGTAACATGAAACTCGCCACCTTGAAGTCGGGCGGGCGTGATGGCACGCTGCTTGTGGTCAGCCGTGATCTTGCCCTATGTAAGACAGTCGAGGCCATCTGCCGCAGCCTGCAGGCGGCGCTCGATGACTGGGTCACGATCGCACCGCAGTTGGCCGAGGTTTATGCCGAACTCAACGATGGCTCCGCCCAGGGGGCCCAGGCCTTCGATCCGGCCGCCTGTCATTCGCCGCTGCCGCGTGCGTACCAGTGGGCCGACGGTTCAGCCTACGTCAACCATGTCGAACTGGTGCGGCGAGCCCGTGGCGCCGAGCTGCCGGAATCATTCTGGAGCGATCCGCTGATGTACCAGGGTGGCTCCGATTCGTTCATCGGCCCCAGCGATCCCGTGTGCGCACTGAGCGAAGACTGGGGCATCGACCTGGAAGCCGAGGTGGCCGTTATCACCGGCGATATACGTATGGGTGCAACGCCCGAACAATGCGCGCCGGCGATTCGTCTGCTGATGCTGGTCAATGACGTGTCGTTGCGCAACCTGATACCGGAGGAACTGGCGAAGGGCTTTGGCTTTCTGCAGTCCAAAGCGGCTTCGGCGTTCTCCCCAGTTGCCGTAACGCCCGATGAGTTAGGCGATGACTGGCGCGACGGCAAGGTGCACCGGCCGCTCACCGTGCATCTGAACGACAGGCTGTTCGGCAAGCCCGATGCGGGCCGCGACATGATCTTCAACTTTCCGCAACTGATCGCGCATGTGGCCAAAACACGTGAAATCGGCGCCGGATCGATCATCGGGTCGGGCACCGTCTCTAACAAGCAGGGGGGGCTATATGGCTCTTCGATCGACCATGGGGGGGTAGGCTACTGCTGCCTGGCCGAGCTGCGCATGTACGAAACCATCGAAACGGGCAAACCGCAAACGGGCTTCCTGAAGTTCGGCGACACGGTGCGCATCGAGATGTTCGAGCGTGGCGGCGCGAGCATCTTCGGGGCCATCGAGCAAAGGGTGCAGCGCTATCTGGCATGAGCTTGGACGCGGGCAAGCCGGCGGGCTCAAGCGTCGGTGTCGGCAGGGAGCTTGGCCCCATCGCCTGCTGGCACGGCATTGGCTAAAAAATATTTTTCCAGCGTTTCAACGATTTTATGTATAGTTGCAATTTAAAAAATGTGTGAACTACAAACGGAGGCTTTGCATGTTGGGTCCGCTGGTTAACAGTTCCGCATTAGTCATTGGCGGCATTTTCGGCGCGGCGTTGGGCCCGAGAATTCCAAAGCGGGTGCGCGAAGCTATGCCGCTAACTTGCGGCATTATCTCGGCCGGCATTGGCACGGCCCTCATGGACAAGGTCCATGCCATTCCGGCCGTTGCGCTGGCCCTGCTCGTCGGGGCACTCATCGGCGAGTTACTGTTTCTCGAACGTGGCTTGGAACTCGCCATAGATTGGGCCCAGAAACGCGTCGAACGGATTCGCTCTAGTGAACCGAGCAGCCCCCGAGTCCAAGGATTCGTGGTCAAGTATGTAACGATCCTCGTACTTTTCTGCGCCAGCGGTATGGGAATATTTGGTGCAACCCACGAAGGCATGACGGGCGAGGCCAACATCTTGATCGCAAAATCGATGTTAGATCTATTTACAGCAATGATATTTGCTGCAGATCTGGGCTACGCCGTGGCCCTGATCGCCGTGCCACAAATACTGGTTCAAAGTCTGCTTTACTTTAGCGCTCACCTGCTCATCCCGTTAGCAACGGCGGCGATGTTGGCCGATTTTTCCGCCTGTGGCGGCATCATTATGCTCGCCACAGGCTTGCGAATTTGCGGCATAAAAATATTTCCGATCGTCAACATGCTGCCGGCGTTACTGCTGATCATGCCTTGTTCGGCGCTTTGGACCAGGATCTTCGGCTGACCGCTAGCCTGAAGTTCCCCCTCGCGCTAA
>PKWL01000084.1 GCA_003133225.1 Janthinobacterium sp.
ACTTTACCGCGCGATAAGCGTCTGCCGCAGCCTTGACGGCGTCGCGCGAAGGCTTGCCTCTGATGGACGTGTAGCCAACGACGTGATGGTCCTCGATCAAGGGCGCGATATTGGCTTCCACCCAGTAATAATCACCGTTCTTGCAACGGTTTTTAACGAGGCCGGTCCAAGCTTTGCCCAGTTTCAAGGTGCGCCAAAGGTCAGCGAACGCTTCTTCCGGCATATCCGGATGGCGCACGATATTGTGCGGCTGGCGCAACAGTTCTTCTTCAGAAAAACCGCTGATGCGCAGAAAATCCTCATTGACGTAAGTGATTTTTCCCTTCAAGTCCGTCTTGGAGACTATCGTCTCCCAATCTTGCAGGATGATTTCCTTGTTTGTAACTGGTAAGTTCGAACGCATTTCCCCCCCGGTGATGCACTTGCTCTTGTTGTGTGGCGTACCTTTGCCACCTATGAATTACGGGATCGCAAGGTGGAGTCTACGATGTGCCGTCGAGGGTGTGCGTTTCATGCCGGCTGCCAGTTCAGCCAAACTTGAACAAGATGCCGTAACCGCCGCGCGGGTATTCCCACGCCACGTTGCGATGCTCATCGCAGATGATGCGGCAGGTGCCGCACTCCATGCAGCCATCCGAAATGAGCACCACGCGCCCGTTGCCTTCGAGCGTGTAGCAGCCGGCCGGGCAGCATACCGTGCATTGCTGGTCCGCGCATTCGTTGCTGCAGATATCGGCGTTCCTGATCTGGATATGCGGGCGCCCGGTATCCACGCGGTAGCGGTTCTGGAACAGTTTCTCTTCGACTTTGACGGTGCTCATTCGAAAGCCCTCCATAGTTTATAGGCGTCGCCCACCAGGCCGAACAGCGAACGGCGCCGGGTGAAGTTGTGGCGGATGTTTTTTTCCTTGGTCTTCTTGTCGACGCCGTCGACCTTGATCAGTTCGTGCACCGCCTGGTTCAGTAATTCCGGATAGGTGTTGAAAAAATACGGGTTGGCGTGGAACACGCTGTGCAAGTTCTTGTATTTTTTCAAATCCTTGAGCACGAAGCAGTCTTCCAGATTCGTGCGGTAGGCGGCCAAGTGCTTCTCGTCCATGGCCTTGCCAGCCTTTTTCAGCTCGATCACCGTTTCCGCCGCCATGCGCCCGGTGGTCATCGCCATGTTGGAGCCTTCGCGGTGCACGGCATTGACGAACATGCCGGCATCGCCGACGATCATCCAGCCGTCGCCGTAGAGCTTCGGCATCGCGTTGTAACCCCCTTCGGGAATCAAGTGCGCGCTGTATTCTTTCATCTCGCCACCCGCGATTAGCGGCTTGATCGAGGGATGCTCTTTCATTTGCTCGAGCAACTGGTGGGGCGTGATTTTTTGCCTCTTGAAGTCCGACAGCATGCAGCCGACGCCGATCGTGAGCGACTCCTTGTTGGTGTACAAAAAACCGGTGCCCATCATGCCCTTGGTGATCTTGCCGGCCAGCTCGATGACGACGCCGGCGTCGCCCGCCACGTTGAAGCGGCTCTCGATGGTTTCCTGCGGCATGAAGTGGATTTCCTTGACCGCCAGCGCGACATTTTTTGGCGCAATTTCGTAGTGGAAGCCGGCCTTGGTCGCCAGCAGCGAATTGACGCCATCGGCCAGGATCACGATGTCGGCGTAGACCTCGCCGCCTTCGCGGTCGGTGCGTACGCCGATCACGCGCTCGCCATCCATCAATAATTCCGAGACCGTGGTTTCGCAGATCAAGAGTGCGCCCGCCTCCTGCACCTTTTGCGAGAACCATTTGTCGAACTGGGCGCGGATGATGGTATAGCGGTTGTAAGGTGGCTTGTTGAAGTCCTCCGAGCGGTAATGGGTGCCGATGAAGGAGGCGTCGTCCAGTACCCACATGCGCTGCTCGATCAGGTGCCGCTCCAGCGGCGCGTCATCGCGGAAGTCGGGAATGATGCGCTCGAGCGCATCCGAGTACAGGATCGCACCTTGCACATTCTTGGAGCCGGACGATTCGCCGCGCTCCAATTGCAGAACTTTCAAGCCGGCCTTGGCCAGCGTATAGGCGGCCGCGTTGCCGGAGGCGCCGGCACCAACGACGATCGCATCAAATTTTTCACTCATGGTTTTTCTCCTGAAAATACTCAGCCTGCCTTGCGCGCGGCCGCCAGTTGGCGGCGAAAGCCTTCCGTTAGCGCCGGCAAGATGGTCATCGCGCTGCCGACGATGCCGTAGCTGGCGAACTGGAAGATGGGCGCGTTCGGATCGTTGTTGATAGCGATGATCACATCTGCATCCTCCATGCCGACCCGGTGCTGGATCGCGCCCGAGATGCCGGCCGCGATGTAGAGCTTGGGGCGCACCGTCTTGCCGGACTGGCCGACTTGGCGCTCCGTTTCCACCCAGCCGGCCTGCACCACGGGGCGCGAAGCGCCGACCTCGGCGCCCAGTACGCGCGCCAAGTCCCATATCAGCTTGAAGTTTTCCATTTTTTTCATGCCGCGCCCGCCGGCCACGATAATGTCGGCAAACGGCAATTGCGCCTTGTCTTGCCGGCTGTCGGGAATGTAGCTGAGGACCTTGGTGATGATATCGGCCTCGATCATGCCCAGCTCATGCAAGACGATGCGTCCGCTGCGCCTTAGATCTGGCTCCGGCAACGCCATCACGCGCGGGCGCACGGTCGCCATCTGCGGCCGGAAGTTCTTGGTGACGATGGTGCACAAGAGGCTGCCGCCAAAGGTGGGACGGGTCGCGGCCAGGCCGCGGTTGTCCATGTCGATGTTAAGTTCGGTGCAATCGGCCGTGAGGCCCGTCTGTAGCGTGGTTGCGACGCTGCCGGCCAGGTCGCGCCCCTGCACGGTGGCGCCGAGCAGCACGATCTCCGGCTGATAGGTGTTGACCAGGTCGGTCAAGCCCTTGGTGAAGGGCTCGTTGCGGTAATCAGCGAGGATAGGGTCGGCCATCAGGTAGCACAGGTCGGCGCCGTGATGGAACGCTTGCTCGCAAAAGCGTTGACTGAGGGGGCCGGGCGGGCCGAGCACGACGCCGGCCACCTCCACGCCGAGTTTGTCGGCCAGCTTGCGCGCCTCGCCCATCAGTTCCCACGATACGGGGTGAGTTTCGCCCTGTTCGTGCTCGACGAACACCCAGATGCCCTTGTAGGCCTTGAGGCGGTCGTCGAGCTCAAAGCGGCGGCCGGCGGGTTTTCTTACGGCAACAGCTTCGCTCATGGTACGCCTCGTTCTGGGTGGCTAGACATCGGGGTCATTGCGGAAATGGCTGCCTTGCGCGCGATGCCGGTACACAGTTTTGGATGCTGGGTATTCATTTTTCCGAGCAAGGTGATGACGATGTCGCGCGCCTCGCCGCTTTCAGTTTCGATCATTTCAGCCGGCGTCGTGTTGGGCTGCGGTGCGAACACGCGGCTGACCAGAGTCGGCGAGCCCTTCAGCCCGATCTTGCTGATGTCTTCGATGCCGGCCGCCTCCCGGTTCCAGACCTTGAGCGGATAGCGGGCGGCGCGAAACATGTTGTCCATGGTGGCGAAACGCATTTCATTGCTGCCTTCGAGCATCGTCACCAGGCACGGCAGGCCGGTGGTGAGCAGCTGCACGCCGCCTTCGGCGCGGCGCTGGGCCAAGATGGTGCGCTGCTCCAAGTCCACCGCCTCGACCGTCGCCACGTAAGTTAGGAGCTGCATGCCGAGGCGCTTGGCGATGCCGGGGCCCACTTGCGCGGTGTCGCCGTCGATCGTCTGCTTGCCGGCAAACACCATGTCCACTTTCATGTCCCGGTCGATTCTGCGGATGGCCGCCGCTAGGGCGAACGAGGTGGCCAGCGTATCGGCGCCGGCGAAGGCGCGGTCGGTGACGAGGATGGCGTCGTCGGCGCCGTAGGAGATGCATTTCCGTAGTGCCGCTTCAGCTTGGGGCGGTCCCATCGACAGCACCGTCACGCGTCCGCGGTGCAGGTCTTTCAGGCGCAGCGCCTCCTCCAGCGAGAACAGGTCATAGGGGTTGACGATGGCCGGCACGCCTTGACGCATGATGGTGTTGGTGACCGGATGCACGCGGATTTGCGCGCTGTCGGGCACTTGCTTGATGCAAACGACGATGTGCATGGAATTATCCTTAGGAGCGATTCGGCAGCGTCATGCGCAAGGAATCGAGCGAAACGCTTTGCGAGGCCGCGTTTTGCAAGACTTTGAACACCTTTTCCTGGGCCGGAGTCGAACGCACGAAGTCGCCGTAGGCTTGGGCCAGGAGCGAGCGCAGGCGCTTGAACGTGTCCACTTCGTCCAGGCTATCGAGTCCTTGTTCCTGGCGCATGTACTGAAAGAAGCGTTTCAAGATATGCAGGCGGCTGACGTCGACCACCGATTGCGCGTAAGGCACACCGAAGAAATCGAGAAACTCTTCGGCCGCCGACAGTTGCGTGAGTTGTTGTACTAAGGTGCTCATTTTTTCTCGCCTTGTAGAATGGTTCTTGCGATTGGACTTCATGCCGGCAACCCTGAAAAGGCGGTGCCTTCGAGATAAAAGACAGTGAGCTCGGCGGCGTCGGGAGCACGCTTGGCGCACATTGCGTGATCCCGGATCTTGGCGAGCATGCGTTCGGCGTCGCCGTTCGAGAGGGCGATGCCGAGCCTAGCGTAGGCTTCCTTGACGGCATGCGATCCGGAATGCTTGCCCAGCACGGTACGGTGCGCTCGCCCCAGTTCGGCCGGGCTGAAGCTTTCATAGTTGGCCGGGTTCTTCAGCAGGCCATCGACATGGATTCCGGACTCGTGTGTGAACACGGCGTCGCCGACGATGCTCTTGTTGGGCGCCACCGGGCGCCCTGAAGCTTTGGCGACCAGCTGCGATATCTGGGGCAGGCGGCGGGTGTCGATCGCCGTATCGATGCCATGCAGATGGCGCAGCGCCATCACCACTTCTTCCAGCGGCGCATTGCCGGCGCGCTCGCCAAGGCCGTTGACGGTGGTGTTGGCGTGAGTCGCGCCGGCGCGGATGGCGGCCAAGGTGTTGGCGGTGGCCAGCCCGAGATCGTTATGGGTGTGGATTTCTAGGTCGATATCGACGGCGCGGCGCAGTGTGCCGATCCGTTCAAAAGTGGAAAACGGATCGAGTAGGCCCAAGGTGTCGGCGAAGCGGAAACGGCGGGCACCGGCTTTTTGCGCCGTCTCTACCACGCGCAGCAGGAAATCCATGTCGGCGCGCGACGCGTCCTCGCCGCCCAACGCAACCTGCATGCCAAGGTCAAGGGCGCGCGGCACCATGCGCGAAATTTGCGCCAGGATCCAGTTGCGGTCGCGCCGCAGCTTGTGTTCGATCTGGATGTCGGAGAGCGGCAAGGACAGATTGACGATGTCGATGTTGCAGCGCGCCGCGGCATCGATGTCGGAGCTGCACATGCGGCCCCAGACCATGAGGGTGCTGTCCATGCCGAGTCCGGCGATGGCGCGGATGACGTCGATTTCCGCCTCGCCCATGGCGGGCACGCCGATTTCCAGTTCCGGCACGCCGATGCCGTGCAGCGCCTGCGCGATGGCGATTTTCTCAGCGCAGGTGAAAGCAACGCCGGCGGTTTGCTCGCCATCGCGCAAAGTGGTGTCGTTGATCGTGACCATGGTGTTCTGTCTCGCCGGGCTGGTTGATCGAAAAAAACCGTCTAAGTATGATTATGTTTAGCAAGTCATGTGCCAGTGCGCGACATCGGCAAAAAACCGGTTGTTATCAATGACTTGAGAAGGATCGGCGACGCTGTGACGTGCCAGCGCAACGTGTCGCGTTTGTCACGTTTGTGACAATCCAAATGGCTTTGGCCGAAATGGCAACCTCGGCGCGGGAAGGTCCGAACGGGCTGACGTAGGGGAGGGCGCGCGGTCTCGCAAGCAAGTCCCTCGCACAACATGTGCATGGACGCCCTTGCGGCCCGATGCGGCGCGATCAGGACAGTGCGTTGGTGAACCTCATCGATGCACGCCTGGAACGGGCGTGGCGGCGACACCGCAAGCGCTGGCGCGGAACGCTAATGCACGCGTCGAGTCAAGCGCGTTCGCGCGCCAGATTGACCGTATAGCGCGGCAACTCAAGCACCAGGTCTTGCTCGCGCAGCAGTACCTGACAGGCGAGGCGTGAGTTCGCCTGCGCGCCCCAGGCACGGCCCAACTGGTCTTCCTCGTCGTCGCTGGCGGGGGCCAGCGTGGCAAAACCTTGTTGCACGATGACATGGCAGGTGGCGCAGGCGCACGACTTTTCGCAGGCGTGCTCGAGCGCGATGTGGTTGCGCAGCAGCGCGTCGCACAAGAAGGTGCCGCTGCGCGCTTCAAACACGGCGCCGTCAACGCACAGCTCGGGGTGCGGTTGAATGGTGATGGTGGGCATGGCTACACTCCGTCCAGCCGGTCGACGCGTTGCCCGGCAAAAACGCGGCGCACGCTGGCGTTCATGCGCCGCGCGGCGAATTCAGAGGTAGCCAAATTGAGGGCTTCGGTGGCGGTCTTGAGGGCGTCGATGCCGCCGCCGGGCGCGTCGGCGCCCGTTTCAATGAGGTCCGCCACCGCATAGATGTGGTGCACGATGGCGGCCCGTTCGGGCGGCGCCAGCAAGGCCTTGCCATCCTCGGCCAGCGCCGCCTCGGTGGCGTCGATCAGGCGCCGCGCGTGCACCTGCGCTTCGCGCAGCATGCGCATATGCATGTCGCCGTCGGCACCCTCGTAGGCTTCCTTTAGCATCAATGCGATACGCGCATCGTCCAGGCCGTACGAGGGCTTGACCGTCACGTCTGTTTCGATGCCGCTGCTTTGTTCACGCGCCGACACGCTAAGTAAGCCGTCGGCGTCGATCTGGAAGGACACGCGGATGCGCGCGGCGCCGGCCACCATGGGCGGAATGCCGCGCAGTTCGAAGCGCGCCAGCGAGCGGCAGTCGGCCACCAGGTCGCGTTCTCCTTGCAGCACGTGGATGCTCATCGCGCTCTGGCCATCCTTGAAGGTGGTGAAATCTTGGGCCCGCGCGGCAGGAATGGTGGCATTGCGACCGATGATCTTTTCGACCAGGCCGCCGATGGTCTCGATGCCGAGCGAGAGCGGACAGACGTCGAGTAGCAGCCAGCCGTCATCCTTGCGGTTGCCGGCCAGGACATTGGCCTGCATCGCCGCGCCCAGCGCGACCACCTGGTCGGGGTCGAGATTGGTGAGTGGTTCTTGTTTGAAAAAATCGGCGACGGCGGATCGCACCTGCGGCATGCGGGTCGAACCGCCGACCAAGACTACGCCTTGCACTTCCTCCACGGCCAAGCCGGCGTCGCGCAGCGCCGTGCGCATCGGTTTCAAGGTGCGGGCGACCAAGCTCGATGTCAACGCGGCAAAATTCGCGCGCGTTAGCGTCAGGTTGATGGCGCGCCCGTCAGATAGCGTGGCGGATATGGCCGCCTCGGACGCGGCGCTGAGCGCCTCCTTCGCCGCGCGCGCTAACGTGAGGAGTGTGCGCGCGTCCCGTGCGACGAGCGTGGAGGACGTCAGGCGGGCGCTCTCAATGATCCAAGCATAAACAATCTGATCGAAGTCGTCACCGCCGAGCGCCGGGTCGCCATTCGTCGCTAGCACTTCGAAGACGCCGCGCGTCAGTTTCAAAATGGAGATATCGAAGGTGCCCCCGCCCAGGTCGTAAATGGCGAAAATGCCCTCGGCCCCATTCTCGAGCCCATAAGCGATGGCGGCGGCGGTCGGTTCATTTAGAAGGCGGAGGACATTGAGGCCCGCCAGTCGCGCCGCGTCCTTGGTCGCTTGGCGCTGGGCGTCGTCGAAATAGGCGGGCACGGTGATCACGGCGCCACTCAGTTCGCCGCCGAGCGCGGCTTCGGCGCGCACGCGCAAGGCGCGCAGGATATCGGCTGCGACCTCGACCGGACTCTTGAGCCCGGCCGCCGTATCGATATGCACCATGCCTGGCGTATCGACCAATTGGTAGGGTAGGCCGCCCAGGGCTGCCACTTCGGCCAGGCTGCGCCCCATCAAGCGCTTGACCGAGGACAGCGTGTTGTGCGGGTCGATGCTCTGGCTCGCTTGCGCGGCATGGCCGACGATGGGCGCGGCGTTTGCGCTTGGCGTCAAATAGCGCACGACTGAGGGTAAGAGCGATCGCTTTTCAGCGTCGCATAGGACCGCGGCCGTTCCGCTCAATACGCTCGCCACCAGCGAGTTGGTGGTGCCAAGGTCGATGCCTACGGCCAGGCGATGCTGGTGCGGGGCGCAGCTCATGCCCGGTTCGGCGATTTGTAATAACATGACGCGCCCTTTCTAGATGGCGAAGCTGTTGCCGCAGCCGCATTCATTCTTGACGTTCGGGTTGTTGAACTTGAAGCCTTCGTTCAAGCCCTGGCGCACGAAATCGATTTCCGTTCCGCTTAGATAAACCAGGCTCTTCGGGTCAACTAGGAGCGTGACGCCGTGGCTTTCAAAACGCACGTCGTCGTGCTCGGCCGTGTCGGCGAATTCGATGGCGTAGGCCATGCCGGAGCAGCCGCTGGTTTTGACGGCCAGGCGCAGTCCGAAGCAGGGGCGTTTGGCGATGACGGCGTGGACACGCTTGGCGGCATTTTCGGTGAGGATGACATGCATAGCGAGCTCCTGACGGATGGTTTACATGGAAAACGAACTGCCGCAACCGCAGGTCGAGTTCGCCTTGATGTTCTTGATGAGAAAGCGCGCGCCTTGCAAACTGTCTTCGTAATCGATCTCGGCGCCGGCCAGGTACTGCATGCTGATGGCGTCGATCAGTACCGAGACGCCCTTCTTGTCGAACCGGAAATCGTCTGCGGCGACGCTTTCGTCGAAAGCAAAATCGTACTTGAAGCCGGCGCAGCCGCCGCCGCTGACGGCGATGCGCAGTTTCAGTTGCGCATTGCCGTCAGCGGCGATCAGTTGGGCAACCTTGGCAACGGCGCTGTCGGAAAATTCGAGGGGTGTGGACGCTTCAGGCATGGTCGGATCTCCTAATTAGTGGGTGGCCACGGGTGCGCAGACCGGGTAGTCGTGGTCGGCGCTGGCGTGCTTGCTGCGGTAATCGGCGACGGCGGCCTTGATGGCGTCCTCGGCCAGGATCGAGCAGTGGATCTTCACTGGCGGCAAGGCCAGTTCTTCGGCGATCGCGGTGTTGTCGATGGCCAGAGCCTGCTCCAGCGTGCGTCCCTTCAGCCATTCGGTGACGAGGGACGAGGAGGCGATCGCCGAGCCGCAGCCGTAGGTCTTGAAGCGGGCGTCCTCGATGACGCCGTCTTTGCCGACCTTGATCTGCAGTTTCATCACGTCGCCGCAGGCGGGTGCGCCCACCATGCCGGTTGCGACACTGTCGTCGTCCTTGGCAAAGGAGCCGACGTTGCGCGGATTTTCATAATGGTCCAGAAGTTTGTCGCTATATGCCATAGTGGTCCCTTGAAATGTGTGCTGCCACTTGTACGCCGATGCTTGTCACCAGCGGCACGATAAAAAGGCGCATGAAACGCATCAATGCGCCGCCCATTGCACGGTGTTCAGGTCGATGCCTTCCTGGTACATGTCCCACAGCGGCGAGAGGGCGCGCAGCTTGCCGACTTTTCGTTTGATCAGTTCGATGCTGAAGTCGATTTCGTCGGCCGTGGTATAGCGCCCCAGCGTAAAACGGATCGAGCTGTGCGCCAGCTCGTCGGAACGCCCCAGCGCTCGCAGCACATAAGACGGCTCCAGGCTGGCCGAGGTGCAGGCCGAACCGCTCGATACCGCGAGTTCCTTGATGGCCATGAGCAGCGATTCGCCTTCGACATGGTTGAAGCTGAGGTTCAGATTGTGCGGCACGCGCATCTCCAGGTCGCCGTTCAGAACCACTTCCTCAAGATCGGCAAAGCCGGCGTGGAGGCGGTCGCGCAGCACGCGGATACGCTCGTTCTCGGCGCCCATGCTGGTGCGCGCGATATCGAACGCTGCGCCCATGCCGACGATCTGGTGCGTGGCGAGCGTGCCCGAGCGCAGGCCCCGTTCATGGCCGCCGCCGTGCATCTGCGCCTCCAGCCGCACGCGCGGCTTGCGCCGCACGTAGAGCGCGCCGATGCCTTTCGGGCCATAGGTCTTGTGCGCCGAAAACGACATCAGGTCGACGGGGAGCCGGGCCAGGTCGATCTCCACCTTGCCGGTGGCCTGGGCGGCGTCCACGTGCAACAGCACGCCGCGCGCGGCGCAGATGTCGCCGAGCGCGGCAATGTCCTGGATGACGCCGATCTCGTTGTTGACATACATGACGGACGCTAGAATCGTGTCGGGGCGCAGGGCGGCTTGGAAGCGATCAGGGTCGAGCAGGCCGTTCGGCTCGACGTCCAGATAGGTGACGCAAAAGCCTTGCCGCTCCAGTTCGCGCATGGTGTCTAGCACAGCCTTGTGCTCGGTCTTCACCGTCACTAGGTGTTTGCCCTTGCCGCAGTGGAAATGGGCCGCGCCTTTGAGCGCCAGATTGTTCGATTCGGTAGCGCCCGAGGTCCAGATGATGGCCTTCGGATCGGCATTTACGAGCGTTGCGACTTGCTCACGCGCCACTTGCACCGCGCGTTCCGCATCCCAGCCGAACGCATGCGAGCGGCTGGCCGGATTACCGTAAAACTGGGTCAGGTAAGGAATCATTTTTTCGGCGACACGCGGGTCCACCGGGGTCGTTGCCGAGTAGTCGAGGTAGATCGGGAACGTGGGCATTGCTGGCTCCGGCATGAGATCATAAAAATATTAATGGGAACTACGCTTAACGTATGAGCAAGTTGCGTGCCATCATAATGGTGCGCGTAAGTGCTTGTTTTACTTGATAAAAATTGAATGTTGATGAAGTTGGCGTGGCCTGCCTTTGTCGGGTTTGTCTGTCTTCTTACAAACATATCAACCATACAAGTGCATGCAACAGAACGCGGCGCCAATTTGCTTGCTGCGCTGATTGAGGACCCTGCGGGGCCTACCGGGCACCAGTTCCGGCTCACTGCGTGCGCCTCACCCCAGGGCGAAAAGGATGGCCGGATGGCTAATTTTGCTACTTTCGGCGGGCTCGGGGTTGCAGCGTCGGTGGCAAACCCATAGGACCGGTGCTGTCGCCGAACGGATGGGGCCGCCGCAGCGGCCGCCTGGCGCGCTCCGGCGAAAATTGCCGCGCACGCCGTTCATTGCGTCGACGTTGGCGGAAATGTCGAATGGCAACTATCGTAAGCCTTGGTGGTCAGCGTGCAGGCCAAGACATCCCGTTATCTAATTCCAGCACGCGGTCAAGCAGCGCGTCGGCATCCTTGGCGGCGAATGCAAGCGTTTCGGCAAACGCTTTCATGCCCTTTTTTTTTGGGGCGGGATCAATCGATTATTAACTGGCGTCGTTAGGCTCGGGGGATGGCTAAGCGGCGCCCTTGCAACAGACACGAAATGACAAGGTGGTGGCCGCATGTAAAGTGGGTTTTTAAGCATGGCCATTGGATAATCGGGCCGATTATCACGTCCGGAGAAATCGTCAGCCCTACTTTAGTAAAAGTCTGACGACCGTCGCGCATAAATGCTCCTAATTGGTGCGGCGCGCACCATAACAGTGAATTTGGAGCCGCCGCTCCATTGCGCACGCATTTAATTGGTGCAGACAATTTATAGTCTTACCGAGGCGAGACGGTATTGATGTCACTGACAGATAACTTCAAATAGTTATTGATAAATATCAAATGCCAAGCGGCAAGTAGGCCTAAAGTACAAGCCTGTTGCAAAACTATTTTTGTGGAAATATTGGTGGAAATGATGTGTCGTTGGCTGCTTTTACAGGAATTGTGACGGATTTTTCGAAATATTAACCGCATCTAGCCCCCGCCTTCGGTGCACCCCTTCCGCCTCGCATGAGATCGCTTTCATTTTTAAATTAATTTCAGTGCATCCCATCGGCCCAAAAAGGAATTTTTGAAATTGGCAAATTACTTTTGCGTTTTTAATGGGGAAAGAAAAATAGCCAAATCGATTTGTAGCCTGGGAAATGCGGTTTCGCATAAAGGGCGTATCCCATTTTCTCAATTGGCTAAGCAGACGCGAAGGCGCGCACGTCTTTCGTGCTCGCTCAGCCTCGTAATAAGAAAGCCGCTATACGCGATAGGAGTTATTTCTTTCTTGCCATGCTCGCTCCCGGTTTAACTGCCATTTTGAATTGCCACGCACTAAGAAACCGCCACTATGCCAAAGTTTTTCGATGAAATGTATGATTCTGACGCCACCACGGTACGGCAACACTACCGCGAGTTCGGCAACTGGCTGGAGCAACAGCCGGCCCATGTGATTGAACGGAAAAGGGCCGAAGCCGAGCTCATTTTCCGGCGCGTGGGCATCACTTTCGCCGTCTACGGCGACGACAAAGGAAAGGAACGGCTGATCCCGTTCGACATCATCCCGCGCGTCATCGACG
>PKWL01000096.1 GCA_003133225.1 Janthinobacterium sp.
GCATCGGGCTAGACTGGAAGATCACCGAAGCAAATAAGCTGAACATTTCTTTTTATGACGCGAAAGACAATGGCACAGGCGGCGCGGTGCCGGTGGGCGGCAAGACGCGGGAGATCGCCCTGTTAGACACCTACTCTTTGTCCAAACGGACTCAAGTCTACGCGCAAGTTGTCAGCGTGAAGGCGGACGCCAATGCGGGAAACAGCGCCGTCATCGGTGGCATCGCGCCCGGCGTGTACGCGGCATCGGAACAAACTCTAGGCTCCTCCACCTTGTCTTTCGGCGTCGGCATGCAGCACTCGTTTTAAGCGGTCAAGAAACGTCGTTTAGCGGAGGTAGGAATGAGCTTACTGGGCTTACCCTACCTCCGAACTGCCGTTTCTTGCGTGCTGTTTCGGCACCGGCCAGCCTTTCTCGGCCCCCCTCTTTGGCCCCCGGTAATATGTGGCCAACTCGGCCCTGTCACCAACGTCGGTACAGAAATCGCGATCAGTTCTTCTTCAATCTGGTTGAGTGGACGACTTGTTTGTCCCGGCAAGGCTGGAGAGGGCGTGTCTTTCTAATCTGCCGCTGGCACGACGTGGCGCCGCCCCATGCATAACGGGATGCAACGCGTAGCGCATCGGGCGACGGCGCGCGATGCGCGCGCTACATCAACGGCACAAGCAGAAAGCGACTTCCAATACGCGTGCTGGACGTTGCACGATATACGCCCGGCTGCCTCTAATGCCATCTTGTCCCGTATAGCCTAGCGGCTGCTGCTGGCCCCTTGCTTTTCGACGGAACCTTCACCGGCAATGGTGAGCTTGGTGCTCTATTGGCCGCTGCAGTGATGGCGATAGGCATGCTTCCCCGTGCTGCGCCGCACTGATCGTGTTGGGCCGCGCTTGCCGCTGCTTGCCTGGGAAAAAGTACCCCCGTCCACAGCCTTGGGAACGACTGTAGGCGGACCCTGACCCATCTGCCGAGCAGGCCGAGGTTGGCCAGAATATCGGCACTGCCAGCCGCGCGTGGTCAGTTAGAGCGCCTGCTCAACGTGCTGTGTTTTGCACGATACCCTTAATCGCGCAGCACAATTCATCGAAGATCACCGGCCAAGCCTTCTAGGGCCCGTCGAGCAGCAATAATTTCGGATTGCGCAACAAGGCGCGAGCATCGCCAGCGTCTGCGGCGCGCCGCCCGACAATTGATTGCCAAAATTTTTGCGCCTTTGCTGCAACTTTGGAAATAAAGTGAAGATGTCCTGGCCGCACCCGCTATTCAAGCCGCGCCGTACCCGTGTATGGCCCGTGAACGTTAGCAGCAACGAGCTCTTGCCCACGCGGCCCAACAACGCCAGGCCATCGCCCTCCTTCACCGCCAGCGAACAGTCGTCGAGCACGATAGCGTCACCGTAACCGGCGCCTGCAGCGACATCGTGTTCGGTGGCTTTCGCTTGCTGGATTGACGTTTCCGTCCGCCCCTAACGGATATTGGCGGCAGCCGTAACAGCTGAAAAATTACACCATGTCTGCGCGCTCGTTCTCGCTCAGCAATATGAGAGCCGGCAAGGCTCTAATGGGGTCCCAATTGTGCTTCTTGCTCGTGCAGGTGCGCTTCGTTGACGGCAACCTTATGCTCGGCTTGAGTTTCAGGGTGCGCAAACTGCTTGATAATGAGCGCAACTGCTGCGATCGCTCCGGGGATGGCAACGACCATGAAAATTTCTCTAAATCCGAGCTGACGACGCGCAAGTTCGGCTACCAGGATGGACCCGGCAATGCCGCCGAAGCGACCGATTCCGAGCATCCAAGCGACGCCAGTGGCGCGTCCTTGGGTTGGATAAAAACCTGCGGCAAGCGCCGGCATCGACACCTGTGCCGTGTTCATGAGCGTCCCGGCGACCAACACCAATAGCATAAGCATACCGACGTTGCCGGCCGCTTGGCCGATGATAAAAATAAAGAAGGCAGTCAGCGCATATCCGATTGTTATGACCCGGTTGGCATTGGTGCGGTCCATCAACCAACCAAAGAAAATCGCACCGACTCCTCCCAGCGGGAAGAGAGCGGAAATTAGCGTAGCATCTTTGGGCGCGAGACCCGCGTCCTTCATCAGGAGGGGCATCCAGTTGATCAATGCATAGAAAATGACGAGACCCATAAAATAGGCAAGCCACATCATGCACGAGCCGACAAAATAGCTGCGCGAGAGAACAACCCCAAGCCCGCTTTTAGCGTTCGATTTTGACGCGTGCTCGGTCATGATGAAGGATTTCGCCTCCAAGGCGGATTTGGAAATGTGCATCAATATGGCACGAATTGCCTCCGTGGGCAGCTTCTTGGCAACCATGTAGCGGACAGATTCAGGCATGAAGAAAAATATTAGGACGACCAGCACCAATGGCGTCGCCCCGCCCAGCAACAACACGCTACGCCAACCCCACAATGGAATCATCCATGCAGCAAGAAAGCCCCCGAGTGCGGCGCCAAGGGGGAAACCTGAAAACATGGCATTGGTCAGCATTGCACGGCGGCGATCCGGACAGTATTCACTCATGAGCGTAATTGCATTCGGCATTGCGGCGCCAAGACCGATGCCGGTCATGAAACGCAGCATGGTCAACATATTTAGGCTGTTGGCAAACGAAGAAGTCAGACATGCAATGCCAAATAACAGAGCCGAACCGACGAGAATCACTTTACGGCCGAAGCGATCGGCAAGCGGTCCTGCAAAAAGAGCGCCAGTGGCTAGGCCAAACAACGCCGCACTCATCACAGGTCCAAGCGAGGATTTTCCAATACCCCATTCATGTAGCAGTGATGGTGCGATATAACCGATGGCTGCGGTATCGAAACCGTCGAGTAAAACGACAAAAAAGCACAATCCAAATACAAGCCACTGATATCTCGAAAACGGCTGCTCGTTAAGGAAAGTCTGAACATTGATCGTTTTGTCCTGATTCATTTTTTGTCTCCTGCCGGTGGTCCGGTCTCTAGGATGGTTGAAGGGTGAGGGACTTGAGAATGCCGCGCCGGATCTTTCCCGTTTTGGTACGTGGCAACTCGTCGAGAAGGTGGGTCACAGGCGGCTGCTTGAAGGCCTTTCTCCTCGTGCCAGGGGGTAGCGCTGCAGCCTCTGGGCCGGGGCGACGGAAACGGCATCGAGCGGCGCCATGAGGGCGAGCGCGACTGCGAGTGAATACAGGAAAAATTCCAAATTCGGCCTCCGTGAGTTCTTGCGCGATGCCGGCATTGCGCATGCGTCCGGCTGCCGTCGTCAGTCGCTGCGGATGGATCGCTTGCCTTGTTATTGCGGTTCGGCAACCAGGTCAAATTTCTGGCGGCCAATTTCCTATTGCGCTATGTAATGATATAGATTAATTGTTTGATGTCAAATCAAATTTTATGATTTTTTGCTTTGCAAATTCATGCTGGTCGGGACCGGGCGAGCCGCGCCGACCGGCGTTTGGGCGCCGCGCGGGGTTTTGCCAAAGACTCTCCGTTTTGATCCCCTGTGTGGCTTGGCAAAAGTGCCATGCCTGATCCGCGCCGGTGCCGGCCACCGGCCGCGGCTCTGCCCGCTGTTGGCGGCGTCGAGGACAACGCGCGCGCCGCTACAGCACGCCCGTTGCCGCCGCAATCGTCCTTTAAGCGCGCTTTGGCGCGTCCATCCGCCTGATATTCACGCGCACGACGTCGGCCCCGGAGCCGGTAGCGTCGGTCAATTCAATCGACATGGGCGCAATCGAGTTTAAGGTCGGCGCCTTCAAGTCTTTCGCATACGGCGTCGCCCAGTGGCCAAACTGGCCGACGATGACCAAGGTGTCGGGCCGGATGCCCTGGATGACGATGGCTTCGCCCTGCGTCGAACCGAGCACCGAACTAATTTCAAGCAAATCGCCGTCGCTAATGCCCATGCCGGCGGCGGTGGCGCTGTTGAGCATGACACCACCATGGCCGCGCACGTTTTGCGACAATTCATCCATCAGCTGGATGCCGACGTTGCCGCCGGCGTGATATTGCATGCTCTTGGTGGCGATCAGCCAAAATGGGAAGTCGGCCGGCTGATAGCCGCGCCGCACCAAATCACGCTCCCAAATGCCGGGAAAATCGTGCCATACCGGCAGCGGCTGGTATTCCTCGAGTTGCTCATCCCACCAGCGCACTTCGGATTCATGCAGCCGGTTCGCCAATTCACGCCCGGAGCGCATCAGCCGTTCCTGGTACGGCAATTCGAAGCGCAGGTTCTGCTTTTTAAGGGTCGGATACAGATACCAGCTGCTTTGCTGGTACGGGCGGATCATCATGCCGTTCTTTTTGAACCAGTCGAGGCCGCGCACTTCTGCCCCATCGCTCAGTTCGGCGCTGGCGGCGCGGCAGACGGCATCCCAGATCGTATCGACCCCGTGCGCCTGGTCGATGGCCAGCGAAAAGTCGCACTGTTCCGTCTTCAGGGGCACGCCGCAGGCGCCCCGGTTGACGGCCTCATTGAATTTTTCAAGCAAGCCGGTACGCTGCGCGAGCTCGGTCGCAATCCACGTGAAATCGCGCGCATCGCCTTGCGGCGCGACAACTGCCTGGCGCAGCACATAGCCTTGATGCTGCCAGTACTGTTCCATGAACTTGGTGCGCCCGAGCCGGATCAGCTGCGTGCTCTCAAGGTCACTTGCCTCTGGCAGTAAGATGTCGGCCATGTGGTTGGTTTCGTCTCGCGTGTAGGCGAAGCAGACGGTAAACGGAAAGCTGGCCATGGTGGCCGCTACCGCGTCCGTATCCCAAAACGAAATGGCCGGATTGGTGCGGTAGGCGAACCAGATATCGGGTTTGCTCGTGCTCGGCCAATTTTCCGGCACTTCGTTTTGGAACATCCAGGCCAGGTGGGTCGGGCCGAGAGCCTGGCTCCAGGCGCCATTGCTGCCCACCAGCGGCACCAGCGTGCGGTGCGCGTTGCGCCCGGTCGGCTGCTGTTGCCACTTACCTTTCTCGGTCGAATTAAGCTTGTTTAGCATAAAGCCGTCGGGCCCGGGGACGACGCTTTGGTGCCGGTCCTCCTGCGGCCGGTTGATGCGTACCGTGGTGCCAAGCGTGCCGCCTGGCACTTCCAAAGCGCCAACTAGCACTGCCAGCATGGTGCGCGACCAGCAGCATTCAAACGCGCCCCAGCCGTTGTTGACGGTTTTGCCGAGCGTTACCGCCACCGGGCGGAACGGCAACGTCATGCCGTCGACCTCGATCGTTTGGCCGACACAGGCGTGATCGAGAAATTCATTGGCGATACGCCGTATCCGGGCCGCCGCCACATCGCAGATCGCACTCGCCCATTCCGGGCTGTACTGCTGCATGTGCTTTACCAGCACGGTAAACGAAGTGTCGGCCGTCAGGTCATGGTGTTGCCAGCTGTCCTGGTCGGCTCCGATCTCGATCGCCTGTGTCACCTGCACACTGCCCTCAAGCAGCGGCACGCAGCCGGGCGTATCGTGCGCGACTGCGCCCAGGCCCAGCGTATCCCAAAGCAAGGGCTTGAAGGTGACCGGGTCGCGCAAAAAATAGCCGTGCGGCCCCACCAAATAGGGTGAAGAGGTCATGTCACGCAGGAAAGCGATGTCGAGCCGTTCGCGCTCATGTTCATGCAGCAGCACATGGATCATGGCGAACATGAAAGCGGGGTCGGTTTTCGGCTTGATCGGCACCCACTCGGCCGAGGCTGCCGCCGTGACGGACAGGTGCGGCTCAATTTGCACCCGTTTCGCGCCGCGCACGCGTGCCGCCGCATGGCGCGCCACGGCGCAGGGGCCGCCGGTCACTTCGACGTTGGCGCCGAACGAGACGATGTAATTGGCATGCGGCGTATCAGCCGACACGGTGAAGGCGCGGTGCCAGAATTCGCCATACAGGTGTTCCGAGTGGACGCACTTGACCCCCTGGCCAGAACCGAAGCTGTAATCGATCGCGCCCCAGGCCGAGAGGAAGGCGGGGAACGCGCCCATGTAGCTAGCCGGCGTGCCGCCATGGCCAAACGTGGCGGCCACCCGCGGCAGACCGTGCTCGTCGCTCAAGCCCTTGGCACGCACGTCGTTGAGCTTGGCCGCAACCAAGTCGAGCGCCTCGTCCCAGCTAATGGGCACGAAGAGGGGATCTTCCGTGCGCCCCTTATTCGGGTTGGTGCGCTTCATCGGAGTTAGGATGCGATGGGGATTGTAGGTCTTTTGGATCAGGCCGTACGCCTTAACGCACGGCTTGCCATCGGCCGGGTGCAAGCCGATGCCGGCGAAATTGGGCCCGATCTCCGTCGCCACTCCGTGCGCGACCTTGACCGTTAGCAAGTCTGGTCCGGAAACGCAATTATAGCAATAGGTGGGGATGTACTGACTGTCGCCGGAATCATCGTTGCTCATACCATTTCTCCATTGACCGCCATGCTAGCATGGGCGGCGACGCGCCACACTGGCCGCGCCATCGGCGCGGCCAGTGTGGCCAAGGGCGCCGCCCAAACGGATGCGAGCCTAATTGGCTCGGCCGCGTGTGCCGCGACCGAGCCGAACACGGCAGCTGCCGCCATTTTGCCAAATAAAGTGTTATTCAATGTCGCCTCCCTGATTCATAGTGTGGTGCATGAACCGTTCAAAGTCCTCACCTGCCGGCGGGCACAACTTCCACGCATCAAACGCGCT
>PKWL01000044.1 GCA_003133225.1 Janthinobacterium sp.
AATGCTGGGTTTTTTTTCGCCCATTCTCGATTGTGACCTCATTGCTTTTGATGCCAAATAGCTGCAAAAAAAGCGGCGGGCCAGACGGGGACGATGGACGCGGACACCACGTGTTGGAGGCTAGCAGGAGAACTGGGGCGCTGGGGCTATCTTTTCAGGGCAGGGCAGTTGACGATCGCGCTTCCGTTTGCATCGCTGGCCCATTTTCCTGATTAGCGCCTCTCACCTCAAGCAATTCATCAAAGAGGACGCGATAATGCACCACCGCTTTGCGCAACTCTTCGGTGTCAGCTTCACCGCGGACATCGCGCATTGCGATGGCCTGCGCCGCCCGGTAATGATCCACAACGGCAGGGTGATCGACTGAGATATCGGCCGCACGGCGCTCGAAATCTTCCACTGGGTAGCCACGCTTTTGCATCAATTCACGCACTAGGTGATCCGCCTGGACGACGACACTTTTTGGATTGTCGACAAAGCGGCCCTGCAAAACCGCCCACGCCTGACTGAACCGGGCGGCATCAGGCGGCGCCAAAGGGACGATAGTGAGGCGCTCAACATGCTTTTCGCGCGCCTTGAGTTCTGCTTCGCCCGTTGCCCGGCTTCCGAGTTGATCGAGGGTCCGAGCGTATTCAGAACCGAAACGTTTTTGGAGCCGATGAGATTGTTTTCTTCGGTAGACGAGCCATGCCACAAGTGCCATCAATGCAAGCGCTGTTGCGGCGCCGAGAATGATCCATGTTTGAGTGTCTGTGGTAGTCATGTGTACCTCCAATTCGGTTAAAGAGATATTCGGACACAGCACCGAGTGGCATCGGAGCTGAAGGCGACGGTATTTCGAACTGCGCTAGAGCCTCATAAAGGACGGCAGCTAGTTGCACAACGCGTCGCCAAACCTGATCAACGGTATAGGCAACTTATAGCCGACTTCACGTTCGCCGTCTGTTTGACAGCGCACACTAAGTTGACGCGAGCGTCAGATGCGAATGCGAGGTGCACCGACTGCCTGTTGTGCCGCCCCCTGCGTCGCCGCTCTGGTAGCGTTGCATTCGTGTCCAAAGTGTTCTGAAGGCAGGTCGTCCGTCCAGAGCACACCGGCGCATCACGGGTGACGAAGGAGGTTCGGGGATGGGCCATGCAACGATAAAGCCATTCACAAAAGACGGTAGTGTGTTGGAAATTGCTAAATGTAGGCCCCATGCAGACGGTCGCGGTGCCGCAGTGCGGAACGACGCCCTCATCAGTTGAGAATGACTGCCGAATGACTGCCAGAACGGGCGCCAAAGCCTAAGGCAAAGACGGGAATCAAATTTGATCGAGAAGGCGGGAACCGGTCAGCTGCGAGCCACGCCACTCGACAGGCTCAATGCCGGGCAGATCAAGGCGTTCGGTAATGCTATGCGCACGAAGATGCTTGACCCGACAATGATTTTTCGAAGCAATACCTGCGCTTGCTTGTGACTGAAATTCGAGTGCGGTGAAATCAGCTCAAAATGGCCCGGTGGCGAGCGCACGCATGCGTTGCTTCATGGGCCGCATTCGACCGCGTTGGAGTTTAGCTTCTGCGCCGCACCGGCAGCGCCCTGAATCGATGCGTTTCACGACGTAGCGGCACCATGACGACCAAAGGTGTTTGCGTGACACCTGAATGTACGGCCTTTATGGCGGGAACTGAGGTGCCGGCTCATGTGAGAACGCATTCCAAGGTCGCGGCACCACCATCGAAATTCTGTAAGTCTAACCAACTGGGCTGTTGGCCCGTCGGCGGGGCCCTTTCTTGAACGGGGGAACAATGCAAAAATTCTACGAAGAATTGATGAAATCCTGCGTACTGGTCGATGCGGCGGGTCTTAAGGCGAGCGAGAAAGGTTGGCGCATTTAGTGCTCGGGAGAAAAGGTCACCTTGGTCGATGGGCCATTTGTCGAAATGAAGGAACTCATCGCTGGATACCGATCATCCAGGTGAAGTCGCGCGAAGAGGCAATTGAATTGACCAAACGCAGCGCCAACTTTTCGAGTTGGAATACTTCGAGCCTGGCGGAGCGATCGCGCGCGCCTGAGGCGTTCGTTCGTCCGCAAACCTGATGATGAAAGAATTTGATCATGTCAAAAGTAAAACCAATTCCTGACGGGATGCACACGGTAACGCCGCATCTGGTTTGCGCCAGCGCGGCCGACGCCATCAAGTTTTGCAAGGAAGCATTTAACGCCACGGAAGTCGGACGCGTGCAGGGACCGGCAGGGCAAGCTCATTCACGCGATGATTAGGATCGGCGATTCATCCGTCATGTTAGCCGACGAATTTCCGGAATGGGGTTCATTCGGGCCGAAGCGCCTAACGGTTCGCCGTTTACGATTCATCGCTACGTCGAGGACGTCGATGCCGTCGTCAAGCAGGCGCCCGCCGCCGGCGCGAAAATCATGGCGCTCGATGACATGTTTTGGGGGGATCGCTACGGTAAGCTCGAGGACCCGTTTGGCCATCAGTGGTCGGTCGCCACCCATATTCGCGATGTGAGCCCTGCTGAGATGCGGCAAGCGGCGCGAAAGATGTGCGGCTGATCGCCGATTGGGTTGGCAAGGACTTGGCAGTTTGGCCTCGCGTGGACGGCAGGAGCGAACGGGGCAAGACAGGATGGGCGTTTCACACCGGTGAAATTGAAATGCGGTTTGGTGCCGACAAACACGAAAAGGAATTAGGAATGCGAAAGATCGAACATATTGAAAAATGTTGATTGAGCGGCACAACCTAAAGAAACCATTTAAGCTGTGCCGTTGGTTTTCGGCGGCGAATTAACCGATCACTTCCTTCTCAGGCAGCGCGATCTGATTGTCGACACTAAATTGATAGTCCCTGAATACATGTTCAGCGCTCAGCAATTGATAGTCGCCATTGTCGAGCTTGTGGGTCGTGTCCTTCAGACGGTAAGTGTATTGGCCGCAGGTCCAGCAATTGAAGTTCCGCATGTGCGTGCACAGGCAAGTCTTGTCCATCACGACGATATTTTTTTCGTCTGGATGGGCCGCTACTTCGCGATTGTAGGCATTGATATAGGCGCAGTTGCCGGTCGCGTCCAACAGGTAACCATAAGACTCGCAGCCCGGGCGGGTGCCGGCGCCGATGGCTGGCGTACCCTTGAGCATGCGCATAGGATATCCGGTCGGCGAAATGCCGTTGACAATAATGTCCGCTTCCTGCGCTTTCACATATTCTTGCTTGACCTTGGCTGGCAGGCCGCACTCGTGGGTGATGGTGAAGCGGGTTGCCACCTGTACGGCGCTCGCGCCCGCCTCAAGGAAAGAGACCGCATCGCTGCCGGTAAACACGCCGCCAGCCGCAATCAGGGGAATGTCGAGCTGCTCCGTTTTCAGGTAGGCCATGATCTCGAGCATGATGGTGCGCAAATCGTAGTCGGCCCAATCCATGCCAAAACCCAGGTGGCCGCCGGCCAAGGGTCCTTCAACGATGATGTAATCGGGCAGTCTTTCGAGCTTGGCGTTCTTGCGCAGGAAAATTTGCAGTGCGCGCACGGACGACACGATGATGCCAAGCTTGGCATCGCGAAAGCGCGGATGCTCGGCCATCAGAGCAAATGAACCGAAGTGGAGACCGGCCGATAGGGTGATGCCGTCAATGCCGGCGTCTAGTGCCGCGTTCAGACGCACGCGCAAGGTTTCGCGCGGACCATTCATGGTCAGCTTTTCCATGCAATTGACGAAGATTAGGCCATCGCCTTTTTTCGCCTCCATGGTCTTGCCAACGTGCAAACGCTGCGCCTCGGCCAGGCGGCCCAGATCGAACTGGACGATGGCTTTATCCGTATTATTGATGTTAAATTTATAAAATTTCGTCTTATCCTTGACGAAGGTGGTATCGAAATGCCGGTCGGAAACATCCTCCACCATCGCGTCTGAAATATGGCCGATGCCGCCCAGGCGGGCCGCTTCCAGTGCCAATTCAGAAGTTGAAATATCCACGCCCATTCCGCCGACCATGATGGGCACATATTCTATTTTGCCAAATCGCAGGCGGAAATCATCAACACGTTTCATTGCTATCCTTAGACTACCGTGGTTTATCACTATGCCAGATTTACGCCAACCGCAGCCTTAGCGCTGCATCTGGCACAATGCTATGCGCAGCCTCAATTCTACTCTATGCGGGCGCTTGCATCTTGGCGCCGTGCTGCGACGCGCAGCGAGACATTAATCGCGGAAATTGTTAAATTCAAGCGGCATGTCGGGCACATCCTTGCGCAGCATGGCCATGGCCGCCTGCAAGTCGTCGCGCTTGGCGCCACTGACGCGCACCGACTCGCCTTGGATGCTGGCCTGCACCTTCATTTTGCTGTCTTTAAGGACGCGCACGATTTTTTTTGCATCATCGCTTTCGATGCCGTTCTTGATCTTGATGACTTGCTTGACCTTGTCGCCACCCACCTTCTTGATTTCACCTATGTCGAGGAAGCGCACATCGACCTTGCGTTTAGTCAGCTTGCCGGTTAGTACGTCACGTACCTGGCTCAACTGGAAATCGGAATCGGCAAACGCCGTTAGCTCGTTATCTTTTTGTTCAACGCGCGCGTCGCTACCCTTGAAGTCAAAACGGGTCGTGATTTCTTTATTGGATTGTTCAACAGCATTTTTCACTTCGAGCATATCGGCTTCGGAGACTACATCAAATGACGGCATGGTCTTTCCTTTTTTTAATGTGGTGCACGCGGGTCGATGGCCCGGCGCGAAAGCATGCGACATTTTAACGGACAACGGCATCGCTGCCGCGCCGCGGCGCTGGTTTTTTGTCGGTTTCGCTCTATAATCGAGAAAAATAAGCGGAACACCATGCACATAGAGCTCGACGTCCAACATAATTTCTCCCTCAAGACCCTGAACAGCTTTGGCATCGACGTTCGCGCGCTGGCATACCTGCGCATCAGCTCGTGCGCCGAACTGCGGGCGACCCTGGCCGATTCCGCCTTGGCAGCCTTGCCGCGTCTGCTTCTTGGAGGAGGCAGTAATATTTTGTTCACCGGCGATTTCGCCGGCTTGGTCTTGCATGTGGTGAGCGGCGGGCGCGTAATTGCGGCCACCGATGCCGGTACCAGCTTGGTGCGCGCCGCCGCCGGCGAGAACTGGCACGGTTTTGTGGAGTGGACTTTGGCGCAAGGTTTGGGCGGGCTGGAAAATTTAGCGCTCATTCCTGGCACGGTGGGCGCCGCACCGATCCAGAACATTGGCGCCTATGGCGTCGAGATCAAGGATTATTTTCACAGCTTGACCGTGTTCGATAGCATCAACGGCAACACCTTTGTCATGGACAAAGCTGCTTGCCGCTTTGCCTACCGCGACAGCGTGTTCAAGCATGCCGATGGCCGGCGCCTGGTCATTCTTGACGTCACGTTGGCGCTGCCCAAACGTTGGCAGCCGAACCTGCGTTACGCCGAACTCGCCCATGCCCTCGACGAGCAAGGAGTGAGCGCGCCATCCGCGCGCCAGGTCGCCGACACCGTGATCGCTATCCGACGCCGCAAACTACCCGACCCGCTTGTGATCGGCAATGCCGGCAGTTTTTTCAAAAATCCCGTGGTCTCGCAGGAGCAGTGCCGGGCTTTGCTGGAGCGCTTTCCAGCCCTGGTGCACCATGCCCAGCCCGACGGCAGCGAGAAGCTGGCCGCCGGTTGGTTGATCGATCAGTGTGGCTGGAGGGGCAGGAACGTGGGGCCGGCCGGGGTCTATCCAAAGCAGGCGCTGGTATTGGTCAATAATGGCGGCGCCCGCGGCGCCGACGTTGTGCGCCTGGCTTTGGCGATCCAGGACGATGTCTTGGCGCACTACGGCGTGCGCCTGGAGCCGGAACCGGTCTACGTGTAGCGGGGCCGGGGACGCCCGGCACCGGGTCGCGGGCGCCTAGCCGAAATGGCAGACGTAATCGAGTGTTTCGAGTGTTTCGATTTCGAAAGACGTATTGGCACCGACCTTAAATTGCTGGCCGCCCTGGTAGCTAGTCCATTCCTTGCTGCCGGCAGGTCGCACCTTGCATTGACCGGAAATGATTTCCATGGTTTCGGGTGCGCCCGTGTTGAACGTCAGCGAGGAGACAAAGATAACGCCGATCGTTTTCTTGCTGCCGTCGGGGCACAAAATCGCGTGCGATACACATTTTCCGTCGAAATAGACGTTCGATTTTGTGACGACACTGACATTGTTTAGTTGCGTGCGCATAGCTTTGTTCCTTGAAGGTAATCAGGTCGGTCCGTTCTCGCCAGCGCCGGCGGGCCATGCTTGTGCGAACCGATGTCGGCACTCGTGGGCGCTCAAAATTTCTGCCCGTCCGCATCCCGTTTTGCCGTCGCCAGTGCGCGAAACCGTGCCTTGTGGCCCTAGAAATATCGGGCCGCTATCGAAGAGGCCCGATATTTTTCATCGGCAGGACGAGAAGGTGCCGGCGCGTGCTCCTATTGGCCGCGCTTTTCGCGCGCCACCGCCGCAATGCGCATGCGCAGTGCGTTGAGCTTGATGAAGCCGCCGGCATCGGCCTGGTTGTAGGCACCGCCGTCTTCATCGAAGGTCGCGATGTTCATGTCGAACAGGGAATCGGTTGCTGAGTCGCGCGAGACCACGATGACATTGCCCTTGTAGAGCTTGATGCGAACCCAGCCGTTGACGCTCTTCTGGGTATGGTCGATCAACGTTTGCAAGGCCACGCGCTCCGGCGCCCACCAGTAGCCGTTGTAGATCATCGACGCATAGCGCGGCATCAGATCATCTTTCAGATGCGCAACTTCGCGGTCCAGCGTGATCGATTCGATCGCGCGGTGTGCCTTGAGCATGATGGTGCCGCCCGGAGTTTCGTAGCATCCGCGTGATTTCATGCCGACATAGCGATTTTCCACCAGGTCGAGGCGGCCAATGCCGTGCTTGCCGCCCAGACGATTTAATTCGGTCAATACTGCCGCCGGCGACAGGCGCTTGCCGTTCAAGGCCACGATGTCACCTTGTTCGAACTCGACGTCCAGGTATTCCGCGGCGTCGGGGGCCGCTTCCGGGCTCACAGTCCAGCGCCACATCGATTCCTCGGCTTCCGCACTCGGGTTTTCCAGATGGCGGCCTTCGAAACTGATGTGCAACAGGTTGGCATCCATCGAATACGGCGCACCGCCGTTCTTGTGCTTCATGTCAATCTCGATGCCGGCGTCGAGCGCGTACTGCAGCAGCTTTTCGCGCGACAGTAGGTCCCATTCGCGCCACGGGGCGATGATCTTGATGTCCGGTTTCAGCGCATAGGCGCCCAGTTCGAAACGCACCTGGTCGTTGCCCTTGCCGGTAGCGCCATGCGAAATGGCGTCGGCACCCGTTGCGCGCGTGATCTCGATCAGGCGTTTGGCGATCAGAGGGCGCGCGATCGAGGTACCCAGCAGATATTCACCTTCGTAGACGGCGTTGGCACGGAACATCGGAAACACGAAATCGCGCACGAATTCCTCGCGCACATCGTCAATGTAAATGTTTTCCGGCTTGATGCCGAACTTGATTGCCTTGGCGCGCGCCGGTTCCAGCTCTTCGCCCTGGCCCAAATCGGCTGTGAAGGTGACAATTTCACACTGATAGTGATCCTGCAGCCATTTCAAGATGACGGAAGTATCGAGTCCGCCCGAATAGGCAAGGACTACTTTTTTGATGTCGCTCATAGTGATTCCATTGTTTGTTGTTACAGGGTGATTGCGTTGTCTGCGGCGCCGATGCGGCCCAGCAGCAGGTATTCGATCAGCGCTTTTTGCACGTGCAAGCGGTTCTCGGCTTCGTCCCAAACGGCCGATTGCGGGCCGTCGATGACGGCGGCCGACACTTCCTCGCCGCGGTGGGCCGGCAGACAATGCATGAACAGCGCATCCGGTGCTGCCCGCGCCATCTTGGCGGTATCGACAATCCAACCATCGAAGGCCTTGATGCGGGCCGCATTCTCCGCTTCGTAGCCCATACTGGTCCAGACGTCGGTATTGACCAGGTGCACGCCTTCGCAGGCATCGGAAGGGTTTTCGAAGAAAGTGTAACGCGATGTCGACACCAGCGCCAAGTCCATGTCGTAGCCCTTCGGCGTGGAGACATTAACGTGGAAGCCGAACACCTCGGCCGCCTGCAGCCAGGAGTACAGCATGTTGTTGGCGTCGCCGATCCAGGCCACGATTTTGCCGGTGATCGAGGCGCGCTGTTCGATGTAGGTGAAAATGTCGGCCAGGACTTGGCACGGGTGGTGCTCGTTGGTCAAGCCATTGATGACCGGCACGCGCGAATTGGCCGCGAAGCGCTCGATGATGTCGTGGCCGAAGGTGCGCACCATGATGATGTCGCACATGCGTGACATCACTTGGCCGGCGTCTTCCACCGGCTCGCCGCGTCCCAGCTGGCTGTCGCGCGTGTTCAGGTAGATTGCCGCACCGCCCAGCTGGTGCATACCGGCCTCGAAGGAGAGACGCGTGCGGGTCGAATTTTTTTCAAACACCATCACCAGAGTGCGATCGATGAGCGGGTGATAGATCTCGTAGTTTTTAAATTTGCGCTTGATCAGGCGCGCGCGCGCGATCACGTAGTCGTATTCGGCCAACGTGAAGTCTGAAAACTGAAGGTAGTGCTTGATTGGTTTTTGGGTGGACATAGGCACAACGGAGTAAATGCGAAGGCCGCCGGCGGCGAGCCTTTGTCGCCAGCTTAGGGGGTCAATTATAAGGGTTTTGCTTTTGCAATGGGAAGGATTGCCGCCGCCGCCGCAGCGCCGCCTTGGCGCGGAGGCGACCGTTACAGGAAAAGTGGGGCTCGCGCCCGTCGTGGGGGCCAGTTTGTGTTCCCGATTTGTCCCGCCGTGGTGGGGCGTTGTGCGTGGTTTGGCGTTCCCCGCCGGTGCATCGGCGCCGCGGTGGTGCCGTCGGCGGGAATGCTGTGGCCACGCCTAACGGCAGAAAAACGCCCCTAGGCCTTTGCCAACCGCATTCGGCCGGGGCGCCCCGCTGCGCAGCCCAGTCTTAAGGCGCTTCCGGAGCCACTGACGG
Source organism: Janthinobacterium sp. (assembly GCA_003133225.1). Lineage (GTDB taxonomy): Bacteria > Pseudomonadota > Gammaproteobacteria > Burkholderiales > Burkholderiaceae_D > Janthinobacterium. The sequence continues at coordinate 9,045 of PKWL01000044.1, forward strand.
CCCGCCGCTGCAGCAAACGGAGGGACCTGCGCCGCCTGCGGGCACGCTGCCGGTGATCCTCGGAGCAGGTCGTTGGCGACAAAGCTTGCCGTGGCCACGATGCGGTAGCGGCAAGCCCCGTTGCCTAGCCCCTAAGAAGGATGGGGAGGTTTAGTAAAGCGTTTGCGCCGATTCGTGCAGTAGTTGGCCATACAGAGTGTGGCGCATGCGTGTGATTTTGCCCGCCCCGACCGCGGCCAGGACGGCGCAGGAAGGCTCGATTAGGTGGCGGCAGTTATAGAACTTGCAGCCCCCCAGGTAGGGCCCGAATTCGCGGAACGAGCGCTCCAGCATGCCTTCGGTCAAGTGGTACAGGCCGAATTCCTGGAAGCCGGGCGAATCGATGATCGACGCGTCTTGCCCCAGTTGGTAGAGGCGGGTGAAGGTGGTGGTATGTTTGCCCGTGTCGAGCGCAGCCGAGATTTCACGGACGGCGATATCGGCGTCCGGCACCAGAAGGTTGATGAGCGACGATTTGCCCATTCCGGACTGCCCGATCAGGATCGACGACTGCCCGGCCAGCAGTGGGGCCAAGGTGGCCACGGCGTGCTCGGGGTGGGCGCGCGCCGACACTTCGTGGATTGGATAGCCGAGCTCCGCATACGGCTGCAGTCGCGCCCGCGTTCGGGGCAGCGCGGCGACGACGTCGGTCTTGTTGAGGATGATATGGGCCGGGATCCCGGCGGCATCGGCCGCCACCAGCGAGCGTGAAATCAGGTCGTCGGCAAAGCCGGGCTCGGTTGCTACGACGATGAACAACTGGGTCACGTTGGCAGCTAGCAGCTTCGATTTGTACTGGTCGGAGCGGTATAGCAGCGTCTTGCGCTCGGCGATGGCGTCGATCACACCCTGGTTGGGCGAGGTCAAGGTCAGCTTGACGCTGTCGCCTACGGCCACATTGGTCTTTTTCCCGCGCGTGACACACTGTAACTTAACGCCGTCCGCATCGGCCAGATAATGGCGGCCGTGGGCTGCGATGATGGTGCCGGTTCGCTGGTTCATGCTGCGCCCACCATGCCCTCATAAATGGCGCTGACTCTGGCCGCGCACATGAAATCATTTTCCGAAAGGCCGCCTTGACCTTGATTGACCGAGTGCGTAGCGTACCGGACTAGGCAAGTGTTGTAAGTGACGACAAGTTCCGGATGGTGGTCTTGGGCGTGGGTCATTAAGGCCACGGCATTAACGAAGTCCATGCTCTTGTAATAATTTGGAAATTTAAAAAGGCGGCACAGTTTGCCTTGCTCGACCGCCCAGCCGGGCACCAAGGGCAGCCATAAAACAATGGTCGCCGCGCTCAGCGCCGTCTGGCGCTCCTTGCAGTTTCTCGCCAGCAGCTCGGAGGTCGTAATCATGGCTTGCTCCTTCCTTATCGGGTGGCCAAGTTCAGCTGGCCGATGCGTAGGCTGGCCGGCGGGTGGGAATCGTAAAATGCCGAGTACAGTGGATCTGGCGTCAAGGTAGAAGCGTTGTCTTCGTACATCTTGACGAGGGCTGAGACCAGCTCCCTCGCATCGGCGTGAATGGCGGCGAAGGCGTCGGCCTCAAATTCGTGCTTGCGCGAGTTGAGCGAGAGCAAAGGCCCGAGCAGGAAAGTAAACACAGGCATTACCAGCATGAACAGGATCAGCGCCAGGGCATCGCCGCTTTGGCCGGGCAGCAACAACGGGTTGACACCCAGACCGGCGTAAAACCAGACTTGGTTTTTCAGGTAGCCAAGCAGGGCCAGGAAGACCAGTGAAATGGCAAACATCATGCCGATGCGTTTGACGATGTGCTTGAGCTTGAAGTGGCCCAGCTCATGGGCGAGGACTGCCTCGATTTCTGGCGGCGCCAAACGCGACAGCAGCGTGTCATAAAATACGATGCGCTTATGGTCGCCAAAGCCGGAGAAGTAGGCATTGCCGTGGGCGCTACGCTTGGAGCCGTCCATCACGAATACGCCTTTCGAGGCAAAACCGACGCGTTGCATCAAGCCTTCGATGCGCGCCTTCAAAGCCTCGTCGGCCAGCGGCGTAAATTTGTTGAACATGGGCGCTATGACGCTAGGAAACAGCACCATCATCAAGAGCTGGACACCGCTCCATACCAGCCAGGCGTATAGCCACCACAGGTCGCCGGCCTTGTCCATTAACGTTAGCACCACCCAGATCAAAGGCAGCCCGATGGCCGCGCCCAACAGCAAGGACTTGGCGGCATCGGCGAAAAACAAGCCCTTGCTCATCTTGTTAAAGCCAAAGCGCTGCTCCAGCACGAACTGCTTGTAATAATCGAAGGGCAGCTCGATTAGGCCGGAAATGGCGGCAAACGCGACCAACAGGCCGATTTGGTACTTCATGCCGGGGCCGGCCACTTTGAACACGCACAGCGAGAGCCACTGCAAGGCGCCCAAGAGAGTGAAGCCGACCAGCACCGCGCTATTAAACACCAAGGTTACAAGACCGAACTTGGTGCGCGCCACTGTGTAGTCCGCCGCTTTCTGGTGCGCGGCTAGTGGAATTTTTTCCGCGAATTCGGGTGGCACGACGGCGCGGTGCCGCAGCACATGCTGGATGTGGCGCGAGGCGAGCCAAAGTCGGACGCTGAGCGTCAAAATCAGGAGCGCTACGAACAAAATGGAAAATGCGAGTGAATACATGCTGTGCCTGTGAGAAAATGGCGAATTGATTAGGCCAAGAGAGAATTATGTCACAATCGAACCACTTAACAGAAGCAACCGCCGTCACCCGCCCCAACGAAATGAATTTGGTCTGGGTCGACATGGAAATGACGGGCCTTGAGCCGGATACCGACCGCATCATCGAAGTGGCCGTGGTCGTCACGGATATGCACCTTAACCTGCTGGCCGAAGGCCCGGTGTTTGCAATCCATCAGCCCGACGAAATACTCGACAAGATGGATAATTGGAACAAGGGCACCCACGGCCGGTCCGGGCTGATCGAGCGCGTCAAGGCCTCGACCGTGACTGAAGTGCAGGCCGAAGCGGAATTGATCGCTTTCTTGAAAAAATATGTCCCGAGCGGCAAGTCGCCGATGTGCGGTAACACGATAGGCCAGGATCGGCGCTTCATGGTGCGCGGAATGCCCAAGCTGGAAGCGTTCTTTCACTACCGCAACGTGGACGTGTCGACGCTAAAGGAGCTGTGCAAACGCTGGAAGCCGGAAATCGCAACCGGCTTCAAGAAGCATCAAAAACACACGGCGCTAGCTGACATCGTTGAATCGATCGAAGAGCTGAAGTACTACCGCGAGCACTTTATTAAACTGTAATAAAGCAGGGGGGAGGGCGCAAATTATTGGGCCGCTGGGTCCGCGCCGCAGCACTTTTTGTGTTTTTTGCCGCTACCGCACGGGCACTCGTCGTTGCGGCCCACTTTCGGTATCTCGCGCTTGACTGTCACCACCGCAGACCTACGCTGCGGCAAAAAAAATCGGTGGATTTCCGGCAAGTTCGATTCGATTTCGATGGCCAGTTTGTGGGCCTTGACTGGATTGTCCATCAAGGCTAGTTCGTCTTCCTCGATTTCGTCGGCGCCCAGCAGGTAGAGCGGGTGCATCAGCGGCGCTAGGTTCGACTGGAAGATGGGGTCCCACGCTGCGGCGCGCAATTCCAAGCCTTCCCAGAAGCCCCAGCACCAGCCTTCGGCGTCGAGCAGAGTCTTGCCCTCGTATTCGTGCTCGCAAAATAAAGGCTCAAAATCTTTGGGCGCCACTTCGAGTGTCACGATGATTTCGTTCATGAAGCGCGAAATCAAGCCGATGATCCGTTCTGATTCTTTGGCATGCTTGAAGTTCGGACCGGCGCTGGTCCCGCTTTCTCCCCAGATAGGTGGCAACCACTCGGGCAGTGCGATGTCTTCCGGACCGATCGCGATTGCGGTCAGGTAACCGTGCAGCGTGTCCATGGTCATGGCGTCGTCGGGGCAACGATCCGACAGTAAAAATTGGTCGAGTTCGTCGAATTCTTTGTCGGACAGGGGCTGGTCGAGTTGCATGGCTTGCTCTTCATAGGGGGAAGACGACAGTATAGGCTTTGCCACTTGCGTGCGTGCGGGAACTTTCGTGCGCCGCTGGCCGACAGGCCGTACAATGGCGCTTATGACCATCTCAGACGAGCACGAAGACGAAGGCAAGCCGGCCCATCCTTTTTCGATGTTGAGCCCGGATTGCGTGCTCGATGCTCTCGACAGCGTCGGACTGAGCGGCGACGGTCGCCTGCTGGCGCTAAACAGCTACGAAAACCGCGTGTATCAGGTTGGCATCGAGGATGCCAAACCTCTCGTCGTCAAGTTTTACCGGCCGCAGCGCTGGAGCGACGCCGCTATTTTGGAGGAGCACGCGTTTGTGGCCGAACTGGTCGAACGCGAGATTCCCGTGGTGCCGGCCCTGGCTCTGGCGCAAGGGGCAACCTTGCATCAATATCTGGGCTTTCGCTTCGCCGTGTTTCCCAAACACGGCGGGCGGGCGCCTGAGTTGGAAGATTATGCCGTACTGGAGTGGACGGGGCGCTTTATTGGGCGCATCCATGCCATTGGTGCGCTCCACACATTTGCCGAGCGCCCTAGCTTGAATCGGCAGACCTTCGGCATCGATCCGCGCGATTATTTGCTAAACAACGGTTTTATTCCGCCGCCATTGCTGGCCGCGTATAGCAGCGTGATCAATCAGGCGCTCGATGGTGTGCAGCGCTGTTACGAGCGCGCCGGCCAGGTGAGCGAGTTGCGTCTGCATGGCGACTGCCACGCCGGAAATATCCTGTGGACCGACGCCGGCCCTCATTTCGTCGATTTCGACGACAGCCGCATGGGCCCGGCGGTGCAGGATCTGTGGATGATGTTGTCCGGCGAGCGCAGCGATATGGTGCGTCAGTTGGGCGCCATTTTGGCCGGGTATGAGGATTTTTGCGATTTCGACCCGCGCCAGCTGTATCTTGTTGAAGCCATGCGCACCTTGCGCTTGATCCATTATTCGGCATGGCTAGCGCGACGCTGGGATGACCCGGCCTTTCCGACTGCGTTCCCGTGGTTTAACACCGAGCGCTATTGGCAGGACCGCATCCTCGAGTTGCGTGAGCAAGTCGCTGCGATGGATGAGGCGCCGCTGTGGCCGGCTTGAGACGACGATTACCAGCATGGCCCGTCGCAATTGGATTGGCCCGTTCTAAATCCTAAATAGCGCGGCCTTTCCTGCTCTTCTTCCTGCTCGGGCCGGCTACGCCTTACTCGATAATGGAGGCAGTTCCGTTTTCACGATGGAACCTATCCTATTTAGCGAGAATCTTATGCCAGCACAACAGTCACAACGCCATGGGGCCGTTCTTTCAGTCGCGTTTTCGGCAGATGAACCGCCTTTGCACGCCGTTGACGACGTGAGCGAACGGCCTGATGATGGGTGTCAAGTCGGTGCCGGGCGCGCCGATTCCACCCGCGCCAAAGTGGAAATCAAGGCGATTCATGCCGCGATCGCCCGCGTCGAGGCGGAAACGAAAGCTAGTTGCGCTGCCGAATCAAGGGTGCTGGCGGAAGCGCGTGCGCGCGCCTTGGCCGAGGACTGCGCGGCCGTTGATGCGGCCGCTGCTGCTGCCGCTCAGCAAAGCGCGCAAGCATCGGAAGAGGCGATTATCGCCCACCGCGACCGCCTGGAAACTTTGCGTGCCGCCGCCCAAGCGAGCGTGGCCCGTCTCGATGCAGTGAAACAGGAAACGGCCGAGTTGCGCGCCCGCGTCGAGATCGATACTCAGATCCGCCTGGCCGCCGAGCAGCGCACCAAGGTCGAAGAAGCGGCGCGCAGGTTGGCGACGGGACAAATTGCGATCGACGCCAAGCTGGCGGAACAGGCTGCGCGGGCCGACGAGGAATTGGCGGCGAGCACTGAAGAGGCGCGCTTGCAGGCGGCCGAACGAGTGGCCGCCGTACTCGCGGCAAAGGAAGAAATGCTGGGCATCGCGGCGGCCGACGCCCGCCTGGCTGTGACGGCGCGTGCGCGCGAGCGCCACGCCCATGGCGCGCGCCAGACGGCGCAGTTTTTGGCCGAAGCAGAAAACGAGGCCTTGGAATTGACGCTGCAGCGCGAGCGCGCCGACCAAGTCGCGCTGGAGTATGCCTTTAGCCGCGCCGCAGCCGAAGTGCAAGCTTTGGAAGAGGCCAGGGCGCTAGCTCATATCGAGCAAGAGCGCGAAGCGATCGCCTTGGCGCAGGCCGAATCACAGCGTGCTGCGGCCAAGTCGCTGCACTTGCGCTTGCAGACGGAAAAGGAGTTACGCGACGCTGCGATCCACCGCGAACGCATTGAGACGATGGCGGCCGCCAGCGCCCAAGCTCGACGCGAGGCTGACGCGCGCATCTTGGCCGCCACCGAGGCGCGCATTGAAGTGGATCGCCAATTGTGTAGCGTCGCGCTCTTACGCATCGAGGCCGAGCAGGAAGCGGAGAGCCAGGGCCAAGCCAGGGTGGCTGCGGAAGCGGGCGCGCTAGAGCAGGCAAAACAGCGCGAGCAAGCCGAGCAGTCTGCCACCGAAGCTGCCTTGTGCGAACTAGATCAGCAGCATCGGGCAACGCAACTAGCGCAAGAGCGGGCTTTGCTGGTGCGCGCCGGCGTTGAATTGGCAACGACGCAAAATGCGGCCGAGCAAGCGTGCGTGGCTGCCATCGCCGAACAAACGGAGGTGCGCAGTGTGGTCAGTGCGCTCGCCGTGCAAAAAGCAGCGATGGCGAGCACGTTGCTAGAAGCAGAGCGCGCCAACGCCGCCGCCGAGCAATTGGCGCTTGGCGCCATCCAGGAACGGGTGGAAACGCAGGAGGCGGCAGCGCTCGCCGCGCTTGCCCAAGCTCAGGCCGAGCAGGCACAAACACAATTTCTGCGCCAGCAACAAGAGGCGCAGCAGCGCTTGCAAGCGGCCGCCCAGCAAGAAGCGGAGGCGGTGCGGGTTGTTGCCATGCAGGCGGTGCTGGAAGCCGAGCACAGAGCGGGCGCGGCGCAGGCGGTGGTGGTCCAGGCCCGTTTGGCGCTCGAGTTGGGCCAAGTGCAGCAGGAGCGGGTCCGTACCGAACAAGGAAAAGTGGCGGCACTGAACGCGCTGCTGGCGTCGGAACAAGAGTTCGTGACCAGCGAGCGCCAGTCGCTGGCCATGATCGAAGAAAAACTGGTGCAGCAGCGCCAACGCGCGGCCGCCGAAGGCCGCGCCATCCAAGCCATTGCCGGCCGCCTCCAATCAGAGCGCGCGACTGCCGCCGCAGCCCAGGAGCGGGCCCGGGTTGAGCAGGAGCTGGCCGACGCTGCCCAGTGGCGCGAGCAGGCCGAGCATGGCGCGCACCAGGCCGCGATCGACAAGCGTGCCGCGCAAATGGCTTTGCTGGCGAGCGCGCAGGCGCACGCGACGATGCAACGCAAAGTGGCCGACACGACCCGGGCCATGGCCGAAGCGAAACAAAAACTGCTGGAAGTAGAGACCCGCCGCCTCGCTGCAGAACAGCAGGCGCTAGCCGCAATCGAGGAACAACTCGAGGCCGAGGAGGCGGCCTGCAAGATTGTGGAAGAGGAGGTGTTGTGCACCACCATGGCGACGGCGCGCACTAAGGTTGAGCAAGCGCAATCGGTCGCTATTGCACGCGAAATGATTGAGCGGCTGACCCAGCCGGGCGACGCGGGCGCAGTCTGGCGTTCGCGCTAATGTCGGTGCGCGGCAGGTAGCGCCGTGACCAGCGCCGCCCATATTGCTTGCAGCCGTGGGCGTCGGTCAGCGTCCTTGTCAGCGAGCGTTGGCCGAACCGCCCTCGCTCAAGGCACCAGCTGTACCTTATCGATGTAATACTCCGTTTCGCCGAAGCAGGCGGTCGGTACGCCCTTGCGCTGGGAGTAGGAAAGCACCACGCGCTTGCCGGTGGCGTTCATCAATTGTTTCGCGATCTCGTCATCGCGCACGCTAAATTCGAATTTTTCCGGAATCGCGCCTGGCATCGAGGTCAATAAAATTTCGCCTTCCCATGTCTTGCAGACCCAGCCCCGTTTGGAAAATTTCTGCAAATAACCGGCGCGCTCGCCTTCCGAATAGGCAAAATGCAGCGTGATCCAGATATAGGCGCAGAACACGAGCAGGGCGGCCGCGAACAGGGACAAGAGCATGAGCGTGATGCGATTCGACTTTGTCATGGTATTTTTATCGGTAAGTGGATGAGAATGAGTCTATTTTCACGACGACGCAGCGGTTGTCATTGTCGAGTTTGGTTTGAACGTAAGCTGCCCACGGCAAGGATGGCATCCATGGCGGCCTAGTCTGGCATGCCTTCAAAAAAATGGGCGATCATTTGCTAAATAATGGCGCTTTAACCACAATCCCCCAATGCTTGTTGTTTTTTGTATTGAATAGATGACCATAGGGAAACGGCAATGAAGGTGATGCCCGACAAGCCGGTAAACCATTCCGGGATGTGGAACTTGACGCCGGCAAACATGATTAAAGCCAAGATGCCCATGGCATAGTGAGCGCCATGCTCGAGGTAGACGAATTTTTCCAACGTGCCCTTATGGACCAGGAAAATCGTCATTGAACGCACGAACATGGCGCCGATCGCCAGGCCCAGCATGATGATGACGACGTCGCTGGTGATGGCAAAGGCACCGATCACGCCGTCAAAGCTGAACGACGCATCGAGCACTTCCAGGTAAGCGAAAGCGCCGATGCCGCCGCGCGCCATCATCTTGCCAATCGTCGGGTCCGCTTCTTCCTCTTCCAGCAAGCCGCTGAGCCAAGCCACCGCTTCATATACGGCGACGCCGATGACGCCAGCTGTCAGCACGCTCAATTTGCGCGCTTCTGGCATGAGCGACATGCAAACAAGGATGGACGCCAAGGCGAATAGGACGGCCAGCCCTTTGCTGCCGTATGCGCCCGCTTTCGCTTCGGCCCAGCCCATCCAGTGCAGTTGCTTGTTCTCATCGAATAGAAAATTCAAGAACACGAGCAGCAGGAAGGCGCCGCCCGATGCAGCCACTTCGGCGTGATGTTCGGCCAGATGGCGCGCGTATTCGGCGGGTGCGGCGGTGGCCATGGCCCACACGGCGAACAGATTTAGACCCGTGACGAGCGCGACGATCAGCAGCGGGAACAGCAGGCGCATGCCAACCACGGCGATCAAGATGCCGGCGGTGAGAAAGAGTCTTTGCCAGATCGGATCCCAATGGCGCAGGACCGAGGCATTGACGACGGCATTGTCAAATGAAAGCGACACTTCCATCACTCCGAGCACGCCGGTTATCCAGATGGCCTGGAGGGCTTCGGCCGATCCGCCTAGGTAAAAGCCCCAGGCCGCAGCCAGCGCCATCAAAACGAGGGTGACGCCAAATGACAGTTTGAAATGCTGCATGTAAAGCCCGTAAAAAAACCACCGGAGTGCCCAACGCCGCGCTCTTTGGAGCGCGCACTTTTTCATTATGGTCTCGGTTGCGGAAATATTGTGGTATTTACCTTCATTCAATCCAATTTTTGCAATGGGCCGTTCCTTTAAGCGCATGTCCTATCTGCGATAATCGGACATTCACCATAAGGAATCACCCGATGGACATCGCTTATCTAGTCACTCCCCTAGTTACTTGGACCGTGGTCGGTCCACTGAAATTTCTCATCAATAGCATCCGCACGCGGCAATGGGCGTTTGGCCTGATTGGCAATGGTGGTTTTCCCAGTAACCATAGCTCCGTCGTATCGAGCATGGCGACCTTGATCGCTTTGCGCGAAGGTATCAGCGCGCCTGCCTTCGGGGTAGCCATCACTTTGGCATTTATCGTCATCATCGATGCCAACAGCCTGCGCCAACATGTGGGCAAGCAGGCGGCCGCGATCAACCGTTTGGTAAAAGATGACGGTGGGCACCGCTGGCTGCGTGAGCGCATGGGTCACACCCTAGTGGAAATTTGCGGCGGATTGTGCACCGGCATCGCGGTCGCGTTTGGCATCAATGCCGTATTGGGCCACGGCTGGTAGCGGCTGGCCTTGGTTTGGCGTGAAACGACGTCCTCAGTGTAAATGAACTGTGTTCGTTACTTACCGACGGCCTATGACGATGAATCCATAGTCAGCCCATCTCTCTGGCCGAAGACGGATTACTCAAACCGCGACGAACCAGACGTCATGCCAATCCCAGCCACGTCGCCGCGCTGGCGCGAGTTTCAGACGCCTCCGGCAGTCCCTGCCGGGAGCTGGATATTAGGAAAAGGGGTCGTGGCGACTACATACAGTCTGCCGCCCTTGCCGCCGAAGTCCGAAGACCACTTGGCGTTGGTTACGTCGATGCCCTGCGCTAGGGCGTACTGCCGCGCAGCGCCCTCGCTGTCTGCTTCGATGCGCACTTCGATGGTGATCTTAATCTCACCCATTTTTTGTACCTTTTATCTGACGCACGGGTGACGTTTATTCTTGAAATTCGGGAAAAAATATACATTCCGTATGACGAAACCCAGTGGTGTTAATGCGCCACTTAGGATCCGAGTTGAACGACAATATTATCACGCTTTGATATAACTATTCGCACAATAATTTATTGTTCTCAGGGGCGCTGAAATCGCAATCGAACCAGCACTTCGCCTTACGTCAATTACACATCCGCGCCGGAACGAACGATATTCAAAGGGCAGCCCCCTTGGCGTGCTCGGGGGTCTTACCGTGCGCTAGATTCCTGGGCCAGGCGCAGTCAGTTAGCGCCATTTAAGCGCGTCGGCAAACAGTTAAGGAGCCCTTGCCGGAGTCGCGCACGGGCACGCTCGTCCATGCTTACATGCAACTTGAACCATGTTTGAGCTTATCTAGTCAAACCGCATGTACGTTCCATTTCCATCGCTGGTGGCGTCGCCGATAGTCAATCTGTGAATATGAAATGGGGGAGCATACCGGCAAGGCAGCCTCAATCGACATCTCTGGCAGCCAGGCCGAGCAGGTTTGGCAGCATCCTGGCGAAGGCGTACAGGGTGTCAAGGTTTGCCGTGCAGACCGAAACGGCATCACAGTCACGCTGACGCGGAAAATTGGCAAATTACGCACGGGCAATTGCGCAAACAGAACTGACGTCGGCCCTGCGTTAGATCGCCCGCAAAACGGCGGCGCTCCTATTTGAGTGACTCGCTAGTGACCGGGTCCCGTAAATAATCGATAAATGGAGAAATAGCATGGCTTCCCTCAATCCAGCTCATAACTACATGCAACATGCCATCAAGGAATCGCTGGGCGCCCATTGGCGCTTGTTTCTTTTTCAAGGTGCGATCATGCTTATTCTTGGCGTCCTCGCAATCGCTTTGCCGGCGGCCGCAGCCATTGCCGTCGATATCTACATTGGCTGGCTCTTTATGATCAGCGGCGTCGTAGGCTTGGTCGCGATGTTCTCTGCCAAGGACATTCCGGCCTTTCTATGGTCCCTCGTCACGGCGGCTCTGTCGGTCATTCTCGGCGCCTTGCTCGTGTGGAATCCTGTCGAGGGCGCGCTAACGCTCACGATTTGGCTAACTGCCTTCTTCATGATCGAAGGCGTATTTCAGATGGTAACGTCAATTGCCTATCGCGACGTAACGAGTGGCTCTTGGGGCTGGATGCTGGCAAGCGGCATCTCTGACCTGGTGCTGGCCGCGATCATCATTCTGGGCTGGCCCGTGACTGCCGTCTGGGCGCTGGGCCTTCTCGTTGGAATCAACCTGATCACATCTGGTTGGGCCATTTTGATGGCAGCCATGGCCGGGCGCAATTTCGCCAGCGACGTTCGCGCTCCCTCGGCGCCAGCACGTCAGTGATCTGCGCGCTAGGTTTGGAAGGCAGGCGGATTTTGACGCTGGCGCTTGGCATGACGCGGCAAGGGCGGCGTCGGTTCCGGTTTTTCCCGGATCTGAGTGGCGCCCTTGCGCCAGTCACCCGATGCCGCTTCTCCGAGTCGGCCGTCTAGGAGTCTGTCGGAGTCAG
>PKWL01000155.1 GCA_003133225.1 Janthinobacterium sp.
CATACGGAAAGGCATAGAGCCGGCCCACGTCGGTCATTACCTCAGGCCGGTTCAATGCGGCCGGTGCTTTCTCGCGTAATCTGAAGGCTACTCCGCCAGATACGGAAATGTTGCGCCAATTTCCATCAACAGCCGAAGTGCGCTGCAAGGCATTTAGCAAACATATTGGGTTCTATTGACACCATTTCCCAAAGCAATCTGTCAGCGCAGCCGCCGCCGCCTCCTAATTAAATTATTTCTCCGAACTATGCACCTCGATCAAAACCGTCCCCAATTTGCGCTTGATCTGTTGGAGATCGGGCAGTGGCGTACGCTCAGACATGCGCCTGTTCATATACTCGCGGACCTGTTCTTAGGTCGGTTGTTTGAATGGGGTCATGATTCACTTCATAACGCGATTGGCTCGAAAAGGCGGCCGATCTCTAGGTCATATAACCAAGGTTTCCGGCCCGAATTAAGCTTTAACCTTGGCGTGGCAGCCAAAAATCGCTACTGATCGCTGTCAGCTATTTCCTGTTGAGATCGACCACGGGATCAAAACTATTAACCACCGCGATAAAGCGGGTTACTCTCCACATAAACGCGCACATGTTCTACATGAACGTCCTTCGGTGCGATTGTAGATAGATCGAAAGTACTTTGGTTGAACGTATCAAAATGCCAGGCGAAGCTCTTGCCGTCCGCCGTGAATCGTACCGTTTCTCCATCCGTAACATTTGCCCATTTAGTTGCCGGCGTCAACTTGATCTCTCTGTCGGCGAAATTGGTTGTGACGGAAGCGCCATAATCAACTTTCGTTCCGGTCGCGTTGATAGCGTATGCACTGGATGCCAGGACGGCTGACGAAAAGCCAAAGGACAATATCAGAATAATGTTTTGTTTCTTCAACATGGTATTACTCCTTGAATAAATTTTTCAGAAAAATTGGTGATTAACTTAGACGCGTTTTGCAATCGAAATTTTACCGTGCAGCAAACTATAAGCTAGTCAAATCCGAACCATAATCCAGCCTAATAATGTCGGCGCCGGTATTTTGGTGAGATTATCGTTGCCTACACCACGTATAACCCGAAACGATATGAAAATATTCCTTAAATTTTTTGAATTTACCTTGGAATAAATTGTCACGAAACCGAGTCGCCATTCGAACCAGGCGACTTTCATGGTCTTTGCTCAAAATTACTCGATCGATGGCGGTTGTGGCGAGGGCGAAACCAAGCTGTCTAAATTTGAAACGGTGGCCGCTTTTTTTTGGGCAACGGTTTGCATCGCAACGCTACTTTTTTTCGTCAAACTGGGGAGCCATCGCAAGCCACGAGCCTGTTTGAATTGCAGTGCCATTCGCGTGGGCTTGTTGCAATTCTCGCTGTACTGCGGCGCCCGTTTTACTTCCGGCGATAATATTTTCAGACTGGGCATTAATCACTTTGCCGGCCGCAGCGACTGGGCTCGTCGAGCCCGGAAAGAAAACCATAAGCCGCGGCGTCGCCTATCCACTTGAGTTTGTTTCAATTTCAACGATAAATTCCGCTTTCGTTTTGGTTGAAGCGGACGTGGCATTAAATTTTTGCGCAAATGCTCGGCCTTCACAAACGATATAAAAACAGCGGCGATTAATTGCTTTATATTCATTTTTATTTTCAAAATGTTCAAGTTAATGGGTGAATTTAGGTGCTGCGGTTCAGGCGCGCAAAGAGCTTTTAATGATCGATCATGGTGTTCTCCTAAAAACGGCCAAATGGTGGCTTTGCATAAACGTACATGTTCTGGTCGCATGCCTTACCTTTGCGCGGTTTCCTTTTTTTTTAGGTACGCGAAATAAGATCGGCACGATTACTCGCAGTCGTAAGCCAGAATCCAATTTTTTTGTTCCGGAATAAAGCGAGGCCAAAGAAAACAGATTGTTGAAGTCCGCTCATGTCATAATCACGATATTAAGTAAGATTGTGATTGACCACGGAGGCCATGGGAGCGGGAGCCCCGCCGCCTTCAAGCCGTAAAACTCGCAAGTGGGCTAAAATATTCCAGAAATTATTTGCATTTAATTGGGAATAAATTGAGGTCAGACCGAGTCTTCGTTTTTGAAAGCGGTACAAGGAGCCCCATTTGAACGAACAGGACAAAACCAATAAATTTGAGGCGATAGTACTGCCACACCTGGACGCTGCCTACAATCTGGCGCGCTGGTTGACGCGCAACGAACACAACGCTGATGATTTGGTGCAGACGGCGTTCATGCGCGCCTTTAATTTTTTTGACGGATTTCGCGGCAGTGATGCGCGTGCCTGGCTCCTGACCATCGTGCGCAACACGTATTTCACGTCTTTGCGCGACAACCGCCATGAGCGGGCTGCAGCTAGTTTTGATGAAGAGGAACTTGTTCAGAATGCCAATGATGGGAATGAACGGAATACTTCATCCTATGACATCGGGAAAAACCCGGAAAGCATGTTGGCGGCACGCGATACCAAGCGCTTGGTGAATCAGGCGCTGGCGAGTCTGCCGCAGCAGTTTAGGGAGGTGATCGTGCTCAAGGAAATCAATGAATTGTCGTACAAAGAGATTGCCGATATTGCTGACATCCCGCTTGGTACGGTCATGTCGCGCTTGGCGCGCGGACGCGAGCTGCTCCGTGAATACCTGGCCAAATACGCGGTAGGAGAATAAATTGGAATGCAAAGAATCTCAAAGCCTAATGGCGGCTTATGTCGACGACGAATTGGATTCGTCCAGCGCGATCCGCTATGCGGCCCATCTTGCAGAATGTCCCACTTGTACCGATGCTTATCGACTGTTGCTTGAATTGCATAATGCAATCAAGACCAATGGCATCCGTTATATGGCACCCGGCCACCTGCGACATCGAATTCAAACGGCATTACCGCGTACTGCGCCGCGCCGTAAAAAACTGAGACAGCTGCCGTGGGCGTGGATTAATCTCGGCATTGCAACCGCTTGTGCGTTTGCTTTCGCCCTGACATTCTCATTGTATGTGGCAGTTCCCTCCGAGCAAGAGCGAGCCGTGCAGGAAGTCATCGCCAGTCATGCTCGCTCGCTAATGGTCAATCATTTGGCCGACGTGGCTTCGACCGATCAGCACACGGTCAAGCCATGGTTTAGCGACAAGCTGGATTTTTCGCCGACAGTGTACGATTTCACGCAGGAGGGATTTACCTTGATCGGTGGTCGGCTAGATTACCTGAATCAGCGTCCGGTTGCCGCATTGGCCTATCGGCACAGAAAGCATGTTTTGAATCTGTTTGTGTGGCCGGATAAAATCCACAGCAATGTACCGCCGCAAACCACTTTCAGGCAGGGTTATCAGTTGATTCACTGGACTCAAGCCGGCATGCGCTATTGGCTCATATCGGATATGAACGCTCAAGATTTGGGAGAGTTCAAGCGGTTGCTGGTTGCTCAAATCGAAAAAGATAATCAAAAGTGAATTTGTCGGCGTGGTTCGAAAGTGGCCTTTTTACGGTAACATGGACGGTGGATTCATGTCGCCCGGATGGGGGGATTTCATGTTATTGATAAATGTCAACAAGAGCCCGTCCACCTCAGGTTGCTCAGGCTCGTTGAGGCTGAAGTGGTCCAAAGCCTGGGAGCGTTAGCCCGTGGGGATGGCCTTGCCCGGTCATCAATTGCGCTGGACTTTTTGCCGACGCGCTCAGGATGCCGGCTGTGCCGGAAGCGACGGTTCAGGAAAAACTGCATCAATCCGAGGCCGCGAGTTGGGTTTTCGACTAGCGCCGGGCAAGTAGCCCTGGGATATCTCGTGACAGATCAGCGTTAGGGACAGTGGCCTCGACTGTGGCCAAGTTGATTCGTAAATCCTGGTCGTGGCGGCTGTCGCACACGGACGTTTAATTCGCGTCGCAACTAGGCTGCTCGTCGCCATGGTGCGCTATCGCGCAAGGACTAGCCAAGAGAACCACCGGTCCTAGGCGTGGGCGGAGGCTGCCATTCATCATCGATCACTAAATCGACATTCACCCCGTCGCCCACCATTCATTAGTTTCCGTGCGAATTAGGCCTTCCGCCATCGCGCTCATGGGCCTCAATCAAAACCATTCCCAATTCGCGCTTGATCTGTTGAAGATCGGGCAGCGGCGCGCGCTCGAAAATGCGCTTTTTCATGTACTCCCGAACCTGTTCTTTGGTTGGTTGTTTGAATGTGTTCATAATTCACCTCCGTAAAATGTATAACACGGGCAAAGTTTTCTATCAAACCGGCGGCTCGCCACGTCACATTCCAAGTCTTCCCATCGGGATCCAGGTTTGCCCTTGGCGCGGCGCCACGAAACCACTACTTATTGTTTTCGGCTCCTTCCTGTTGAGATCGAACGAAGAATCAAAACGCTTAACCTCCGAGATACGCCGGGTTAGCTGCGACATAAACACGGACACCTTTTACCTGAACGTCCTTCGGTGCAATTGCAGACAGGTCGAAAGAAGTAGAAGTTTGGTCGAAAGTATCAAAATACCAGGTGAAATTTTTGCCGTCGGCTATGAATCGAACCGTCTCCCCGTTGGTGACATTGACCCATTTCGTTGCCGCCGTCACACTGACCTGCCTGCCGGCGAAGTCGGTAGAAACAGTTATTCCATAATCCGCATTCGTCCCGGTTGCGCCAAAAGCGCATGCACCGGATGCCAGGATGGCTGAGGAAACGCCAAATGACAACATCAGAATATATTTTTGTTTCAGTTTCAACATGGTATTGCTCCTTCACAAAATTTTTTAAAGATTGATGATTAGCCTGGATGCAATTTGCAACCAGGATTTCACTGCGAAATAATTTGTCAGTTGGTCGTGATAACCGCGTCGCTTCAAACCGTAAAACTCGGAAGGAGCTTAAAATATTCCAAAATTTATTTGCGTTTGATTGGGAATAAATTGCAAACAAACCGAGTCTTCGCTTTTGAAAGCAGCAAAAAGAGCATCCATTTGTGCTCAAGGAAATAAATGAATTGTTTGATAAGGAGATTGCCGAAATTGCTGACATCCCGTTTGGTACATCTGCGAAGCAATATTGGCCCATCTCCCCAAGCGTTCGTTACCACTTCCCGCCAAGTGGTTATTGGGAGCATCGTGAGCTACCAATCGGCTGATTGTGGCCACCAGCAGGCTGACTGGGAATGGTCGTTGCCCGGGGTGCGCGTTTGCGACTGTCGCGCGCGGTATTCAGGTTCGTTTATACGGCTTGTATCAGCTCCATGTAGTTAGGCGGAGGGACGTTCATAGTTACCTCTTTAGACATGATTGACGAACATCGGCAAATGTGGCACGCGGCTACTGCGAGTACATCCCGACGATATAGACAATGGAGGACATCATGAAGGACGATCGTAAGACGCCCGATCCGGCAACAAGCGACGATCAACTCGAAGCTGCCACCGGTCACGGCAACGGCCGCCGGCGGGCGCTCGCTTGCATGGCCTGGGCCGGTGCCGGCATACTTTGGACCTTGGAGGGCGGCGTGCCGCG
Source organism: Janthinobacterium sp. (assembly GCA_003133225.1). GTDB lineage: Bacteria > Pseudomonadota > Gammaproteobacteria > Burkholderiales > Burkholderiaceae_D > Janthinobacterium. The sequence continues at coordinate 5,492 of PKWL01000155.1, forward strand.
TTCCTTGATGCTGGGCAATAACGCCTACGCCGCAGAACGTGATCTGCATGCCTTCAGTTTTGTGCAGATCAGCGACAGCCATATCGGCTTCAAACTGGAACCGAATCCCAACCCTGCGAGTACCTATCAGGCTGCCCTCGACAAGATCAAGGCGGCGCCGCAACGTCCGGCTTTCCTGATCCATACGGGGGACGTCAGCCATCTGTCGAAACCGAGTGAATTCGATACTGCGGCCCAGATCATGCGGGGCGCGGGGCTAGAAGTGCACTATGTGCCGGGTGAGCACGATGTGCTGGGCGATGACGGCAAGTCGTTCTTCGAACGCTTCTCCCCGGACAGTGGCGGCAAAGGCTGGTACAGCTTCGATCAGGGTGGCGTGCACTTCGTCGCCTTGGTCAATGTGCTCAATTTCCAAAGCAGCGGCCTGGGCTTCCTCGGCGCTGAACAGCTCGCGTGGCTGGAACAGGACCTACGGGGACGCGGCGGCAGCACGCCGATCGTCGTGTTCACGCATATACCCCTATGGGCGCTCTACCCTGCATGGGGCTGGGGAACAGACGACAGCGCCCAGGCAATGAGTTATCTGAAACGGTTTGGCTCGGTCACGGTGCTAAATGGCCATATCCATCAGGTCATTCAAAAGGTGGAAGGCAGCATCAGTTTTCACACTGCCATGTCCACTGCCTATCCGCAGCCGGCGCCCGGGGTCGGACCGGGGCCGGGCCCGCTGAAAGTGCCTGCGGACCGTCTGCGCTCGGTGATTGGCGTGCGCAGCGTGAACTTTGTCCCGGGGCGCGCCGATCTTGCCCTGGTCGACACGCCGCTCGGTGCTTAAATAACCTGGCGCCAATCTGGAGAACTGCGATGAACTCTGCGATAAGAAAAACGGGGCGATGCGTCGGTCGGATCATGATTATGGCGACGACATTGCTGTCATTGGCCAATGCGACGGCTGACGACAGGGCGCAACAGGGCGCTAACGTGGTGCAAATCCACAATTACATTTTCAGCCCGAAAACACTGACCGTCGCCGCGGGGACGACCGTGACGTGGGTCAATCACGATGAGGAACCGCATACCGTGACGAGCGCCGATAGGCCGCGCGCTTTTAACGCGCCACCTATCGAAAAGGGCGAAAAATTTTCCTTCAACTTTGCAACTGCCGGCTCGTTCAAATATTTTTGCGCCATCCACCCTCAGATGATTGGCCTAATAGTCGTCAAATAGGCTGCTCCAAAGGCTGCGCGAGTGTGGAAACCAGAGGAAATGTCATTCCGAGGCGGCAGAAGGTTCCCCCAATTGAACCGCAAAGCAGCCTAGGAACCTGCATTTCGCCGTGGCGAAAGCGGGTCGCATTTCACTGAGCGTGCAAAGGCGCGCCAGCGTCATGTCCCGTTACTCAGAATGCGCATCGTCTACGTTTGGAAGCTAAACTGGGGTTGAAACCCTCAGTCGGGCCATGCCCAGGTTGTGGGTGGCTAAATCGGGCTAAAATCTTAATTTGGCGGACCGAATCGGTCATAAAACGATGCGTCCGCCTCGGGCGCCGTGTCGTCTTCGCGCCGCAGCGTTGTCATGATGTGCTGCTCGGCAGCGATGTAAATGAGCCGGTACAAGGTGCGCGCCAATACGTATGCTTGCGCGCCCGGCCACGGCTCGGGCAGCAGTTCGACGGGCAACTGCGGGTCGTGCAGCTGGACCCGGCGGTAGGCATGGATCAAGAGCGTGCGGATCACGAACGCCTGCTCCGGCGCGAGACGGTGCGCAGGCATCAGGAAGGCGAGCAGGGGCTCAAATTGCGTGATAAATTTCTCGTAGCCGGCGGCCACGCCGGACAGATCCCAGCCGTCGCCGATCAAGGCGCGCAGCGGCCTCTGATTGGCGCCCGCGAGTTCGGTGGCGTTGCAGACAAACACTTTGCCCGCGACCTCGACCCGCGCCAGTATCTCTTCTAGAGTTTTCGCATCGCTGGCCGGGTGCCCGAAAACCCCCGGCGCGATGACGCCATAGCCTTCCCACAGCAATTCCTTGCGCAGGGCGCCGCGCGCGGCGGCGTCGATGCTGCCTGTCGGACTCATGATGACGGTCCAGCTGCCATCCCAACGGTGAATCAACGGCTCATAGATGCGTCGGTTGGCGCGCGCAAAGCGCCCCAGTGCTTTGGGCGTAACGGCGTAGGCGCTGCGGCGGCCGTCGCGCTGGGCCTCCAACCACCCTTCCTGTGCCAGCCGGAACACGCTGGTGCGTAACAGGCGGTCGTTCACGCCGAGCGGCGCCAACAGGTCGATCAGGCTGCCGAGCCAGACGGTGCCGCCATGGGGCACGATGGTGTCGCCAAAGACGGTCATCACGAGCGACTTAGAGCGCGGCGGATCGCTGGCGATAGAGTGGGCGATCCATTCGGTGCTGGTCATATTTTTCATTGGCGCTGGTGGTTGGTTGCAGTCAAATCTAGCGTCACAAAAGGCATCTTGCGCAACGCATGGACGGGCGCATCATGGTGATAGTGTATCGCATCATTTGAGTAGATTGCCCGACAACGGAAAAATAAGATACAAGTTTTGTAAATGATTCAGATCAAGAGTATACATATTTTATTTTGTATCGTACTATTCAAGACTAGCACTGCAACGTAATGACAGGGAGACATGAATCATGTACGCACAAATGGTTGAGACCGGTCTTGAAAACGTCCGCTCGGTCGCTGACATGGGCCCCGAGGAGCGCGCGTTCCAGGCGCGCATCGACGCCGGCATCAAGGTCGAAGCGAAGGACTGGATGCCGGAGGCGTACCGCAAGACCTTGATTCGCCAGATTTCGCAGCATGCGCACTCGGAAATTGTCGGGCAGCTGCCGGAAGGCAACTGGGTGACGCGGGCCCCCAGCTTGAAGCGCAAGTCGATTTTGCTCGCCAAGATCCAGGATGAAGCGGGCCACGGCCTGTACTTGTACAGCGCGGCCGAAACCTTGGGCGTCGGGCGCGACGAGCTGTTGGCCGCGCTGCACAGCGGCAAGGCCAAATACTCGAGCATCTTCAATTATCCGACCTTGAGCTGGGCCGACATGGGGGCCATCGGCTGGCTGGTCGA
>PKWL01000122.1 GCA_003133225.1 Janthinobacterium sp.
TCGAAAACATTTTCGTCACCGATCTGGCCGGCGTCGTCTACAAGGGCCGCGTCGAACTGATGGATCCGGACAAGGAACGCTTTGCGCGCGAGACGACGGCCCGGACCTTGGCCGAAGTGATTCCCGGCGCCGACATTTTTCTCGGCGTGTCTGCCGGCGGGGTGCTCAAGCCGCAGATGGTCAAGCAGATGGCGCCCAATCCCTTGATCCTGGCGCTGGCCAACCCGACTCCGGAAATCCTGCCGGAAGAGGTCAAGGCCGTGCGCAGCGACGCCATCATCGCGACCGGCCGTTCCGACTATCCGAACCAGGTCAACAATGTGCTGTGCTTTCCTTACATTTTCCGCGGCGCGCTCGATTGCGGCGCCACCACCATTACGCGCGAAATGGAAATCGCCGTGGTGCATGCGATTGCCGACCTGGCCCATGCCGAGCAGTCCGACATCGTGGCCACCACCTACGGCATCAAAAACATGTCGTTTGGCCCGGAATACCTAATTCCCATGCCGTTCGACCCGCGCCTCTTGATCAAGATCGCGCCCGCCGTCGCCAAGGCCGCCTTCGAGTCGGGCGTCGCGACCCAGCCGATCAAAGATCTGCAAGCGTATGCGGACAGCTTGCAGCAATTCGTCTACCGCAGCGGCACCTTCATGAAGCCGTTGTTCCAGCTTGCCAAGGCGGCCAAGGCCGAGCTCAAGCGTATCGTCTTCGCCGAGGGCGAGGAAGAGCGCGTCTTGCGCGCCGTGCAGGTGGTGGCCGATGAAGGGCTGGCGCGCCCCATCTTGGTCGGGCGCCCGGCCGTGCTCGAGGCCCGCATCGAGAAATTTGGCCTGCGCTTGGAACAAGGGGTCGATTTTGACGTCATCAACCCCGATTCCGATGACCGTTACCGCGACTACTGGCGCACGTATTACGAGATGACGGCGCGCAAGGGCGTAACCCAGGGCTACGCCAAACTGGAGATGCGCCGCCGCCACAGCTTGATCGGGGCCATGATGCTGTATAAGGGCGATGCCGACGGCTTGATTTGCGGCACGTTTGGCACGACCCAGCTGCATTTGCACTATATCGATCTGGTTCTGGGCAAGCGCGCCGGAGCGAATGTCTACGCCGCCATGAACGTGTTGATTCTGCCGGAATGTCAGATGGTGATCGTCGATACCCACGTCAACGAGAACCCGAGTGCGGAAGAGCTGGCCGACATCACCATCATGGCGGCCGAGGAGATGCGCCGCTTCGGCCTCAGCCCGCGCGCGGCCCTGCTGTCGCACTCGAACTTCGGCTCATCGAATAGCGAGTCGGCCAAGAAAATGCGCGCGGCTCTGGCCCTCATTCGGGAAAAAGCGCCGGAACTGGAAGTCGATGGCGAAATGCACGGCGACATCGCGCTCGACTCGAAGTTGCGGGCGCAGATGATGCAGAGCTCGACCTTAAAGAGCGACGCCAATCTGCTCGTCATGCCCAATATCGATGCCGCCAACATTGCCTACAATCTGCTGAAAACGGCGGCCGGAAACGGCATCGCGGTCGGGCCCATCTTGCTCGGGTGCGCTAAACCCGTGCATATCTTGACACCGTCGGCGACCGTGCGCCGCATCGTCAACATGACCGCGCTGTGCGTGGTTGATGCGGTGGCGCAGCGCAAGGTTTAGAGCAAGGTTCCAGAGCGCCATGCCCAGCAGTGCCAGCCGGGCATGGGTGCGCTGCAATGGGCGCACCCGCTGTTGCCGACTATCGTTTTGCGCTCTGCGTTTGACATATGTCAAATGCAGAGCGCATGCTGGCCCTAGGATGACAGGTGGACTCTCACTTTGGCAACGGTCTGCAACGACCGGCAGGACATGTTTTAACTTTCGGCATTGTGTGACGCAACGACGGGGCTAGGGGGGAGTTCACCCGATTTCTATTTTTCATCATTTCCCGCCTCCACCACCCTCTGTTTTTACTCCTTCCAATCGAGTCACACGTCGGGCTCAAGGGTACGGCTTGCGTTGGCCGTCACCGACTGAAAATTCTGGCCATGACGCCACGCCCAGAGCGGGCACATTCATTATCTTTACAGAGAGCAAAATGAAATTCGGAAACCTAAAGATCGGCACTCGCGTAGGAGCAGGTTTCGCTGTGATGCTATTTTTTTCCATGCTCATCACCAGCGTTAGCGTCTGGCGCTTGCAGGAAGTGGCGAATGCCACGCGCGCAATGATGGAAATTCCGCTGGCCAAGGAGCGCATGATCGATGACTGGTATAGCAAGATCGACAGCGCGATCCGCCGCACCACCGCGATCGTTCGCAGCAGCGATATGTCGCTCGGGGCGTTTTTTGCGGAAGAATCGAAAGCATCGACCGCAGCTGCTAGCGACATGCAGAAAAAAGTCGAGGTGCTGATCTCCGGTGAAGGGGAAACGGCCTTGTTTAAAGAGATAGGCGAGCAGCGCAAGGTGTACGTGGCGTCGCGCAATCTGTTGGCCAAACTGAAGGCGGCCGGATCCATGGAAGAGGCCAATCAGGAGTTCGCGCAGGTATTCGTGCCTGGCGCCGCGAAATACCAGGCGCTGATGCAAGAGCTGCTGCATCTGCAGCGCACAAACATCGACGCCACCGCGCGCGCCATTGACGCGACCGCCGCGGTCAGTCGTAATCTGCTGCTGGTCCTAGCTGGCATCATGCTGGTTCTTGGGGCGGCCTGCGCCTGGCTGCTAACGAGCGGCATCACGGGCCCGCTACTGGCCGCGGTAGGGGTGGCCCGCCGTGTCGCCAACGGCGACTTAAGCGGCGAAATTTGCGCCGGATCGGAGGATGAAACGGGCCAGCTGATGGCGGCGCTGAGGGACATGAATGGTAGTTTGCTCCGGATTGTCGGCGACGTGCGCGGTGGCGCCGATAGCATCGCCACCGCCTCCGCCCAGATCGCGGCCGGCAATCTTGATCTGTCCTCGCGCACGGAGCAGCAAGCTAGTTCGCTGGAAGAGACGGCGTCGTCGATGGAGCAATTAACCAGTACCGTGAAACAAAATGCGGACAATGCGCGCCAAGCCAACCAGCTGGCCATGTCCGCCTCCGAAGTCGCGAAAAAAGGGGGCGCCGTAATATCGCAAGTGGTCGATACGATGGCCTTGATCAACGCCTCGTCGAAAAAAATCGTCGACATCATCGGCGTCATCGACGGCATCGCATTCCAGACCAATATTTTGGCGTTGAATGCGGCCGTGGAAGCGGCCCGCGCCGGCGAGGAGGGGCGCGGTTTCGCCGTCGTCGCCAGCGAAGTGCGCAGCTTAGCGCAGCGCTCGGCGGCGGCCGCGAAAGAAATCAAGGCCTTGATCGGCGACTCCGTGGAAAATGTCGATGCCGGCGCCAAGCTGGTCGATCAAGCGGGCGCCACAATGGGCGAGATCGAAGGCAGCGTGAAAAGAGTGACCGACATCATGGGCGAGATCACGGCGGCCAGCGCCGAGCAGAGCACGGGCATCGAACAGATCAACGAGGCCATCGCGCAGATGGATCAAGTCACCCAGCAAAACGCCGCTTTGGTGGAAGAGGCGGCCGCGGCGGCCGAGTCCTTGCAAGATCAGGCCGGCAATCTGGCGCAGGTCGTTAGTGCATTCAAACTCGACGTCAGCAGCACGAGGACGCTGGCCACGCGCAGCGCGACGCGTCGGGCACCTGCGGCCAGCCTCACCTCAACACGCCCGTCTCCCGCTACACCAGCGAATGCGCCGCGCGCCTCGGCAGCTGCCTTGGCGCCGGCGCTTCCCGTAAGCACCGAATGGGAAGAATTTTAGAATGCGAGGCGCCCCCGACCTCGGCCAGGGCCGCGTAGTGACGCGCATCCCGCGCGAGGGTGAGCAAGTCGCGGGAGCGGCAGCGCTTGTCATCCATTCTGAGCCCTGCAAGTTGATCGATGTGGCGCGCAAATCATTTTGCGAATAGTCCCAGTTCGCTGTGGGCGCGCCCAGCGAGAATGAACAATTTGACCAAAAAGGTTGCCGGAACGTGACAAATCAGTGATAATGCGGCTGCGTTGCCGGGATGGCGGAATAGGTAGACGCACGGGACTCAAAATCCCGCGCTGGTAACAGCGTGCCGGTTCGATTCCGGCTCCCGGCACCAATTGATTGCACAATACCGTCTCATTTGACATTAAAACCCGCACACATTAATAATGTGTAGTGGGTTTTTTGTTGTCTTAAACTCCGTCAAGGCGCCGACTCGGTGCCGAAATGCGGGTGTTGCCGTTTTTCAGGGGCAGAGAACGAGGCAACGGGCCGGTACTGGCAGCCACAGTCATTTGACAGAGCAAGCGGTATACCTGTCGGCGACAAGCGCAAACTGATGGCCGAGGAGTTTTCCTGGCGCTAAGTGATGGGCGGGCAGCAACGCTGTGTTACCGTGAGGCGTAAAAAGGCAGTCTGCGCGCCGACGGCGCGCTTGGCCGCGAATCACGGACTATGCACTTGATCGGCGTCGCCCAAAAGTGATGCGCGATGCCGCTCGAGGCGATCAGCAGGACTAGCCCGCCGCCGCGCACTGAGGCAAGAGCGCCGGAGGGCACAGCCGGGCCAATTTAGGAAAATGCGAAACGATTAGCGCCGATCACCGTGATCCGCGTCATGATTTTCGTGATGGTCATCACGCCGGTCTTGTTCATGATGATCGTCGCGCCGGTCTTGCTCATGGTGTTGATCGCGTCCATTTTCGCCCTCATGGCGTGCCATTTCATGATTCGGCAGGTGCCCCCCATTGCGGGCCATCACGCGGTGCAATTCGTCCCTACGGCGAAATACGTCAGCACGACGGTCCCCGTGGGCATAGAAGCGTTGATAGCGGCGACCATTGCCGTCAATGCCCCAGATAAATGTATCACCGTGAAGATACACGACGTCGGCCGGTCCGACATTGGTGATATACACATCAAACGGATTGGGGGCATATTCTACGACGGGTTGCGCAACGACCACGCCGGGCACGCCGATAACAATCTCAGGTTGGATAAAAATTCCGCCGGCTTGGGCCTGCGTAGCAGCAAGTCCTAGAGCGGCGAAGACGAGCGTACTAGTGACTGATAGAATGAAGCGTGAGCTTTTCATGATTTTGTTCCTTGTTATTGTTAAACATTTAATTCTGTTTCGCGACATGACACCATAATATGCTTTCAAGCATCCTTATTCCGTGCGGCAACGAACATACTTGAAGATAGGGCATCTTCGCAGCCTATTTTTCCAGCGCCGATGATCGGTTTGCCGACAACATATGGCTTGATGCGGATCCCAGGCAAAACGGTACTGGTGCAGTGCTAGCGTCAATCGATTCGGCGGTACAGGCGGAATCGCTCGTCGCGGTCGGATGGGCGGCGTCCTTCCCAAAGCAGTTCCCACTCACTATTGCCGTAGTGGCGCTGCAAATTCGCGTCGTCCCTGAGCTTGGCCCTGTCTTGTAGCAGCAACGTGTCGCATTGCCCGCTGTCGACGGCGGCGAACGGCAGATGGCCAAAGTAAGCAAACGAGGCCCGTTGCGCCGGGCCGACGTTGCTCATGATGCAGCGCACGTTTGCAGGCAGTTTCTGCGCGATTTGCTGCGCCACGCTGGCATAGCTCTTGCTGTAGTTCAGCTCAGGCAGGAACAAGGTCATCAGTAAGACCCAGATCAGGATCAGACCGCCAGACGAGAGCACGACGGCGCGCCATAACACGGCCGGCTGGCGCGAGACGCGCCAGTGGACTAAAGCGATCCAGCCGGCGCTGGCGCAAGCGGCGACCATGAAGGCGGCCAGATTCAACTTCGGCGCGTAGCCGGGCACCAGTTTCAGCGCGTTTCTGGCCAGTTTCGCCGGCCAGCCACTCAGTTCGGCAAACCAGAATAGCCAGATCAGGCCGGCGCAGGTGGTCAACGCCATCACTGAAAACCAGTCGATGGCGTTGATGGCGCCACGCTTCATGGTCAACAGGCCGAAGGCCGCCATGATCGCCAGCGGCGGCAGCAGGGGCAGTAGCTGGCCCTGCTCGGGCGCCGGATTGAACAAGGCTAGCAGGGCCAGCATAGTGACGAAGGTGAGCGGCACCACGATGTGCAGCATGTGATGCTGGCGGCGCCAAGCGTATACGGCCCAGCCGGCAAATGGCCACGCCGGCCAGCAAAACCACAGGCTGACACGGAATATGAACTTGAGCGACGTGACAGTGGGCAGGCCAAGCTGAGCCTGGTTCCAAGCCATCCAGCCCCGTATAGGCGTGTTGTCTGGCGCGAGCAGCAGGTGCGCCGGCAGAACCCAAAACGATGTGATGAGTGCGCTTAGCAAAGCGGCAGCAGCCAAATCGCGCAGGGTGCGCCCTAGCGCAAGGCCTAGAAATTGTGCGCATATCAATAACGCCAGAGTCAGGAATGCGGGCGTCACCCAGCCCCGCGTTAGGGTGAGCAGACCGAGCGCCAGGCCGATCAGGCCGGCATTGCGCAGCGACGGCAGCTCCATGTAACGCACTGCGCGGTAAGTGAGCAGAGCTAGCAGCGAGACGAGCAGCGATTCGGAGGTTGTTTCATGGCTATGCAGCAAAAGGCCGAGGCAACCAAGGTAGATTAAGAGCGCGGCGTCGGCCAGTGTGCGCCCGAAGTCGTCCGGTTCAGGCTGGCCTCCGAAGGCCAGCCGCAGCGGCTGGGCATCTTTGCGCCGGCCCAGATTAAACGCGCTGTACCAGACGGACAGAGCGCCCAGTAAGAAGACGGCGACGGTGGACACGCGCGTGGCCAGAACGTCGCCTAGCAGCCAGCCAAACAGCTTGACGCAAAGTGCGCCGAGCCAGAATGCCAAGGGGCCTTCTTCCGGCATCTGCAGGCCAGCGATGTTAGGCCACAGCCAGTCGTTCAAGCCGCCATGGGCCATGGTCCAGATGATGCCGAAACTGGCGGCGTCGTCGTTCTTCCAGGGTTCACGCCCGATCAGCCCAGGCAGGATGTAAAGGGCGCCTAATGCGAACAAGGCCCAGCGTGGTAACGCAAGGGTGGCGGCGGCGGGCAAGCGGACTGGCTTCATCGATAAAGGCGGCGCAAACATAGTGGTCGTGGGGGTATCAACGAAAAAAGGCAGCCGGAGCTGCCTTTTTTTTTGTACAACAGGGCAAACTACTCTCCTGCCATTTGTGTCTTAGAACCAACTTTGCCGAACTTCTGGCGGAATTTCTCGACGCGACCGGCGGTGTCGACGATTTTGTGCTTGCCGGTAAAAAACGGGTGCGATTCAGCAGACACCTCGATCTTCACAAGCGGGTATTCTTTACCCTCGTGCGTGATTTTTTCACGGGTTTGGATGGTCGAGCGGGTGACGAATTTGAAATCGCACGACAGGTCGTGGAACACGACTTCGCGGTATTCTGGATGGATATCGGTTTTCATGTGAATCTCTTTTAGGTTGGTAGCCAAACTGCACTTCGTCGGTCGTCACACTTCTTGACCCGATTGCCGATCACTTGCCAGGGTTGAAATAATGCAACCCCGGATTATACAGGGCTTGCCGGGCTGGCGCAAATGCCCGTCTTGTCCGCTACGCTATCCCCCCTTTGCAGGGGCGCTCTGGAATCTGACAGGCATAGCCTGAAGCGCGAAATAGGGACCGCGCGGAGGAGCCGCACGGCGCCATCAGTTGCAACAGGAAAGCCGTTCAAACGCAAGGCGTTATTGGATCGCCCTTAGCCGGGCTCTGACGCAGGAACTTAGCCGCCGCGCCGCATCATGTCGAAGAATTCGGCGTTGTTCTTGGTTGCCTTCATCTTGTCGAGGATGAACTCCATCGCCTCGATCTCGTCCATCGAGTACAGGAGTTTGCGCAGGATCCAGATTTTTTGCAACTGATCCGGTTTGATCAAGAGCTCTTCGCGGCGAGTGCCTGACTTGTTTAAATTGATCGCCGGATAGACGCGCTTCTCGGCCAAGCGCCGCTCAAGGTGCACTTCCATGTTGCCGGTACCCTTAAATTCCTCGAAAATCACATCATCCATGCGGCTGCCAGTTTCAATGAGCGCGGTCGCGATGATGGTCAAGGAGCCGCCTTCCTCAATATTGCGGGCCGCGCCGAAGAAGCGTTTCGGACGCTGCAAGGCATTGGCGTCGACGCCACCGGTCAAGACCTTGCCCGAGGCCGGGATCACCGTGTTGTAGGCGCGCGCCAGGCGGGTGATCGAGTCGAGCAAGATGACCACATCCTTTTTCATTTCGACCAGACGCTTGGCTTTTTCAAGCACCATTTCGGCCACCTGAACATGGCGCGTGGCCGGCTCGTCGAAGGTTGACGCGACCACTTCGCCGCGCACTGAACGCTGCATCTCGGTTACTTCTTCTGGCCGTTCGTCTATCAACAGCACGATCAGCGTGATATCGGGATGATTGGCCGTGATGGCGTGGGCGATGTGCTGCAAGATCACGGACTTGCCGGACTTCGGCGACGCTACCAGCAGGCCGCGCTGGCCCTTGCCGATCGGTGCAATCAAATCGATGATGCGGCCAGTGATGTTTTCCTGACCGTTCATTTCCCGTTCCAGGCGCAAGGGCTCGTTCGGATGCAGCGGAGTTAGATTCTCAAACAGAATTCGGTGTTTCGATGCTTCCGGCGATTCGCCGTTGACCTTATCGACTTTGACGAGAGCGAAATAACGCTCGCCGTCTTTCGGCGTGCGCACTTCGCCTTCGATCGAGTCGCCCGTGTGCAGGTTGAAACGGCGAATTTGCGACGGCGAAATGTAAATGTCGTCGGTCGACGCCATGTAGCTGGCGTCGGGCGAGCGCAAGAAACCGAAGCCGTCGGGCAGCACTTCGAGGGCACCGTCGCCGAAAATTTGTTCACCGGACTTCGCCCGTTTTTTCAGGATCGCAAACATCAGTTCTTGCTTGCGCAGGCGGGCCGCGTTGTCGATGTCAAGACCAATCGCCATCTCCAAGAGGGCCGAGACGTGTAAAGCTTTCAATTCAGATAAATGCATAATGTATAGAGTGTCCCGTGACGGGAAATAAAGGTAGGGGAGGGAGTTGCGTGGTGTTGATCAAAAAAGGGAAAAGGACCAGTCCTGTTCCCGGCCGAGCGGGCGGCGCGGCGGCCGCGGCGCCGCTCAGGGAGTTTAAATGTTGCTGTCGATGAAGGAGGTTAGCTGGCCTTTGGCCATGGCGCCCACTTTTTGTGCTGCGGCGACACCGTTCTTGAACAGGATCAGAGTCGGGATGCCGCGGATGCCGAATTTGCCAGGGATGGTCTGATTAGCATCAACATCGAGCTTGGCAATAAGGATCTTGCCGTCATATTCCTTGGCCACTTCTTCCAAGATAGGAGCGATCGCCTTGCACGGACCGCACCATTCGGCCCAGAAATCGACCAGAACCGGACGGTCCGATTTCAGCACGTCCGCTTCAAAAGACGCATCGCTTATGTGTTTAATGTTTTCGCTCATATTTTCCTCAATTGAGGTGTGTGGGATCGGGTAACGCCTGGAGATTATGCCATTTTTCGCTATCAACGCTGCCGGATTATGAGCATCAATTAGAAACAATATGCACAAATTCAATGTTCTTGGAAGGTGCAGCAAGAGGGCGACAGGCGGGGGATAGCTGAAATAATAACCCATTTTTCAAAAATGTGGCGATTGATTGTACAAAATATGCGATTTGCCTGCTCTGCAACAATTACGGCTCGCTCATCTTGGCGCCATCGCCATGCCTGCACGGTGGCGCGCTGTCGCCGAACGGCAATGGCTGCCGCAACAAAATCTTCATGGAAAGTTCACCTGTCAAGCCTGACTTTTCGCAACGTAAAGGCTATTAAAAGCTGCCCCCTAACTGGTACCGATGGCCAGGGTGCCACATGGTCGCGATCGAGGCGACCCGGCCGCCAGATCTGGTCTGGCGCCGCAGTACGAGGCACGGCTGTTTGGTGTCGATGGCCAACATGGCGGCGATGACGCGCGGGGCGACTAGCGCTTCGATGCTGTAAGTGGCGCCCTGCAGCGGCGCGGCGGCCATCAGGTATTCATTAGGGGTGATGGTCGAAAAATCCTGTTCCATGTAGGCCGGCGCGCAGGCTGGGTTGACCCAGCGGTCTTCGACTTGGATCGGTACCTCGTTTTCGAAATGAACGATGAGCGAATGAAACAGCGCCTGCTCCAGGCCAAGGGCAAATTGCTTGGCCATGAGGTCGGACGCCTTGCCGCGCTCGAGCAGGCGCAAACTGCTGCGGTGGCGGTGGCCACGCGCGCGCACTTCATCGGCGATGTTCTTGATTTCGAGCAGAGTGGCCTGATATTTTTGCTCGGCGACGAAGGTGCCAGAGCCTTGACGCCGGGTCAGGATCAGTTCCGCCGTTAACTCGCGCACGGCGCGGTTGACGGTCATGCGGGAGACGCCGAACTGCGTCACCAGGGCCTGTTCGGAGGGGATCACGTCGCCCTCCTTCCAGTGCCCGGCAGAAATTTCGGCCAGCAGGTGGTCTTTGATGCGCTGAAAGAGGGGGATGTTTGCGCGCGAAGGCTGATTGTCCAAAACGCTCTCGGTAGGGTCCATGCGCGGATTTTACCACTGCGCGCACGGCGCGAATTCGAAAGCAAGAGACAAGGTGTTGTGCGCGCCGATGCTCGGTATGATGGAGACGTTCGCCGCACTTTTACAGGACTACGCCATGGTTAATTTTGCATATTTCACTGATGAGCAGCGCTGGGCTGCGCTTGTGCGGCGCGACAGCCGCGCTGACGGACACTTCTATTATTCCGTGCGCAGCAGCGGCGTGTATTGCCGGCCATCTTGCGCGGCGCGCTTGGCGCTGCGCGCCAATGTTCGCTTCCACGCCAGCTGTGCCGAGGCCGAGGCGGCTGGTTTCCGTCCATGCCAGCGCTGCAAGCCGGATCAGCCGACGCTGGCCCAGCGCCACGCCGCTGTGGTGGCCGAGGCCTGCCGTTTGATCGACAGCAGCGAGTCGGAGCCGGACCTGAACTCGCTGGCCGACGCCAGCGGCCTGAGTCGCTTCTATTTTCATCGGGTTTTCAAGGCGCAAACGGGCATCACGCCCAAGGCGTACGCAGCGGCCCAGCGCACTAAGCGCGTCCAGGCCGGCCTCGTCCGGGAGACGAGCGTCACCGACGCCATCTATGCGGCCGGCTTCAACTCGAGCGGCCGTTTTTACGCCATTTCGCCGGCCGTGCTGGGCATGACGCCGACCGCCTTCCGCGCCGGCGGCAGCGGGACCTCGATCCGTTTCGCCATCGGCGCCTGTTCGCTGGGCGCGATCCTGGTGGCGGCCACCGACAAGGGAATCTGCGCCATCTTGATGGGCGACGATCCCGACGTTCTGGCGCGCGACTTGCAAGACCGCTTTCCAAAAGCGGAACTGCTGGGCGCCGAGGCGTCCTTTGAACAAGTCGTGGCGCGGGTGGTCGGGATGGTGGAGGCGCCGCAGGTCGGACTCGATCTGCCGCTCGACGTGCGCGGCACGGCATTTCAGCAGCGCGTCTGGCAGGCTCTGCGCGAGATACCTGCCGGCAGCACCGTCAGCTACGCCGAGCTCGCAAATCGGGTTGGCGTACCGAAGGGTGCGCGCGCCGTGGCGGGGGCATGCGCGGCCAATGCGCTAGCCGTTGCCATTCCCTGCCACCGGGTGGTGCGCAACGACGGCTCCATTTCTGGCTATCGCTGGGGCGTTGAGCGCAAACAGACCTTGCTTGAGCGCGAGGCGCAGCCTCTGGTCAAAGGAGGATGACCGTCATGGCGCCGGTTGCAACGGGCCGATGCCGCGCTTCGAGCTGACTTCGGTTCGAGTCGCCATGAAGCACAGTGAGATGGCGTTGCCCTGATGCCGACCTTCCCATCAGGACATCGTTGCGTAGGCGCATGCCCCGGCCGTCCAAGACAGTGTCCCTGATATGCGATGCTGTCACAGCAGGTCGGCGCAGGAAGCGTTCCGGATGTGCAAGAGGGAAGCAGAAATCAATTGACTTGGTTGTATAGACAACCTAGACTTCAAAGCATGTGCCGCAGGTCGCCAAGCGCTACCCATTCCAGCATCCCAGGAGTTGCCATGAAAACCGAGTCGAACCGCCAGGATCACGATCCCCGTTTTGACGCCAGCCGTGAAGTTCGGGCCCGGCGCGGCTCCGCCCTCGTGTGCAAGAGCTGGCTGACCGAGGCGGCCTACCGCATGTTGCAAAACAATCTGGATCCGGAAGTGGCGGAGGATCCTAAGCGCCTGGTGGTCTACGGTGGCATCGGGCGCGCCGCGCGCAACTGGGCTTGCTTCGACCAGATCCTGGCATCGCTACGCGAACTGGAGGACGACCAAACCTTGCTGATCCAGTCCGGCAAGCCGGTCGGCGTGTTCCAGACCCACCCGGACGCACCCCGCGTGCTGATCGCCAATTCGAACCTCGTGCCGAAGTGGGCCACTTGGGAACACTTCCATGATCTCGACCGCCAGGGCTTATTCATGTACGGTCAAATGACGGCCGGCAGCTGGATTTACATTGGCACCCAAGGCATCGTGCAGGGTACTTATGAAACGTTTGCGGAAGCCGGGCGCCAGCATTTCGGCGGCGATTGGGGCGGGCGCTGGATCCTGACGGCGGGCTTGGGCGGCATGGGCGGCGCGCAACCGCTGGCCGCGAGCATGGCCGGCGCCGTGTCGCTGACCGTCGAATGCCAGCAAAGCAGCATCGACTTTCGTTTGCGTACCCGCTACCTCGACAAAGAAGCCGCCGACATCGAGCAGGCGCTGGCGCTCGTTGCCTATCACACCGGGCGCAAGGAAGCGATCTCGATCGGCTTGCTGGGCAACGCTGCCGAAGTGTTGCCGGAGCTAGTTAGGCGCGCCAAGGCAGGCGGCATCGCGCCCGATCTCGTGACCGACCAGACGTCGGCCCACGATTTAATCAACGGTTACCTCCCGCGCGGCTGGAGCGTGATGGAGTGGAAGGCGGCGCAGCAGATGCCGGAGCAGCATGCGCGTTTGAAGGCAGCGGCCGCCGAGTCCTGCGCCGCCCACGTGCAAGCGATGCTGGAATTTCACGCGATGGGCATACCGACGATCGACTACGGGAACAACATCCGCCAAGTCGCGTTCGATCAGGGCGTCCCTACGGCATTTGCTTTTCCCGGCTTCGTGACCGCTTACATCCGCCCCCAGTTTTGCCAAGGGCGGGGCCCGTTCCGCTGGGTTGCGCTGTCGGGCGAGCCGGAAGACATCTACCGCACCGACGCCAAAATCAAGCAGCTGTTTCCCGACAATAAGCAGGTGCACCGCTGGCTCGACATGGCGCGTGGGCGCATCGCTTTCCAAGGCCTGCCGGCGCGGATTTGCTGGCTCGGCCTGGGTGAACGCCACATCGCCGGCCTCGCATTCAACGAGATGGTGCGCAGCGGCGAATTGAAGGCACCGATCGTGATCGGACGCGACCATCTGGATGCGGGCTCGGTTGCCAGCCCGAACCGCGAAACCGAGGCCATGCAAGACGGCACCGACGCGGTCTCCGACTGGCCGCTCCTGAACGCGCTTCTAAACACGGCCGGCGGCGCGACCTGGGTCTCTCTGCATCATGGCGGCGGCGTCGGGATGGGTTATTCTCAGCATGCCGGCATGGTCATCGTGGCCGACGGCAGCGCCGCCGCGGCCGCGCGCCTGGCGCGCGTGCTGGTCAACGACAGCGGATCGGGCGTGATGCGCCACGCCGATGCAGGCTATGCAACAGCAGTCGCGTGTGCCAAGCGCAATGGCCTGAATCTGCCAATGATCAAGTAAAGAGAAGGCGCGACCATGAATCAAGATGCCAAAGACTGGACGCTGCATCCGGGCGCATTGACCTTGTCCAAGCTGCGCGCGGCATGGGCCGGCGCGGCCAAGCTGACTCTGGCGCCGCAGGCGTATCCGGCGCTGGCGGCGGCCGCCGCCGCGGTGCAAGCCATCGTCTCCCGGGGCGCTGCCGCCTACGGTATCAATACCGGTTTTGGCATCTTGGCCAAGACCCGCATCGCGGACGAGAAACTAGCCCAGCTGCAGCGCAACTTGATTCTATCGCACGCGGTTGGCACCGGAATTCTGCTGTCGGACGCCGTGGTGCGCCTGATCCTCTTGATGAAGATCGGCAGCCTGGCGCGCGGCTTTTCCGGCGTGCGCCCATTGATCGTCGATACCTTGATCGCGCTCTACAACGCCGGCATCATGCCCGCCATCCCGGCCAAAGGGTCGGTTGGCGCCTCCGGCGACTTGGCGCCGCTAGCGCATATGACGCTGGTGATGCTGGGCGTGGGCCAGGCCCGCGTGGGTGGCCAGCTGATGCCGGCGGCCGACGCTCTGAGGGGCGCCGGCATGGCCCCGATCGTGCTCGCGGCCAAGGAAGGACTAGCACTGATCAATGGCACCCAGGTCTCGAGCGCGCTCGCGCTGCACGGCTTGTTCATGGCTGAGCGCCTCTTGGAAGCGGCCATGGTGACCGGTTCGCTCTCGCTCGATGCAGCCAAGGGCAGCGATGCCCCGTTCGACGCCCGCGTGCACGCGGTGCGCGGCCAGCCGGGCCAGATGGCTGTGGCGCAGGTATACCGCCACCTGATGGCCAACAGCGAGATTCGCGCCTCGCACTTGGAGGGCGACGAGCGCGTGCAGGATCCTTACAGCCTGCGTTGCCAGCCGCAGGTGATGGGTGCCTGTCTGGACCTGATCGTCAACGTCGGCCGCACCTTGCTGATCGAAGCGAACGCCGTCACCGACAATCCCTTGATTTTTCCGGAGTCAGGCGAGGTCATCTCGGGCGGCAACTTCCACGCCGAGCCGGTCGCGTTCGCGGCCGACATGCTGGCGCTGGTCATCGCCGAAATCGGGGCTCTGGCCGAGCGCCGTATTGCCCTGCTCATCGACGCCAGCTTGTCCGGCCTGCCTCCGTTTCTGGTGTCTGACCCAGGCGTCAATTCCGGCTTCATGATTGCGCACGTGACGGCGGCCGCTCTGGCCTCGGAAAACAAGTCGCTGGCGCACCCGGCTTGCGTCGATAGTTTGCCGACGTCGGCCAACCAGGAGGACCACGTCAGCATGGCGACGTTTGCGGCGCGTCGTCTGGACGACATGGCGCAAAATACAGCGGTCATTGTGGGCATCGAGTTGCTGGCGGCGGCCCAAGGCATCGATTTCCACCGTCCGCTAAGGACCTCGCCCCATCTGGAGCATGTGCACCAGCTACTGCGCCAAAAAGTGCCATTCTTCGATGCCGACCGTTTTTTTGCTCCGGATATTGAGGCGGCCCGGCACATGGTCTGGACGGGCCAATTGAACAGCTCCTGTCGGAGTTTGTTTTTGCCGCTGTACCCATAGGAAAAAGATGCCTGCCGCCCGCATCCAATCCTAGCCAGATGGGAGCGTATGGCCGCATGGCGCTGTTCTTGGATGGAGACTGCAAGATGGATTATCAATTCAAGCCGGGCCGTATTCCCTTGCTGGTGTCGATGCCGCACGTAGGCACCGACATTCCGGACGACATGGCCAAGCGCCTCACGCCTGAAGCGCGGCGCCGGGCGGACACGGACTGGCATCTGGTGCCCTTGTATGATTTTTTGGAGGAAATGGGCGCCTCCACTTTATCGGCACGCTGGTCGCGTTATGTGATCGATGTCAATCGCCCCCAGGGCGACACCAATCTTTATCCGGGCCAAGACACGACGGGCCTGTGCCCGCTCGACACCTTTGCCCGCGCGCCTCTGTATTTACCGGGACAAGCGCCGACGGAGAAGGAAATACAGCAGCGTTTGCGGCGCTACTGGATGCCGTACCACGCTCGCTTGCGCACGGAGCTCGATCGCCTTTTGAACATGCACGGCACCGTCGTGCTGTGGGACGCCCATTCCATCGCGTCGCGTGTGCCGCGTTTTTTTGACGGGCGCCTGCCCGACCTGAACTTCGGCAGCTTCGATGGCAACAGCTGCGCGCCCGGATTGCAGGCGGCGGTGGTCGATCTGGCCTTGGCGCAAAGCAATTTCACCGTGGCTGTTAACGGCCGTTTCAAAGGGGGCTATATCACGCGCCATTTTGGCCAGCCCGCCAAGAACGTGCACGCGATCCAGCTTGAAATGTGCCAGTGCCTGTACATGAACGAGGATGCGCCCTTTGCGTACCGGCCGGATTTGGCCGCGCCCGTGCAAGGGTTGCTGCGCCAGATGGTGGGCGCAGCGGCCGCCTGGGCGGGCCCATGAATGCGCTATTCGCCCGCCACGCCCTGCTCGCGCAGGGCTGGGCCAAGGACGTGCTGCTGGAGTGGGACGAGGGCGGAAATCTTTGCGCCGTCGCGGCCGCTGCGGCAGCACCGGATGGGGCCGAAACGGTGCAGTATGTTTTGCCCGGCATGATCAATTTGCATTCGCACAGTTTCCAGCGCGCGTTTTGCGGCCTAGCCGAGAAGGCAGGCGCGGGCCCGGACACCTTCTGGACTTGGCGCGACCTGATGTACCGTTTTGCGCGCCACATCGAACCGGAGCAGCTCGAGGCTGTTGCCGCGCAGCTGTTTAGTGAATGCCTGCGTTACGGTTACACGGCGGTGTGCGAATTTCATTATTTGCACAGGGCGCCGGACGGCGCCCTGTATGCGCAACCGGCCGAGATGGCCGAACGGGTGCTCGCGGCAGCACGTTTAAGCGGCATCGGCATCACCATGCTGCCCGTGCTCTACAGTTATTCCGGTTTTGGCGAAGCCCCGTTAAAACCGCAGCAGGTGCGCTTCCAAGCTGGCGTCGACGACGTCTTGAAAATGATCGACGCGCTCGAACCGCTGCGGGGTGGACAGACGGAAGTCGGGCTGGCGCCGCATTCCTTGCGCGCGACTTCGGTCGCGCAAATTAGGGAGGTCCTGCGCACCTTGCCGCGCCAGCGGCCGCTACACATTCATATCGCAGAGCAGCAGCACGAGGTAGCGCAATGCCTGGCGTGGAGCGGGCGCCGCCCGCTGCAATGGCTGTTCGATCAAGTCGAGCTCGACCGGCGCTGGTGTCTGGTGCATGCAACGCATATGACGCGCGAGGAGCTCCATCTTGTGGTGGCCGCGGGCGCCGTGGCCGGCCTGTGTCCGAGCACGGAAGCGAACTTGGGCGACGGCTTGTTTCCGCTAGCCGACTTCATCCAGGTCGGCGGGCGCTTTGGCATTGGCAGCGACAGCCATGTATCGCACAGCCCCGTGGAGGAATTGCGCTGGCTGGAATACGGCCAGCGGCTTCAGCATCAAGTCCGCACCGTCGCCGCCTCAGACAAGGTGCGCGACGTCGGCGCTTTCCTCTGGCACGGCGCGCTCGCCGGCGGTGCGCAAGCGTCGGGGCGCCAGGTCGGCGCTCTTGCTGCGGGCAAGCGCGCCGACCTGATCGTGCTCGATGATGATCATCCGAACCTGTGCGGCCGCGCCGCAGAAGATGTGCTTGGCTGCTTCATTTTTTGTGGCAACGACAATCTGGTGAAAGATGTCTTGGTGGGCGGGCGTTGGGTGGTGCGCGGCCAGCAGCATGTGTTGCAACAGGCCATCACCGGGCGCTTCAAAACGACGCTGGCCGCGTTGCGCTGCGCTGGCCCGCCCGTTTAATCAGGGGCGCGGCGAGCAAGCAGTTACCTGCCATTGCCCCCAAGCAATGGCACCGGTGGACGCTCGATGGCTACTGCGGCGCCGCTTTTCACGGTCGAGCTCAGCACTGATTAAGGATTACGATCATGGATACTTGGGACGTCCTCTTTACCAACGTTCATCTGGCAACGATGGCGGGCGGCTACGGCGAGATACGCGACGCTGCCATTGCCGTCAAGAATGGGCGGATCGCCTGGCTCGGCACGCGCGCCAGCCTGCCTTCCTGCGCCGCCACGGTAATCGACGGCAACGGCTGCTGGCTGACGCCGGGGCTGATCGACTGTCACACGCATATCGTCCATGGCGGCAATCGCAGCGACGAGTTTGAGGCGCGTCTAAACGGCGCCACTTACGAGGACATCGCTAACGCTGGCGGCGGCATATGGGCCACCGTGCGCGCGACGCGCGCCGCCAGCGAAGAAGAATTGCTGCGCCAAAGCCTGCCACGCGTGGCGAGCCTGCTGGCCGAGGGTGTGACGACCCTGGAGATCAAGTCTGGCTACGGCTTGGCGCTCGATGCGGAAGCGAAAATGCTGCGCGTTGCGCGCCGCGTCGGCCAAGTGCTGCCGGTCGCCGTGAAGACCACCTTTCTTGGCGCGCATGCGCTGCCGCCCGAATATCTTGGCCGCGCCGACGCCTACATCGATATGATTTGCGGGCAGATGTTGCCGGCGCTGGTGGCGTCAGGCTTGGTCGACGCAGTCGATGCATTTTGCGAGCGCATCGGCTTTTCCAGCACGCAAACGGAGCGCGTGCTGCGCGCCGCCGGGCGGCATGGCCTGCCGGTAAAACTGCACGCCGAACAATTGTCGGACCAAGGCGGCGGCGCCCTAGTGGCGCGCTACGACGGCCTCTCGGCCGACCATCTCGAGCATTTGTCGGCGGCCGGCATCGCTGCGATGGCGCAGCACGGCACAGTGGCCGTGCTGCTGCCAGGAGCCTATTATTTTTTGCGCGAGACGCAGCCGCCGCCGGTGGCCGCATTGCGCAGCGCGGGCGTGCCAATGGCAGTGGCGACCGACTGCAATCCCGGCACGTCGCCCATGACGTCGCTGCTTCTGGCGATGAATATGGCCTGCACCTTGTGGCGCCTGACGCCGCAGGAGGCGCTGGCAGCTTGCACCGTGAACGCGGCTGCGGCGCTGGGCCTGCAAGGCGATGCCGGCAGCCTCGCCGTGGGCAAACGCGCCGACTTCGCCTTGTGGGACATCGCGCGCCCGGCCGACCTGTCTTACGCCATCGGCTTTAATCCGTGTCGCGGCGTCGTCAATGGCGGTGTCTGGCGCGATCCGGTGGTAAGCTTGTCCACTTAACCATACAACATGGGAGAGTGCGTGCGCACCACACTAGCTGCCGGGCAGATTCTTGCCTGCTTCGCTCTCGCCGTAGGCGTCAATTGCGCGGCCGCGGCCGATGCCGGTACGCTGTACGTTGGCTCGAAACGCTTTACCGAATCGTACATTTTGGGCGAGGTGCTAAGGCAGACCGCCGCCCCTTTCGTGAAGACGGTGCATCGCCAAGGGCTGGGCAATAGCGCCATCGTCCTCGCTGCCTTGCAGTCCGGAAACATTGATGTGTATGCCGAGTACCTGGGCACGGTCGAGCGCGAAATTTTGAAATACAGCAAACCGGCAACGCTGGCGGCGATCCGGCGCGACTTAGCGCCGCTCGGTTTGGGGATCGCCGTCCCACTTGGCTTTAATAATTCCTATGCGCTGGCCATGCGCGGCGGCCCCGACGGCATTCGCCGCCTGAGTGAACTGGCCGCACATACCGAACTCAGATTCGGGCTGTCGCACGAATTCATCGGGCGCGCCGACGGCTGGCCCGGTTTGGCGCAGCGTTACCAGCTGCCGCAGCGCCCGCGTGGCCTCGATCACGGCATCGCCTACACCGCGCTGACCCAGCGCCAGGTCGACGTCATCGACATCTATGCAACCGATGCCAAGATCAGGCAACTGGGCTTGCGCGTGCTGGACGACGATCGCGCTTATTTCCCGCGCTACGATGCGCTCCTGCTGTACCGACTCGATTTGGTTCAGCGTTTTCCGGCGGCATGGCGCGCGCTGCAAAGTCTGGAAGGGCGTATCAGCGCGGCCGACATGATCGAAATGAATGCGGCCGCCGAAATCGAAGGTGAAAGCTTTGCCAACGTGGCAAAGAACTGGCTGGCGTTGCACTCGCCTGTCGCTGCGGTGGCAAAAGCGGACGCCCGGCGCGGCGGACTCATGGCGAAAATATTCGATGACAATTTGTGGCAGCTGACGCGCCAGCACGTCACGCTCGTCCTGTGCGCAGTTGCTCTGGCTTGCCTCATCGGCATTCCGCTTGGCCTATTCGCCGCGTTTTCACGGCGCTGGCGGCAACCGGTGCTAGCGCTGGTCGGCGTGTTGCAGACGGTGCCGTCGCTGGCATTGCTGGCGATGTTGATCCCGCTATTGGGCATGATCGGAACGGTCCCGGCGCTGATCGCCTTGTTCGTGTATGCGCTGTTGCCGATCGTGCGCAACACTTGCGCCGGCATCATGCAAGTGCCGCAGGGTTTGCGTATGGCGGCCCTGGCTCTGGGACTGGGGCGGCGCGACCGCCTGTTGTATATTGATTTGCCGCTGGCCCTGCCGATCATTCTAGCCGGCATAAAAACGGCGGCGGTGATGAGCGTGGGCACCGCCACCATTGCCGCGTTTATCGGCGCTGGCGGCTATGGTGAGCGCATCACGATAGGGTTGGCGTTAAACGACAACGACATGCTGCTGGCCGGCGCGATACCGGCCGCCGTGCTGGCGCTGCTGACACAGGGCCTGTTCGAACTGATCGAGCGTTTTGGCGCGCGCCGCCGGCGCGCATCGCCGTGAGTGTCGGGACCCAGATCGGCACGGCGTTGCAAGTTTATTAAGCCACCTTGGCCAGCTCCGTGGCATCAGCTGATTTGGGCCATCTCAACCGTGCTCGGCAGACTGGCCCCCGATGTCGCCCACCGGCAAAAGATGAGAGCGTTGACAGTTTGAGCTCGCGCAAAGTGCCCTCCGGCCATCCATGCCAAACTGATCTGCTGTTCTGCTGGCTTGGCCGGCGTCATCGGAAAGGAGGGGGAGATGTTGGTAGCCACCACAAATTTTATTGGCTTCGTCTGCGCTCGGTTGTGCAACCTGTGGACCGACTGTGACGCTGCTGCCGTGAACGGGAAATGTGTGGGTTTGCATGGAACCCTGGTGGCGAGTCGAAAATAAGCCGTGAGACGCCACCTGACGTGCCCACGAGAGGCGTCCGCGTTGTTTGCCCGTTGTGGCCCGATCGGCACGGCGCAGCCGCGCCAAAGCTAGCATGCGCGCTTTGGCTTTCCTCGCGCACGTCTTTGACGAGGCTCCCGAACCATGCCTCACAACAGCCCGCGTGAACCGATACCGTTGAAACTGCCAGGGTTGCTGCAGCGCCCAGGCCGCCGCCAGGAAAGCGGGAATGTTTAATAGGTCATGTGCAAGCGCCGGTACAAAAAGCTGAGCACGAACAGGGGGCCGATCAACAAAAAACGAAGGTCATCGAAGAAGGATGGCTGTTTTCCTTCGATTTTGTGGCCGACAAACTGCCCAATCCAAGCCAGCAAAAAAATCGCCAAGGACAGCGGCAAGACGGTGGCGGGGGGGAGTGCCAACAGCAAGGCGAGCATGGCGGCTAGCATCAGCAGCATGCCGAACGCAAACGGCTTGGACAGCTTGAAGTAATAGCGTAGCGTAGCCATGCTCAATGCCACGGCGGCCAGCGGATGAATTGACCATACCAAGCCGAGCAGGGTGAACACGATGACAGGCACGCAAACGATGTGGATGACTTCGTTGGCCGGGTTAAGGTGGTTCTCACGGTAGCGCGCAAGCAAGTTGTCTATCGTTCTAGGCTCCGCCATTGTGTCTCTATTTTTGGTTTTCATCGGCAAATTTTACTCTCGAATTTTCGGCGCCAGTGCGACACTGGCGGTGGGCGCGTCCGCGTCGACTCGCACCATGGGGCTTGCAGGTCGCGCCGCTGGCGGCGCTTTTGCGCCACGCAACTTGGCAAGTCGGCTACGCCGGAATTTGCGCCTATGCATGTCCGATTCCCAGGTATCCGTTCAGCCTTTCCCCCCATTTGCGTTCGTAAAATGGGATGACGCTACTTAGAAAATATTCGCTTAACCCGTCTTCGCCTGGAACGACCAAGGTGAATTTCACCGCTGGTCCGGCTGGCGCGGTGCTGGAAGCCCTTGTGCCAGCGTCCAACATGAGCCGCTCGGTATCTCCGCCTGCCAAGATTCCCACCAAAAGATGAGGTCCATCATCGGCCGCAGGGTCCCCCATCAGCACCAAGTAGGCCGCTTCCACGTTATCGCGAGTAGCCAGAAGGCCCGTCAACGCATCGACCAGCTCACTTGGATATGCCCGCGGCTGCCCCAAGAGCAGCTGCGCTTCTTTCTTGACGGCTGACTTGTCGGGCAATCTGTTGAGCTCGCCAAGCAGCAGCTCGTCGATTTCGCCCGCCGAGAACTCTTTGGCATAGTCGGACATCGGGTTTAGCACGAGCGCGGCGCCTCTTGTAATTTCGAACAATTTGCGCGCTGACAGCTTCAGGTAGCCGCACTCCTCGTTAATTGCGCGCTGCAGCGCCGATAGTGAACTGAAAAACGGAACGATGGCGATGCCGTCAATTTGGTTCCAGTTCTCGATTGTCATGCGCTCGGGCGTACCCATCTTCCCAGAAGGCTCCAATTCGCCGATGACGTAGACATCGGCCGCCCATAGAGCCGCGTAAAAATAGGAACGGAAGCCAGGTTCGTTCGCCGCTTGGCGCAAAGCCTGCTCCAAATGGTTCTCTTGTGCTTGCATGCCGCTTCCCTTCGCTCGCAACGCATCCGATGCCGGCATGTCCTGGCCGGCATCGAGGCTCGCAACCACGGCTCTTGCCAGCCCCAATGGAACGATTCTAACGCCGCTAAAATCCAGTTTATCTGTCGTGGAGCAATGAAAGCGGAATATGTGAATCGACCAACGCCAAACTTTCGCGGCGCCTGGCGACGTTGTCTTGCAACTGACGGGTGGGCGGGGCCGACGCTAGGCGCAGGTGGGAAAGTTTGCAGGCGCCGGCCTCGACACTGTTGGGCCAGCGACGGTGCGGTGGTGGGTCGGGCGGATAGTGAGTTGCGTTTAACAATCCAGCTAAGGATCCTGCTTCATCTTTTGGAAAATTGTGCCAGAGCGGGGCTGCGCACCGTCCCGCAGCCCGCACGGATACAATTCCCTCCGTGCTGGTCTATGTTCGCCCCTTCACTGCGCCTGAAATGGCCGCGCATCGACCGCTATCCCGTGCTCATCGAATTTCAGCGCCGCTGACAACGACGTGATGCCGATCGTGCCGAGGGCGTCGCAAATGTCATCCATTTCCACTTGCAGATCGGCCCCAAGATCAAGCGGTTTTTCCGATGAGGCGAGCAGGGCGCCGCCCTCGGCCGCGTACAAGTTCAAGCGCAGCACCATCTCGCCTTGCACGTCGGTGGGCGCGACGACGGCCGTCACCCGATCCGGGCCGAGCTGGTTTTGCTGCAGTGCTTGATTAATTTCAGACATCATTTGAAGCGTGAAATACTCGGCCATGCCTCGTTCTTTTGCGCCATGGAACAAGTCCTGATAAAGGAAGTTGACTTCAATTGAGCTGCCGTCGGCGACCAGGCAACGTTGCACCAGCGGCGTCACATCTTGTGTCCATTTCTGGAAGCGCGCCGCGCGCGCTGCATAATAGGCGTCGGCCGCGTTCTCGTCGGGCGGCGCCAAGTAAAATGGATCGTCGGCGCGCTTTAGCGCAAAGCCCAAGAGGAAGCGCAGTTCGAGCGCGACATCGTTGGCCCCGAAAGTGCCAGCCGACCAGCCCACCAGGCTGCGCTCGAGCCCAGGCGTGGCACCAATTTTCTTTTCCGTCATCGAGGCCCACGCATCGCGCACCATCTCGTTCAGGTGGCTGTAGGTAATGCGGTCGATTTCGTTTAGGTCGTAGGCGTGCCCGATCAGCACCACTTTGGCTTGGGCGCTTTCCAGTTCGGCCTGCTGAAAACTCTTGACTAGCAATTCGAATGCGTCCTGATCCTGAAAGCCGGCGGCCTCATGCAGGCCGCCGCTGCTGCGCACAAACAGAGGGATCACAAAGGCATTAATTTCCATCGTCGCGGCGCCTTCGCGCTGGATCAGCGCGGTGGCCGATGCTTCCTCGATATGGCTGCGCAAATACTGGTAGGCGTCGACATCAGCATATTTGGCGCGCTCGATAGCGCCATACAGGACCTCGTCCTTTTTTTGATGCAAGGTTTTCCTAATGAGCTTGTGGAAATCAATTTCCTTTTGGCGTAACACGTCGCTCATCTTGTCGCTGTCTTCTTGCTCAACTAGCTCGAGAGCTAGGTCGCACAACAGCTGCATGCTGGCCTTGTCCTTATCTTCCGGCCTCTCGTTCGATCTGCTGGGGGACGGACGCTTATTTTTTGCCATGTGATTGTCTTGTAAAGTGAGGATGGGCGGCTTCCATGCGCCGCGTCGATATTGAATAAGCGGACCGACTCGGTTTATCGCGGCGCACCATGAAAAGGGCGTTGGCTCGCTTCGTCACGACGCGCAAAATGTGGTTGGCGATAAGCGCGCGATCGGCTCGGCAAAACACGCAACATCGCCGTAATGCCATAGTTTAGCAAACTCACTTTGGCGTCCCTAGACTTTTCTGCGAAGGGCTGCTTGGCAGTGGTGCGGGAAGCGGCGCCCAATGCTCTGAAAAGTCGTGCATGACGCCGCTGCGAAGGGTCGTTGGCGCGGACCCCCACGTCCCCAGCTTGTTGTCGGCTTGGACGGCGTCTGGGTTGGAGCGTGCCCTGTTATAGGGTGCGGCCACATGCCGGCGTCCCCGGTGCGCGCCCCGCGGCCAAAAAAACCGCGGCGCGCCATCGAGTGCCGTCGAGCTGTGCCGTCGAGCTGTCCTTGGCGCCTGCATCCGGTAAAATGGGTTCAGTTTACGCCGTTTGGGCGCCCCTCATCTCCAAGGAAGTTGAACACCTATGAAACTGGTCCGCTATGGCCGTCCCAATAAAGAAAAGCCCGGTCTGATCGATGAAGAAGGCAAGCTGCGCGACCTGTCTGGTGTCATTGCCGATATCGACGCCGGCCAGCTGTCAGACAAGGCGCTGCGCAAGCTCGCCAAAATAAGGCCCGAGACGCTGCCGCTGGTGCGCGGTCAGCCTCGTTTTGGGGCACCGGTGGCCGGCGTTGGCAAATTCATCGGCATCGGCTTGAACTACGCCGATCACGCCGCCGAAGCGGGCCTCGCGCTGCCGTCGGAGCCGATCGTTTTCATGAAGGCGATCAGCAGCCTGTCCGGCCCGGATGATCCGATCATGTTGCCCAAGGGTTCCAAGAAGACGGACTGGGAAGTCGAATTGGGGGTCGTTATAGGGAGCCGCGCGCAGTATGTGAGCGAAGACGAGGCGTTAAACTATGTGGCCGGTTATTGCGTCGTCAATGACGTCTCGGAGCGCGCCTACCAGCTCGAACGCGGCCCGCAATGGGACAAGGGAAAGGGCTGCGACACTTTCGGCCCGGTCGGCCCCTGGCTGGTCACGCGCGACGAGGTAATCGATGAGCAGCGCCTTGACCTTTATCTGGAGGTAAACGGCAAACGCATGCAAACTGGCAGCACCGAAGCGATGATTTTTTCTGTCGCAAAAATCGTCAGCTACCTGTCGCAATTCATGACCTTGGAGCCGGGCGACATTATTGCTACCGGCACGCCGCCAGGCGTGGGCGCGGGCCGCAAGCCGCAGCGCTTCCTTAAAAAGGGCGACACCGTGCGGCTCGGTATCGCCGGACTGGGCGAGCAGCAGCAAGACGTCGTCGCCTACCAGACGCGTTAAATGTGGCCGCGCAACTTCTCGCGTTTTGCAGCAGGGGTTGCTTGGCGCCGCTTTAGGCTTGCAGCAAACGGTTTCTTTGGTGCTGCGCTCGCGCGCTGGCCTGGGGAGTGCCCGCACCTTAAGCGGCCCTGTCGCCGTCTGATGACGGCAGCTGATGTGTGACTTTGGTGATGCGCTGCCCGCGCAGTGCGAGGGCGCGAATTAGTCGATCAAGGGCGCCGGGACGGCGGCGCGCCCATCGTTCTTATCTTGCCAGCACCCGTCCCAGCCACGTGCTGATATCGTCGATCTCTTCCGCGCACAAGGAATGCTGCATCGGATATTCATGCCATTCGATCTGGTAGCCCAGCGATTCGAGCAGATCGCGCGAGTCCAAGGCGCGCGCGCGAGGAATCACCGGGTCGGCGCTGCCATGCGCCATGAAGATGGGCGTCTCCAGGCTAGCCGGGGTGCGTTCCTGCGCCACTTTCGATGAAAGCGGCACGTAACCGGACAGGCACAACAGGCCCGCCAACGTTTCCGGGTGGCGCAAGCCCGTTTGCAAGGCCATCGCACAGCCTTGGGAAAAGCCGGCCAGGATGATGCGTCCGGCTGGTATGCCGCGCGTTTTTTCGCGCGCGATCAGCGCTTCCACTTGCAGTTGCGACTTGCGCAGACCCGCTTCGTCCTCCCGTTTGGCAATGTCGGTGCCGACGATGTCATACCACGAGCGCATGACGTACCCGCCGTTGACCGTCACCGGCATCGTTTGCGCGTGCGGGAAGATGAAACGGATCGCAGGGCAGGCGCTCAGATCTAGTTCGCGCACCAGTGGCACGAAGTCGTTGCCGTCCGCGCCCAGGCCGTGCATCCAGATGATCGCCACTGTCGGATTTGGCGCAGTGTCGATTTCGATGTTCTCTAACAAAGCGCTCATCATTTTTCCTCTTTTGGTGTGGGTGGCGCGGGGCGCATTGCTGATTTGGGCCGAAAGGCCTGGCACACGGCCGCATGCGTTTCAATATAGGGTCCGCACATCAGGTCGAGGCAATACGGCACGACAGAAAAAATGCCGGCGACGATTTGCTTTCCGGATGCGTCCTTCAAGCCTTCCAGCGTCTCCTTGATGGCTTTCGGCTGGCCCGGCAAATTCATGATCAGCGCGGCATGCTCGGGCCTCTCGCGGATGACGGCCAGCTGGCGCGACAAAATTGCGGTCGGCACAAAGTGCAAGCTGATTTGCCGCATCTGCTCGCCGAAACCGGGCATCTCCCGAGTGCCGACCGCGCGCGTCGCCTCAGGCGTGACGTCGCGCCGGGCCGGGCCGGTGCCGCCCGTGGTCAGCACCAGATGGCAATGCGCCTGGTCAACTAGCTCAATTAGCGTCGCTTCGATCTGGGCCCGCTCATCGGGGATCAGGCGCGTCTCGGCCCGCCATGGCGACGCTAAGGCCTTGCCGAGCCAGTCCAGCAGCGCCGGAATGCCCTGATCTTGGTAGCTGCCGGCGCTGGCGCGGTCCGACACCGACACCAGGCCGATTACGAGCTCTTCTTCATGTTGGGTTGTCATTCATTTTCCCCTTAAACTGGGTCAGGTTGTGCATCACCCTGGCCCGTCAATCGGCGCCTGACTCGTCGGCGTCGTGGTCGCCATCGTCGCTCGATGCGGTGTCCTTTTTGGCGTCGAGCTGCTTGAGGATTTGGAAAATTTCGCGGTAAGCCTTCGGCGGTTTTTGCTCGCCCTGCTCCTTGCGCGCGTTGCGGATCAAGGTGCGCAGATGCTGGGCATCGAGTTCCGTATGTTCCTCCAGCAGCGCCGTCAGCGCCTTGTCGTCGCTCAGCAGTTTCTCGCGGCGGCGTTCCAGCGCATGCATGGCCGCCGTGTCCGATTTGGACAGGCCGCGCCAGCTGTCGATCGCTTTCTGTATCAAAGCGAGCTCGTCGGTGTCGAGGGAGCGCATCTTCTTGCCGACAAATTGGAGCTGGCGGCGGCGCCCTTCATGATCCTTGATCAATTGGCATTCGAGGATGGCGTCGCGCACGTCATCTGGCATGGGAACGCGCTTGATGCGGTCGCGCGGTTCTGCGATGAGCTCGGCGCCCAGCTTTTGCAAGTCCAGCATTTCGCGTTTGAGTTGCGATTTCGAGGGACGTTCGTATTCCTGCTCGAACTCGGAAGTCTGGAAGCCGCAGGCTCCCCGGTTTGGATTTGGCATGATGGAAAATCGATTGGCGCGCGGCCATTCTGTAAACTGTAAACGACTGCTATCATAACTGTTTTAGTCGATATTCGAAAAAAGCCCTATGAACGACTCCGTATTTAGCCACAGTCAGGATGAATTGCGGCAACTTGCGCGGGATGTGTTGTCTTTCGCGCGCGCGACAGGCGGCACCGATGCCGCCGTGGAAATCAGCGAGGGTGGAGGTTTGTCCGTATCGGTGCGCAAGGGCAAGATCGAGACGATCGAGCAGAACAAAGACAAGGGCATGGGCGTGACGGTGTATATCGGCCAAAAGCGGGGCAGTGCCAGCACTTCGGACTTTTCGCCGGCAGCGCTCAGCGCTACGGTGGACGCGGCCTACAATATCGCACGCTTCACGGCCGAGGACGAGTGCGCCGGCCTGGCCGACGCGGACATGCTGGAACTGGCGCCGCGCGACCTGGATCTGTTTTATCCCTGGCTGATAACGCCTGAAGAGGCCGTCGTTTTGGCGCAGCGCGCCGAGGCCGCGGCATTTGCCGTCGATGCCCGCGTCACCAATAGCGAAGGGGCCGGGGTGCATGTGCAGCAGTCGCACTTCGTCGCGGCCAACTCGCGCGGCTTTATCGGCGGCTACCCGTTCTCGCGCCACACGTTGTCGGTGGCGCCCATCGCCGGCAAGGGCGCCAAGATGCAGCGCGACGATTGGTACAGCTCGGAGCGCGACCCGAAAAAAATGGCGCTGCCGGAAGCGATCGGGCGTTATGCGGCCGAGCGGGCGCTGGCGCGCCTAAACGCGCGCAAACTCGACACGCGCACCTGCCCGGTGCTGTTCGAAGCGCCCCTGGCCGCGGGCCTGCTGGGCGCCTTCGTACAGGCGACCTCGGGTGGGGCACTATATCGCAAGTCGACTTTTTTGCTCGATTCTTTGGGCAAGTCCGTGTTCCCCTCGCACATCCAGGTGCACGAAGATCCACACGTGATCGGCGGCGTCGGTTCCGCCCCCTTCGACGAAGAGGGCGTCAAGACCAGTGCGCGCGACGTCGTCAGAAACGGCGTCTTGCAAGGCTACTTCCTGTCCACCTATTCAGCGCGCAAGCTGGGTATGAAAACCACGGGCAATGCGGGCGGCTCGCACAACTTGTCGCTGACCTCGAGCGCGACCAAAAAAAGCGACAACTTCGTGGCCATGCTGAAAAAATTGGATACCGGCCTTTTGGTGACGGAGCTGATGGGCCAGGGCACCAACTATGTGACGGGCGACTACTCGCGCGGTGCCTCGGGCTTCTGGGTCGAACATGGCGTGATCGCGTATCCGGTCGAAGAGATCACCATTGCCGGCAACATGAAAGACATGTTGCAGCAGATCGTCGCGGTCGGCGCCGATGTCCTGGTGCGCGGCACGAAACAGACCGGCTCCATTCTGCTAGAGAAGATGGTGGTCGCCGGCAGTTAGCTTTCCACGTTGGAGGGGCGCGCGCAGCTCGCTAGTGTGGCCGAACGTCGTTTGGTCGAGTACCCGGCCTCAATCGAAGTCAAGAACGTCGCAGGCCCCGGCGCGAACGGCGTCAAGGTAAGTGGCGCCTATCTTAGATCTCCGGCGTGAAATGTCCCGATCCGGCGCAGCCAAGAAGCCGCCACCTGGCGCCATATCGCTCTCTGCCGACCTCGTGCATCGTTGTAGTAGGACCCTCGTGGGCGCCGCATCGTCCAAAACCATCTCGCCCGGATGACCCTGGTCCGCAAGTTTTCGCAGCTGCAGGAACGCCTGCGCGCCCCATTCTGCTTCTTTCATCGCACGGCCGGCGCCGGCACGGCTGCCGTGCAGCTTGCCCCGGGGTCGGCCCAGCACTTTTATGGTTCCGTGCTGGAGCGCCGACGAGACGGGCGGTTTGTAAATGATTCATATCAAGCGTATACATATTATATTTTGTATCGTATTATTAAATCGCGCAGTATGAACGCAACGAACGCAACGTCAGGGAGACATGAATCATGTACGCACAAATGGTTGAGACCGGTCTTGAAAACGTCCGCGCGGTCGCTGACATGGGCCCCGAGGAGCGCGCGTTCCAGGCGCGCATCGACGCCGGCATCAAGGTCGAAGCCAAGGACTGGATGCCCGAGGCGTACCGCAAGACCTTGATTCGCCAGATTTCGCAGCATGCGCACTCGGAAATTGTCGGGCAGCTGCCGGAAGGCAACTGGGTGACGCGGGCCCCCAGCTTGAAGCGCAAGTCGATTTTGCTCGCCAAGATCCAGGATGAAGC
>PKWL01000015.1 GCA_003133225.1 Janthinobacterium sp.
CTTGACACCGGGGCCCACCTTAATCGAAGGCGTTTG
Organism: Janthinobacterium sp.; assembly: GCA_003133225.1. Classification (GTDB taxonomy): domain Bacteria; phylum Pseudomonadota; class Gammaproteobacteria; order Burkholderiales; family Burkholderiaceae_D; genus Janthinobacterium. The sequence continues at coordinate 37 of PKWL01000015.1, forward strand.
ACTGCGCAATTTCATTGGGCAGTACGGCATTGGAGCACCTTGGGAACATCCCCGTTTTCACAATAAAATTTGTCAATCAAAAATCTGTCTTGCGATAAATTGTTGATCGAGTTCATTTGCGATGTATAGGGTCAAAAATCCGTCAATGCTAACAATGAGAGCGCAAGCAAAAAAAATAGTTCCAGCGCCTGATGGGTGTTTAATCAAAATAAGCAAATACGCGCCACTTTTAAAAAGAAATCGAGCATCAGTTTTAACCTCCTCGTTATTGGCTTTCCACGTTCTTTATAGGACATTCCGGCAGCCATGTGCGATGGTTCAAACAAGAGCCAGTGCTTGGGCGGCGATGCGCCCGCTTGCGTCACCCTTACCACCCCAAGCAAGCAGAGTCGACTGAAGTTCATTGTCGATTTCTACGGTCTTAAACGGGGCCCGCGAGAATTTATGACGCGCCAGCAGCCCCGGGCGGTGGCGCAAAATCCGTGAGCGAGGGCATAATCATGGCACCTCGACAACTTCCTAGGCCTGCCTCGTTGCGCGCCACGACGGCACTTTTCCGGCCATGACGAACGCCTGGCTATCTTGTTGCAATGCGCCGCCGGACTCGATGCAGAAGTCATTGGCATCGCCACCCGATCGCGCACGGCTTGCGGCGCGATACAGCGGCCAGGACCCAACTCGCCGTCGCGAGCGGCAAAAAAACCACATCGCCACACAAATAGGAAGGGCACTCATCTTGGCATGATCGGCGCCGGCCTTGAGCCCGAGCAACTGACCCTAGTAGCGTCTGCCATGAGCAACAAAGTGTGGCGGCCGTAGCTCAAGTTTGTCTATCTTCAAGCGCGCGCCCGGATCTTGATAGCGCAAGAAGGTATGATGGCGAAGACTCCATAAGTCATTTGTTTTGCAGGGCGTTATACCCTTGCAGCGCCTTCGCGTTTCGCCGCACTATGTCCAGCCCTACTCTGCGCGCCTCAGGCAGAGGTGGAAGCTTAAGCCGTGGCGAAACGCGCCTCCCTGCTAAAATTATTATCAAGGAACTTTGATGACTCGTTTTTTGCCCTATGTAACAGCACTCTTAATGATGTTCGTCGTTTTTCCCTGCCAGGCCGACGATAACTCCGACTACCTAGTCGCAAAAAGAGAAGCATTCCGCGAAAAATATACCAAATCAATCGTGGCGCAAGGTTGGAAATATTTCGGGAACGGAGCTCTTTTTAAAACTGCCGGAAACGACTGGTTTATACGTGACATTAGAATACGAAAAGGAAATATCCGTTCAGCTTGGGTATTAATGTCATTTTATGAAAAAAGTATCCCGTGGTCGACCGACACCACTCCGGCCAGCCAATCAACCAAGTTACAATTTTGGGTCAATTGCGCCGACAGCGGCGCGCAAATACGCGATGCGGGTAAATATTCTGACCCGGTTGGTCTAGGGCTGCAGGTAACGCACGCAATTTCATTGCCAAATTCACAACCTGCAGAGTTTAAGGATCCGCAACCGGGAAGCTTGACGGAAGCCGTACTCAAGGCCATTTGCTCTGAACACTTAAAATAATGGTAGACAGGCGGATGTGTTCTGTTAGGGTCCAGCCGTGACGGTCGCGTATTTCAATGACGGCCGCCTTGCATTTCAGACAAACTATATTAAGCTACCCCGGCACAGCGGGGGTTTATCGTTGGGCGCCTCGAAGGCGCTGGCAACCCCGCTGGCAGCCCATTAGCCGCCTGCGTCTACAGTCCAAATTCATTTGATCATAGCGCAAGTCTTCCGATTCCTGATTCCCGATTCCTGATGTAGGCACGCACCATTTCTTCCTCCAGCCCCACTCTCGAGACAAGGTATCCTCGCGCCCAGAATACTTCTCCGATGAAGTTGCGTTGTCGCCCGCCGAACTGACGGGCTAGCGATATCGGGCTTTTCCCTTTGATAAATCCAACCACATTGCATACCGAATGCGGTGGCCGTATGCTCAAAAACATATGAACATGGTCCGGCATCAAGTGCGCGGCGACCGCATTTGACTTCTTGTGTAACACCAGCTCTCGAAAAACTTCACCCAGATGCTGGCGCAACGCCCCGAAAATCGCCTTCTTTCTACGTTTTGGTATAAAAACCACGTGATACTTACAGCAACATCTCGCATGGCTCAAACTCTGGTACTCTTTCATTGTGAATCTCCTTCTCTTGGTCGAGACCGGAGCTTCACGGCGACCGACGTCTAGGTCGAACCTTGGTGAGTCCCCCAGCAGAGCCGGGGGTTTGCCTTATTAAATTAAAATTTTTTGCGGATCATAATCCCGCCATTTAACGCGATAAGAGGTGAGCTCATGAAAGAGAAGCAGAAAACACTACCGGCAACATCCCGCCCCGACTTGGCCATGGCTAAGTGCGTCGAAGCTGGCATCGCGCGTCAGGATACCCATGGCCCGGCCGAGGCCGCGGCATATCTCGCCGAGAACGGCGTCAACTTCAATGTCATCGTGCGCGTCCTAGCTGAGCCTGATCGGCGGCGCCCTGCCGACACCATCCCTGCCGACATCCTGCCTCCACCGCCGCCAGCAGCGTAATCCTATGGCGGCGCCGGGCCCGGACGCATCCGGGTTCGCGCTTGAGAGGGCCGCGAAGCGGCGCGAGCGTTCATCTTGGCCTGAACGACGAAGAAGCCAGTTCGCCCCCACGAGCGTCGCCTGGCGCGCTCTGCCTATGCCATGATGGCCCGAGCGTCCAGCCCGCTTTAATCCGATCGCAGCAGCACCTCAAGGCGTCAAATCCCCGCAGGCAGAGCATGCAGACAACAAATTTTGGACCGGCTATTGTTTTTTTTCGGCGTATTGTCGTGCGCGCGGGCTGTATGTGCGAAACCGCACATACAGCAGCGCTTCATTCATGATCGAATGCTAATTGAGTACGCGGCATGGGGTCATTCAGATGGAAAAGCCCAAACGCCGTTCACGCGTAGGGAAACGGTACGCGTGAAAAATTGCTCGGCTGCCGAACAAGCGAGATCGACCGTGATTGCCTCGGTTTCTCGACCTCGATGCACGAATCCCAGGCGATGTTACACAAAGGAGAACCTCATGAAGATAATTGTTGCAGCACTCGCATCCACGTTTCTCATTAGCGGCGCATTGGCACAGTCACCAGCGGCGCCCCCTTCCCCTACCGCCTCGACCCACGCGATGAAGGCTGATGCTCGGCGCGATATGAAGGTCGAGCAACACATCAAGGAACTGCGAGCGAAGCTCAAAATCACTGCCGCCGAGGAAACCCAGTGGGCCGCGGTAGCCAAAACGATGCGTGATAACGCGACCACACTTGACACGGCGATCGACAAACGGGAAGCCATCATTCATAACGCGACGGCCATCGATGACTTGAATGCCTATGCTGATATTGCGCAGGCCCATGCTGATGCGGTCAAGAAGCTCTCTGCCGTTTTTTCTCCCTTGTATGCGTCGATGTCGGACACCCAAAAGAAAGTGGCCGACGAGGTATTCGCGCAGCGCGCGCATGAAAGAAAGCATGAACACAGAGCAATGAAATAACGCTCTTTCAGCTTTGCGCGGCGATTTTTCGCCACACGGGCGGCATTTTAAGGACCCATCATGAAACCAGGAAAACTTTCACTTGTCATCGGCGCACTCGCCTTGACTGCAGCCTCGGCCGCAAGTGCTCGGGTAAGTCTCAATATCGGCATCAATCCATTTGGCTACGGTGCCTATCCGCCGCCGCCGGTAGTCTATCAGCCCGATCCCTATTATGTCCCCCCTCCGGTAGTCTATTTTGGCGGTGGATCTTGGGGTGATGATCACGACCGGCGCGGAGGTCACGACCGTGGCGACCACGCTAGAGGTGGTCACCCCGGGGACGGTCACCCTGGGGGTGGTCACGCCGGGGGAGGTAGACACCGCTGAAATTTTAGTCCGACATCGCGGCAGGTGTGCGCTCTTTCGCGCAAAGGAAAGAGCGTTCAGCGAGCGCGACTTGGTTTGATGCAATCGTGCATTTCGAGTTCGCCGCCTGTCAGCGGCGGACTAACTATCCGTGCGTTGCGCGATGGATAGAGTTTTTCCCGTAGGAGTGCCGGACAGCAAGGTGGCCGATTTTTGGAGGTTGCGCGCTGTTCAAATTGCGGCGTGCCAGTCAATGACGTGGCAGATCCTGCAAATTATCAATCAGGTACCGAGAAACCGATTTACTTCGGCTCACCCAAAAAATTCGGACGCGCCCCCAAGGCATGCCCGAACATCGTGGTTTTCCATGCGGATCTTATCCACTAAATTGGAGCCATTGTGACGACAGGCGCCAACTCGGTGGCGCTAGAGGTCGGAGCCGCTTCAATTGATGCGTTTAAGGCGTTGACCGTGAATGCCCCAAACGCAATCAACGCCATCCACCGAGCCGCATAGCGCCCAACCGTTTCCAATCTTCCGTACAGCCACTTCGCTGCGCACTTCAAGCGCCAGACGTTCGGCCCAATGCTCTGCCGAACCCTTCCCTTTGAACAGTTCGGTTCCTTCAACGACGACCGTCGCATCGAAAACGGGCACAGCAAACAAGGTCATCATCGTTGTTTTCCTTCGAGTTGCTTTATAGCTATTTCAACGCAATCGAGCATTAAGAGCGTGAGCCACTAACTCTTGCCATCGCGGCGTTTTATGTTTTATTTTTGCTGTATGCCGAGTCAAGAAGGCGGACAGATCAGATCCTTTCGCCGGGAATACCATGCTCATCTTCTGAGCGCCGGCCATGACGTTCAACTAGCACCCAACGGACATCGACGGATTATACTTGTGCCTTGCAACACCGGGCAACGCTAATTTCTGCCGGTCGGAACTTGCAACAAATTGCAGGCAACTGCAACGACTGAGAGCGCCGCGCCCACCCTTGCTGCGGCGGCTACGGAAGAATTCGCGCGCAAGGAATACGGCGGCAAAGGCTGGGACTGGTTCCAGCCTTACCTATCCGAGAAGGGGCCTAACGTGGGAAGGGACGACCGTCCGGAAATTCGGACAATGTCGCCAAGTCAAACGATCGGGCTGCCTGAACCGGGACTTGGCTTTTACCCTGCTTTGGTGCTGGGTATCTGTAAATTAGGCTTAGACGGCGACGACTAATTTGGCTTCACTATCTAATTTGGCGCCTGCCTGGAGCTTGGCTGCGGCCAGTTGCTTGGCGCGCGAGCGCGACGGCGGCAGCCGGCGCAAGGATTTCAACGCATCAGGGTCCTTGATGCCGATCGTGCGTTGATCTACGCTGATCAAGCCAATTTCATTGAAGGCCGACAGGGTGCGGCTGACCGTTTCCAAGGTCAAGCCCAAATAACTGCCAATCTCATGGCGTGTCATGCGCAGGTTAAACAGTTTGCTGGAGTAACCCATCTGCGCGAAACGCTCGGCTAGCGCAACGAGAAAGCGCGCCACGCGCGCTTCGGCGCTAAGAGCGCCCAGCATGCCTATCATGACTTGTTCGCGCACCAGTTCGCGGCTCATCACGTCGTACATCACATTGTCGAGTTCCGGGTGGATGCGTCCCAGCGCCGTCAATTTCTTAAAGGGCAACAAGATCAAGTCGCAATCGGACAACGCCACCGCTTCCGACGAATGATGCTTGGTGTGGATGCCATCGGTCCCCAGCATGTCGCCCTTCATCGGAAAACCCAACACTTGCTCGTTGCCGAAGTCGTCAATCAAGACGGTTTTCAAAAAGCCCGAATTAACGACATAGAGCGTGTCAAACGGCTGGCCGATGGTATGGATGCGTTGTCCCGTTTTAAATTGCACGTGCTGGAACAATAATTCGTCCGGCGCGATCGAGCCGGCAATGCAAATATGCAACAAATCACACATTTCTTTCAAATTCGACCAGAGGCGGCCTTGCCGCTGGCGCCCCGCTTCCATCGAAGGAAGGTGGGAAGCCGACGGGACGGGGCCCTTTGCAGACGTTTGTGTAGAAAACATGCGTATTTCCTGTCGTTGAAATGTCAAGAACCGGCGATGAGAAAGCGCGCCAAGCGGAGCGCTGCGAATGATGAGCTCGGATTGAAGTATGCCAACAAAGGATGTTGATTGATATCAGGAAGTGCTGAGTATGTTGGTAGGATGAGGCGCATCCTTGTAGGATTGATCCTACAAGGATGCGCCTCGAATGAAGGTGGCACCGGCGCGCATGCGTCTGCTGTGGACTCGGGTCGCGACCTGCGACCTGATACCCAGCGCCGGCCCACTCATGCTCGTCCAGCCTGGGCCGCGGGCGCGACTCGGGTCGGCCCAGCTACTGCCATCGGGCACGAGCCAAGCCTGTCACGCGCCGCCCTGATTCGTCTAGCAGCAGCAACAAAATCGATGCCGACCGCGCCCTGCAAATAGAACGTCCGCTAGAAGCCGCCTTCGTCAGCGTCGATCGAGTCTGCTGCAAGCCCTATGGCCAAGCGCCATGCGCCTTGCAGCAGGTCCAGCCTTGATATTGCAAAAATGCCAAGCCCAACAATACACCGTATTCCTGCCGCGGCGCCGTTCGCGAAGTGGTTCACGCTGTGACAAGTAGGACCATCAGTCCTCCCGTGGCTGCCGGCAGCGCCGCCTAGTCACGATGGAGCGCCTAGCCGCGCATCAGGGCCGCGCGGGCGCCGCCGGGCAGCCGACCCAACTGCTCGCTGCCGGGATATTTTCTCCCTTCATCACCAAGGTCAGCGCGCCCAACTTGGCATTGTCGCCGACCTCGGCGCTATAGAGCACGGCACTGCGCGGTCCCATATAGATGCGGCTGCCCAGTTTGACGTGGTCGATTTTCATCACGCGGTCTTCAAACAAATGGGTTTGCGGACAAGTCAAGGCATTAAGTTCGCTATAGTCGCCAATCGAGACGCAATCGAACTCCGTGATGTCAGTCGTGTCTAGATACACCCCTCGGCCTATCTTGCACCCAAGCAAATTGAAGGCCAACGGCAACCACGGCGTGCCGCGCAAATAGCGCATGAAGTTGGGTACGGCGATGCCTTCATACAGGTTGGTGACACCTTCCGACAGCCAAACGAACGGGGTCCACATGGGATCTGCGCGTTTTTTGTAACGCCCTATGAGCAGCCATTTGAACGCCATCACAAAGAAATAATTGCCGATGCCATAGGCCAGCCCAGCCAGACTAAGGTCCCAGATCACTTCGCCCCAACGACCGGCGCCGGCAACGGGCATCACATCTAGCACCACAGTGTAGCCGGCGGCGATGACGACTGCATGGGGCGCGGCGATGCGGAATGCTTCAATCAGCCCCCGGCCCAGTCGGCGCAGTAGCGACGGGCTGAAGGTCAGCCATTCCGGATAGCCCGAGACCTGTTCGCGTGCCGGCAGATTCAGGGGCGGCGAGCCGAGCCAGGTGTCGCCGCTGACCATCTGCGCGTTGGCCGGCGCGCGCGAATGAACACCAATCAACACGTTTTCCGGCAAGATGGTGCCATCCGGAATATAGGCGCCATTGCCAACGAAGCTGCGATGGGATACGACTGTCGCTTGCATCGTCATCCAGCCGCCGTCAATTTGCTCGTCGCCCAACATGACGGCGTCGGCGATGAAAGTTTCATCGCCTAAGGTCAGCATGTCGGGCACGACGCCCAAAGCGGTGGAAATTTCCGCATCGCGTCCCACCTTCGCGCCAAGCAGACGGTACCAGACTGGCGCGTAGATCGTTGCGTAAATGCCGTGCAAGACAATCAAGCTCGACTCCTGAATTTGGCTAACCAGCCATTTGCAACAATAGATATTGCTATGCACAGGGGAAGAGCCGGCCTTCAGTCGCGGCAGAACACTCCAGCGGATGCCGGCCGACACCAGCGCGGTCAAGACAATTAACACGATACTAGCTGGAAATGCCAGGGCAAAATAGCGCACCAGTTGCATTGCGATATCGTCGCCTTGCAGCCAAGGCAGTAAATTGGTCTCGTCGAGCCAGTCAATCAGCACGAAAGTTGGGAACACCGGCATAAAAAACAGCGTGACGACGAGCAAAATCCCAAGGGCGAAGAACAGCGTTTCCAGTGCCAGTCGCGCCGAGGCGACGGTTGGGCGCGGTCGCTGCAGATTTTGCTCGAATGGGCCCGTATCTCGCGCCGGTGAGCCACCCCAGATGCGCCCGGGCGGAATGAGGCCGCCGTCGCCGAGCGCCGACTGGCCTTCCATGTGGCCCCTTTGACCGATCATGGTGTTGCCTTCCAAGACGGCATAGGAACCAACGCATGCATCCTTGCCAAGCGTGATGGGGCCAATTAGCAAGCGGCCCCGTTCAACCCGGGCATTTTCCAAATTAACGGCGTTGCCGATGCTAACGCCATCGCCAATGCACAGAAGATCGGGCGCGCGCAGCGTGATCGAACCAATGATGACATCGCGTCCCACCGACGCGCCCAGCGCACGCAGCCACCATGCATACAGCGATGAGCCGCTTAGCAGATAGGTCGGCGCCGATTCCACCAAGCGGTCGCTCAGCCACCAGCGAAAATAGGTCAGGCCCCACAACGGATAGCTGCCGGGCTTCAAGCGGCCGACGATCAGCCATTTGCCGGCGATAGCAAAGACAAATTCCATCACCGTAGCGAGCAAAAAAACGCCGACGGATGCCGCGATCGCGCCCGCGGTCGAGTCGCCAGGATCGCCCGTAAAGAAGTGATAGGTGAAAAAGGGCGCCAGCATTTGCGCCATGTGCAGTGTGACGAGGCCAGGCACGGCGGCGGCCTGGGCGGCGCCGCAAATCCAGCGCCGCATGGTCGGCGGCGGAGTCCAGTCCGGTTCGGGTACGGACCCGCCTTCGGGAGCCATGGCCAGCGCTGCGGCGATGCGGCCGATTTGGCGATTCTGGTAAATATCGCGCACCGTCACGTGCGCGAAGCGCGGATCGGCACGCAAAGCCGACGCCAGCCTCGCGGCCAAGAACGAGTGGCCGCCGAGATCGGTAAAAAAATCAGCGTCGCGGCGAATCGCCTGGCCCGGGAACAACTTGGACAGCGCCCCAAACAAGGCCACTTCGGACGGCGTTTCGGCCTGGTCCGAATCGTGCTCGGCGGCGCCCGCCAAGGCCGCCAGCGGCAGCGCCTTGAGTGCCTTGCGATCGATCTTGCCCGAGGTCAGGAGCGGCATCGCCCCAAGTATTTCGAAGCGGGCGGGAACCATGTAGGGTGGCAGTTGGCCGCCCAATTCCTGGCGCAGCGCGCCCGCCGATAGGCCGGCGCCGGCCACCGCCCCGCCATTGGCAACGAGGTAGGCAACCAGCTGATCCATGCCATCTTCATTTCGCAGTAACACGGCGACTGCGCCAACGCCGGGTTGTAGCGCCAGCAGGGCCTCGATTTCGCCTAGTTCTACGCGAAAGCCGCGGATCTTTACCTGGTCGTCAGAGCGTCCCAGGCACACCACATCGCCATTCGCTTCAATGCGCGCCAAGTCGCCCGTGCGATACAGGCGGGCATCGAATTGACCGCTGGCCCATGGGTTGGGCAAAAATTTTTCTGCCGTCAAGTCGGGGCGTCCAAGGTAGCCGTCGGCCAGGCCGGGGCCGGTGATGCAAAGTTCCCCGGTCAGCCCACGCGCCAGCAAAGTCATCGCCTGCTCAGATCGGCCATCGGCGTTGGCATCGATGATCAGCAAGCCGTAGTTGGGCAGCGGCGTTCCAATCGTCACCGGCTCTCCGAGGCGCAACGGCGCCAAGCTGGCCGACACGGTGGCCTCGGTCGGGCCATAGGAATTGAACATCTGCCGACCGGGCCTGGCCCAACGCCGCACCAGCGCATCCGGGCACATTTCGCCGCCCAGATTGATCAGCCTCAGAGTTGCCACATCCTGATTAAACAGCGATAACAGGGTGGGCACAGCATGCAAAACGCTCACCTTGTTCGCTGCGAGCAGCCGGGGCAAGTTGTCCGGATCGCCCGTCACTTCCTTGGGCGCGATCCACAATGTGGCGCCGACCAGGTAGGCGATCCAAATTTCTTCAAACGACATGTCGAAGGCAACCGAAAATCCTTGATACACGATGTCGTCGCCGCGTATGCCGAGCACGGAGTTCTCACTGCGCAGGAAATGGCAGATGCTGCGTTGGGCAATGAGGATGCCTTTCGGCTTTCCCGTCGAGCCGGAGGTGTAGATCACGTAAGCAGGATGGCGCGGCAAGACGGCGCCGCGGCGCGAACGTGCAACGGCGCCGCCAGGCAGCGCCAGCAACGCCTCAGCGGTCCAAACGGGGCGCCCGAGCGACTCCAGGCGGGGCGCCAATTGGGCGCAGCTGACGATGCCTATGGCCTGTGCATCATCGAGGCAAACGGTGAGCCGTTCGAGGGGCGTGTCTTCGTCAACTGGCAGCCAGGCGGCGCCCGCCTTGGTGATGCCCGCTTGCATCACGAGCAAGTCGATGCCGCGCGGTAGCCACAGCCCGACGATGTGCCCCGGCAAGACGCCGGCATCGATCAGGCTAGAGGCCACGCGGTCGGCCTGCTGGTTCAGTTCGCGGTAACTGAGCTGGCGCTCTCCGAAAATGAGTGCGACCTGATCCGGACAGCGCCGTGCACTCGCCTCGAGCAGGTCGGCTAGTACTTCGTCGCGCAGCAGTTCGGGACGACTCGGCCCGTACAAAATGTCGGAATACGGTTGCGCGGCGCGTAGCGCCATAGGCGATAGATCATTCATCTTTTGTGATTTTCTGGCTGGACTGCACCGCCACTGTTGATGCAAAAACATTCATCTGGTGGCAGTACAAGGCATCACCTTGTACAATTTTGGTGCTGCGCTTGGTTTTTGAGGGCATTATCTGTACATCGTTGTTGTTGACGGCTGCGCTCGTTCGTTCAAACAAGCGCTTACTAATTTATTAATTTATGCGTACCGAGCCGAACTGTCGGAGCGCCTCGAAATTACTGCCCAATTTACTACCCACTCATGAGCGCCCCGTGCATTCCAAGATCACCTCGTCCATCACCGTGCATGCGCTCGTCGGCACTGGCCCTGGCACGCCACCCAGATAACGCAGTTGCAAGCACGAAAGAAGCGTCGGAGCGACCGAATTATAGGCCAAAGCCGGGTGCTATGGAGAGGCGCAAGCCGCTTGGTGGCGGCAAAAACTGGTATGCGCTTCCATATAGGCGTCCCCGTTTATCGGCACCTTTGATCCGGGCGCCCATTTCGCGCATACACCCGAGCCCTTTAAAGGGCCGCAATCATGTGCGTAATCTGATCCAAGGCGGCCAAGGCATCGGCGCACGCGCTCGCCGCGCCTGCGCCGCGGCACGCGCTCGCGATCATGGGTGCGCTCACGCATAGGCGCAGCGCACTGACGGGAATACCGCCTCGCGTACCGCAAGGCACGGGCTGACCGAGTTGAAAGCGGCGCACGGCGCTGCCTGCAGCGGGGTTGCGCAACTGCCGATATAGCCTGTCAGTTTGCTCTCGCGACAAGGGCCTGCGCCCTGCCAATCCGGCCGGCTGGTACAGCAGGAAAGGAAAAATAGTTTGTTCCGTGTCCCAGCACTCTCCTATACCAAGTGCATGGCGATTAAGTGGCGCTACCGGCAATGCTTCAAAACAAGGCGAGCGCGCCAGGCGCTCTTGCACTGCCTGCCCGAAGCGACGCAAAAACGGCCGAATGTTTTGGTCCGGAATCGCGAAAAAAGAACGAAGTTCCGTCAAAGCGGCTTCCCAGCGCAACAACAGCCCGAAGTTCGTGGCGGCCAACAAGGACTGGCTCGCCAGCCAGCCTGAAGGCCAATCGGCGGCATTCGAATAGGCTCGCGCGCCAGCGCTCAACACGATGTCCCGATAATTTGCAGCCGTCGCCGGCGGAATCATCAGGGCGCCGCAGAAAGTCGGACCGGACATGAACTTCGAGCCCGTCACAGCCACCATACAGTTTTGCGACAGATAGGCCCGTATCGTTTGCGCCGACAGGCGAAATTGACAGGCGTCAACTAGCACCTCCAGCTGTTTAGGCCAACGCCGCTTCAACGCCAAAGCCGTCTCGACACTCGGCACGATGAGGCCAGTTTTGCTAACGTCGGTCAATATAAGAAGCACTTGCTGCCCTGCTTTTACGGCTTCGCCGACGCGGGCCGAACATTCAGCGTCGACACTGGCGCATTCGCGCAGTGCGCCGTCGGATGTTCGCGCATCGAGCGTGCACAGCTCACCTTGCCACGAGCCGACCAAGGTCCCGATCTGGGCCGTACGGCCATCCGAGGAGCGGCGATTGAAATGCTGGCCTCGTAGCGCTGCCGGCACGCCACTCCCCGTTTCCGTTGGCTCGATCATCACCGCCCGCTGCGGCCTGAGCCATTGGACAGCCAACAAAAACAGATCGGTCCCGGAAGCGGCCAACAACGCGTGCACGCCATCGCCACTCGCTACGCCGCACTGGGCCAGCAAGTCCGAACGCAGGCGCTCGATATGCAGCGTGTACACGGCGGCCAGGGACTGGTGCTGCAACTGGTTGAGGCAAGTTTGGCGCAGGGAATCGGAGGCAGCGATCCCCGCTTCGGAAATGAGGGACGCCGTGGACGATCCAAGCGCAACCAAGTCCGGGTCCGGGCAGGGACAGCAGCCATACACGGACAAGCCGGAAACCGCGTCAAGCGCAATGCGGGAATCGCCGCCGGAGACCAACAAGGCGGCCGTGCTAGGCAGTGTCTGCGGGCACAAATTAAGCAGCCAGTGCCGGCTGCCGGGCATTTTCCAACATCTGGCGAAATGCGGCAAACACCTTGTGCATCGCGACTTTCTTGTACGGGAACATCGCCGCGTCGTCCATGGCGTGCACGACCATCGCGTTATCGACTTCGAAGATGAGCAAATCGCCGGCGCGGGTTTCGGCGCAATCGATTGCCAGGTAAGGCAAGCCCATTCTTTGATGAATATCTTGCAGGGCCACAGCATGACGAACGGCGAATTCCTCGTCAAAATGAGCCATGCAGGCGGCCTCCTCGGCGCGCTTCTCGGCGCATTCGCTCATTCCGGCATTGAGATAATGAATCATCCAGTGCGCCGACACCGCATAGTGGCAAACAAAGGGCCGCCCCTCGATTAGGGCAATCCGGTATTTGCGGAACAAGCCGTCGGCGCTGGAATAATCGACAAAGCGGGATAGATAAAAATCTTCCGCATCGATTCGCGCGAGATAGGCCGTGACGTCGGCGGCGTGCTCCATTTTTTCCAGGTTTTGCCCCGCGTGGGAACCGATCGGGCGCACGATCAAGGGAAATTGATCCCCCGGCAGGAGCGTGCCGACCGTCATCATGCCATTGCCTAAGGCTTGCAAATCCTTGCGCCCGGTGCGCACCGTGAGCGGCATTTCCACGCCCGCCACAGCGCGCAAGGCGGCGCACACCCCGTCGCGCGAGAGCACGGCAATGCGCGCGGGCAGGTTGATCACGGGACGCGGCCAGTGGGCAAGCGCACCATCGAGGCGCTGCAGCAAGGGCTGGTTGGCCTCCGATTCCGCCAGCGCCACCATCATCACGTCGTGATCAGGAACGCTTGCCGGCCACGTCGATGCCAGCGTGAGATAGAGTAGGTCGAGCGAAACGTCTGAGTCTTCAACTAAAAATTCAACGGGCGTGTTCGACATCAGGTCGCCCGGCCCCATGATGACGAGCAAGCGCAAGCCGGCCCCTGCTTTTTGCGCCGGCAAGGAGTACAGGGCTTGTATTTCAATGGCTTGCGCCTGCACCGACAAGGCGATGTCGCGGTCGCCAATCAGCTGCAATATGGTTGAGCAGTCCAAATAGGCATTGGCATCGGTCGGATTTTCCCGGGCCCGCGCCAGCAACGCCACTCCCAACGGTTTCAAGTCCTCGTTGAGAAAAGCGCGCCGCGTCAACGGAGCTACTCCGATCAGAGGAGAAAACGGCACAACTGCGGATTTCATAGGGTCGGACATTGATTTTCCAGTGATGAGGCTGCACAGCGGGTCGCTCCAATGGCACGGACCGCCGACAGCAAGGTGTCTATATCTTGGGCGCCGGTGCGGTGATTGACAATCGCGACGCGAATGGCAAGGCGGCCGTTGACCGTGGTGGTGGACGGGACTGCAATGCCGGACTCATGCAAATCGGCGACGATTTCCCGATTGGCATTGTCGGAATCGGCGCAGCGGTAACGAAAGCAGACAATATTGAGCGCCACCGGCGCCAATAATTCAAGCGCCGGATCCGCCTCCACTTGGGCCGCCAAATAACGGGCCAAACGGCAAGTTTCCGAAATCACTTTTCCGAGTTTTTCGGCGCCATATACTTTGATCGTAAACCACGTCTTCAGGGCCCGAAAGCCGCGCGATAAGTCAGGACCAAAATCGCATGGCCAAGGCGACCCTCCCGCTAAGCCGCGCGCCTCACGGCGCAGATAGGCAGCCGGCGCGGCAAAAGCGTCCATATGCCTGGCAGCCTCGCGCACCAGCAGGAAGCCGGCGTCGTACGGGACTTGTCCCCATTTGTGGAAATCAAAAGCGAGAGAATCGGCGCGTTCAATCCCCACTAGCTGCGGCGCGACGTCCGGCGCCAGCATCCCTAAGGCACCGTACGCGCCGTCCACATGAAACCACAAGCCATGGCAATGCGCCAAGTTAGCCAATGCGCTTAGATCATCGACGGCGCCGACATCGACGGTCCCGGCCGTTCCCGCGACAAAGAACGGGCGCAGGCCCGCCTGGCGGTCTGCGTCTATGGCCGCTTGCAGGGCCTCGATATCGATCTGGTGCCGTGCGTTGACGGGAATCCGGCGTAGCGCCGAGGTCCCCAGCCCGGACAGGTCCATGGCTTGGGCGATACAACCATGGGCGGCACTCGACGTATAGGCCACCAACTGGGCCGCGCTCCCGTGCACACCCGTTTGCCGCACCGCGCTGCCCAAAACAGCGGTCCGCGCCACCAGTAAGCTCATCAGATTGGCCATCGAGGTACCGGTGACGAAGATTCCGCTGGCCGTATCTGGAAAACGGAACAACTCGCGCATCCAGCGCACCACCTGCCGCTCCACTTCGACGGGCATTTGGTCGCGCCCCCCCAGATTGGCATTGAGTCCGGCCGCCAGCATTTCCGCGACCATTCCCACCGGCGTTCCGCCACCGTGGACCCAGCCCATGAAGCACGGATGCACATTGCCTACAGTGTAGGGCAAGACGTCGTGCATGAAGCGCTCATGCGCAGCGCCAAGGCTGCCGGCTAAGTACGGTAATGACTCCTGGAAGTGCGCGCGCGTCTCCGCCGGGATCGGCTGCCAAACGGGACGTTGGCGAATGTTTTCGACGTAGCTCAACATATCGTCGAGCATTTGATGACTCTGGGCCCGAAAGTCCGCCCAATCGCTGGGATCCAATGAGCCGCAAACAGGTTTCTGCATTATCATGCACCTAGAAAAGATAGGCTGATTATCGCATCTAGATGCTATCTCGCAATAGTTTATGTTTGAAATCCACAATTCAAATTTTCAAAGCAATAAATGTGTGGGGGTATGTCGACAAACACAATGCTAAACGGGGCCCCGGTGTGGATCCGCCGTGAGGCCGGCAGCATCTCGGCCATGCCACCGCCGTCTTAACAAACGGTATGCATCCAGGCGTGATTGTCGGGGGCCGTGCCATGTTGGATAGCCAATAGAGCGGCGCGCAGTGCCATGCTGACGGGGCCGTTTTCGCCATTGTGGATGCGCATTTCGAAACCATTGGCTTTGACCTCGCCAACGGGCGTGATGACGGCAGCCGTGCCGCATGCAAAGACTTCGGTCATGCGCCCGGCGTCGATGTCGTCGCGCCATTGCTGGACCGTGATTTTGCCTTCGCGGGCTTCAAAACCGAGATCCTTAGCCAATTCGAGCAAACTGCGGCGCGTAATGCCCGGCAGTAGTGTGCCGGTCAGCTCGGGCGTGACGATGACCGTCTTTCCCTCCTCTTGATAGACGAAGAACAAGTTCATGCCACCCATTTCCTCAATGTATTCGCGCTGCACGGCATCAAGCCAAACGACTTGGTCGCATCCTTTTTCCTGGGCTTGGGCCTGGGCCACGAGGCTGGCGGCGTAGTTGCCCGCGCACTTCGCTTCGCCGGTGCCGCCGGGGGCCGCGCGCACGTAGTCTTCGCTGATCCAGACGCTCACGGGATTAACACCCTTGGGGAAATAAGCGCCTGCCGGCGAAGCGATCAAGACGAACAGGTACTCGGATGCGGGACGCACCCCCAGGAACGGATCGGTGGCGATCATCAAAGGCCGCAAGTAGAGACTTTCACCAATATTTTGCGGCACCCAGGCGCGATCCAAGGCAATCAGTTCGTCGGCGGCCGTCAGGAACAATTCGACGGGAATTTCGGGCATGGCCAAGCGTTTTGCGCTGCGGTTAAAACGCGCACCATTGGCCTCCGGCCGAAACGTCTTTACGCTGCCATCCGGTTGGGCGAAGGCTTTGAAGCCCTCAAAAATGGCTTGACCGTAGTGCAAGGCGGACGCCGCAGGCTCCAAGCTCAAAGGACCGTAAGCCTTGATTTCACCTTGTTGCCAGGCGCCATCCCGATACGCGATCAGTACCATGTGGTCGGTGAAGACGCGGCCAAAGCTAAGGTTGTTCATTCGCTCGGCGCGCTCGGTGTCGCTCAAGCGAGTCGCGGACGGTGTTACGACGAGGCTAAAGGTTGCAGTCATGAAAAAGCTCCGAGAAAAAATCAAATGAAAACAGCAACCGACGACTGTGCCCGCCCCACCGGTTTGCCGCGCACGTCGGCCTCGACAAATGTAGCCGTTGCCGTCAAACCACATGTGCAAAGGCAGATCTTTTCGCCGCTTCCCATGATACCGCGTGTCGGCGATTTTTCAACTTCTTCCACCTGGCGCCGGGCTGCGCAGCGTCCCGGCAGCCCCAACCTGACGCAATCTACGGAGCCACGCCGCCCTTAAATCGCCATCTCCTGCCGATACCGTTGCTGCGCCTCCGCTTCCAGGCGCGCATCTTCTATCTCGCGCAAAACCGCTGCCACGTCGGCCTTGCGTAAATCGTGCTTAAAGTGACCGGTCAACGCCAGTTCCGGCGTGAGCAAACCGGCCTGATAGAGGGCCCAGATTTCCTTGCCGTAAAACGTCGCGTTTAGGGCCGGGGCGAACTGGCCAAAATACGTCCGTAAATTGTCCACGTCGCGCTCTAGCATTGGCCCTGCGTTGGTATTGCCCGCTGCATCCACCGCCTGCGGCAGGTCGATGATCACGGGGCCATCGGCATCGACCAAAATGTTATATTCGGACAAGTCACCGTGGATGATGCCAGCGCATAGCATCAACACTACCTCATGCAGCAGCTGCGCATGATAGCGCAGCGCGGTCGTCTCGTTCATCTCGACATCGTTCAGACGCGGGGCCGCATTGCCATTGGCGTCCGTCACCAGATCCATCAGCAGCACGCCCTCAAAACAAATATAGGGCTTTGGCACCTTCACGCCGGCGGCGGCCAGGCGGTACAAGGCATCGACTTCGGCGTTTTGCCACACTTCCTCCTGCATCTTGCGGCCATAGCGCGTGCCTTTCTCCATCGCGCGCGCCTGGCGGCTGTTTTTGACCTTGCGCCCTTCCTGATAGACGGCAGCTTGTTTAAAACTGCGCTGGCCGGCTTCTTTATACACTTTGGCGCAACGGATCTCTTCGCCGCAGCGCACCACGTATACCGTGGCTTCCTTGCCGCTCATCAACTGGCGAATGACCTCGTCTAGCAGGCCCTCCTGAACCAGCGGCTCAATTCGTTTTGGGGTTTTCATAAAATTTGGCGTGTTCAGTTAATCGAAAGATAACACTGCTTAGAAAGTCGCTCCGGATCTTC
The DNA here is from genome assembly GCA_003133225.1 of Janthinobacterium sp. Lineage (GTDB taxonomy): Bacteria > Pseudomonadota > Gammaproteobacteria > Burkholderiales > Burkholderiaceae_D > Janthinobacterium. The sequence goes on from PKWL01000015.1 coordinate 17,863, forward strand.
CAGACCCTCATAGTACCAAGCTGAGCGGAGAACGGGGAAATGGCCAGCCGGCGCCGGCCCATAAAATCACGGACGCTCAAGCTAACGAACCGGTTCGCCGCCGTCGGAACGGGGCCCAGCGGTATCGCCCGGTTCCTGCCCGCGCAGCTCATCTAGGCGGGTCCGGTTCCCTTTTGGCGGCAGATCGGCGTCGCCCTGATCGGCCCGAGCGCTGCCGGGGTCGGCGTCGCGGCGATCCGGCTGCTGCATTCCCGGCCCTTCATCTTGCGCTGCCTCATCGGGCGGCCCGTTCCACTCTTCAGGCGCCGCGTCAACTCTGAGCGGCGGCGGGGCGAGTTTGCCGCCAGGGAACAGACTGGTGGGACTCAGCTTGCCGCTATCTAAGACATTGCGGAAAAAATCGCCCACCAACAAGATGGCGTTGTGGCCGCCCTGGCCCCAATAATTGCTGCGCATGGTCACACGGGCATCGTTAAAGCCGACCCAGGCGCCGGCCACCAGATTCGGGTGCATCAGGATAAACCAGCCGTCAGTATTATTTTGCGTGGTGCCGGTCTTGCCGGCGACGTCGGCATTAATCCCGAAGCGGGTCTTGATCGCCTGCCCCGTCCCGCGGTTGATCACGCCGCGCATCATGTCGATCAACTCATCGGCCGATTTGGCCGACATCGCGCGCTGGCTCTGAGGCCGGCCAAATTCGGCAATCACCTTGCCGTTACGGTCAGTGATGCGGCGAATGAAAATCGGCTTCCGATATTCTCCCTCGCCCGCGATAGTCGAGTAAGCCGACACCATCTCCAGCAAGGTCACGGGACTCGTGCCGAGCGCCAATGACGGCACTGAATCGAGCTTGCTCTGGTTGATGCCAAGCGCGCGCGCCATGCGGATGATGCTGGGCAGGCCGACATCTTGCATCACTTGGGCGGTAATCGTGTTTTTCGAATACACCAGTCCATCGCGCAAGGTCATGGTCCTGCCGCTGGAACCGGACATGTCGGTGGGGCGCCAGACGCTGCCATCAACGGCGCGGATATCCGTTACCTCGTCCAGATAAGGATGGTCGGGACGCAAGCCTTGCTCCAGCGCGGCGCCGTAGACGACGGGCTTGAACGTTGAACCGGGTTGGCGCGCGGCTTGCACCACATGATCGAATTGTTCACGCTGGAAATCGCGGCTGCCCACCCAGGCCTTGACTTCGCCCGTGGCTGGGTCGAGCGCGACAAACCCCGCTTCCAAGCGCGTCTTTGCGGCATGCAATTGCTCGATGAATTTGCCATTGGCCTTGAGCCGACGCAAGACGCCGGCCCCCGGCTCGCCGGCCTCAACGGCCTTGTGGTATTCCGGCGTTTCCCGCACGAACGCGTTGACCAGATCAGCGTGGGATTCCCAAAAATAGCGGAACGGGACAACATGGCGGCGCATGCCGGCATAGGAACCGGTCGAGCTCGACGTCAATGCCCCGCCCCGACTCCATTCGACATCGGCGACGGCTTGCAGAGCATCGGCTTGACGCTGGACGGCGCTGAGCGCCGCCTGCTGCAAGCCAAAATCGAGAGTGGTTTGGACGATCAGCCCATCGCGCTCGAGATTGTAATCATTTTCGTCGGCCCATTCGATCAACCATTTGCGCACATAGGCCGTGAAATGAGTGTCGCTCGTGCTTTTTTCCTGCACTCGACTAAAATGAACCCGAAGCGGGCGCTTGATCAGCGCTTGATAGCGGGTCTCGGTCAGACGACCTTGCTTGCGCATTTGCCCTAGCACGACGTTGCGCCTTTGCAGCGAACGTTCAGGGTTATTGACCGGGTTGTAATAATTGGTCCCCTTTAACATCCCGACCAAGGTGGCACTTTCCAAAATATCGAGCCGGGCGGCGGATTTATCAAAGTAGGTGCGTGCCGCCATCTCGATGCCGAAGCTGTTATACAAGAACGGCACCGTATTCAGATACGCTTCTAAAATTTCATCCTTGCTGTACGTGAACTCGATCTTCAAAGCCGTAATGAGCTCCTTGAGCTTGCGGTTCAAGTTGCGCGAACGACCGATTTCTTCTGGAAACATGTTACGCGCCAGTTGCTGCGTAATGGTCGAGCCGCCTTGGGCGTTACCGCCTAGACTATGCAAGGCGGCAGCCGCCGTGCGTCCGAGATCGATCCCATGATGTGCGTAAAAGCGGTGATCCTCCGTCGAAATCAGCGCCTGAATCACATACGGCGAGACTTGACTAATCTTGATTCTCTCCTGCAACCCCTGATCAAAATTGGCCAATTGCCTGCCGTCGGCCGACACCAGGACCGTCGCTTGCGCGCTGCGTGCCTGCCTCAGATCCTTGATACTGGGCGTAATCGGGATCAGCACGACGATATAGCAAAACAAAAGGACAAATAGCGCCGCACCAGCCATTCCCATCAACAACAAGACGCGCCGACGCGGACTTTGCCGCATCAGGTAGGCATGCGTTTGCGCGTACCGGTCCAAGGTTTTTTCTGAAAATACGGTAAAGCCGTGCTGCAAGCGCTGGCGCAATTTGCTCAGTCGCATTTGTTTTTCGTCCACTATCGATATACCTTGCCTGGCTACTCATAAAAAGTCGAATTACTACGGCACAGCTAATTTCCCCGTTCCGCCCGTACTTTACTACATGGCGCGATTATGGGCTCGCGCCGGCACCCGTTCAATTTTTTGGCGCCTCACCGCGCCACCGGGGCGCACATGCTTTCCCTGCTATGCCAAGCTCGCAGCAACGGGCGCGGCCAACCATTGGTGCAGCGACATACCGCGCGCCACTTGCCTTGCCAGCTCTTGTTAGGGATGTCGCACAGGTTTTGCAGCGCCGCCGACGCAAAACGGGGCTTGCACCAAATGGTCGCCTGAATCGGCCCCGGCGCTACCGGTGGGTCTTGCGCCCGTTAAAAATTGCCGCGAACGGCAGAAAACGAATAAAAGCAACGGGTCGATGGACAGGTTCGACGGTGGGACCAAGATGGTTAGTCATAAAAATAATTGGGGCCGTATGTACGCTATCGCACGGATCTGAGGGCATGGGCAATGGACAATTGCCACATGAAGTGGAGTGCTTGAGCAGCACCGTGGACAGCCATGGCAGCGGTGCGATGAGCGGCCCCGACCTGTCTTTCCCGCCTGTAGAATCTGCAGCCGCGCGGTCCCGAGCGCGGGTCCGTCGCTTCCTGCGGCTTACCGGATGGCGCTAGCGGCGCAACGCTGCCACATGGCATAACTTTTTTTAACAGCGCTAAGGGGAAAAAAATGACCTTGATAATTAGCTTGATCGTGTATCTCGTTATTTTCGGATTGATATGGTGGTTAGTCGGCATGTTGCCGTTGCCATCACCGGTTGGGCAAATAGTGCGCGTGCTTTTCATTCTTTTGTTAATTATGATCATTCTTTCAGTAACCGGTATTCTGCCCGGCGTCAATGTGCCGTTAATACGCTTGTAACAGGAAAAGGCGCAAACTTTGGCGTGGGTCGTTTCTAACTATTTTGAATAATTGGGGGTGGGTTGCCATGCCAATGGCAACCCACCCCCGTTTTTTTTGGCGCATTTAGCTAAAAATAGGCTGTGGCAGCGGGCTGTAACAGCGGCGCCAGCTGCTTAGCTACCAAAGGGACCAAAGATATACCGCTTGCCTCGCCCCCTAGTGAGCTGGAGCGCTCAAGACGGGCAGTGCATGCGGCGCGACGCTCGCGAGCGCTGGCTTGCCTTCCATTCGGGACGTCAAGGTGCCCTGGCCAAACGGCTGCGCATTTTGACGTTGCAAGGCAGAGCCAAACCAGGTTGACGAAATCGGACGGGGCCGTCGATGGTTCTGGCTCTGCAAAAAACCGTAATGCCGGACCCCGCTGCCGTCTTAGGTGGCGAAGCGGGCAGCAAGATGGTTGCAGGCGGGCGCAAGCGCGCTCTTGCATTGACCCTGGCGGCGCGCAGCCGGGGCATTTTTTATTGCTTGCGAGGCCCATTGATGGTGCCGACGATGACCCAGTTCTCGTCCACCCGTACGGCGCGCCAATCGATCGCCGTAGCTAGGATCGCGCCGTCCTTGCGGCATAATGTCACGCCTTGGCGCTGCACCTCGACCCCGGCGAGCAGCGGGTCGAAGATGGTCGCTAGCTGCGCGCGGTTGCCAATGCCGAGCTCGGCCAGATCGACGCCAAACCATTCATGCCGGCTGTAACCGGACATGCGGCAAGCCGTCTCGTTGACGTCGATCACGCGCAAGCTGGCGTAGTCGAGTAAGCACACGCCTTGATCGATGACATCCATGGCCGCACGAAAGCGCCGTTGCTCAAGGTTCGGGCGCATGCGATCGGTGACCTCCATACCGATGCCGCGATAGCCGGTAAAGCGGCTGGCGCTATCGAACATCGGCTCCCCGCTCACTTGCAGATATTGAGTGCTGCCATCGATGTTGCTGCGGCTGTAGACGAAATCGAGAAAGGGGCGCCGCGCCGCAATGTTAGCATCGAGCAACGCGCGCTCGGCTTCGTTCCAGCGCCATGGTGACGCAGAACTGATCGCGCCCGGCGTGCCGTCGCCGCCAATGCCGAGCATTTCGAAGACGGGGCCGGAGAATTCAGTCAGCTTTCCCTGCGCGTCCTGCTCCCAATACCAGTCCGATGAGAGTTCGGTAAAGCGCTGAAAGCGCGCCTCGCTGGCGCGCAATTGGGCCGTGCGTTCCTGCACCGTGCGCTCTAGCACCTGATTGTATTGGCTCACTTTCTGATACAGCAGGCGCACCTCGAGCATGTTGTGGATGCGGGTTTGCACCTCCAGCAAATCGAACGGTTTGCTGACAAAGTCCTTGGCGCCCGCCTGCAGCGCGCGCAGCTTATGCCCCGGTTGCGCCGTGATCACCAGTACCGGTACGTAGCCGCCCGTCTCGACGTCCTTCAAGCCTTCCATGACCTCGAAGCCATCCATTTCTGGCATTTGCAAATCGAGCAAGATCAGGTCGTAATGATGCGCCTCATGCAAGGCGCAGACGGCACGCGGATCCATGGTCGATGCGAGATGGGTATACCCCGCGTTGCGCAGCATTTGTTCTAGCAGCATGACATTGACTTCCTGGTCATCGACGATCAGGATGCTGGCGTTTAAAATCTCGGATGCTTCAAGCATTACATTGTTCCCCACAAGTCGTCCTTCGTTCGGCACCAATCACCGTACTGCCCCTTCTGCCATGCCATGTTCGGCCGCAAAGTGCAGGGCAACATCGAGCGCATCCATAAACTCGACCACCTTGATCGGTTTGGTCAAATAACGGAAGAAGCCGGCCTGCATGCCCTTTTCGATATCGCGCGGGACGGCGTTGGCCGACAACGCCAGCACCGGGATGTGGGCGGTCGCCGGATCGTCGCGCAAAATCTGCAAGGCACCAAAACCGCTGATGCCGGGCAAGTTAATATCCATCAAAATCACATCGGGCCGATAGGCGCGTGCGAGCTCGATGCCCAGATGGCCATCAACGGCCGTTAACAATTTCAAATCGCTGCGCCGGGCAATCAATTGTTCTACCAGCAACAAATTGGCCGGATTATCCTCGACATAGAGCAAAGTGCGCTTGGTTGATCCCTGCTCGGCTCCAGCTTCGTCGCCAGTGGCAACGGCGGCGCTGCTGGCAAATACCAACTGCGGTGCGCTGACCGCGGCCAATTCGATCCAAAAGACGGTGCCAACGCCGACTGTGCTCTCGACGCCGATGACGCCGTCCATCAACTCGATTAACTGCTTGGTGACGACGAGGCCGATACCGGTACCCTCCTCAGGGCTGCTCTCCTGCCCCAGCCGATTGAACGGCTGGAACAGTTGGCCGAGTTGCTCGGGTGCCAAGCCCGCACCCGTATCCGTGACGCTCACGCGCACGCGGTCCGCGCCGCTCATCACACATTCGACAATGACCGAACCACCGCTTCGGTTGTATTTGATCGCGTTCGACAGCAAGTTGATCATCACCTGTTTGACCCTGGTCCGGTCGGCATGCACGAAAAACAGATTGTCAAGCTCTGGAAAACTCAGCTGAATGCCGCGTTTTTGCGCTTGCGGCTCGATCATGGCCCGACAATCTTGCAGCACATCAAACAGGGACATCGATTCTTGCGACATGGTCACCTTGCCCGATTCGATCATGGCCAGGTCAAGGATTTCATTAATCAAGCGCAGCAAATACCAGCCGCCCTTCAATATCTGATCGATCGAGCGCTGCTGCTCCAATGGTGGCGCTGGCGTCGCCGAGGCCATCAGCTGCGCAAAACCGAGCACGGCATTTAGGGGCGTGCGCAACTCATGACTCATGCTGGACAAAAATTCGGATTTCGCCAGATTGGCTTTTTCGGCCGCCGCCTTCGCGCCTTCCAGTTCAATATTGTTTTCTTGCAAAGCCAGCTCGAATTGCTTGCGCTCGGTGACGTCGCGCGCTGCCGCGAACACGCCTTGCAGTTTACGCTCGCGGTCGTGGAAGGTAGTCGCGTTGTATGACACCACGGTTTCCTTGCCATTTCTGGCGTGCGCCGTCAACTCATAATTGGTCACCTTGCTCTCGCGCAGGACGCGCGTGATGGCTGCCTCGGCCCGTTCCGGCTCCGTGAAGAAACTTTTAAACGGCGCCCCGATCAATTCGTCACGCGTGCAGCCCGTCAGCGCTTCCATCTGCTGATTGACGTCGCTGATAATGCCGCGCGGGTCGGTCGTCATGATCGCGTCGATATTCGATTCAATCAACGAGCGGGTGTAGAACTGTTGATCGCGCAAACGCTGGTCCAGCAGCGCCTGCTCCGCTTCGACTTGTTTGCGCGCTGTGTTATCCGTGCCAATTAGCAAGTAACCGATGACTTTTTCTTGCGCGTCGCGCAGCGCCGTGACGGACACGATTGCCGGAAAGCGGCTGCCATCCTTGCGGATATAAGTCAGCTCGTAAATATCCTCAATGCCGCGTGAGGCCTTAAACACCAAGGCCTCAAATCCGGGCATGATCGGGGTATCCCATTCCACGCTCAAGGACGCGGCCCGCGAAATGAGCTCTTGCGCGTCCGAAATGCCGGCCGGCGTGATCTTGTCGACCACGTCCTCGGCCCTATAACCGAGCATGCGTTCGGCGCCCACGTTGAAAATTTGGATCACGCCATGGGCATCGGTGGCGATGCTGGAGAAATTGGCGCTGTTGAAAATGGCGTTTTGCAAGGCGCCCGCGATCAGCAAGGGCTGCGGTCCCGCTTTCATTGCCGCATCGGGCGCTGCGCGGGCGCGCATCAGGCGCCGTATGCGCCCATACAGCAGAGCTAGAAATGCCAACAACAAGACGACGCTGATGGCGGCGACGTCAACCGCGGCGCCCGTTGGGGGCGCATTGTTCCACGCAATGGTGCCAACTAGCGCCAGCACGGCCAGTGTCGTGAAAAGCCCAATTAACATTAGCCGCTCGACCGGCGTTTTTTCCATCGTGTGCATTTTTTCAGACCTTGATTAACTTACCAATTTACGCTAGCGTCGGTTCGGAAGAAGGGGCCGGGTCGCAGCGCCAACGCATCATGTTTTCCGAGCCGGAGCCGGCGTCTCTTGGCGCTGCAGCACGTCAGACAACAAGCGGGCGAATTCCTTTTTGACGACGTCATAACATTCACACACATCGTTTTCCAGTCCGGCCCGGTCTAGCACCGTGATATGGCCGCGCCGATAGCTGATATAACCGCACACCTGCAATTTGCGGGCCGCTTCGGTCACGCCTTCGCGCCGCACCCCCAACATATTGGCGATCAACTCTTGGGTCATGGTCAATTCGTTTGACGGCAAGCGGTCCAGGGTCAGCAAAAGCCAGCGGCACAATTGCTGCTGCACCGAGTGATGACGGTTGCACACGGCCGTCTGCGACATTTGCGTGAGCAATGCTTGTGTGTAGCGCAGCAACAAGCGCATCACCGGTCCGGCCCGGTTAAATTCGTCCATCAAGATATTGGCCTTCAGGCGGTAGCCGTGGCCTCCCGTCTGCACCACGGCGCGGCTGGGTGTGGAGTCGCCGCCCATGAAAAGAGGAATCCCCAGCACGCCTTCTTTGCCAACGCCGGCAATTTCCGACGAGCTGCCGTTTTCCAGCAAATAATGCAGCGAAATAATCGAGGTGGTTGGAAAATGGACATACTGCAGCTTGTCGCCGGACTCGTACAGGACGTCCCCGAGCTGCATTGGGATCAATTCCAAATGCGGCGCCAAGCGGTCGAACTCAGCGTCGAGCAGAGCAGCCAAAAGATGGTTCTGGTTTGGGTCGTGCTTACTGACCATAGGGGCATTCTGTCATCAGTCGTTATCTCAAAGGGCGGGAAGGGAGCTAGGCACCGGAACGCCAGTGGGCAAAACAGAGTAACACACGCCCAATACTCGAGCCCGACTGTATTTGTTCCCACGCCCGCAGTCCGTACGCTACCGCACTTAAGCTAATTATAGTGCCACAGATCAACAGGACGCAATACCGGCAAACCGACCCAAGTACATCAACTGGCTGCGCCGGCACCCGTAGAAATGCGAAGCGAGTACTTAAAATACACCGCCGATTGGGATATTAATCGAGATGTTTGTATTGTCCATGCACATCCGAAAAAAAGCATGCGGCATACCGCGAGCCGCCACGGCGCAGACCGTGGCATGAAGGCGCTCGTCAAATGTCCAGCGGCGCCAAGCTCATGCCCGCCAGTACGGGCCGCTCTAGAATGCCGCGACCGTCCAACACCAAGGCGAGCAAAGGCGCCTGCGCCGCACCGCCTACAACGTGTCCAGCAGCGTCAAGTGTCGGCGTCGAGACCGGCAGCCGCCATAATGCGTTTCCCTCAAATTGGCTGAGAGCGTCAAAGCTCATGCACATCAATATCACCGCTTCCGGCCCCGCCTCGGCATTGCCTGTATCCGTCAGCTGGTAATAGGCCATGAAAGTATTTGCGACTCGCAAGGCGCCCTGGCCCCATCGTTCGCCCAGCACGGGATCGCTACGCACCACCGTCGGAAACACGAGAATTCCCCGCGCTTTCTGCGCCACCACCTGTACTTCCGGTGCGACCCGATACAAGCGCTGTAATGTCGCGGCAAAGTCCGTCTCGATGTAACGCCGCTGCTGCGCACGGCTAAATTCCGTACTCACGGGCCCCGTACAGCCGACGAGGGCCAACGAAGCCACGGCAAATGTCAAGCACTTGCCAAAAAATAAACGCCGGTCACTGGGCGGCCGCGCCGCAACATCTTCGACTTCCATTGCAGCCACCCCGCCTCACTAACTAGAACCGAGCGATCCGAAAGAACCGTACAAGGCCAACGGTGAATTACTGGACTGTCAATTTTTTAGGCTGTGCCGATAATTTTTTCGGCAGACTCAGCATCAAAATCCCGTTTTCGAGCCGCGCCTTGGCGCCGGCGTCCTCGACTTCAACGGGCAAGCTGAAGCTGCGCGCATACTTGCGAGTAGAGCGCTCGCCATACACAATATGTTCACCTTCCTTTTGCGCCGATTCGCGTTTCGCTTCGCCTTCGACCGACACGTTGCGATTGTCGATCGCCACCTTCACGTTTTTCTTCTCCACGCCAGGCATTTCGAGTTCGATCTCAAACGTCCTGTCGGTCTCAAGCACATTTAAACGGGGACTAAAGGTAGTCGCATCGAGCCGGCCAGCGGATGCATAAGGTATTAAAAAATCTTCAAACATATTTTCCACCAGACGCCCAAATTGGTCGTCCAGGGAAGGACGGTAGCTAGACAAGGGTGAATTGTCACGTCGACTGATGTTCATGATGGCCTCCTTTGTCTCTCATGAAATAAGATGGACACCATTAAATATAGAACAACAATCTGCTGCTTTCAAGAGTGCTGATCCGGTGCGACCAGCCGGCGGCGCGCACGGTCGTCACTGGGCAAAGGCGTATGTCAAAGCGTATGTATCAGTGCCGGACGTTCGGCGCGAAAACCGAAAAACGCCGGCCCACGACATGCCGCTCGGGTCATGCCAAGCGCACGAGGGGATTGGCGATGATATTGTCAATCTGGCGGATCGCCTCGTCGCAGGCAGCGGCAATTGCGTCCTCCGCCTGCTCGCGCACAAACTGCATGGTCGCCCCCTCAAACACTTCCACGCCGTCGGCGCCGGCCCGTTTGATCTCGCAGCTCGCCGACCACTGCTTGTCAGAGCTCGGAATGGCTAGCGGAATTATTTCCCAGCCTTTGTAGTGAATTTTTGATTGGTCGCCCACATTACTCTCCTTTAGGAACAAGAGAAATCCTAGCACGAAGCGTCAGGACCGCGTATCGAAAAATGATCAGACAATGCTATTTGTCCTGCAGGGCCAGTAAATTGTCAACTTCGATCTTCGCCACTTCCATGCCGGCCAAGCAGGCAACCTCGGGTCCCGCATAACCGCCCAAGGTCTGGCTACCCGATAACCTGGCGGGCTCGGGCGCGCCGTCTTTTGACAAAACGTAATTAAAGTCCCATTGGTCTCCCTCGTCCTTAATTGGGGTGACGGCGATGGTATAGCCTCGGTACTCTGCCGTTAATCTATCCATAATTTCTCCTGTGTATTGAGAAAATACTAGCATGAAGAATGGCCGGCCGGCGCCAGCCTGACCTGTCCGTCGGTCAAATCGGCAGCGCGCCCGCCGTCATGGCTCTATCAGGCGCGAGCTGCCTGTTACTGAAAGGCCACCTCGGCAAAACTGCGCAACTTGCGACTGTGCAGCTTGTCTACGCCAAGCGCGCGCAGTAATTCGAGTGCGCGCATGCCGATGCGCAGGTGCTGGTCTACTCGCTCGCGGTAGAACTGGTTGGCCATGCCGGGCAGCTTAATCTCGCCATGAAGCGGCTTGTCGCTCACACACAACAAGGTGCCATACGGTACCCGAAAGCGAAAGCCATTCGCGGCAATCGTGGCGCTTTCCATGTCGAGCGCAATCGCGCGACTTTGGCTGAAGCGTCGTTCTGGGGTGCGCTGCGTTAATAATTCCCAATTGCGATTGTCAGTGCTGGCGACCGTGCCGGTGCGCATCACCCGTTTCAAATCATAACCGGTGAGCTGGGTGACTTCGGCCACAGCCGCTTCAATGGCGACCTGTACTTCGGCCAGCGGAGGAATGGGCACCCACAGCGGCAAGTCTTCGTCGAGTACGTGGTCTTCGCGAACGTACCCGTGGGCCAGGACATAGTCGCCTAATTGCTGCGTATTGCGAAGGCCAGCGCAGTGCCCCAGCATCAGCCAGGCATGCGGGCGTAGCACTGCAATATGGTCGGTGATGGTTTTGGCGTTGGCCGGCCCGACCCCGATGTTGACCATCGTGATGCCGCTGCCATCGGCCCGGACCAAATGGTAGCCAGGCATTTGCGGCAAGCGCGGCAGTGGCGCACCCAGTGCGTCGCCCGGCTGTATGCTTTGGCCGACCCGACGCGTGATGAGATTGCCCGGCTCAACGAAGGCGATGTAGGCGTCGTCCTCCGCCCCGGCGCCAGGTTCCGGTACGCGGTTCATGATGTCGTGTCCCAGCCGCACGAACTCGTCAATATAAAATTGGTAGTTGGTAAATAATACAAAATTTTGGAAATGGACGGGCGCAGTACCCGTGTAATGACGCAGCCTTTGCAGCGAATAGTCGACTCGGGGAGCGGTGAAAAGTGCCAAGGGCTGGGCCTCCCCGGGCGCCGTTTCATGCGTGCCGTTGGCAATGCCGTCGTCCATCGCGGCCAGATTTGGCAGGTCAAACAAGTCCCGCATCGCCAGCCGCCGCTCCGCGCTCATGTTGCCTTCAATGTGGTCGTGCTCGGCAAACGAAAAATGCACGGGAATGGGCTGGGAACTGGTACCTACTTCCAGCTGCACCTGTTGATGATGACCGTGGTTCTTGAGCAGCAAGCGAAACTGCTCCACGTAGTAGGAAGAAAACAGATCCGGGCGCGTCAGCGTTGTTTCAAAGGTGCCCGGTCCGGCCACGAAGCCGTACGACAGGCGCGAATCGGCCCGTACCACTGTGTTGGTATGCACCCGCACGAAGGGATAACAAGCGCGCACATGACCTGCCAGGTGTTCGCCATTGACGAAGCGCTGCAGGGATTCACGCAAGTGGTTGGTGCTCATGTCGTAGATGGCGCGCACCTGTTCGAAAGCGGCGGTGGGGTCGTCAAATCGGGCCGGAGAAATGAAGTGTTGGGTCTGCACTGTGCAACTCCTTGAGTATGAAGGCGTGGACGGACTGGAGCGGACATTGTTATTGTAAGGCCTGAACAGGGAACATGGCTCAAAAGTAAAAAGCGCAATGCTCAAAAATAAGCATTTAAAAAAGTTGGCCCAAAATCAAAGAGCATCATGCTTGCCAGCTGCCCTGCCGCCGTCGCTTCCTAAATGCAACGCACAGGACAACCACAGCATGCCGCCGGCACGGGCGCGGCGCCACCAATTGTTCGCTCCCGCACAGACCAGCTGCATATTTGCGCCCATTCTGTAAGCCATGCGCTCAGGCAGCACAGACAAAATGGTCGATCAATAGTTGGTCGACCCAATTTTTCGACCAGCGAAACGAATGAAATGGCAAATACAACTACTGGACCGGCCAACGATCCAGGCACGAAGGCGAAACTTTTCAGGAAGGCTAGAAATGACCAACAATAAATGCGGCAGCCGTGATCTCGAAAAAGACAAACCAGACCAAGGCCCGGTCGGCACGGCTCATCATGAGCAGGCCCCCCTATTGCCACGCATAGCCCCACGCTCGTTTGTCGATCGCATTATTCTGCTGTCGCGGGGTCTTATCTCCGTTAAAACTATCGCGGTAAACAAGACCGGCATCGGGCTAGCTGTGGTGTCACCACCATGCGAGCGCGTGCATGATGTCCATCTAGCGATCGAGCCCGCGCCGCCAACGCGGCGCCCATTGGGCAAGTGGAGTAGACCCTGGCTCGCAAACCACACCAGCGGCAAAGATGTGGCGCAAACCCCCTCAAATCTAGGCTGATCCGGAGTCGCGGAAAACGGCTCAGCCGATCGCATCACAGGGTGCTAAGGGCGGTGCCGCGCGCCGGAGCGAGATCTTCGAGCGACTAGGGACCCAAGCCCTGCGCCACGTCGGCAGGTGGGCCCTGGTCAAGGCCAGCGCAATCGGCTTCCCGCTTTTCAGTGCGCTCTTTAGGAACATGTCGGATGCTAGGCACTCATGCGGGCAAATTCGCCGCTATCGATCAAGCGCTGCAGTTCGCCCGCTCCTCCGACCAGCATGCCCTTGACAAACACCATGGGAAAGGTGGGCCAACCGGTCCACATCTTGAGCGCATTGCGACGCCTCCATTGGCTAAGATAGCTGCCATATTCGAGGTATTTATATGGCGCGCCGATCGCATCGAGCGCTTGGCGCGCCTTGCGTGGGAAAGGGTTTTGCGCCATGCCAACCACAACCACAGAGTTCATCGCAATGGCGGCCAGCACTTCATGAATAATTTCGGAGTTCTTTTCATCGATGGATTGGCGAATGGCGGGATGAATATGACCTTCATCGAGAATGTTACGCGTCATGATGGTTTCCTTGGTGGTTAGAGCGTGATTGCGATGATACGGTATAGGCGCCGCAAATTGACGCCGGGGAGTCGATGGCCGGGGGGTGAGACCGGGCGCGGCAAAGTTGCCCTATCCGGGCAGCTCCGCGCCCGCCTAGTCATCGGCGCCCGCGTCGTATACGGCGAGACGATAACCGACCCCGCGCACGGTATGAATCAGGTTGGGGAAAAAATCCTTGTCTATTTTCGTGCGCAGGCGGCTGATTTGAACATCGATGACGTTCGTTTGCGGATCAAAATGGTAGTCCCAGACCGCTTCTAGCAGCATCGTCCTAGTCACTACCTGCCCTTCATGCCGCATAAGATATTCGAGTAAGCGGTATTCGCGCGCTTGCAAGGCGATGATGCGGGTCGCTCGCGTCGCGCGCATGGCCCGCATATCGAGTGTGAGATCGGCGACCTGCAGTTGGGTCGTATCGTGGCCCGGGCTGACACGGCGCAACAAGCTTTCAATCCGGGCCAGCAATTCAGAAAAGGCAAATGGCTTTGAAAGATAGTCATCTGCTCCGGCGCGTAATCCGGACACGCGCTCATCGACGTTTGTGAGGGCACTAACGATGATTACGGGCGTCCTGTCGCCCAGACTACGCAATTTTGCGATGATCGATAGTCCATCAATATGCCCAGGCAGCATACGGTCGAGAATGACGATGCTCCACTTTTCCGTGATTGCATAGTTGAGGCCGTCGGCCCCATTTGCGCACGCTGTCACGGCGTAACCAGCCTCCCTTAGGCCCTTGCATATATAGTGGGACGTGGCCACTTCGTCTTCGATGACCAGACAGCGCAATTCATTTTCCATTTGATAAAATCCGCACTATCGGCCACTGCAGCTATCCATGCGCTTAGGATAAACGCAAGGCTGACCGCCAGGCAAGGATAATTTTGGGGCGCGCGGCAAGGGCGCGCCCCATCGGCGCCATGCCGCCTCGAGAGTCACTGTTAGGCGCCTCATTTCCTATTCTTATGCACGGCTTGGAGTCAAACGCCCAGTTCGGCGTTGCAGCGGGCGGTTTCTCGGCGCCGGCGCTGGCGCACTACTAAAAGCGACTGCGCTAACACCCGCGAGCGATTATCGCATTGGCGCCGGCGGTGGCTCGCCAGTCCGCCTTTTCAGATGAACCTGCTGCAGCCGCCAAGGCCGCCTTCGCCGCGCGCAAAGGAACGGGTCCTAGGCACTTTCGAATTGCAGGCTCTGACTCGAGCTTTACGCCTGCGCCCCGCCCTTAAAGGGCAGGCCCTATTGGGCTCGCCTGCGTCGGGAATTGGGGGTGGGTGCGAAGCGCATGATATTCTTTGCTGCCGCAATACCCCATTTCCCGCTTAAGAGGCCATCCGTGGAAGAAGAATACGAAGTTCCGAGCCCGCACGAACACGAGCTTGAAGAAGCTGTTGAAAAAGAGCGCGACGGCTTAACGCAAAAAATTGCTTTGATGACCGCCATTCTCGCCACGATTGGAGCGTTAATCAGTTACCAAAGTGGGAGTGCCCAGAACGAAGCGATGTTCCTCAAAAACCAGAGCATATTGAAACAAGCCGAGGCCAGCGACCAGTGGGCATTCTACCAAGCAAAATCAGTGAAGGCCCACCTTGACGATGCAGTCGCTTCCTTATCGAGCGCGCCGGAAATCAAAGCGCGCTTTTTGGCCGACAAAGCAAAAGAAGATCGACAGAAAGGTGAAATTCAAGCCGACGCTCAAAAGCTGGAGGCCGACTCCCGCAAATTGGGACAGGAGTCTGAAGCAAAACTGAAACCACATGAGCGCCTAGCTCTCGCATTAACGTTCATCCAGATCGCCATTGCCTTGGCGGCCATTACTGTATTGACCAGAAAGCGGTGGCTGCTTTGGGGCTCCGTGGCCTCGTCAGCCACCGGGATCCTCACGGCGACGACTGCTTTTTTTTGATCTTGGCTGACCGCTCGTGTTCGTTTCAAAAACGAGCGGGTCACTTTGCAGCCGCTGGCGCGAGCGCACGCCGCTAAAAAAGGCAATGGCACTATTCCGGCGCCAAGCCGCCGCGCTTGAGCAGCCCATCCAGCGCGGCCCGGTCCACCGTTTCCTTTTCTAGCAGCATCTTCGCCAGTGCATCTAGCAAATCGCGCTTGCCATTCAAGGTGGCCTTGACGCGCCCCTTCGCTTGATCCAGAAAATTCTCGATTTCCGCGTCAATGGTTTCGGCCGTACGCTCGCTGTACTGCTTTTTTTCGGGCAGCGGCAAAGTGTGGAGAAACGGCGTGGGCCCATCTTCGAAAGCAGCAAGACCGAGCCGCTCGCTCATGCCGTACTGGGTGACCATGTGCCGTGCCATGTCGGTGGCCATCTGCAAATCATTGCGCGCGCCGGTGGAAACGTCGCCAAAAACCAACTCTTCTGCGACCCGTCCTCCCAGAAACACGTCGAGGCGGTCAAGCAGCTCAGTCTTCTTCAGTAAATAGCGGTCTTCCGTGGGTAGCTGTTGCGTGTAACCTAGCGCCGCGATGCCGCGCGGTATGATCGAAATCTTGGATACCCGGTCGACGTGGGTTCGAAATTCGGCCACCAAGGCATGTCCGGCCTCGTGGTACGCCACGGTTTCCTTTTCTTGCGGGTTCATCACGCGCGTTTTCTTTTCCAGGCCCGCCACCACGCGGTCGATGGCCTCGTTAAAGTCGCTCATCTCCACCTTGTTCTTATTGCGCCGCGCCGCCAGCAACGTCGCTTCGTTGACGAGGTTGGCCAGATCGGCGCCAGCGAATCCGGCGGTGCGGGCGGCGATGGTGTTCAGATCGACCTGCGGCGCCAGGCTCACCTGTTTGCTGTGCACCTCAAGGATTTTCTGCCGGCCCTTCAGATCGGGGCGGTCGATGGCAATCTGACGATCAAAGCGGCCGGGTCGCAGCAACGCCGGGTCTAGAATTTCAGGCCGGTTGGTGGCCGCCAGAATGATCACCCCCTTATTGGTATCGAATCCGTCCATTTCCACCAACAACTGGTTCAAGGTATGCTCTTGCTCGCTGTGGCCGGCCATGATGCCGCCGATGCCGCGCGCTTTGCCCATCGCATCCAATTCGTCAATGAAAATGATGCATGGCGCTCTCTGTTCTGCTTGCGCAAATAGATCGCGCACCCGCGCCGCGCCAACGCCGACGAACATCTCCACGAATTCCGAGCCGCTGATGGAAAAAAACGGGACCCCGGCCTCGCCGGCCACCGCCTTCGCCAACAGCGTTTTTCCAGTGCCGGGCGCGCCCACAATCAACAATCCTTTTGGAATTTTTCCGCCCAACTGATGGTAACGCTGTGGATTTTTCAAAAAATCAACCACCTCCATCAATTCCTCTTTTGCTTCATCGATCCCCGCCACATCGTCGAACCTGACCTTGGTTTCATGTTCAATGTAGACCCGTGCCTTGCTCTTCCCGATATCAAACGCCAATCCGGATGACATGCCCGAGCGCTTGGCAAGGTAATTCCAAAAGGCAAAGATGAGAATTAGCGGCAAGAACCAGGATAAGAGTGTCGGCAACAGATCGCTTTTGACTTGGCCTTCATAGCGGATGCCGGCCGCGTCCATATCCTGAATCAGCGCCG
Organism: Janthinobacterium sp.; assembly: GCA_003133225.1. Taxonomy (GTDB): domain Bacteria; phylum Pseudomonadota; class Gammaproteobacteria; order Burkholderiales; family Burkholderiaceae_D; genus Janthinobacterium. The sequence goes on from PKWL01000015.1 coordinate 35,017, forward strand.
GGTCGTCGATCCTGACCGTCATGAAAGAACATTTTCCGGACTCAGCACAGCGCAACTGCGCCAGTTTTGGTTTCGACAGAATTTTATCGAGGCCACCGGCTTTGACCGAGCCATTGATCGTTTCATGAGAAACCACCAGCTCTTCCAACTGGCCGGCGCGCAGCAAATGTTTGAAATCGCTGTACGCGAGCGGCTCACCGCTTGGCTGCCCGAACACGCCTTGCATGACAATAAAAACGACCGGTATAAGTAGCCAGTACCAGAAATTTTTCACGGATCGCTCCCCGGTCCGCCCCAACTTCGTGACCTGGAAAGAACAGGAGCCGACCGCGAAGCGGTCGCTGCCCTGGGCTTTTTTACCGTTTTTCCCGCTTGCATGCTAATTCCCTTGTGTTTCGCCGCGCCGACAGCGCGATCAGGGCAATGTCTTCCAACTTGCGTGCTCGTGCGCGGCGATTCTGATGCCGTCTCCTGTTTTTCCGCTGCCATCAACGACATTGCCATCCCAGCGATCGACACATAAGCGCTGCTGCGCATGCCTTTGAAAAAGACGCACGCCTTCGCATAAGCCAAACGACTTGCCGGCCCGGACATGCAGCTGGCCGTGCTTGCCATACGTCTGCTGCTAGTCGCCCTTGGCGGGACCTAATCCAGATTAGGCGTAATGGCAGTCACAATTTTGAGATGGATCAAGGCGCTACCGATCTGCCCAATGCCTAAATGCCCGGTCTGCCGTCCGGCAAGCGCAACTGCCGGGCGAAGATGGCATCGCTCGGAGACCATTGCCGTGTTTTTTAATGCCAAGCCGGCTTTGCCGGCCCGTCGCCTCACCAAGCAGCCATTGACCAAACTCAAGAGTTAAAAATGGCGCGCTGCTACGCTAGCTAGGTGGCAGGGGAGAGCAACCTATGGAGTCACTTTCAAATGATCCGGACCGATTGGCGCACGGCGAACGTGACCAGCGCCGTGATTTTGCCACGGCGCGCACCGTTGACCAAACCTTGGGGGTCCAGGTTTGCTACGGCACTTATTGTGCAGCGGTGCTGTTGCGCAATAAAGGGTTCAGCATCGGTGTTGCCCTGCGCGTACTGACGCGGCCCGCTCAACTGCGGACGCCATTGCCCCCAAACTTGCTTGAACCGCGCTTGTACGGCAGCGTGCAGTGTGTCGCCTATCGGCACACCTACCGGTAACGGAAATCGCTTCAGCCCAAGAAAGTTCAACGTTGGAAACATCGAGGGCGGCGCTGTTGATGCACACCAGTTCCCGCCAGGCGACGCGTAACGGCTTGCGCTATCGGCGCGTCCCGCCCCGACGGCATGGCCGCTTGCGGCGGGCGGGTCGAGAGATTTAGCCCAACCAAAACGACAACTCCAAGCGACAAGCGGTCAGTTGCAAAAGGCGGGCTTTGATTTGATCAGGCGCCGCTGTCTGGCATTGGCGTTTTTCGCGGCCGACGGCTCCGTGCGGCAGGTTTGCGCACTGCCTTAGCCACGCCTTCTGCCACCTCTTCTGGCGCGCCTTGAGCTGGTGCGCCCGTCGACGCTGCTGGCGTCAACCCATGGCTCAAATTGGCCATCGCTTCGGCCGCGCTCTTTTGTGCGGCCTGGCCAGCGCCACGCCCTTTGCGCCGCATTTCTTGCTTGTCATCGACTTTGACGGGCGCTGCCGGCTCAGCGACCATCGCCAACACCATTGGCGTGGCCGGCGGCGCCTCGGGTACGACTTCGGCGACCTCCTCCACCACGCTGCGGTAAGGGGAAGCACGCGGTTTCTCGTCGCGGCCGAACGCCGGCTTACGCCCACCGCGTCCCTTGTGACGGGTGGCCGGAACGCCAAGCTCCACAGATGCATCCGGTGCGGCCACGACGTCAAGCACGACCGGCATGGACGGCGCTACTTGCGGCTCGGGGCCGGCCTCGTCGCCCGCGGCTGAGCTGCTGCTGGCATAGACGGGCGTGCCCGGTTTTTCGTCACGCCCGAACGCCGGCTTGCTGCGCCCGCCACGGCCCTTGCGGCGCGATTCTTGCCGCTCGCCCGCCGGCGCCGGCGCCTCGAGCGCTGGCGCGGCGTTGATTACCGCGGGCGCCAGCGCGCCCGCCTCGTGCCCGGTCTCCCTGCCTGCCGCGGCCGCGTGGCTGCGGTACACATAGGCGCCCGATTTCTCGTCACGGCCAAATTCGAGCAGTCCGCGCGTCTGCGCTTCTTCGAGCAAATTGCCGAAGGTCCGAAAACCGTAATAGGACTCACTGAAATCAGGCTTGCGGCGCTTGATCGCTTCCTTTAGCATGGAAGCCCATATCTTGCCGCTGTCGCCTCGTTCAGACACCAACGCATCGAAAGTCTCGACCGCCATTTCGATCGCCTCGCTCTTGCGCCCTTCCAGGTCTTCCTTGCGCCGGGTATCTTCCTCGGGCGAGCGTTTGATGGCCGGCTGGGCACCGCGCGGGTCGCGCTTGGCCGCCGCTCGCCGGCTCTCACGCACCAGATCGTCGTAAAAAATAAATTCGTCACAGTTGGCGACAAGCAAGTCGGACGTCGACTGCTTGACGCCAACTCCAATTACTTGTTTGGCGTTTTCACGCAGCTTGGACACCAATGGCGAAAAATCGGAGTCGCCACTGATGATGACAAACGTATTGACGTGTGATTTGGTATAACAAAGATCCAGTGCGTCCACGACCAATCGAATGTCGGCTGAGTTCTTGCCCGACTGGCGCACATGGGGAATCTCAATCAACTCAAAATTGGCCTCGTGCATGGTCGCCTTGAATCCCTTATACCGGTCCCAGTCGCAATAGGCTTTCTTGACGACGATGCTACCTTTCAGAAGAAGCCGCTCGAGTACGGGCTTGATATCGAATTTTTCGTAGTTTGCGTCGCGCACGCCGAGCGCGACGTTTTCAAAGTCGCAAAACAGCGCCATGCTGACGTTTTCGTTGGATGCAGCCATATCGTTGATCGTACTCCATGATGAGTTGGGCTTGGAAGCCACACGGAAGCACAATACACCAATCGCTCGATTAAACCCACAACATTGGCCCACGTCTCCACCCGAATGTTCCAGACGCTTCCAACTGCAAAAGCCAGGCACACCTGTGGCACACAAAAAGCGGCGCGCCGCGCTTGGAAAATTAGCGCGCCGGTGTGGATCCGCAGGCCCAGACGCCGCCTGGTTTGCAAGCGCGCTCCATTTCATTGCCGCGGCTGATAAATTGAAGCGCACACAGGCGCACTGCAACCGGAAATACAAGCCGTCCGGCGTGTAAAATGCCAATCTTCCGATTGGAAAAATCCATCTCTATCGATCAGTGCGGGCGCACAAAATCCAGGTCTTCCTCGACTGGGACACTTAAATCAGGGGGCTTTAGGCGCAGCCCCCCGGCGCGCGGCCACGACCGTCCGCCGCAATTTTGCTAGGATGGCAATGACAACTCTATTTGATCCGATCACCATTGGCGATCTGACGCTGAGAAACCGCATTATCATGGCGCCGCTCACGCGCGCTCGAGCGAGCGGCGGCGCGCGCGTGCCGAACGCGCTCATGGCGCACTATTATGCGCAGCGCGCATCAGCCGGCCTGATCCTGAGTGAAGCGACCTCGGTCACCCCTCAAGGCGTCGGTTATGCCGATACGCCGGGCATCTGGTCCGATGCCCAGGTTGAAGGTTGGACCCACGTCACCCAGGCCGTGCACGATGCCGCCGGGCGCATCTTCTTGCAACTGTGGCATGTCGGCCGCGTGTCCGACCCGATCTTCTTGGATGGTGCAGCGCCGGTAGCGCCCAGCGCGATCCGTGCGCGCGGCTTCGTTAGCCTGCTGCGCCCGAAGCGGGAATACGTGACCCCGCGCGCGCTGGAAACGAGCGAAATGGCCGGTATCGTCGAGGCTTACCGCAAAGGCGCGCACAACGCGCAACGGGCGGGCTTCGATGGCGTCGAAATCCATGGTGGGACGGCTACCTGCTCGACCAATTTCTGCAAGATGGCAGCAACCGTCGCACCGATGCCTATGGCGGACCAATCGAAAACCGGGCCCGCCTGATGCTCGAAGTGACTGACGCCTGTATCGGCGTCTGGGGCGCCTCGCGCGTGGGCATGCACTTGGCACCACGCGGCGATGCACACGATATGGGCGACTCCAATCCAAAAGCCACCTTCGGCTACGTCGCGCGCGAACTCGGCAAACGCGGCATCGCCTTCATCTGCGCGCGCGAGGCGGTCGGCGCCGACCGCCTCGGCCCTCTCATGAAAAAAGAATTTGGCGGGGTCTATATCGCTAACGAACAGATGGACAAAGTCACTGCCGAGCGACTGCTGGCTGCGGGAGAGGCGGACGCAGTGGCGTTTGGCAAATTGTTCATCGCCAATCCCGACCTGCCGCGCCGCCTGCAAACGGATGCGCCGCTCAATGTAGTAAGACCGGAAATGTTCTACAATGCGAGCGCCACAGGTTACACCGACTACCCGGCATTGGCCTAAGGGCCCCTTGCCTTGTCGCGACGGGCGACGCCGCCGGCCGACGCCTAAATCCCAACCGCCGGCGCGACGGGCAAGCGCCAACCACCAGCCATGATCTGGCGCGGGCGATTCAAAACGTCATAGGCAAGCGTACCGTCAACGTGACCCCCGGCGTATCCGCCGTCAAGCCCGCGCCAACCGACACATTGAGGGTGGTTTTTTCGCTGATGCGGTAGGAATATCCCACCAGCAAGGTACCCAGCTGTAGGCGCACCGAGCCCTGCGCCGGAACATCGTTTTGCAGCGTACGCCCAATCGAATGATGATCGTAACCAATGCTGAGCGCGGACTTATCGTTAAGGGCTAGTCCCATGCCAAAATTAAAGCCGATGACCCCGCCTGGTGCAATCCTTCCCAGCGGCGCCTCGACGCCGTTGAGGACAAGGGTCGAGACATTATTTCGCGCGATGCTGTACAAATAACTGACACTGCCAAAGAACACGGCCGGATCGGACGGAAACAACCACGTCAAGCTCGGTTGCACTCCATAAAACCCCGAGCCCGTCGGCAATGTCAGTGGCAAGCCGGTGCCGGTGGCATTGTTGGCGACGCAACTTACCGTGCAGTCGGTGACGACGCTAAACGGATCGCGTCCGGTGCGCGTTTTGACGCGCAGACCGGCCACGTAATACGATTTGTCCATCCCGCCTTCGTTGAGCTGGTAGCGGGCAGCCAGTTCGACGTCGCCAATCCCTTGCCCGCTCGTTTGGAAGACGGTATCGACGGCGCTGCCGGTCGATTGCGGGCGACTGAGGGTGGAATTGGTGCTATAGGCATAAGGCACCTTTGCTTCCACCTCGAAGCGGCGCCCCAAGCCATAGCGCAAGGTCAGCGCCGCTGTCGTCGTGCTAACCTTGACTTGCTGGATATCGATCAGGCCGATCAGCAGGGCGGGAATAATGGTATAGCCAATCAGCGCGACCTGGTCGCTCGACGAATAGCCGTACTGCAGCGACGGCTCGAGCACGAATTTTCCTTTCGGCGTAAGCACCCCGGGCTGTTCAAAAAGAGGGGCGACTTCGGGCGGCCGGCCGTCGTTAGTGGGCGCCTGCCCGACCGCGACCGGCGCTTGCGTTGGCGCCGGCGCCTGTGCCACCGTTGCCGGCGCCGGTGGCGGCGATGCGTCCCCGTTCGCCGCGTCCGGCGCCGGCGGTGGCGACGCGTCCCCGTTTACTGCTTCCGTTGCGTCCATGCTCTGGGGACCGGTACCGCGATGGCGCGCGAGTACGTCGCCGCTGACGGTGTCGCGCAATTCGATCATGCTGGCTTTTTGCTCAGTGACCGATTGCCTGAGTGACTCGAGCAATTTTTTTTGCTCTGTCAGCTGTTGCTGCATCAATTCGAGCTGGCCCACCAACTCTTCGCGCGTGCCGGAAAATTCTTGGGCGCGCACGGCGCCACTCATCAAGAGTGCGGAAACTCCGAGTGTGCCAATACGCAGCAATTGAATTTGCATTTTTTCTCCCCGAGGTTTGACAGAAGCAGGTTCCAGCGATCATGAAGGCGTTACACCTCGCCCTCTTTATTTCAAGACGGCAGCTTTGGACAAGGCATTCGACAAGGTACCCATGAAATTCATGCCTCTTAAAATTCCCAGGCTGTTGACGGTAGAGTTGACGACGGTCGTGCTACTAAGCACCTGATTGTTCAAGGTGTTCTGAATGACGGTTCCGGCTACCGATTGCGGCAACGCTCCCACCAGGACGGTATTACCGGCACCGTTTTGGATCACATTGAGTGCTGTTGCCGCATAAGAATTCGATTGGGCCGGATTGTTATTGAGTGAAGCGAGGTCGCCAACGTTCAAGGTGGTGCTAGAGACCACGTTACCGTTAATCGACACCATCCGTTCGATTCCGATCGACATCACAAGACCGCTGCCCAAATCAAAACCGGCGCGCATGTCGTCGAGCGCGTGCTCGCTCACTGGCTGCCACGCGCTGGCGGAGGAACGGGCGCCAGCAGCAGTTCGTGCTAACGCCGTTCTTGAGGCGAGGGGCGGGTTCGAGACAGCGGCGACAAACTTGGGCAAGCTTAATTCCGGCACGGCTAACTTCGCTAAGGGCAACGCCGGCAAGGGCAACTCCGACATGACCAATTCTTGTTCCGCTAACTCGGGCACTGGTAACTCCGGCAATGGCAACGTCGGCAGTGTTAATTCCCTCACGGCTAACACCACGGATGACACCGGCAGGGGTAACTCTGCCTGCGGCATGCCTAATGCTCCCGTCGCCAATCCCGATATGCCCTGCGGCGGCGCGGGGAACGCCGTCAACAACCACTCCGGCATACTCGACTCTAACCCGGCAGAGCCGGACACACTGAAGGTAGGCAAGGGCAACTCCGATGCTGCGGCCTCCGGCGCCGCGTTGCTAGCTTGTGCATCCACCTCCTGCGTCAGTCCGGTTGCCGGCACACTCATGCCGGCCGCCAACAAGAGACAGGCCAGCTTTTCAGTCGATCGCATTTCTCCTCCTGTCAAAACTGCCCTGGCCCGTTTTTAGGCATCGTCACGGCATTTAGCCCGTTGCGGTCAATACCCGCCTGCAGCGGCGCGCGCGGAGCGACCCGCCAATCGGCAGCAGCATTAAACTTGATGAGGCCCGGCTTGTCATGAATGACAAACAACAGTTTACTGGGCCACATCGCATCAAAACTGCTGCGCGGAATGGCCCGCGTGCCACCCGCGGGATCGCCAATTAGGACCCGCCCCTCCTCGATTCCTTTGATCACGACAAAATGGTTGTATCCCCTATCGACCAACAACACGATGGCCGGATAACCGGTCTCGACTAGCTTTTCCAAAGGTAACTGAAATCCATCGGCATCGAACCCGTGCAGCGCAAGGAATCGTTTGATATCGAGCAAAGAAAAGCCTTCCTTCCGAATTTTGTTCTGATCACCTTGCGCGTACATTTGCTCAAAAGCGAGCTGTTCCGTAATGGGATAGTTGTAATGGTGCGTCAGCAAGGTTGCCACCGCTGCTGAACCGCAGCTGAAGTCGTATTGTTGGCGCAAAGTCGTCTTGAAGCGCGCTTCCTTCAAACTGGTTATATGCAATCGGAAATTGGCTCCATCAACCGAAGCCAAATCCATTGCGGCCGCGCTCACGCCTGCGGCCCCGATTGCCATTCCAAGCAAGAACTTCGTTAGCGAGCGCATGGCTATTTCATTTGCAAATTGATAATGGTTGAATTCTGAATCAACACATTTGCCCCGGAATTTTGCACCACGATCGGCACACCGGAAAAGTTGGCAAAAGCGCCGCCGTCGATGACATTTGATCCGGTGTTGACATTAATGGCGGTATTGCTACTGACGACGCCACTCAAGGTGGCGTTATTGTTGACCGTTTCGGTGCCGCCACGCAGTTGGTCGAGCTGATCAAGCGGGGCCGGTTGCGCCAATTCGAATTTCGTCGTCGACGGCGCTGCGCTCGAGGTCCCCATGGCGAACGCGGCTTGCGGCGCCGCTCGGGCCAAGCCTTGTTGTGGCGCGGCATCCCTTTTCAATGCGGGTGCGCGCTGCTCCGGTTCGGATGCGCCAGCTTGCTGCTCCGGTGGTGCCGCCCAGGCCGACAATGGCGTGCCGGATAGTACCAGCAGGCTCATGTAAAAATAGTGTTTGAATTGCATGACTTCCCCTTATCTCCGCATGCACGCGAGAACAGCCGCCGGCCAGTGCAGTCCAAAATGCCGGACCGTAGCACTGGTCAGCCGCCTATTTTCTGACTCACGAAAATGCCGTGGCGCGCAACAAATTCTCGCGCCACGGCGGCGTGCTTTAATGCCCGAGGGTCAGATTGGACTGCACGTTCACGCTTTGCTGAATGAAAGAAGCCATGCCGCTGTTTTGGCTCAGCACCATGATGCCTGCGGCCGACTGCGCAGCACCCGTCATGGTGTTGGACATGTCGAAACCGCCGGTCGTCACGCTGATGCTGCCACCAGCACCACCAGTACCGCCCATGCCCGTCCCGCCGGTACCCGCACCGGCCGTATTGCTGCCGCCAGCGCCACCAGCACCGCCCGTGTTAGTCCCACCGGCGCCACCGGCGCCGCCGGCACCGGCCGTTGCACTGCCGTTGGTCGCATTCCCGGTGGTGGCGCTGCCGCCCGTCGCATTGCCACCGGCAGCACCACTACCACCGGTATTTGACGCCGAGCCACTACTGCCGCCAGCACCGCCGGCCGCACCAGCGGCGCCAGCACCACCCGACGTCGTTGCAGAGGCGCCTGAACCGCCTGCGCCAGTGGCGCCGCCGGTTGCCGAACCGCCGGCACCGCCGCTACTTGTCAAGGCAGCGCCGTTGCCGCCAGCACCACTAGTTGCGCTGCCTCCGGCGGCGCCCGAGCCGGCCGTATTGGTAGCTGCCCCGCCGCCGGCACCGGCGCCGGTCGTCGAACCGTTGCCGCCATTGCCGCCATTGCCGGCCGTTGCCGCGCCGCCCGTGGAGGTGAGGGCGCCCGTCGTCCCGGCGCCGCCCGTGCCGGCGCCACCCGTACCGGAGCCGGCGGAGCCGGTGGTGTTAGTGCCGCCGGTCGCGGGCGGGATCACACTGATAGCGCCGCTGGTGGCAGTAGACGAGCCGCCGGTGCTGCCGCCGCCCTTCGCGCCACTGAGCGCCGCCGCGATGCCGCCGGCGGCAAGGCCGCCTTTGGCGCCGCTGCCGCCATTCGCGCCCTTACCGCCATTGCCGCCCGTGCCAGCAAATGCGCCGGCCGCCTTGCCGCCCGCGCCGCCGGCGCCGGCCTTGGCCAGACCGCTGGCGCCCCCATTGCCCCCTTTCGCACTCGCGTTGCCGCCATCGCCGGCGATCGTGGTGCCGCCTTTGCCACCGTTGCCGCCGCTGCCGCCAATAGCAAAGCCGCCGGAGCCGCCTTTGCCGCCGGCGCCGCCATTGCCGCCCTTGCCGCCGGCCCCGCTCGTCGCTTTGCTGGCATTGCCGCCGTTGCCGCCGTCACCGGCGATGGTGGCGCCCACTTTTGCGCTGCCGCTGGTGGCATTGCCCACTTTGGCGAAACCGCCGGCCGCCCCTTTGGCGCCGTTGGCGCCAATTGCCTTGCCGCCAGAGGCGCCATTGGCGCCGGAAGCGTTACCCCCTTTGCCATCACCGCCGGTACCGCCCTTCGCAGTGCCGCCGTTCGCGTTGCCATCATTGCTTGCAGTATTGCCAATTCCAGAAATTGTGTTGCCAGTCACAGAGCCTTCCAAGCGGCTGCTCGCTGTGGCGGTGGTTTTGTTAAACGAGCTAGCGACCGAGGCCGTTGAGCCGTTGTCGGCTGCTGCGGACCCGGCTGCACTGGCATCGGCATTTCCGCTGCTATTGTTTTGACCAGAATTATTGTCTTGCGACGCCGTAGAATCCTGGTTGGCAGAAGGACCGGCACCAGACTGGGTGGAATTCGTGGTGGCCGTTTGGGTCAGGCCGCCACTCGGACTTTTAGCAGAATTGGTTGCATTGTCTTGCGCCTGAGCGTTCAAGCCAAAGGCAAGGGCAATGGCTGCCGCTAGCAAAGTTTTGTTCATAGCAGTTCCCTAAGTAAAAAGTTAATGTGGATTCAATCTTGCTGTGCGATTGTCGCTAAGCATTAGCCATCTAAGCAAGGTCAATGCCAAGGTACGGACACAAGCGTTAAGTTATTGATATTGCGATGGAAATTATTAAAACCAGAGTCAACATCAAGGTAAATTGCTGATCTGCGGCACGGGCAGACGCGGGCGTGTCACATCGATGTAACGATACGCGGGGACGGGTAATTGCAAAACGCATTCAGACTAAAAAATAGTGAATGAATACAGAGGCTTAGGTGCATTAAAAGCGACTTTTGTCGAGGAGCAGTATGTATCGAAATTGTGACGAGTTGATCAGTGCAACGTACACCACTGTGGCGTTCAGGCACGAAGGCCGTGTTTTGCCAACAGGCGGTAGAGTGTCATGCGGGAGATACCCAGATCGCGGGCGGCGCGACTGATGTTTTTCCCGGATTTTTGCACGCTGGCTAGAACAGCGTCACGCTCGGCTCGTGTCCGCGCCCCATCCAGCGCGGCGCCATCAATTTGCCTAAATTGCAATTCCAAACCCAGGTCCTCGGGCGCGATCAGGGGCCCTTCGGCCATCACCATGGCGCGCCGTATGCGGTTGATCAATTCGCGCACGTTACCGGGCCAGTCGTGCTGCACGATGGAGTGAAAGGCTTTGGCGCTAAAGCCCTTCACGCGCGGCGCCCGTTCACTTGAAAATTGCGAGAAGAAATGGTTTGCCAGTAAAACCAGATCGTCCTTGCGCTCGCGCAATGGCGGCACGTCAAGCGCGAGCACGTTCAGCCGGTAATACAAATCCTCGCGAAAACTGCCATTGCTTACGGCTTCTTGCAAATTAACGTGGGAGGCGGCAATGACCCGGACGTCGAGCTCAATGCTGTGGGTCGAACCGACCCGGTAAATGGTCTTTTCCTGCAAAAAGCGTAGAAAATTCGACTGCAATTCCATCGGCAGGTCGCCGATTTCATCGAGAAAAATAGTGCCGCCCGCCGCCGACTCGATCAGGCCCAGCTTTTCCTTGGCGGCACCGGTGAAGGCGCCCCGTTCGTGTCCGAACAATTCCGATTGGATCAAGTTGGAGGGAATGGCGCCGCAATTGATGGGCACAAAAGGCCTGGCGGCGCGTACGGAATGGGAATGAATGGCATGCGCCACCAGTTCCTTGCCGGTGCCGCTCTCGCCCCAGATCAACACCGGGGCGGACGCGCTGGCCACCTTGACGATTTGCTGGCGCAGCCTGCTGATGGCGGCGCTTTCACCTTTGAGCGCCATGTCGCGCGGCTGCGCCGATCGCGGTCCCGGAGTCTGGCGCAGGGCCGCGTAGCCATGGGCATGGCCGAGCGTATGGTTGAGGCGAAAAATGTCAATCGGCAGCGTGTGGAAATCGCAAAAATGGTCGAGCACCAACTGCCGGCACAGCGTCGATTTGAGTGCCTGCGCAGGGAACACGCCGATCCATTGCATGGCCCAGTGTTCACGCAGAAAGCGGTCCACCTCGTCGACTGCGTCATGTTGCAAGGTGACATGCAACAACCCCACCAGAAATCCGCGCGCACGCAAGACACGGTTTGCTTCCTTCAGGCTTGCCACGATGCAAACCTCCCATTCCTGCAATGCGCCAGCGTGCTCGTTGAATAGCGACGCATCACCCAACGCCACACAAAGCAGCTGTTTCTTAACCATAAGCCACCCCCGATAGTTCGTGCATATTTGCACTAAATTCAATACTGGTCAAAAGGCAACATCAAGGGCAAAAAAAAGAGCCCGTTCCAGAGCCTTCAGGCCATTTCGCAAAATGCACACTCAGCTGCCATGATGCCTCGACCGGACCCAATTCGCAAATGCGTTCCGCCCGGCATCAAGCAAGGCTCGGGCCTTCCTGATTTGGAGACGGGCGCGGCCCCTTCCCTCGCGTCTAAGCGCTCGTCAACTGGGCCCGGGCATACGGCTTTGGAGGTTAAAACTGACGCTTGATTTCTTTTCAAGTGGCGCCTATGTGCTTATTTTGATCAAACACCCATCAGGCGCTTGAACTATTTTTTTGCTTGTGTTCTCATTTTTAGCAGGGCTAGATTTTTGTACCTATACATCGCAAATGAACTCAATCAACAATCCATCGCAAGACAGATTTTTGACGACCAATTTCATCGTGCAAACGGGGATGTTCCCAAGCTGCTCCAATGCGGTACTGCCGAATGAATTGCTCAGCCAAACGCCTTCGATATGGACCAAGATAGGACTGTGCGCTCATCTCGTTCTCCGGCGCAACTGAGCGTCAATAGGCTTAATGAGTTGGGCGAGCAACCGCATCAATTTGAAACGAGGTGGCTTGGTTTACCAAGACCGGTGGCGGCCGACGCCGGGCGGCCAAGGACCAAGCTTGGCCTTGCTGGACGCCCCAAAGTGAAAGGGAATACAAAAACTTGTCAACGGAAATGGGCGAGCCGCGTTTTTTACGTAGTGAGACGGGAATTAACCCTCTTCATCAACGCAACCCCAAAGGATTTCACCATGAAAAAAATTATCGCCACCTTGATCGCCGGTTTGTTCGCTACTGCAGCATTTGCTCAAGCTCCTGCTATGACCGCTGCTCCAGATGCTAAGGCTGCTGCCAGCACGACCGCCAGCGCCCCCGAAAAAGTTGTCGCCCCTAAAGCAACACACAAAGCAAAAGCAAAAAAAGCGCACAAAAAAGTAGCTAAAAAAGCCAAAGCTACCGCTGCCGAAGCCAAACCTGAAGCGACAGATGCGGCCCCTGCCAAGTAATAATTGGTTCAGTGTCGTACTGGAAAAAGACAGGCAGGTTCTGTCTTTTTCCTTTTTTGGGCGACGGACTCAACTTGGTTAAACTTGCGCGATAACCGCTTGCCCATCATCCAAAAAGAGGCAGTGAAGCCGTCTTCGGTGAACGAACCTGCGAACCTGGTTTCGATGGCGAGTCCAATCGTTCGCCGCGCGCCGCGCCAACTCCTTCGTATCTGGCATGCATGCGCCCGGGGCGCACCACCCTAGGCCATTGCGCTGTCAATCAGGTTGCCAAAGGCAGCTTCCAACATCGGCGCCCGATGCATGTGCAACCAAAAACACGTCGATCCATGAAAGGAACCTTGCGATGAGCGAGTTGAGCGCGCCACACAAAATCGTTTTTCTCGATCGCAACAGCCTGATCGCTACCTTGCGCGCGCCGGGTTTCGCGCATGAATGGCAAGAATACCCCGCCACGAGCGCGCCCGACGCCCGCCAACGCCTGCAAGACGCGACGATCGCCATCACCAATAAGGTGCCGCTGCGCGCGGCCGATCTGGCCTTGCTGCCGCACCTGAAAATGATCGCGGTGGCGGCCACCGGAACCGACATCATCGATCTGGCAGCCTGCCGCCGGCGTGGCATCGTCGTCTCCAACATCCGCAATTACGCCGCCACGACGGTGCCCGAACACTGTTTCGCGCTGATCCTCGCGTTGCGGCGCAACCTGCTGGCCTGGCGCGCCGACGTCGAGGCCGGCTTGTGGCAAAAGTCGGACCGTTTTTGCCTGTTCGGCCACCCTATCGCGGACTTGGCAGGCAGCCGTCTCGGTTTGGTCGGATACGGAGCCCTAGGTCAGGCCGTCGCCAAAATTGCGCTTGGCTTTGGCATGCGAGTATGCGTCTTTTCGCGCTCGCCGGCCACCGATCGTGAAGTCATCAACGTGCCCTGGGACGAGCTGCTGGAAACATCGGACGTCATCAGCTTGCACCTTCCATTGACCGAAAAGACGCGCAATATGATCGCCGCACCCGAGCTAGCGCGCATGAAACCGAACGCCTTGATCATCAATACTGCGCGCGGCGGCCTGGTTGACGAAGCCGCGCTGGCACGCGCTCTGACCGCGGGCACTATCGGCGGCGCCGGTTTTGACGTCCTAACGAGCGAACCGCCAGCGGCCGACAATGTGCTGCTCAATTTGCGTTTGCCGAACTTCATCTTGACGCCGCACGTGGCGTGGGCCAGCATCGAGGCGATGCAAACCTTAGCCGATCAGTTGATCGACAATGTTGAAGCATTCATGGCCGGCCAGCCAAAAAACGTGGTCGCTTAAGTTTCGATCGGGCTAACGCCGCGCGCCGCGCAGCGCCGATTCTGTCTTGCCAGTCGCATCGGAGACGAAGGCAAAGCTACGAATAGGTCCCCGGCAGAAGAATATTCTTATCGACCAGCCGGACGTCGCGCAAGCCGCAAAACGCCATCGTTAGATCGAGCTCGTTGCGGATGATGTCGAGGCATGCCGTCACGCCGGCCTCCCCTTTCGCGCCCAGTCCATACAGGAACGGGCGCCCGATGTAGACGCCCTTCGCCCCCAGCGCCAGCGCCTTGAGCACGTCCTGGCCGGAGCGGATGCCGCCGTCCATATGCACCTCGATGCCGCCGCCGACCGCATCGACGATCGCGGGCAAGGCGCCAATCGACGACTGCGCGCCGTCGAGCTGGCGGCCGCCGTGGTTGGACACAATTAGCGCATCGGCGCCGCTGGCCACGGCAAGGCGTGCATCTTCCGCATCCATCACGCCTTTGATGATGAGCTTGCCGCCCCAGCGCCGCTTGATCCACTCGACATCGTTCCAAGACAAGGTCAGGTCGAACTGCTGCGCGGTCCAAGACGACAATGATGTCATGTCCGACGCTGCTGTGACGTGACCGACGATGTTGCCAAAACCGCGCCGCGGCGTGCCCAGCATCCCCAGACACCAGCGCGGCTTGCCCATCATGTTGACGAGGTTGGCCAGCGTCAGTCTGGGAGGCGCCGACAGACCGTTGCGCAAATCCTTGTGGCGCTGTCCGAGCACTTGCAAATCTAGCGTGAGCACGAGCGCCGAGCAATGCGCCGCCTTGGCGCGATCGATCAGGCGGCCAATGAATTCCCGGTCCTTCATCACATACAGCTGGAACCAGAACGGCTTGCTGGTGCGGGCGGCCACGTCCTCGATCGAGCAAATGCTCATGGTCGATAAGGTGAATGGCACACCAAATTTTTCTGCCGCCTTGGCCGCCAAAATTTCGCCATCGGCGTGCTGCATCCCGGCCATGCCGGTCGGCGCCAGCGCCACCGGCATGGCCACCTCCTGCCCCACCATCGTGCTCTGCAGGGTGCGGTTTTCGAGGTTGACGGCGACCCGCTGGCGGAACTTGATCTTTTCGAAATCACTGGCATTGGCGCGATAAGTCGATTCGGTCCACGAGCCGGAGTCGGCGTAATCGTAGAACATGCGCGGTACCCGTTTTTGCGCTAAAACGCGAAGATCCTCGATGCAGGTGATGATCGTCATGCACGCTCCCGTTGGTGATAAAAGGCAATCCATGATCGGGCATTTGCGGTAAATTGCCAAGCCCATTATTCGGCGCACCCAGCGGGACCACCGGTCCGCACGCGTTTTGGGTTCATCGCGCAAATCGGCCCAAGACGTGTCTCCAGACCATTGCCGCCGGCGTTTACCGCCACGCCCGCTAGGGCCGCGCTGAACTGATGCGGCACGGGAATTCACTCAAAAGCGGATTGAGGCTAGGGCTGGGCGTCGGGCCGGGCGGCGCTAGGCGCCCTCCGATTCGGGCTATGCTGGGCGCAGTGAAACGACATCGGCCATTGGCGCCAAATCCGTTTTTGACGTACTTGCCCCACCTGCCCCATCACTGCTCGGTGCACTACCGTCGCCACCCTGATTCCGGCCGTAGCCCATGAGGCATTGGGTCTGCTCCGAACGAGCGCAGCGCCGCGCGCGCACCCGGTAAAGGCGCATTCCGGTTGCCGGCGCGGCGGTGCTTTGCAGCTGAAACGCCGCGCGCCGTAACCACCGCCAAGCGGCGCTCGGCGGCCATTCGTTAAAATGGGACGTCGCCAACGCGAATTGGGATCATTCCTTGATCAAGCCTTCGTCCATCAAGGCCATGTGGACGGCCGGACGGGCGGCGATGCGGCTCAGATAGGCGCCGACTGCAGGCCAGGGGTCGAGATCGAGATCAACATGGGCACTCCAGTTGAGAACGGTAAATAAGTAAGCATCGGCCACTGAAAACTGCTGACCGCACAGGTAATCGGTTTTTTCAAGTTGCCGGGCCACAAGGCCGATGCGCTTGGCGAGCAGTTCGCGCGCGAAGGCTTTCGCTTCTTGCGGCATTTTGGGGTTGAACAGGGTGCTAAACCCCTTGTGCAACTCGGTTGAGATGAAGTTGAGGGTTTCCATCAATCGATAACGTTCCATACTACCGGCCGCTGGCGCGAGCTTTTTGGCTGGTACCAGGTCGGCCAGATATTGCACGATGGCCGGTCCTTCGGTCAGGATCTGACCGTCGTCAAGTTGCAACGCCGGTACCGAGCCTTTTGGATTGATGGCGTTGAAGTCGCTTCCGCTGGAAGTCAATTTGGTGGCGAGGTTGACGCGCTCGCTAGTAAACGCGAGTCCGGCTTCCAGCAGAACGATATGGGGAGACAGGGAACATGCGCCAGGGCTCAGATACAGTTTCATCGAATCGCTCTTTCATGTGGGGGACAAGTTGATGCGTTCGTATCGCATGGGGCGAAGCCATCGCCACCGTTACGCCGCCCTCAGATGATAGCGCATTGTGCCAAGAGAGTGGTGCGCCTGTTTGATTTGAAAACCGGTATTTGTCAACCTAGTTGTCGCGTCACATCACTAAAATCACATTAATTCAACCGTCACCGGCCCACGGCATCGTCGCTGCGGGGGCCGACCCCGCAAAACGCTCCTGCATGCCATGGTGATACGCCGGGGTACGCCCTTAGGGCTACCTCGCCGTCGCTCGGCTCAAATCGCCCCGGCCCTTTTCGGCACCGGTTGGAGCGGTTTATAGGACTTGCAGCAATCACTGTTTTCTATGCTGCCACCTTTAGCCGGTCCGACTGAAGACGCTCGGGATTGAGCCAGACCTCGTCCTTCAATTGCCAGTTCCTCGTCCTTCCAGACCAACGCTCCGGATGCTTTGCCTTCGCCTCGGCATAGAGCTGTTCGCGCCGCCTCAGGATGCCAGCTGCTTGCCCCGTATGACGCTGTGCCGGCGTCACGAATTTCAAGCCGCTGTGCTTGTGCACCGTGTTGTACCAGCGCACAAATTTCAGCGTCCAGCCTTGTGCGGCCTCCAGGCTTTCAAACGGTTTACCCGGATAGTCGGGCCGATATTTGCAGGTGCGGAAGAGCGATTCGGCGTACGGGTTGTCATTGGAAACCCGCGGCCGGCTGAACGACGCGGCGACACCCAATTGCTCCAGCGTAGCCAGCATTGTGGCGCCTTTCATCGAGCTGCCATTATCTGAATGCAGCACCAAGGGACGCCCTGCAAGCCTCTCTGCCAGGCTGGCACGCCGCATCAGTAGCGCTGCCAGTTCGGCCAATTCCACTTCATGCACTTCGTGCCCAACGATCTTGCGACTGAAGACATCGAGAATCATGTACCAGTAGTAGTACATCCCCCTTACGGGTGCCGGCAGCCAGGTGATATCCCAACTCCAGACCTGGTTTGGCCCCGTGGCGCAATGACTCGTCACAACCCGCGTTGAGGGCTTCTTGGCACGCCCCCGGTGATGCTGCTGTGCCTCGTCCTTCAAGATTCGATAGATGGTCGATTCCGAGGCCAGGTACACGCCACGGTCTACCAGCGTTGGTACAATCTGGCTAGGTGGCAGGCTGGCAAACTCGGCGCTATTGGTCACCACGAGAATTTCCTTGCGCTCCTCATCACTGAGCTTGCTCGGTGGCGTCGGCCGCAAGCTCGTGGTGCGACAATCTGCGACAACCGCATCATCCCCTTCCTGCACCCAGCGCTGGAAGGTACGTATGCTCAGTTCCAGTTCGGCGCATGCCTGGCTCAAACGGCAACCTGCCTGCTCCGCTTCGCGAATCAACGTGATACATATAAGGCGATCTGGGACGCTGATCAGTCTTCCTCTTGGTCCCCCCAGATCGCCTGGGCTTTTTTTCGCAGGATCAACAGCGCGGCCGCTTCGGCCAGTGCTCTCTCTTTGCGATTAAGATCTTTCTCCAACTCACGGATACGTTTTTTGTCATCCTTCGATTGTTCCCGCAGCCCTCGGGCCTGTTGCGCCGCGTTCGCATTGGCCGAGCTGCAAACCGCCCGCCAAGCGCCGATCTGTTCGGCAAACAGCCCCTTGCGCCGGCAATACTCCGCCAATTCGGCCGCGCTCAGCGATGCCGTTTCTAGCACCACCGCAAACTTGTCTTCCGAGGTCCAATCCTCGGCATTCTTTCCGTCACCTGGCACTGCAACTCCCTGTCCCTTTAGTTCACGACGCCAAGTATAAAGCGTCTTGTTACTGATTCCATTCTCACGTGCGATCTGCGACACCGGTTTGTTTATCGGCGGCATCATCTGTCGTAAAAGCGCTTCTTTTCTTTCTGCTGGATAACGATTCACGTTCTCTCATTTGCCCGCCCCCGGTAGGTTTTTATAAATCAGGTGCCGCGACAACTAGTCTGACGCAGGGGGAAACTGCGCTAAGGCCGGATTGACGGACGATGCCGTTCAAGGCCAGGCACAGGCGTCTGGCCGTAACCATATGAGCGCGTTTGCAAGATTGAAAGGGCCCATGGCCACGTGTTGACGTTTGCGGGGAGATGCCTTTGGCGCTGGTCTTTCTCAGAAAGCCTCATTGCGCATGGTGGCCGCAACGCTAAATGCGTAGAGCCCAGGAGAACTCAATTGACCACTTGGATTGAGCAGCGCCATCAAGAGATAGACCGGAGTCACGACCGGCCACGTGCAGTCCAGTTGCAGCACGACGATTGCGTCCGAGGCGCCAAACATGGTGTTGTTGTAGGCGGCGGGAAGTTGTGCAACGCCGTTGACGACGATGGTCGCATTCACTTCGGAATACAACCCCATGGAGCTGTCCTTGATCATCTGGATCGCGGCCAGATAGCGCTGCTGGTTAGCCGTTGCCGGGTCAAGATTGCTTTGCCCAGTCACAGCGTAGCGTGCTCCTTCTCGGACCGCATATTGCATGGTGAGCGTGACCCAAAACAAGATGCCAAGCTCGATGATCATAAACAGCAGGAAAAAAAGCAGCGGTGCGATCAATGCAAACTCGACGATAGTCGCGCCGCGCTCCTCTTTTTTAATTCCCTTAGCGGCGTAGTGCTTTCTTGCTGACATGATGATCTCGCTTGTCTGTTTTTGATCGAAGCGCGCAGCCCATGCAAACGGAAGGGCCTGCGGCCAGATTAACGAAATGGCCGTTCTGGTGCAGGCATCCGGTGCGTCGGGCAACTATTTCGGCGTTAAATATAGTATTTAACTTCACCAAACCCAAGCATTGATTTTCGTCAAAGAAATATTTCTAATTAATCGACTTGGGCCATTCAATCAAACCCGGGGCCGCAGTTTCCATGAATATATATTCATTGCATTATTTGACGCTTGTCAAAAAGAATTTTTGCATTCATGAAACACTTCATTTGTCGAATGAGACAAAGGCAAAGGCGGCAACAGCAGTGGCTAGGAAAGTCTGCAAATGCCCTAGTGCAATTGTAAGGGGCGATTAGTAAAAATTCGTCGCTGTGGCGATGCCGTGAAGTAGCAGTCGGCGGGACTGTTTCCATCGAGCATTCTTTGCAACAAAGACTTGACTCCGTTAGTTTCAACTATGAAAAGGAAAATGACCATGAGCTTTATCAAAAACTTCATTTGCGAGGAAGACGGCGTGACGGCGATCGAATACGGTTTGATCGCCGCATTAGTTGGCGTTGCCATCGTCACCGCAGTGACTGGACTGGGAACGGAACTCAACGCAGTGTTTAACAACGTAGTTCTCAAGCTGACGCCGGGCGCGTAGGGGCGCTGCAGCGTAAGCAGGGCCGCTGACAACAAGGTGCACAAGCCATTTCGCGCTTTGGACAACTTGTTGTCAGCGTTCGCCCCCTGTGATATGGCGAAAAAATGAGTCTGCCTGAGCTAGCCTGCACCGATATCGGTGCGGCAGGGTCGGCGCATGACGCCTAGGGCCCCCGCGATTAGGCTTGGGCTGGCGTAAATCCATTGCAATATAGTCAATTGATAGCCTAACCGCGGCGGCCCTATTTGACCAGCCGGTCGAGACCATGTCGGAAAACGAATCGAAGCGAGGATTGAATGCATCATATCGGCACTGGCATCAGTACTATCAGCGTCCTTTGTGCCGTCTGGCTCGGCCTTCTACTTGCGGGCGCATCCTGGACGGATGCCCGCAGCCGCCGCATTTCCAATAAGCTCGTGCTTGCCGGTGCGCTCACCGGTCTTGCCCTCAATACGCTTCTACCCGTGGGCGACGGGCTTTTCAGCGCGGCTCCTGGAGGGCTAGGCTTTAGCGGCGCACTTGGGGGGGGCGCCGTGGGCCTCGGCTTACTACTGCCTTTTTATTTACTGCGAATAATGGGAGCGGGCGACGTCAAGTTGATGGCCATGGTCGGCTCTTTTCTCGGACCCGCCTCCATTCTCGGCGCCGTGCTCATGGCATTGCTTGCCGGGGGCATCCTCGCCCTTGCCGTGGCCTTCTGGAAAGGAATCGTGCGCAGCACTCTGGCGAACGTTCGCTCCATGCTCATCAACACGCTACTGAGCGCCCTGTCGGGGCCGGCCAAGCCGATTGAAAGGCTGCCCGCTGCGCCTGCGGCCACGCTGCCCTACGCCTTGGCCATTGCGGCTGGCACCGTCGGACAAATTTTGTTAGCGCGCGATGGCCATGCTCTTTTTTTGTAAGCGAATCACCGCCCACCCACAATCTGATTTTGCATCTAAAAGGCAACCATGAACCCATCCTCTCGCCCTTCCCATTCGGAGCCAATTCGCGTTTTCACGGGAGTTCTGATGGCGTTCCTTTGGGGCTGGTTTGCCTATCGCCATGTGGCAGCGTTTCATCACACGGGGGCATGGGCCTATCTGTTGGTGAGTATTTCAGAAACGGTCACCGCCGCATTTTTTTTATTTCGCAGCGCGCCGGCCAGCGTGTCATCCGATCCGCTCGATTGGCTGTTCGCCATCGCGGGAACTTTTGCGCCACTGCTTCTTGCTCCCGCAGCATGGGGGCTCTTGCCTGCCGCCAGGCATCTCATCATCGCCGGCACGGCCTTACAGATTATCGGTTTGGCCTCACTTAATCGCAGCTTTGCCCTAGTCGCCGCGAAGCGCGAGGTCAAAACGAGAGGCATGTATCAAATCGTGCGCCATCCCATTTACGCCAGCTACCTGCTGATTTTTACTGGATATATCCTGGCAAACACGACGTGGATGAACGTTATTCTCTACCTCATGACGTTGGGGCTGATGTTGGTTCGCTTACGCCGGGAAGAAGTGCATCTGGTGCTCGATCCGGCGTACGCCAACTATATGCAGCAAGTACGTTATCGCGTCATCCCGTTCGTATTTTGAGACTGGCGATAGCGACCATCGCAACCCTGGCCATGCGCGTACGAGGAATTTGAACATGCTCTCATCTCAAATGGAACGCAACGTCATCAGCATCAAGCCGGACTCCGCACTATTGCCGCGCGCGCCGCGCACAATAGAGGAAACTGGCCTGCCATTCCTGTTCTTGGTCAATTTGGTCGCCAAGATCCTATTTCTGCGCGGTCAAGTGCGGCTAGCCGACCTTGCAGAGCACCTTAAACTGTCCGTCAGCCTGCTCGATCCGCTAACGCTGTTCATGCGCAGTGAGAAGCTGTGCGAAGTCACGCGCCGTGGCGGCAGCGGTACCGATGCCGATCTCACCTACCACCTTACCGATCTGGGCCGCATCCGGGCATCAGAATTTCTGAACGGCAATGCCTATTCGGGTCCCGCTCCGGTGACCCTGGCCGCCTATTGCGCGCAAGTAGAAGCACAAAGCGTGATGCAGATGGGCATCATGCGCGCGGACGTGGCCAACATATTTGAAAACGTCGTGGCCAACCCGATCGTTCTTGAACAATTGGGGGCCGCCATGAACTCACGCAGCGCCATGTTTGTGCACGGCCCGGCCGGCAGCGGCAAGAGCTTCCTGACCAAGCGCCTGGCGGGCTTGTTAAAGGGCAATATATCGGTGCCTCATGCCATCATGGTCGATGGCGAGGTCATACAGATTTACGACCCCGTTGTGCATCACCCCGTTGAGGGCGCCGCAATACAAGTCGGTGCATTCGATAAGCGCATGGTTCTAGATACCCGCTGGATGCGGTGCAAGCGGCCAACCGTTCTAACGGGCGGCGAACTCACGCTCGGCATGCTCGACCTGCAAGCCGATCCGGCCACCCGCTCTTACCAGGCGCCGCCCCATCTCAAGGCCAACAACGGTCTTTTCATCATCGATGACCTGGGCCGTCAACGCTGCTCTGTGCCTGAATTGATGAACCGTTGGATTGTTCCAATGGATGCTCGCGTGGATTATCTCTCGCTGCATACCGGCTACAAGTTTTTGGTGCCGTTTGATGTCATCGTCGTGTTTTCTTCCAATTTCCCGCCTGAACAGCTCGCCGACGATGCCTTTTTGCGCCGCCTTGGCAACAAGGTCCATGTCGGACCGCTGACGGAATCACAATATGAACGATTATTTCGTCAAGTGTGCGAACAATATGGAATAGCCCGCTGTGACCACGCCTTCCATTACCTGCTGCATGAACATCATTATAAGGAAGGACGCCCACTTCTCGCTTGTTACCCGCGTGACATCCTGGCGCAGGTGCGCAATCTCGCCCGCTACGAAGGAAGGATTGCGAGCCTAAATGAAAGAGTGCTCGACTGGGCATGGAATAATTTTTTTATCGGTGCCTAATCCATCGCCAGCCAGGCCCGAATGGCCCGCAGCTCAACACCCATTGGCCCAATTGAAGGGGGACATGAAAAATGCGAAATAGACGTTCTTTAATGATGATTGCCTTGGCCCTCATTTTGGCATCCGGCGCCGTCTTCGTGGCTGCGCGCTGGATCAATGCGCAAACCTCGGGGGCCACCAACAAGGTGGCCGTTGCCCTCGTCGATATCGGTCTCGGTTCCAGGCTGAGTATGGACATGGTGCGCATGGTCGATTGGCCATCGAGCGCCATGCCGCCGGGCGCGATTGTGGACGCCAAGTTGGTCGAAACGCGCGTCGCGCGCACCAGCATCCAGCGCGGTGAGCCGGTGATGGAAAGCAAGCTGGCGCCGCCTGGCACCCAGGGCGGACTATCGGCCGTAGTTGCCGATGGCAAGCGCGCCATGACCGTGCGCGTCAACGACGTGGTGGGCGTGGCAGGATTCGCCCTACCCGGCAATTTTGTGGACATCTTGGTCAATACCCAGGAAGAAGGGGCAAAAAGCAATCCGAACAAGGATCAAACCATTTCGAAAATCGTATTGGAGCGCATTCTGGTGCTGGCGATTGCCCAGGAATCGAGCCGCGACGAGACCAAGCCCAAAGTGGTCAATGCCGTGACGCTCGAATTGACGCCCAGCCAAGCGGAAAAACTGGATCTAGCCCGTAGCGTCGGCACCCTCTCCCTCGTGCTCAGAAACCAGATCGACCCAAAACCTGTCAATACAGGCGGGGCCACCAAATTCACCCTGTTCGATGTCAAGGCGGCGCTTCCCGCGGCGAAGCCGCCGCCTATTCCAAAGCGCATCCCCGTACGTCGCCCGCCGCCCTCCCCCGGAGAGCGAGTGGAGGTCATCAAAGGTCTAGACCGCACTACCCAACAATTTTAAAAAAAGACCAAAGGGAGAATTCCATGAGCAGTTTCCACAAGCGGACAAGAACGGCGGTATGGCGCATGGCATGGGCGCTGGCCGGCGTGTTAGGGGCGCCCCTGGCGCACGGCCAAGCAGCATTGGGAACGGGCGCGTCTGGCGCCGACCAAGCTCCTGGGGCCACCTCGAAACCGGTGAAACAAAGCGAAGCCGGCAAACGCCCGGCCGCGCTCATACAGGGACCGCCCGTTGTGACGGGCAATGTCGAACTGGCGCCGCAAATCAACCTCTTTGAAGGGAAGTCGACCCTGATGCGCCTGCCCTACCCGGCAACCCGCCTTGCCGTCGGTGACGCCCGCATCGCCGACGTTATCTTGCTTCATCCGAGCGAGATGTATCTGCTCGGAAAATCCGTCGGATCCACCAACCTCATCTTGTGGAACAAATTCAACGAGGCCACCATCATCGACATCACGGTCGGTCTCGATACCACGGCATTGCACGCTCAATTAGAACTGCTTCTGGCCGGCGAAAAAAATATCAAGATCACGCCAGCCGCCGATACCCTGATTATTTCCGGAACCGTATCCGATGTCGTCAAGGCCGACCAAGTCCTGGCCCTGGCGAACGCCTATATGCAACGCAGCACACGCACTGCCCAGGCTGGCGGCCCCCCCCCAGTGGGTGCGCCCGGTCAGCCATCGTCGAATGCGTCGCGCGTCGTCAACATGCTCGCCATCGACGCGCCGCAGCAAGTGATGCTGGAAGTAAAGGTCGCGGAAGTGTCGAAGACGCTGGTCGACCAGTTGGGCGCTAGCGTTGGGGCAAGCAAGACGAATGGCAGTTGGACCTACACGCTACTGTCGAATCTGCTCAGTGGAAGTCCCAGCCTGGCTAGCGCCCTCAACAACAAGACCGGCAGCTTTGCTACGCTCGATGCCCAAAAAAGCGACGGGCTGGTGAAAGTACTGGCCGAGCCAACGATCATGGCCATCAGCGGCCAGGAAGCGAGCTTTCTGGCGGGCGGAAAAATCTTCATACCGGTGAGTCAAAACAACAATGGCGGAGCCCAAACCATCACCCTAGAAGAAAAGGAGTTCGGCATCGCCGTCAAGTTCACGCCCACCGTCCTCGCGGGCGGGCGCATCAACCTCAAAGTGGCGCCCGAGGTGTCGGACCTGAACAAAGAGGGCATCGGCATCACGGTAACCGGTGCGACTACGACAGCAATCCTGCCTTCTTTCACCACCCGCCGCGCCACCACCACCGTCCAACTCTATGATGGGCAAAGCTTTGCCATCGGCGGTCTGATCAAAAATAACGTGACGACCAACATCAAAGCGCTTCCGCTGCTCGGTGAAATCCCCGTGCTTGGCGCCCTCTTCCGCAGCAGCAATTTCCAGACTGACCGATCGGAACTGGTATTCATCATTACGCCCCATTTGGTCAAGCCACTAGCGCCCGACTACAAGCTGCCGACCGACCCTTACATCGAACCTAGCCGAGCGGAATTTTTTCTCGGAGGAAAAATGGAAGGCTCGCCCGCACCTCAAGCAAAAAGCCAGGCCGGGCGGCCGACCGGCTTTGAACTCAACTAGGGAGTCATCATGAACCATAAGCGCTTTCGTAGCAGAAGCGTGCCCTGCGCGGCGTTGTTGCTGATATTGGCAGGGTGCGTATCAACAACGCCGAATCTGGATCGCGATTTTGGCGCGGCCGTCAGACTGTTATACGCGCAGCAAACCTTGAACCCGGACGCGTCGCGCAATACGGATTCCGTAGCAGGCATCGATGGCAAGGCGGCAAAAGGCGCCTATGACGAATATTTGAAATCCTACGCGACGCCTGAGCCGCAGCAAAATGTGTTCACCATCGGCGTTGGTGGCGCTCATTAAATCTGGGTTTAACTGGTCGGCACAAAGGCTGTGATGATGAAAACGTCATTACTTAAAGCAAAACGGCAATGCGGTGTGCGTCACCGTAAGGCATCGGGACGGCCGCCAACAGGGCTGCCACTCGCGCCCACTGGATCACAGGAGCTGACGTGAAAATCTCCGTCGTATCACACGATGAAAAGTCTCTTTGGGAGATCGCCAGATTGCTGCGCGAGCGCAACCCGTCGGATGCGGTGAACGTCGTTTTCGGCGCATTGGAAAAGTTGGCCGGGCTCGCCGACCTCGCGTCGGCCAACGTGCTGGTCCTCGACCAGCCCTCGGTCGAAGGCGGCGATCTGGAGCGGCTCGAACGCTTAAGCCAGCTTTATCCGCGCATGGCCTTCATCCTGCTTTGTCCTCAGCAGCACTCGCCCGCGTTCCTCATCCAAGCCATGCGCGCCGGCGTGCGCGAGGTGTTGGCCTCTCCCGTTAGCTCCGCCACCCTGTATCCGGCCATCCAGCGCATTGAGGAAAAGCTCGACCACCAGTACCAGGCCAACGGCAAGGTGCTGGCGTTCGTTTCCTGCAAAGGCGGCAGCGGCGCCACCTTCCTTGCCACCAACCTCGGCTACGCCCTAGCCATGCAGGGCAAAGCCCGGGTGGCGTTAATTGACCTTAATTTGCAGTTCGGCGATGCATCGCTGTTCGTCTCCGATCAAAAGCCGCTGGCAACCGTGGCCGACGTGGCCCGACAAATTCACAGGCTGGACTCTTCGTTTCTCGCCTCTAGCATGCTCAACGTGACACCCAACTATGGTGTGCTGGCAGCCCCGGAAGATCCGACCCACGCCAACGATGTCAAGCCAGAACATATTGATGTGATCCTGAGGCTGGCCCGACGCCAATACGACTTCGTCTTGCTTGACGTCGGTCGCAGTCTGGACGCCGTCAGCATCCGCGCGCTAGATCAGGCCGACATGATCTTCCCCATCCTGCAAACAACCCTGCCTTATATCCGCGACGGCAAGCGTCTTCTGGGCATTTTCCGGTCCTTGGATTACCGCAACGACAAGATTCACCTGATCGTAAACCGCCATGAAAAAGGCAACGATATCAAGCTGCACGATCTGGAGGCGGCCTATGGCGTAAAGATTTTCCGGACCATCCCCAACCACTATGGCGCGGCCGCCGCCTCGGTAAACCAGGGAGTGCCCATATTGAAGCTGGCCCGCAGCAGCCCGATTTCCAAATCCTTGCAAGAGTTTGCCAAGTCGCTGGCAGGAGCCGCTAACCCAGCCTCGCACAGTTGGCTATCGCGGGTTTTTCAACGCGCTTGACGCCCCTTAAGCTGCCACAGGAGTAAATGCCATGCCCCTAGAGAACATCGAGAACATCTCCATCCGCGACCGATTAGGTAGCGCCAATGACAAGGTGGCGTACGCCGGGCAGCGTCCGGGGGGCATTGATAACCGCGCTTTCCAGGATCTAAAGCACCGTATTCATCAAGCCTTGCTTGACCGGGCCGACCTTGAAAGCATGCAGCGCCTATCCCATGAGCAGATTCGCGACGAGCTCAGAACTCTGGTCGAACGCTTGCTCGAAGAGCAAGCCGTCGTCATCAACGACATCGAGCGCAAAAACCTGACCCGCGACATCCAAAACGAGATGCTCGGTTTCGGGCCGCTGGAACCTTTGCTGGCCGATCCGAGCATCTCTGACATTCTCGTCAACACCCACAAACACGTCTACGTGGAACGGCATGGCAAGCTTGAACTCACTGATGTCACCTTCAGCGACGATGCGCATCTCATGAAGATAATCGATAAGATCGTGTCGCGCGTCGGTCGCCGCATCGACGAGTCAAGTCCGATGGTGGACGCGCGCCTGCCTGACGGTTCACGCGTCAACGCGATCATTCCTCCGCTCGCCATCGATGGTCCCATCATGTCGATCCGCCGTTTTGCCGCCGAGCCGTTGCGCCTGGCCGATCTGGTGACGCACAGGAGCTTGACCGTCGAGATGGCGGAAATCTTGCAGGGATTGGGCAAGGCCAAGGTCAACATCTTAATTTCGGGCGGCACGGGCAGCGGTAAGACCACCATGCTCAATGTGATCTCCGGCTTCATCGGCGCCTCCGAGCGCATCGTGACGATCGAGGATGCGGCCGAACTGCAATTGCAGCAGCCTCATGTCGTGCGCCTTGAAACACGCCCGCCCAATATCGAGGACAAGGGCGAAGTGACCCAGCGGGCACTGGTGCGCAACGCGCTGCGCATGCGCCCGGACCGCATCATCTTGGGCGAAGTGCGCGGCGGCGAGGCCTTAGACATGCTGCAGGCCATGAACACCGGTCATGAGGGATCGATGGCAACCATTCATGCCAACACGCCGCGCGACGCGCTCACCCGACTCGAGAACATGATCAGCATGGCGGCCGCGAGCCTGCCAACCAAAGCCATGCGCCAACAGATCAGTTCTGCCATCAGCGTCGTCGTGCAGGTGGCGCGCTTGACAGACGGCAAACGCAAGGTCTTGTCAATCCAGGAGATCACAGGCATGGAAGGCGAAATGATCATGATGCAGGAGATCTTTATCTTCAAACAGACGGGACTGGGAGAGCACGGCGCCATCATTGGGCATTTTTGTTCCACCGGGATACGCCCTAGATTCCTGGAAAGGCTGCGCACCTTCGGCATATGCGTATCCGATAGCTTGTTTGACCCGACCCGACAGTACCACTAGACTATGAGCTACCTCTACTATATTTTCGGCACCCTCATCTTCGTCGCCGTGGTTCTTCTGATCGAAGGCGTGTATCTGACATGGAATGGCGCCAAAGGGCCGGCAGCGACGCGCGTGGCGCGGCGCTTGCGCTTCGTATCCGAGGGTACACAAGACGGCGAGCAGAACATTTCCATCGTCAAGGAAAGGTTGCTCAGCTCGGCTCCGATATTGCAGCGCATCCTGTTGCAAGCTCCCGTCGTGGCCACCTTGGACCGGCTTTTGCTGCAATCTGGGCTGGCGTGGAACGTCGCCAAGCTCCTAGGGATAGCCATGCTGGCCAGCCTCGCTTCGTTTATCGCTGGCATGTATTTTTCGCAGCCCTGGCCGGTTAGCTTGGCGCTGGCCAGTTTTGCGGCGACGTTGCCATTTATTTATATCAAAAGAGCGAAGGATAAGCGTTTAACCCGCATCGAGCAGCAACTGCCGGACGCGCTTGACCTCATGGGTCGCGCCTTGCGCGCCGGGCACGCCTTTCCAACGGCGTTGAAAATGATCGGCGAAGAGATGAACGACCCTTTGGCCGGCGAATTTCGTGCCGTTTTCGACGAAGTGACCTTTGGCGTCGCCATGCAAAATGCCCTGCTGAACTTGGCGACGCGCGTGCCCAGCACGGATTTGCGCTACTTTGTCATTGCCGTGCTGATCCAGCGGGAAACGGGCGGCAATCTGTCTGAACTCTTAACCAATATTAGCGCCATCATCCGCGATCGGTGCAAGCTGCTAGGCCAGGTTCGGGTCTTGTCGGCCGAGGGCAAGATGTCGGGCTGGGTACTGACCTTGTTGCCATTTGCCGCCGGGCTGATGATCGAGTTGACGAACCCCAAATTCCTCGAGGTCTTATATACCGA
The DNA here is from genome assembly GCA_003133225.1 of Janthinobacterium sp. Lineage (GTDB taxonomy): Bacteria > Pseudomonadota > Gammaproteobacteria > Burkholderiales > Burkholderiaceae_D > Janthinobacterium. Next base: position 64,265 of record PKWL01000015.1, read on the forward strand.
TCCCGGGGGCCGCAAAATGCTGGCCGGCGCCGCCTTGATGATGGCGCTCGGCATCCTCTCCATGCGCAAAATCGTGCGCATACGGGTTTGACCTCAACCAGTGGTCTTTTTTAGGAGCAACAGTGACATGAGCACCACCCAATATGCGCTTTTGGCGCTGCTGTTCGGCGCTGTCTTCGGTGCCGTCCTGTTCGCGCTTCGCTTATTCGCATCGAACCCGGTACAGGACCGTCTGGATGTCGTCGCCGGTAAAAAACCGGCGCCGGACTCGGGGGCACCCCGCCCGTGGGTCGCGAGCATCGTCAAACTGAGCGGCCCGCTAGCGAAGCTCTCGCTGCCAGAAGATGGCTGGGAGACGTCCCTCATTCGTACGCGCTTTCTGAACGCCGGTTTGCGCCACCCATTCGCGCCGGCCTTGTTCTTTACCGCCAAAACGGTTCTGGCCGTTTGCTTACCGTTACTGCTGTTTGTCGTTCTGAGCACCTCAGGTGCAAAACACACGACCAATTCGCTTTTGCTCTGGCTGCTCAGCGCGACGGCGATTGGCTATTACCTGCCCAACATCCTGTTGAGGCGTCGGACCGCGCTGCGCCAGCGGGAAATCTTCGAGACCTTTCCGGACGCGCTCGACCTGATGACCGTGTGCGTTGAAGCCGGACTGGGCATGGATGCCGCTCTGGCCCGCGTCGCAGCCGAAATCGGTCTGAAAAGCGCCGTCCTGGGCGATGAACTTCACTTAGTTACGCTGGAGCTGCGGGCCGGCAGCTCCAAGGAAAAGGCGCTACGCGGCCTAGCGCTACGCACTGGAGTAGACGACGTGAATGCGCTCGTTGCCATGCTAATTCAGGCCGAGCGGTTTGGCACCAGCATCGCCGCCTCGCTGCGCGTGCAGTCCGATCAGCTGCGCACCAAGCGCCGCCAGCGCGCCGAAGAGCAAGCGGCAAAAATAGCCCTAAAACTGCTGTTCCCGCTGATCTTTTTCATCTTTCCGTCCTTGCTGCTGGTGCTCATGGGGCCGGCATTCATTCATATTTACCGCGTGCTGTTGCCCGGCATGAGCGGCGCCAATTGAGGAGGAAAGAAATCATGCTCAAGCTTCGTCCGATTGTCGCCTATATCGTCGGTGCCGGCCTGCTGCAAGCCTGCGTTGCAGCAAGGCAGGAATTGGCAATGCAACCCGTCCTGCAGGTGCGCCATTCATCCGACCAGACTGCGGCCACTTACTACCAACTGGGTCAATATCACCAGGAACGTGGCAACCTCGAACTTGCCGTCACCGCCTATACGCACTCGATCGCGCTCGATGGCCGGCAGTTGGAGCCTCGCAACGCGCTCGCCGCCGTTCTCGCGCGCCAAGGCCGGCTCGCGGAAGCGACGGCCGTTCTACTGCAACTGGTTGCCACCTATCCGAATCTGGCGCCCCCGTACAACAACCTCGGGTATGTCTACTTCATGCAGGGCAATTACGATGCCGCGGTGCGCACCTTGCAACACGCCTTGGTGCTCGATGCCGGCAATGAAAGGGCACGCAACAATCTCGACGCAGCGCAGGCGGCGTTGGCGCAGCAAGCGTCGGCCGATGGGCAGGGACGGACGGCGCCGAGCGCTAGCGGCAGCACGGCTTTGCCTGCACCGGCCAGCCGTGAGCAAAAAGAAGAGGCAATGACGGCAAACACATCTTCGCCAACGACCGAGCCGGCAGCCCCCGCCGTCCCCCCGCCCCCTTCAGAGGGGCTCGCATCGATCATTCCTGAGCGGGTGCCCGAGGAGCGCATGGAGCTGGTACCGATCCGGCCCAACCTGTACGAACTGAAGAGGAAACCTGTGGCGGCGCTACCGCCGCAGCGCCTGGCCGAACCGACGTTGGCCTCTGCTGCAGCTCCCGCCTCGGGCAAAATGCCGCATGTGGAAATTGCCAACGGCAACGGCATTCCCGGCATGGCAAAGCGGATGCGCCATTTGCTTGGCCTGGACGGCATCGCCGTGGCCCGCCTTACCAATGAGCGTCCGTACCGGCTGCAGGAAACGAAAATACAGTATCGGGCTGGCTTCGAGCAGGAAGCGAAGGCCTTGAAGGATGCCCTGAAAGGACGTGCTTTGATGGTACCAGCTAACTTATCCTCCAGTTCCGACATTCGGCTGGTGCTGGGCCGGGATGCCGTCTTGCCGTTAGCCTTAATCGATGGCGCGGGTCACCCACCCCTACCATTGGGCACTTAGTGTAGCAAATGGTTGGCATATAGCCGGGTGCTGCGTTTTGATCGTCCCCACGCAGCTTTGAAAGACGACGTCTCTATGTTGGCTGGCGCACGGTGTGATTCATGCCAGGGGCGTATCGTGAATTTTGATCGACGCCCAATCCGACGTGACAAGCCACTACCAGGACACCGCCATGACTGAGAAAACCAAAGATCCATCCAAAAAACCTGCACAGACTCATCCTTCCCAACCAGTAGAAGCGAACGAACAAAAACAAAAGGCGGAAAAAAAAGAGGTGGCAGGCAGGCATAAGAATGTGGGACAAAAAGATCACAAGGGAGCCCGCTAAGGAGGCTGCCCCAAAGCGGCTTGACTGGATTGGCTTGTCCCAGGGGGCGCTTTGGGTAATTTTGAAATGGCGGGCAGCCTGCGTGGTGAGGAAGATTGCTCGACCTTCTGCCAACGAGTGCCGGTTAGACTCGCCAGGAGCTCGTCGGGTTAACCGTCCCCAGCCGTGAAAAGACGGCCCCATGCGTAGGCAGTTTGCATTAAAAAAAGGGCTTAGAGATTTCTCTCTAAGCCCTTGATTTTATTACTGTTCTGGTGCGGCTGGCAGGAATTGAACCCACGACCCCTTGGTTCGTAGCCAAGTACTCTATCCAACTGAGCTACAGCCGCGAAAAAACAAATTATAGCAGACGTTCCCGTAATAGCCAAGGACCTGCATGACAAAGCTGTTCCTAGCGAGATACTCAAAGCTGCTTATGGGATTTATCCCCACTTGCTTGACCTGATTGCTGGCCCGACTCAAGTCTATCGACGCTCAGTTGCGCCGGAGAACGAGATTGCAAAGATGAGCGCACAATCCTATCTTGATGAGCCGACCCCAGTATCCGTTGCCCCCTACAGACAAGTTGCGCTACTGACTAAGACGAGCTCGGCGAAGGATTTCAAGCGAGCACGAGCAGAAGCGGTTGGTGGTCGGATGCCTCAGTGGTCGGGTCCGATCGAATTTCCTTCACCCGAGGCATCAAGTCTTCGCTAACGAATACGAAGTCAAAGGTAAACGGCGGGCCCGGCCATTGTTTCTTGTCATGCATGCCCACCGTCGGCGCATGCGGCGTACCGGGATGAGTGATTTCCCATGCATCCCGGTAAGGTGGCGTGGCAGCATCCATCGGCGCTAGCAGCCGCTGATGTTCGGCAGAATCGGCCAGGCAATTGAAGTCGCCCGTCAGTATCGATGCCGCCGCCCGCGGCACAAAGGAAAATGGCCCTTCCGATGGGTCACCCGGCCGCTCGACTTTCGCATGGCACACTGCTTCCCGGTGCAGTTCACGCAGCCGCTCGATTTGGGCTGCGCGTTGGCGGCTGGAATAGTACTCGAGGTGAGTAGTGGTCACCCGTACCAAGCCAAACGACGTCCTTAAATTTGCTTCCAAGGCGATCCGTTGCATGCTCGTTACGCCGCCGTCAGCCGGCCACGGCAACAAATGGCGAAAAACCTGCAACACCGGAAGGCGTGAAAAAATCATATTGCCAAACGTGCGACGTCGGCCGTCAGGATGAGGGGTATCCGTGGCGACGCCGGCAAGCGCGGTATAAGCTGGCAAGCGTTCGGCCAGTCCTTGAAACTGGTCGCCACCATCGCAGCCCGACAGGTCCGTGTAAGCGGCGGCCACCTCCTGAAGGCACAACACATCAAAATCCGCTAACTTGCGTGCATGAGAGACAATCCGGTCGAGATCGACCTTGCCATCGATCCCGCATCCCCATTGGATATTCCACGTAATGAGTTTCATGCTAGTCCACAAGCCCTGGCCCGTTCTCGGGCGCTCTTAGCTCATAATGAAGGCAGTTGATTATGTTGTCAAATAAGTAGTTTTATGGAATGCAAACCATTGATTCTGAACAAACCGCGCACCATGCGCCGGCCTACTATGTTTTATGTCTTGCAAGCGATTCGAATACCTTCCCCACCGATGGCAGTGAAAGCGTCCCGTTTAAAAGTTTAGCCAGTCTATCCTGCGGGTGTCAATGCCGTAACGCGCGCGCCCTTTTCAAGTGCCGCGCCGCGCGCGGTCTCGAGCCAGGGACGAGGCAAGTGGCGACGGTAGCGCGATCAGTTTCGCTCATCACTTGATGTTTCCTGCAGCGGGGGGCTAGACTTGGCATGATCGGTGCGCAAGGCACCGCTCGAGACGCTGATGGCTTAGCGAGCGGAGCGGTTCGCGGATGTGGCCTTAGTCCGCTCTCTAATGGGTTTGCATCACATGGAGGATGGATCATGACCACCCGCAAGATTGAAAAAAATGAATGGAAGGCATTTTTCGATGGCGTTTCCAAAGACGGGGGACTAAGTCGAAAGTGCGCCGAAATTGACGTGATCAGCTTGAATCTGGGCGATCAAATCGCCGCAGAATGGGTGCCCATGTTGGGAATAGTCTACGATCCCAGAAGCGATACGCTCGAGGTAGGACTAGAAGGGCTCAATCACCTGATTCATCGGCCGACGACGATCCATGTGGACGAGAGCGCCGCCGGCTTGCTCAGTATTAGCGTCAACGATCAGGACGCCATGCAGCACATTATTCGTTTGAGGGATCCGCTCTTGCTCTCGCCGCCCACCCACACGTGAAATCGTACCTGAGCCAAGTCCCGTTAAAAGGACGGAATGCCTTTGAAATTGCTGTTTGTTTCGGGGTGGTGTGCCACCCCGTGCGCGACCGGCATGACAAAACTCCATTGATTTGTTGCCGCCGCACATAAGACGGGGGCGCGCCGGCGATCATAGTGAAACCTAGGATAACGATGGGGCGATTCAAGCTAGTGATACGACTACACAATTACAAAATAGCTCGCTGCTGATGGGAATGGTCGCTAAAAGAGAGTTGAAGGCGAATTGAGTTTTAAGGGTTGCGCGGGCAACACGCAGTGACGCGAGACAGGTCACCGGGATCGGGCAATTCTAAGCTGGTGCTTAGAATACGCGAAAACGATCAGAACCCGCCTAGAAAACAGTCGGCGGCAAAATGAACGTCCTTTGCAAACAATCCGGCGCATGGTCGTACAGGACCTGAAAAATGCAGAACCGGAAAGGCTGCATCCATCTAGACCTTTGATTTCAATCGCGAATTTTGGTGCGGCTGGCAGGAATTGAACCCACGACCCCTTGGTTCGTAGCCAAGTACTCTATCCAACTGAGCTACAGCCGCGAAAGCGACATTGTAGCTCATTTTTTTCACTCGACCGATGAATCTGCTAAAAAATCTGTGCCTGTATTCTCAAACCCAGGGCACCGCGCAGGCTGCGCTCGGTTCCTGGCGCGAGCGGCAACCCTATCCAAGCATCAAGATTATGCAGCAGGAAGAGGTACGCGCGGTACGCACGATTTTGCACACAAGCGGTGCGCCAGGCGCTGGCCAGCGGACATCGCTGCGCCCCATCGCCCATTTACGGCAATCATCAGGTATCATTTGTGCCACCAGGGCGCAGTTCCAATCAAGTTAACCATGGCACGCACATCCGCACAGACTAAGCAAAGTCGCATCGCCGATTTAGCGCAGGCGGAAACCTTGTGTTTAGCCGACCTACGCGAACTGCTCGATCACGTCAACGCGCGCGGGGACGATGAGCGCAGGGCTTTAGCCCGTCAGCTGCACGACGGCCTCGGCTCGTCTCTGACCGCCATCAGCATGCACCTGTCGCTTTTGGCTCAGAAAATGCCTTCAGGGAGCCCCTTGCTCGAACGCACCGCGCACATGAAGCTACTGCTGCGCAACGTGATCGAGACCAACCGGCAAATGCAAGTAAAACTGTGGAACGACAAACTGGAATTCTTTGGCGTGACGGCGGCGCTTGGCGAGGCGTGCACGGCGTTTGGCGAACGCCACCAGATCGCCGTGCACTGCAGCTTGCCGGAACAGCCGTTAACCTGCCCCCGAAACTACGGCGTGGTCTTGCTGCGCGCGCTGGAGGAAGGCTTAAGCAATATCGCGGCCCATGCGCAAGCGAGCGAGGTGGGCATCATCTTGGACAACCTTGACGAAGCCATCATTCTGACGCTGCGTGATAACGGCATCGGCTGCCATATCGGCAGCGCCGCCCAGCTCGGCAAGCACGGCTTGCGCCTGGTGCGCGAGCGCGTGCGTTGCCTGGGCGGCGCGCTGACTGTGACGCCGTCTGCGGGCAAAGGCACGACGCTGACGGTGACACTGCCAAAACAAGCCCATCCAGATAATGGTTTGTAGTCGCGCCCGATTCAATACCGCATGCCGTCAAGGAATCAGCGGCAGCGTGTTCGATTGCTTCAGTTTGATTGTCGCCATGACGGCTTTGATGACGGATAGACGATAAGGGGTCGCCGGATGCAAGGCGGTGTAGCTGTTGGATTTGGCCGCCGGATATTGCGTCGCCAGGCGCTGCCAAAACGACTGCGCGTCATCGATATCGGCACCGGCCCGTACCAGCATGTAGAGCGCCAGCTTGTCCGCCGTCGCATCTGACACCGGCACATACGGCTGCAAGATGGGGGCCCGGACCGCGGCGCCCGTCGCGGACTGATTCACCATCAACTTATCGATCATCGCGTGCATGCCGGGCCTTGCCGTTTTTTCCAGCGCGCCATGGGCGATCTCTTTGGCCAGGATATAGGCCAATTCTTGATCGGAGCGAGCAAAATCGAGCAGGCCGCGCGTTATCATCACGCGCCGGCCATCAGTGTAACTATTCACGTTGTCCGTGTTGCCCAATTCGATGTCGAACGCGCACGCCCGGGACAGCGGCAAATTAACGGTCATCGATGCGGTACCGCGCAAAATGGTCAAACTGATGGCCAAACGGCCCTTGCTCGCCAATTCCACCATTTTTGCAGCATCCCGCTCGGCGTTCGGTCCCGGTACAATTTTACTATCGCCCACCGCCAGCAAGATATCGCCTGGCAACAAACCACTGCGACTGGCGGCGCTATCGGGAAACACCGTCATTATTTGTAAGCGTTCGCCAAGCCCGAAGGCTTGCTTGGCCGCAGCAGCTAGGTCGGATGAATAGGAATATTGCGTTTTGGCGATAAAGGCGGTCACGCTATGCGCATTGCGTTTGCACAGCACCGCATTATTTAGCAAGATTGGCGCCGCCACTGTATACAGCCGGTTTTGCTGCTCGATGATTTGCACGATCGGGGCCCCGGAGCGTGTCAGTACTGGCGTCACGCTAGCCGAAGCGAGAGGCGCAGTGCCAGCGTTCTCCGGCGCCCGGCTAGCTGGCGCAGCGGGCAAGGACGGCCCTGCGGTGGAACAGGCCGTCAACCAAACGGCCGCCGAATACATCAGATATGTCCGTCCACGCGCCAGGCGCGAACGTGCGGCATTCATCAACATCGGTGCCCCTTCGTCAGTAATGCAAATTAATGCAAATCAATTTTTATCGTGCGCGAATTTACTTAGGCGATGCTTAATAACGGGCGCTGGCCCCTTCATGGGCCGGGCCAGAACGGGCACCGCCGCCTGGCGCCGCCTCATTATCGGCGTATTTTCCGCGCTTATTTTAACCCCGTGATTTTGTTGTTGGCATCGACGAAAACGATCTTCGCAGTATAGTCGGCGATCTGTATTTCTGTCATCGGCGCAAAAGTACAAATGATCAGTAAGTCGCCCAAGTGGGCACGGCGTGCCGCCGCACCGTTTAGGGAGATTTCACCGCTACCGCGTAAGCCGGGGATCGCATAGGTGGAAAATCGCTCGCCATTATTAACGTTGTACAGTTCAATCTTTTCGTTTACCCACATATCGGCCGCTTCCAGCAAATCCTGATCGATTCCGCAAGATCCCTCGTAATTTAAGTCGCACTGGGTCACCGTGACACGATGAAGTTTGGCGCGCAGCATGATTCTTTGCATGGACATAGTTGGTATTTCCTAATATTGTAATTTGTAACTGCAGGCGCTAAAACCGGCATCATTTCTGCAACCCATATAGCTATAGCAGGCATGTTGGCGCAAAATGGCCGCCGCAGAAACGAATCACATTGAAATTTATCGTGACAAACCTGCGTAACGGGTCAGATCGACTGCGCTTCTTGTGCCGGAGCCACCCGGATGCCTTGATCTGAAACAGAGCTTGGCAACGCCTTGCGTTCCGGGGCGCATCCAACGCCAGTCTGCCGCGATCGGCAAAAAAGGTCGGGCAACTAAGTCAAAGCGCAAACGAATCAATAACCAACTGGTAGTTAGTTAGCGCTGACGAAATTTTTGGTAACGTTTACCAGCTTGAGCTTCAAGTCACGCAATCGTATCACATAGAGCGGCCCTAAGGCGATGGCAGGCGCCCTATTCCGGTCGCAGGATGACCAGGTGCGACGCGGTCGCGGCAGGCCTTGGTTCAACCACTGCAATTAGAAGTTCATGTATCGCATGCGCGTGACCAACCGCTGCCCGCCCATGGCGTTGGACCAGGCCATAGCGCCCCAGCGCCCGTGTAAAACAAGGCGGCACTAGCTGCCCGCTTGACTGTCAAACAAGAACCGGCGCCAACCTTGAAATACGCCGCTAGATGGTGCCCCCACACTTGGAGAGCAATATGACAGAGATCATCGGAATTTCAGGCAGTTTGCGCGCCGGCTCGCTCAACGCTGCGCTATTGCATGCTGCGGCGCAGCTGATGCCTGACGGTGCCAGCTTGGGCGTAGCGAGCATCAAGGGCATCCCACTGTATGACGGCGATGTCGAGGCCAATGACGGCATTCCCGAGATAGTGGCCGCGCTCCAGGACAGGATCGCCGCATCCAATGGGGTATTGCTTGTCACCCCTGAATACAACAACGCGATGCCGGGTGTGCTTAAGAACGCGATTGACTGGTTGTCGCGACCGCCGGCAGATATTCCGCGCGTCTTTGGCAACCGTCGGGTCGCCATCATAGGCGCGTCTCCAGGGGGGTTCGGCACCATCCTAGCCCAAAATGCATGGTTGCCTGTCGTGCGGACTCTGGGTATGCGCCCTTGGTTTGGTGAGCGCTTAATGGTAGCGCGCGCGGGGACCGTTTTCAACCAGGAAGGTGAAATTGTGGATGAAAAAATAAAGGAACAACTGCGGCGCTTCATGCATCATTTCGTTGATTTTGTGCAATCTTGAAGCTGCGCCGTTTGCCACCCTACGACTCGTCTTCCTAACGGGCTTGCCAATTCGTGGCGTCAGGATTTTTCCAAGCGCCTCTGGCAACGGGTGGTAAGGGCGGTTAGTAAAGAAGCGAGCAGCGTTAATTTTTCTATGAGCGGGAGGGCGCAATGGAAAACGCACAGGAGCAAGCCGAACAATGGCCCGAGCTAGATTACGAGAATTGGAAGGATACTTACGCCACGTTACACATGTGGCTGCAAATCGTTGGCAAGATCCGGTTGGCAAAGACGGCGTGGATCAATCACTGCTGGCACGTCGCCCTGTATGTCACGGCGCGGGGCCTAACGACGTCGCCGATCCCAGACGGCGCACGCACATTTCAAATTGATTTCGACTTCGTCGAGCATCGCCTTTGGATTACGACGAGCAACGGGGCAGTTCGCTCTATGCAATTGCAACCGCGCTCCGTGGCTAACTTTTACGAAGAGCTGTTTGCGCATCTGTCCGCGCTTGGACTTAGTGCAAAAATATACGCAAGTCCCAATGAAGTCGTCGATGCCATACCGTTCAACCAGGATCATCAGCATGCCGCGTACGACAAGCAAGACGTCAATCGATTTTGGCGCGCCCTAGTGCAGGCGGACCGCGTCTTGAAGCAGTTTCGCGCCGGCTTCATCGGCAAGAGCAGTCCCGTACATTTTTTCTGGGGAAGCTTCGATCTCGCCGTGACGCGTTTTTCCGGACGCACCGCCCCCATCCATCCTGGCGGCGCGCCCCATTGCCCGGACTGGGTCATGCGCGAGGCCTATTCACATGAAGTGAGTAGTTGCGGCTTCTGGCCTGGCGCAGCGCAGCTGCCTTATCCCGTGTTCTATTCCTACGCCTATCCGGAAGCCCCAGGTTTCAGCGCGGCGCGGGTGCATCCGGAAAGTGCCCATTATGACGCCACGCTGCGCGAATTTATATTGCCCTATGACGTGGTGCGGGGCCACGCTGCACCGGATACGGTGCTGCTTGAATTCCTGCAAAGCAGCTACGAGGCAGCGGCCAACCTGGGCGGCTGGGATCGTTTTGCACTCGAGCGGGCGCAAACGCCGTCAGCGCACAATCGCACTTCGCGCTGACTTGGAACGCGGCGGCGCTCTGGCAAAGCCAAGCTCGGCTGTCCGCCTTGGGGCCGCGGATCCGCAGCCCCAAGAGCGCATGGGCATCCCGGCACGCTGCACGCATTTGGCGGATCAGAGCGGATGGTGCAATCTGGTTGGCTGCCCGGCCAGAATGCCTTCGTAATCCGTCAATGGTGCGCCGATGGTGATGTGATCGGGTTCGATATCGAAAAACCGGATGTCTTTGCTGTGTGCGCTGGCGCGCACTTTGACGACCGAAATGACGCGCTTAAATTGCCCTGTGATCTCGACATAGCGCTGCATAATGATGGCGTCGGCAAGAAAGGCATTGCCAAATGAACTAAAGCGCAAGACGGTGTAGCGGTCTTCCAGCTCTGCCGTCATCAATACCGATACCCCCATGCCGGTCAACACGGCAATCATTCGGTACAACGATTCGCGGAAATCTTCGCGAAATACGGATGCCAGCGCCAGTTCGAATCCAGACAAGGAGTCGATCACGACGCGCTTGGCCTTCATGCGCGTAATCATGACGACCAGGTCGTGCAAGATTTCGTCGATCGACAAATCCAAGGTACGCGTATCAATCACGCCGACATCGCCGCTTTTTACGAGCGCATTTAGTTGATGGCTTAGAAGCTGGTTGGGACTTTTCTCAAATGCCGCGATGACGCCCGGCTCGCCCGCGCGCACACCCTCGGCCAGAAACTGCGTTGCCAGCACGGTTTTACCGGAACCTGATGGGCCGACAACCAGTAAGGAATAGCCGGCGGGCATCCCCCCGCCCATCATCTCGTCTAGCAAGGGAATGCCCATCGACAGCCGCTTATCGCCCGATATGGCGAAATTTTCTGTATTGCCTGTTTGCAAGATGGCACGCGGAAAAATCTGCACGCCGTCATCATTGATGCGGAAGGTGTGCACGCCCAGGCTTTGCGCTTGGCCGCGCATCTTGACCACCTGGATCTTGCGCACCATGGCATCGCGGTGAACTAGTTGCGACATCCACAAGATGCCGTCGGCTACCGTAAACACGGGACTCGATTCCGCTTCCGGTGCCAGATATTCGCCGATCAAAAAAGTCGTCGCCTGCCAGCTCGTCATTTGCATGCCCAGATGCTGGACAAAGTGCTGCAAACCGGATGCGCCGGCATCCATCGCTTGTGCCGACTGCACCACCGAGCGAAAAGAATCCACGAAGACCAGGCTCGGCAAGAAGTCGCGCACCTCATCGGCGATGCGTGCCAGGACGCGGTCGAAATCGCCTTCCAGAAGGTCGGCAGCGAGGTTGACAAACTTAATCGATTGATTGATTTTCGTGATGTCAAAGAATGGAAATTGCTGCTGATAGCGCAGCATTTTTAATGGCGGTTCGCCCAGCACGGTGAAAAACAGCGCGCGTCGCTCCGGACCGGCCAGGGAAAACATGATTTGGTGGGCCAGCGTTGTCTTGCCGCTGCCTGGAGTGCCCGCCACCAGATTGAATGAGAATTCCGGGATTCCTCCGCCCAGCAGGTCGTCGAGGCCAGGCACGCCCGTCGCTAAGCGCTCTATCGTTACTTTGTTTTTCATTGTTAAAGCTCCTTTCCAGCTATATCCACAACGTCATCACCCCAGGCCGAACGTAGAATGCTGGTGGTTAAGAGCTCGCCAATTAACATAATTAGTATGTCGATGAAAGTACTTAGCAAAGCGACACTGGCTTCATTGATTTCCGTCAAGTCTCGTTCTTCGAGACAACTTCTTAAACTTGCGAATGCGATAGCGCTTGGCTGCGACGAATGGATGGGCGCAATCCAGGGATAACGCACGCGAACAAGGTGCACGCTGCGCGCATAGAGCGACTGGAAGCCGCCTTCGCCGATGATTGAGGTCAGTTCGAAAGACAGGCGTTCCCATAGATGAAGCGTGACTGCGACCAGCGCTTCCGGCCGTTGCATCACGGCCTTTTTTATCATCCGGTGGCGCTGATTGTCGTTTGTTGCCATAATTAATTTTCGATTGCAATACAAACGACATTCATAAACGGCCAATTTACCTGTATGGCAAGAGTATAACTCATGCCATACGGGAAATTAGCCCGTTCGAGAAAACTTGTCGAAGAAAGGTGATTGAGGGGCGCTGCAATTTTGGCCATGGCGGCCTAGGGCAGAATCAATCAGCGTCTAAGCTAATCAAAGCCATCAAGATATCAATGGCAACCGGTTTCACCAGATAATGATCGAAACCGGCCTCCATTGCGTGGGTGCGGTCCTCCGCTTGATTGTAGCCGGAGGTGGCAATGACACAAGGCGCAGGCTCCAGCGCCGATGCGCGCAATTGCTTGACAATTTCAAACCCGTTCATCCCGGGCAGGCCAATATCGCAAACGATGACATCATAGATGTTCTCCATTGCCATGGCGAGACCACCGGGCCCGTCAAAGATGGATGTGACGGCATGCCCTTCCAGTTCCAGCAGGAGCTTCAATGTTTCATTGGCATCGACATTGTCTTCGATGAGCAATATGCGGCGATGGCGGGCCGGGACGGCTTTTGATAGCGGGCCGCCGCTGCCCTCTGGTGCTGCGCCAGACAGCGGCAACAAGACCGTAAATTCGCTGCCAAAACCGGTTCCCTTGCTGCGCACTTTTACGGTGCCGTCATGCAAGTCCAAGATCGTGCGCACCAGGGACAGTCCAATGCCAAGGCCTCCTTGTGAACGCTCCAGCGAACGAAAGCCCTGCGTGAACAAGTCGAAAATGAAGGGCTGAATTTCCACGGGAATCCCCGCCCCGTTGTCCTTTACCGATACCGTGACGGCATTCTCCAGCTTTTGTGCCGTAATAGTGATGCGTTCGTTTTCGGGAGTAAATTTGGTCGCGTTGATCAGCAAATTGGAGAAAACCTGCGCTAGGCGGACCAGATCGCCGTGAATGACAATCGGGTACGGTGGCAGCTTGATGATGAGCTGCTGATTGCGTTTGGCAATAAAGGGCTGGCTGGTTTCGACGGCGCTGTCGATAATCTCCGACAACAGCAGCGCCCGCTTTTGCAGCGTGATCTTGCCGCTGCTCACGCGCGACGCATCGAGCAGGTCGTCCACCAGACGCACCATATGGCCAACCTGACGGCTGACGATGCCATGCAGTTTGGGGAGCTGCGGGTGGGCCGCGGTAATTCGTCCAAGCAACTCGTTGGCCATCGCGATCGGCTGCAGCGGGTTACGCAGCTCATGGGCCAACATGGACAAAAATTCCGTTTGGCGGCGAATGGCCGCCTCGGCTGACGCCTGCAAGTCTTGTGCGCCGAACGTGGCAAGGACCAAATTCTGGTTCGCTTCGCGCAATTGCAGAACTCGGCTTTCGAGCACTTCCGCATCCTTTGCCTCATCGCGCAGCGATTCGACCAGCGACAGAAGTTCCCTAATCATGTTGCGCAGTTGTTCGACTTCGCTAGCATGCCGGGCCGCCTGCTCGACAGAATTTTCCGCAGACGGTGCGGAGGCGGCCTCAGTTTGATTTCCAGCAGTCATAACAAGAGTCCAGCGGCATTGTTAGGGTTCGTCAATAAATTGTGCCCGCCGCTGTGGTTTTCAAGGAAACCGGCGAAACACGGTGGCGCCTACAGCATACAAGCATTTGCCGCCGGCGCGGCCGATGCTTGCCAAAGACAAAGCATAGCGGGATTTTCCGCACGTATCCCAGCATAGCTGGACAATACTCTCAATTTTTCCCAAAATGTAATTATAAATGGCGTTAATTTGCATCGGGGCGCCCGCGTCCAAGCCGAGTCCACGCTTGACGACGCATAGGCGCGGTTAGGGCCAACGCGCTCGCCGCCATCAGCCCGCCAGGCGCGATGCACTCACGCGCGGCACGAATGAAAATCTAGCTCTTGCGGCGATCCGTGCTCGCGTCAGGTCGCGCCGGCTGTTACAGCAGGCGCGCCAACAGCGCCTTATCATAACGCGCATCAAGAGCGATGCGCACGCAATGGCCGCTGCCGGCAGCGACGCTCAGAGCGCTGCCGTCAAGCGCTTGCATATGCTCCAACGTCAAAATTTGATTGCCGCTTGGGTGAATTACTTCCAATCGGTCGCCAACGGCAAAGCGGTTCTTGACATCAACTTCGGCCCACCCATCGGTCACCGAGCGCACATCGCCCACATATTGGCTGCGATGCAGTTCCGACACCCCTTTCATGTAATTTTGATGGTCCTGGGTATGGTGACGCTGGTAAAAGCCGTCCGTATAGCCCCGGTTCGCTAGGCCCTGCAACTCGCCCAGCAAGTTCGTGTCGAAAGGCTTGCCGCCTACCGCATCGTCGATGGCGCGACGATACACTTGCGCGGTGCGGGCCGCGTAGTAGAGTGACTTGGTGCGCCCCTCAATCTTGAGCGAATCGACCCCGATCTTCACTAGGCGCTCGACATGCTCTACGGCGCGCAAGTCCTTTGAGTTCATGATATAGGTTCCATGCTCATCTTCCAAAATAGGCATGAACTGGCCGGGCCGCGCGGCTTCTTCGATCAGGTACGGCTGATCGGCCTGCGCGTGCCGCAGCATGTCGCCCATGGCCGAATAGGACTGGTTGGCCGCGCTTGTGTCATCGTTGAATTTGACTGCCTCAACAGGAATTCGCCCCAAGTCCCCGCTCGCGTCTTCGCCCGCATGCAGTACCTTATAATCCCAACGGCAAGAATTGGTGCACGTGCCCTGATTCGGATCGCGGTGATTGAAATAACCCGACAGAAGGCATCGCCCGGAATACGCAATGCACAAGGCGCCATGGACGAAAACCTCGAGCTCCATTTCCGGGCAAGTTTGACGGATTTCCTCGATCTCGTCGAGCGACAGTTCCCGCGACAAAATCACCCGTGTCAGACCCATCCGGTGCCAAAATTTCACATCCGCCCAATTGAGCGCATTTGCCTGCACCGACAGATGAATGGGCATGTGCGGCCACTTGTCGCGCACCATCATGATCAATCCAGGGTCGGCCATGATCATGGCATCGGGCTTCATGTCGATCACAGGCGCCATGTCGCGCAAGTAGGTTTTGAGCTTGGCATTGTGCGCAAAAATGTTACTTGCAACAAAAAATTTCTTGCCGCGGGCGTGAGCCTGGGCAATTCCTGCCGCCAGCGCCTGCTGTGTCGAAAATTCGTTATTGCGAGCACGCAGGCTATACCGCGGCTGCCCAGCGTACACGGCATCCGCGCCGTAGTCATAAGCGGCATGCATCTTCGCTATGGAACCGGCGGGCAATAATAATTCTGGTGCGCGAAGCATGGTAAGGAGCCTTCTGATTAAGACGGGGGAAGGCGCGATTATAGCAGTGGCGAGATGGCGTCACGACTTCGACGCCGTTTCCCTTTGGTGCCGCGATACAGTAGGCTCGCCTTCCCACCAAGGGCCGGAGCGCAAGTATTTCGACTGTACCAAACCCCGTCCCAACGGATAACCGAGACGGCCCATGTCCGTAGCGCGGTCGCGACCATCTGAGGAGTCCGGCATGCGCGCCGCTTAGTCCTTCCGCATGGCGATTAACGCCAAGGCAATCAGGCTAAACAGGGCACCTGCATAAAACGTCGCGGCGGCTCCGCGATGCTCCCAAAGCAGGCCCGCCAAACTGCTCGCCAAGAGCATGGATACGCCACTGACCAGATTGAAGAAGCCGAACGCAGTGCCTTTCAGCTCCGGCGGCGCTGTGTTGGCCACCATGGTCGACAGCAACCCTTGCGTTAAGCCCATATGAAGGCCCCACAGTGCGACTCCGACCAGGACCGTGGACCACCCGCTTCCATGGGCCAATACCAAATCGGCTGCAATCAAGATGCCCAGCCCCGTCATCAACATTTTATTATGGCTCATGGTGTCTGCCAGCTTCCCAAACGGGTAAGCCGACAACGCATAGATGATGTTCATCGCCACCATGACGAGCGGTATGAGGGCGAGCGGCATTCCCCCTTGCATGGCACGCAGAACCAAAAATGCTTCGCTAAAGCGCGCCAAAGTCAACATCGCGCCGATGGCAACGACCCACCAATACGGCCGGCGCAGCTTTTTCAAGTTCGCCATGCGCATGGGATTGGAACGTGTCGAACTCTCTGGTTCGCGGATGCCAAAGGCTAGCAATAGCACGGCCAACCCGCCTGGAACGATGGCTAACCAGAAAATGCGCCTAAATTCGTTTCCCCAAAGCAGCATCAAGCCAACGGCCAACAAGGGTCCGACAAAAGCGCCTACCGTATCTAGGGCCTGACGCAGGCCGAAAGCGGCGCCACGCAGTTTGAGTGGCGTCACATCCGCCACCAAGGCATCCCTGGGCGCGCCCCGGATACCCTTGCCTACCCGGTCGATTAGCCGAGCCGTAAACACGACGCCAACGGACGGCGCGATGGCAAAAAGCGGCTTGCTCAGCGCCCCCAGCGCGTATCCGGCAACTGCCAGCCATTTGCGATTACCGACGTAGTCGCTGAGGGCGCCGGAGAAAACTTTAACGACTTGGGCACACGCCTCGGCGAAACCCTCAATGAGGCCAACTGTGGCTACGCTCGCACCCAGTGTCGAGACGAGAAACATGGGCAATAGACTATGAATCATTTCAGAGGAAATATCCATCAACAGGCTGACACAGCCCAGCACCCATACCGATGGAGGAAGCTGTCGCAAGATGGCAAAGCGCTGTTCAGTCATGTTTACCATTCACTCTTCACCGTTTACGTCTACTTTACTCATGATACGGGTTTGCCCCCTAAAAACCTTGCAGCTGTGGCTAATTAACCTGGCCATGTGATGATCGCCGCCTGCCATGGCCATGCCTTGTCAATTGCCAGCCGATAAAACGGACGGTGGCACGCCTCGCGAGTTTCAAGAAAGCTTCGTGCGTACGCTGCCTTTACCGGGCTCGTCATCACGGGAGGACTGTCTTGGACAGCGCTCGGGCTTGCGCGACTTGCGAACTCATCAATCGGGATCACGGTAACGGCCATCTAGCGTGTCGTGATGAACCAATTCCGGCGCAACATGTCTATTAATTAAGTCGACATTTCGTCGGCTCATAGTACTTCTGGAGAGCAAAATGGCTGAGAAAATTCCACCGAAAGACCACGAATCAAACAAAGGAAATGCCAACAAGAGCACTTCCGGCACAAACAAACAGTCCGACCAAGGCCAAGGCAACCGGGGTAAACAGATGGAGGACAAGAAAACCCCGGCCTCGGGCGTTAAGACTTCGGACAAAAAATAAGCTCGCCCCGGGCGTTAAGACCCCGGAGGCGCGCTGACTTTACGACGGTTCCAAGGAGACCGTCGCCTGATGCCTAGTGTCACGAAACGGCGCTGCGACGCCGCCAATGGCATAACGGCCTTTAGCGCTTGTCAAGCCGCCATCCTGCCGGCGGCTCGTTAGCGGACTTCGCCCCCTTTTGCCCTTATCATCTAGGGCGGATCGGTGGGCGGAGTCCGGCAAGTGCGACGCATGTGCTCTTGAGTGCCGGAGTAAATTTTTATTGCCAAATACTCACATCCTAGCGGGAGAGCTCTGTACCAGTAAAAGGGGCCGTTGCAACGGCGTAGAGCCTGCCGTCTTTGCCTCCGCTATTCGGACACCACTCTGAACGAGTCACGTTGATGCCATAGGTGGCGGCGTACTGCCGCGCGGCACTCTCGCTGTCGGCGTCGATGCGTACCTCGATACTTATCTTAATATCACTCATTTTGTGCTCCATCTCCTGTAGACACAGGTTATAGCTGGTTATAGCTGAAAGGAAATACTGAACCCGCTTAACTGCCGTTGCAAAATAGTAGGCTTGGGCGGCATTTTTCAGGCCGCCTGCGCATCTCTCTTCTGAATGGCTTTTACTTGCCCTGCCCAGTTGCTTGACTTTGACCCGATGAACGACGCCAGCATCGCAACCTTATTTCTGGCCGGTTGCATTTCGCCGCTTTTGGTGAAAACCTGCGTTGGCAAAGCAGGCGATTTGGTCATCCAAAAACGCTTTTATTTAAGTGTTGCTTGGGCGACAGACTGGGATAATGCTTGAGGATCATTTGCAGAAATAAGTTTCTGCATGTCGGCATTGAACTTTTCCGCATACGCTTTAGCTACGCCGATGTTCAGCGCTGTCGCCATTTCCTCACTCTCCACGGCATCACTTGCACGCTCATGGATTGTAAATTGGGATTCAAAACGGGATTTGGAGCATGATGATTTTTCCAGATTCGACAACATAGACTGCTCCTGAGGATGCAATAGTTAGGTCGTGCACAGTTCTAACAAGATGAAATGGTGCGCCGCAACAGGGGGAATGCTACCGACGATCGATTGGGGGCAGTTTGATCTGCGTCAATAAATGTAATTGAGCGTGAACGCATGGACTGCCTCAACAGTTTCTTGCCGCAGCGCGCTGCCGTCAAACCCGTTGCAAGTAGGTCACAAGAGCTCTTGCACAAGCTTTTTTTTTGATAGCCTCGCGCCGTGAAGAGCACGCCTTCGCTGAGCAAATGTGGTGCAGTAACTCAAGCCATGGATATGCGCAGGAAAGCCGGGTACAGCATTCGTGCGAAGCGAGCCAGGGTCACGTTGATGCCCATCAATATTTCAAGTTAATTATCACCCAAAATGACTAAACGATATAAACTGTTTATAAGATACACCGAGTATCTTCCGAGTTGGTCCGAGTGCCATCAGTATCAACGGAGGAATTACGATGAAAATTTTGCTCAGTTGCCTCTGGAAAATGGTTATGCATCAAGTTGACAGGAAACCCTATACAGCGACCCTCGAACATCACGACGAGCATGTATCTCTGGGCGCCTATTCAATACTTTGTAGTTTGGAACGCAAAGCGGACAACAAGCACAGCCACTGACACGAATCAAGCAGGCAGTTGCCCGCATGCAGCGGTTCTTGCCCTGTAACTTGGCGCCATCGAGGTTTAACTAGGTCGCCCTCTCGATACCCGCCCCCTGCGGGCAGAAAGCCAGTCCGATGCGGCCGCGAAAAATAGCACCGCGCAGGCACTCCAGGCAGGGGTTAGGCCGGCGCCGGCCTCGAAGCCATCATCGCGGCGGGCCCCCCCTCCAGGCGACCAATCCGGACGCCCTACCACTGAGAGTACAAACTGAGCGGCTTTTCGTCCATCTCCACCTAGTTTGTCCCCCTTCGCGGCATTGGCGGCAAGCAAGTTCGCGCCCATGAATTGACGAGGCGTCCTTGGCTTCGGCCCTTCCCAAGCTGTCCGGACTGCCTGGGGTGGAGGCCGGGCGCGCAGTTGCCTGCCTCGTGCATCTAGCTAGGAGCCTGTCGGACTTT
>PKWL01000042.1 GCA_003133225.1 Janthinobacterium sp.
GCGAGTTTTGCAAGAGGCTCATTAGAAATTTATAAATTCCTGCAAAGCAGCCGAGCACAAAATCTGCACGTCAAGACCAGGGCATTTAAATTTTTTCAAGATATTAGTTGGCTATGGAGCTCATGTATAGAAAAATCCTTGTGGGCCGCTGACAAATTTAGAGCGCTCGACGCGGCAGCATGGCCCCCGTCTAAGAACGAAATTCTTGCCGATTTCTGGGCCTTGCAGTTATAAGCCTGGGAAATATAACATATAGAAAATAAGAATTTGCCATTTGTGCTGCAGCGCAGCATACTAAATCTCGTGTTCCCATCACTCCCGAAAATGGGATGGCCATATTGCGCCATGCTTTGATTATATTAAGATTATTGGTAATTGATGGCATGGCGCAGTGTTTTCCGCAAATGTATTCGTGAAGTGTACGCGCTACAATTTCGCGGGGTCACAACCAACTGGAAGGCTAACATCGTGATAAACCCTAAAATTAAGCAGCATTTTCACAGCCATATAAAAGGCGCAACGACGCCTATTGAACGGAGATACAAGTTCAGGCTGCAACCGCAAGCTAAGGCTGAACCGCCTCAGGACCAAACTTTCTGGGGTCGGACCATTGAGCAGTGGATGAAAACTGTCCCCGTGCCGCAACCGATATGGGAATGAACTAAGCCCCCCTACCTGTTAAGATCGGATCCATCGGGTCCCCAGGCTCTCGCGTTAACGCTACATCATCCCGGCCATGACCGATGACAATCCCCCTGTATTCGAAAAGCACCGCCTCTTGCCGGGTGGGAGCAACTTGGCGGGACCGAGCCAGGCTGAGCCGAAGATGACTTTGCCATTACGGAACACCTGCGACAGGGCGACGAAGCCGAGCTTGGCATTGTCACTGGCGATGGTGGGGCCGGGCCATGGCCGACATCAACCGCCCCTGGATGCGCCTAACCCAGGTTTGTCAAGACGCCGAGCTTTTGCGGGGTGTCCGGCGGCGGGCGTGGCGGTCATGGCGTTGATTAAGGCGAGCCATGTGATTTTGGGTGCCTGCCCGAGCACTTCGGCCAAAGAGCATGGCAAGGCTTGCCCGTCAATCAACGATTTTCCTCATTTCAAGTGATTGCAGCCGCTTCCATGGCGCGCGCCGGTGCAAATATCCTGGGTCGATATGTTGGCAATCCGGCCCCCGGCGTCGCTCGGCCACACCACTCTTTTCAAAAAACACGAGGACACCGTCGCCGACGGGAGAATTGAAAATCCCGCTCCGCAAAAACACCACCGTATAGCCGTCGCTGGCAGTGGCAAGGACAGACATTTGTTTGCTGTCGTTGTCGTTGCGCAAAATGACGGCATCCTTCCCGACGATAGCACGAAGTAGAACACCTTTGAGCTTACTAAATTGCCGGCATTGCTGCCCGTGCCGGAAACTTGCGCAGCTTATGCTCAACTGCCCCGGTGACATAATTTTTTCTAAGTATTTCGAGGATTCGGCTACTCGATCAGCGCCAACGGATGCTCCGACTAAGACGCGGCGAGAACGAAACGGCTACGAAGACAGTGGGCAACCGAAATGATTGGAGCACATATGCAGCGTGGCAAAGACTGGCGGGACCCGTTGCGCTTGTTAGGTCCGCCCCTGGGGATGCATGGGTTCGCAGCACGCCGCGGCGCTGTTGCGACGGTGTTGCGACGGTTTGCGATTGAGAATCGAATATGAATCGAACATGAGCGCTAGGCCCGTCACATCATAGACACATGTGCGCTCGAGCGCCCCATCGCTACCACGGGTCACTCGTCCATCCCTGAGCGGAAATGGCCCTAGCTTGGCCGCAAAAGCGCGCCTCTTTCTTGGCCCGGCTACGCCACCTTCAAAGCCTCGGTGACAAATCGTCGTTTGGGAATGCACGATCAATTCATGCGCGTATAATTTATATCTTTGAGTCCCATTTTTTAAAATGAAAGATAACTATAGTTTCGTTGCATTTGGAGATTCCATTACAAAAGGGATTATTTACGATAACGAAAAATGCAAGTATGAAACTTTAAAAGAAAATTTTGCCAGTATCATTGGAAAAAACATAAATGGATCAGTTGCCAATGCGGGCAGGTTTGGCAGTACCATAGTGCGGGGCATGAATAAGATTTATAATGATGTAATTAAAAAATCTCCTGATGTAGTTTTAATTGAATTTGGTGGTAATGACTGCAACTATAAATGGGACGATATAGCCAAAAATCCGAACATAAAGTATAGGCCGAATACTGATATGTTCACATTTCGTGAAACTCTACTTACCATGATCGACACACTGAAAGATAATCACATATTTCCTGCACTTATGACTTTGCCACCGTTAGATTACTTAAAATATTTCAAATGGATCACCAAGGAAAATTCCTTTTCTGAAGAAAATATTTTGCACTGGCTAGGCACCAAAGATAGGCTTTTTACCTGGCATAATTCGTACAGCAAAATTATTTCCGCGGTGGCCTGCGAAACGAATACCGTAATAATAGACGTAAGGGCAGAATTTTTAAAGTACGGTGACTATAGCCAGTTTTTATGCAAAGATGGGATACATCCAAATATCAGGGGTCAATTATTAATAGCAACCGTGATACTTGAATTTATAAAAAAGAGCTACAGCTTTTTGTTGTGCCGGGGCGGTTAAAAATTGGCCGGCTTAGGTCAATACGGGCTACTTCGGAACGAATTTCAATTGCTGATGGAAAGCAAGGCTAGCCGCCTTCCAGTGTCGATTCGCTTCGGCGCTCAGTTCCAAAGCTCGCCGTGTGCAAGCAGACGGTAAATCGCAATTGCTAAGATCTAATCTGCCCAGCACACACAAACGCCCAGTCGGAACGCCGGGCAGTCTGTGATGACCGCATGCGTGACATGCTGTTTATCGCGGGCAATTTTGATGGCGGCCTGCAACCGGCCGCACAATGGCGCCGCCACAGTTGGGGCAGCCAGATTTGACGATTTTGATATTAACAAAAATGCCAAGCCTAAATCTACGCTATATTTTTTTGATATAATTAATGGCACAGCATACCACTCGCAGAGCGGCAAGAAACTGGCACTACGGGCGGTGATGCGCAAATTTTTGACAAGAATTCTTGCAATTTCTGATGCTGCGTATTTCAACGCACGGGTGTGACAAATAATTAGGGGGAGCATTATGCGCACTGCATTGGCGATCACTCACGTGGCGTTTGAGGATTTAGGATCGTTGCACAAGGAATTAGCTAACGCAGGTTTTAACATCGAAGTCATCGATGCCTGCACCGCCGACTTGCATGCAATCGATGCGCTTGCCCCAGACCTAGTGATCATTCTTGGGGGACCGATTGGCGTTTATCAACGGGATGCCTATCCATTCATAAAGACGGAAATTGACCTGCTTCGATCGCGGCTTGCGGCAAAACGTCCTACGCTAGGTATTTGTCTTGGGGCCCAACTAATGGCACAGGCCTTGGGCGCGCGCGTCTATCCCGGAATCAATGGCAAGGAGCTAGGGTGGGCCCCGCTCTATCCTGGTTCGCACGCCACTACCCCGCCATGGTTTGCCGCCTTGCTCGCTCCTAATTTGCGCGTGCTGCATTGGCATGGCGATACATTTGACCTACCTGCCGGAACCATCCACCTTGCGGGATCAGCGCACTATCCCAATCAAGCATTCGCCGTGGAAAACCATGCGCTAGCATTCCAGTTTCATCCTGAAGTGACGGCTCGTGGGCTTGAACGATGGTATGTCGGCCATGCTTGTGAGCTATCCTTGATGGGCATCGACGTGACCCAATTACGCGAAGATAGTCTTTTTTTTGGACCGGGACTGGAAGACGCGGCCCGCCAAGTCTGGCAACAGTGGCTCGACTCTGTGTTTGCTACCACATAAATTTCGATACCCAAACATCGAAACACGATTTTGGCATGCAAGCTGAGCTTTCACTAGCCGCGCCATCCATGGTGAGCTATCAAAAAAATCGCCATAGGCTTGGATGACGCGACCATATGAGGGTCGGCGCGAAGAGCGACGGCGCTGTTCAATGTTCAATGCTGTGTCAATCCAGTATCGAAAATGCATGCTTTAGGATGGCCAGACGCAGCACAGATATAATTAGTAATTGACTTACTATCTACACGGATCAATCCACATGATGCATATACCGCCTGTCGCCAACGTCACGCCGCACTATCTGCTGCTGGCCCGCCAAGTGGCAAGCATGCTTGAAGATGAGCGCGACTTCGTCGCCAACGCGGCGCAATTCTCCGCCTTTATTTTTGGCGCGATTGCGGACCTGAACTGGGCCGGCTTCTATCTGGTTAGACCGGCCAAAAGCCCGGGGTCAGATGGAGCGGCAAAGGAATTGCTGGTCGGGCCGTTCCAGGGCAAGGTCGCTTGCGCGCGTATACGGTTTGGCCGGGGAGTCTGTGGCACCTCAGCGGCGGAACGTCGCACGATCGTGGTGCCCGATGTGCACGCCTTCTCCGACCATATCGCCTGCGACTCGGCATCGAATGCGGAAATCGTGCTGCCCTTGATCAAGAATGGCGAGTTGTTCGGTGTTTTTGACATCGATAGCCCGAGCATCAATCGCTTTAGCGAAGAAGACCAGATGGGCATGGAATCGTTGATCGCCACCTTTGTCGCTGCAACGGACTTTAAATGGTGATTAGTCGAGCCAAACCGTTCTTTCGATCCGTTTGGCCTCGAACGCCCGCCTCATAAAACGGCTTGCGCGAAGGCTTTGTCTTTTCCCATCATTTTTGGTAAATCACCTTGGCGCCAGACAGCGACTGCATGCGCTCGCCGCCGTCGAACGTGGCCGGACCGGGTGGCAGCCCAAAGGCGCAGCCAATGTTTTTGCCTGTTCACCATTTACCTCGGGTGCCATGGCAATGCCACCGTCCAGTTGCCAATAGAACTTGACTCTGCTGCACCTTCGGGTATTTAACTTGCAGTGGCTTCTGTATCGAGAGTCCAAGTTTTTGGCGACGCCGCTCACTGTCTCGCATGGCGCGCGAACTTGCCCATTGCATTGGACAGTGGTTCACGCAACGCGGCGAAGAAATCCAGTGGGCAAATTATCTCAGGCCATCTCACCGGCCCAGAAACGCTCGATGCCATGCTGCAAGTGGCGCATCAACCTATCCTTGCCACGCGCTAGCCGCCAAGCACAACAGAGCGCATCTTAAGTATCAGATTGCAGCCATCCATCGTACGACGGGGAACTGCCGTTGGACGTAGCGCTCGTCTGCGCATCGCATGCTCCCGCTGATGTTGTCATCGCTGCATGCTCTCGTAAGTGGGCATGTGTAATCACAGAAGCGGGTAATTAGCCATGGCTGTGGTCTACCGGAGCCTCCAAGTAGACCCCTCAAATGACAGCGCATTTGGTTCCTATTTGGAAACATTTATACTATACTATTGCTCAAAATAACGGTTTTTAAAGAACTGCTAACGGCCCCGCTTGATTTCGCATATCGCACGCCGACGCCAGAATATCGCAGATTTTTTTAGATCTCTCGCAGGCAAAAATTGGCAGTCTTGGCCGCCTAAAAACGGGGGGTGTGGCGCCGGTTGCTTCTTATCACGATTATTAGGGCGATCAAAAAAACATGGACGCAATGACTAGGCCCCATCGCAACTTAGCCCGGTTCTCGCGCTCCCTTTGGCTGACGTTTGGCATGTTCGCCGTGTTCGCCGCGAGCTTTGTCGTTTATGTTTGGACAGAAAGTCAAATCGACCGCGCCAATGAGTCGCGCCAGCAGTCGTTCCTGTTGGCTGACGAACTGCGCCAATCGTCTGATGACCTGACACGCATGGCGCGCACGTATGCGGTGACTGGAGAACTCATCTACAAGCAGCACTATCTCGAAATCCTCGCCATTCGTGATGGCAAAAAACTTCGTCCGCTGGGGTATCAGCAGGTTTACTGGGACCTCGTTCTAGCTGACGATCACCGGCCTCGCCCGACGGGGCCGCTAGCTCCCTTGCTAGAGTTGATGCGACGGGCAGGTTTTACTAAAGAAGAATTCGCCAAGCTGGCCGAGGCCCAGGCCAATTCTGATGCACTCACTCATACCGAATTTGCCGCAATGGCATTGACCGAATCAAGCATCGGACCAACCGGGGCCAACCGTGCTAAGGGAATCCGCATGTTGCATGATACGGCCTTCCATCAGGCTAAGGCCGCCATCATGCGCCCGATCAGCCAGTTTTACGAAATGGCAGACCAGCGCACGCAGCAAGCTGTTCATGACGCCAAAACCCGCGCAACGTTAATGCGTCTGGCTTTCATCCTGTTTGGCATGCTGCTGTTACCCCTACTTTGGAGCGCGCGGCGTAACTTGCATGCAATTTTGGGCTGCTCAGTCAATGAGCTGCAAGCGCGCATTGCCCGCCTTGGAAACGGGAATTTTTCATTCGACAGTTCGACTTCAGAAATCAAGAATGACAGCGTGCTGGGCTGGTTGTCGAAAACGCGGGTCAATCTGGCCCGGATCGAAGCGCAGCGCAAACGTGCCGAAGCGAGGAATCAACGCTTGATGCAATTTTATGCTGCGTTGTGTCGATGTAATCAAGCAATCATCCGCTGCACAGGTGAGGCGGAGTTATTTGGGCAAATTTGCCGCGATGTAGTAACGTTCGGCGGCATTAAGATGGCATGGATAGGCATGTTTGACGAACATGGAAAAAAGATCCTGCCGGTCGCGTCATTTGGCAGTGGCACGGAATATTTGGACGGGCTGGAAATTTCGGTCGATATCAACGAATCGTCCGGGCGCGGACCGGTTGGATCTGCGCTGCGCCAGAATTATCCGTTCTGGTGTCAGGATTTTCAGCATCACCCTGCCACTGCACTGTGGCACGAACGTGCTGCACGTTTTGGGTGGGCAGCATCGGCCGCACTTCCTCTACATCGAAATGGCGTGACCATTGGGGTTTTCTGCCCGTATGCCAACGTGGTTAACGCCTTCGACGAAGAAGTGCGCAACCTCTTGTTGGAGATGTCGATGAACATCGACTATGCGCTAAATAACTTTGAACACGAGGCGCAACGCGAGCAGGCAGAGGCGGCGTTACGAGTGAACGAACAACGCTTGCGGACCATTATCGAGACCGAGCCCGAATGCATCAAGATCGTTGACGGCGATGGGCGGCTCGTGGAAATGAACGCCGCCGGCCTTGTCATGCTCGAAGCAGATTCTCTCGATGAGGCAAAACAGCACGACCTGTTGCACTTCGTTCTGCCGCAATATCATGCTTCTTTTGGCGCCTTGCATCAGCGCGTAATGAACGGCGAATGTGGCATTTTGGAGTTCGAAATTAAAGGGCTTAAGGGGACGCAGCGTTGGCTTGAAACTCACGCGGCGCCGCTGCGTGGTGCGAACGGCGAAATTGCGATGCTGCTTGGTATCACCAGAGACGTCACCGAACGCAAGCAGTCCGAACACCGTATCCAATACCTGGCGCATTTCGACGCCTTAACCGGCCTGCCCAATCGCGCCCAGCTGGACGACCTCGCAAAATATGCGATCAATTTGGCGCAGCGGAGCCAGGACCCAGTAGCACTGATGCTACTCGATCTCGATAATTTCAAGGATATCAACGGCTCCCTTGGCCATAGTGTCGGCGATGCCTTGCTGGTCGAACTGGCCAGACGGTTGCGCTTGACGGTGCGTGAGGAAGACACCGTGTCGCGCCGTGGCGGCGACGAATTCATTTTCCTGTTGTATGGCGTCGATGCGCAAGGAGCAGCTTACGTCGCCCAGAAAATGCTAGATGTCATCGACGATCCGTTCCGCATAGAGCACTATGACCTGAACATAACAGGCTCGATCGGTATTGCCCTGTATCCTGATGACGGCGCCGATCTGGAAACCCTCATCAAGAGCGCCGATGCCGCCATGTATCGTGTCAAGCAAGAGGGCCGTCATGGCTACCGTTTCTTTGCTGTCGAAATGCAGACAAGCTTGACGCGCCATCTGCAACTGGCGAATGCGCTGCGCCATGCGCTCGAACGCGACCAACTGCGGATACACTATCAGCCACAGGTATCCATGCGGGATGGACGCATCGTTGGGGCGGAAGCCCTGCTGCGCTGGACACATCCGGAACTGGGCTCGGTTTCGCCAGCCGAATTCATCCCAGTAGCGGAAGACAGTGGACTGATCCTGCCAATCGGAGAGTGGGTGCTAAGGCATGCGACGCGGCAGGCAAAATTGTGGATGCAAGGCGGTCTAGCGCCCCTGGTCATGGCAGTGAATCTTTCCGCCGTCCAGTTCCGCCATTCTGACCTGCCCAAGCTGGTGACGCGCATCCTCGACGAAGAGGGATTGTCGCCCGAGTACCTGGAGTTGGAGCTGACCGAGGGCGTGGCGATGCATGATCCGCAAGGCGCCATCGCGGTGATGAACAACTTGCACGAACGTGGCGTGCGCATGTCGATCGACGACTTCGGGACCGGTTACTCGTCCCTTAGCCACCTGAAGAAGTTCAAGGTGTATAAACTCAAGATCGATCAATCCTTCGTACGCGACATCAGCACCGATCCGGAAGATAGGGCGATCGTCGGCGCCATCATTAACATGGCAAAAAGTCTTGGACTTCAAACCATCGCCGAAGGCGTGGAAACGGCGGGGCAACTGGCGTTTTTGCGTGAGCAAGGTTGCGATGAGATGCAGGGGTATTACTTTAGCAAGCCCTTAGGGTCCGAGCAGTTCGAGGTATTTGCTCGATCAAAGGCCTAAGGCAAAGGGCATCCGATCATACGCCGATCGTTGACCGGACCTGGGACGGCCGATGCGGCCCCAACCGCCCAAGTGTTGGGCCAACGCCCGTACGTTGACGCCGGCGCCAGAGGAAATCTGCACAAAATTTGCACCCTTCCCCGCCAATATCATGAAGCCGCAGGTCGCGCGTGATAAGCGCATCGGCGGTCATCGCTTTGTCTGCTTGGCTATGCTAAGCTGGAACAGTTTGAAGCAATTCATTGGCCAAAAAAAGTGATCAAAAAACAACCACAAAAACTCACCTTTATCGAGGTCGATCAACTCTGCGTTGGCATCTATGTTCACCTCGATTTGGGCTGGCTTGATCATTCCTTCCCGCTCAACAGCTTTAAGATCAAGAGCCTTGAACAAATCGCGGCAATCAAGCAGCTGGGGCTGAAGACAATCCGTGCCAGTCCGGCTCGAAGTGATTGCCGGCCACTGCCTGCGCGGCCTGCTGGTATGGCCCAGGTCGAGCTCGTCACGCCGGTGCCAACGGCAGAAGAAATTGAAGCTATCGATGCTAAGAAGGCGCGTATCGCTCGCCTTCTTGAATTACGCGCCACGGCGGCAAAGTGTGAAAAAGAGTTTTTGAAAGCGGCCGGCATATTGAAAAATATCAGCCACAAAATTTTTTCGCGGCCGCAGGAAGCGTGTAACGATGCCAACCAACTGGTTCAGCAAATGCTTGATTCATTGTTGACCGACAAGGACATCGCCATTCACTTAATGAACGATAAGGTGTCTGGTGAAGAGATGTATTTCCACTCAATGAATGTCGCCGTGTTGTCGATGATGCTAGCGAAAGAGCTTGGCATGTCGGCCCGCGAGATCAAGCAACTCGGGGTCGGCTGCCTGTTCCACGATATCGGCAAGGTCGAGATACCCGACCGTATCGCGCATTCCAGCGAACCGTTGACCCTCGCCGAAAAAAATATCTTGCGTCAACACTGCCATTACGGCGAGGTGATTGGGAAAAAAGTTGGCCTGCCTAAGGAATCCCTCGACATTATCATGCAACACCACGAATACGCCGATGGCAGCGGCTACCCGCTGCGGCTCAAAGGCGATCAGATGTCAGCCTTGGCGCACATTGTTTCTATCGTTAATACCTACGACAATCACTGCAACCACGTCAATATGAATGACTCGCTGAGCCCGTTCGAGGCCTTGTCCTATATGTTTGCCCAGCAACGCAAATTATTCGACGGCGGCCCGCTCAATGTTTTTATCCGCTGCCTCGGCGTGTACCCGCCGGGAACCATTGTTCGTCTCTCCAACGATATGCTGGGAATGGTTGTGTCGGTAAATTCCAGCAAGCCTTTGCGCCCGAGCATCCTAATCTACGATCCGGACGTGCCGAAAAACGAGGCGATTATTCTGGACCTGCTGCACGAACCAGATATCAGCGTCAGCAGCAGCATGCGGCCGCGGGAATTGCCGCGCGAGATCTACGACTATTTGAGCCCGCGCATGCGGATGACTTACTATTTTGATGTGCCCAAATCCAATACATCGCCCGTAAATTAAATGACGGCTCCGACAGCTGACCGCCTGAATCGAGACGCCGGCACTACCCAAAGCAGCAAGTCAAATGGCAAGCATAGCGGCGGTGGCAGCTGGCCGCCTTTAACATGAAGCACTCGACGGCGACTGCAAGCGGCCGCCAGCCGGTACCACCATAAAACGCAAGCCTTGGTGCACACTATACCCACCTAGGTCACAAGCCATCTGGAAACGTGACCCGAATCCATGGACTCTGTAAGTGAGAATGGCGCCGTTCGCATGCTGCAGCGAAGCCGCGAAAAGGCCGTCGAATCACTTAAAATTCCTGTGAGAAAGTGTACAATCTAACATCATTCAACACACTTTCACGTTCAAAGGAGCGGATGCCGTTGAAACACAAGGCGAACGGGCGTCGTCATCACACCTCATCTTGCGCGACCGGATGGGGCGCCTGCAATGGCGAGCAGGTGTTGCAAGTGGCAAGCTACCAGACAATACGGCAGTATTTCGTCCGCTAGAGCCGGCAACGCGACCCGCGGTTGCAATTATGTAACGTAGCGCCACTGCGCTTGCCCGGCGCCGCCGCAAGCATGGATCAATGTACTTGCATTTAGCAAGGCGACGATTGCCGGCGCTGACGAAATTTAGAAAGCCACGCCAGAATTTTAATTTATTCAACAACACCATTCAAACGAAGGTAACACTTTTATCCTAATGAACAAGTCAATGAGTGAGCCAGAAGTGACGCTAAAAAATCTACTTCATTCAAACATTCTGGTGTGTGCGCCGGATACGCCCATTTCTGAGGCCGCCAAGAGAATGATCGATGAGCGTTGCAGTTCAATCCTGATTGAGGATGAGGGCTTAATCATCGGCATCTGGACGGAACAAGACGCGTTGGCGGTGAACTTATCAGATGGGGAAAAATTTCTGGTGCCGATTTCGCAACTGATGTCCTCTCCGGTAAAAACCATCGACATCGACACCCGTATTGGCGCCGCCGCGTTGCATTTCCGTAACGAGAAAATTCGACATCTGGTGGTGATCGACCAGGACGGCGAACGCAGGGGCATTGTGTCCCAGTCCGATATCGTGATCCATCAGGGGCTCGCCTACTACCTTACGTTGCGCCAAGTGAAATCGGTATTTAATCAAACTTTCTTTAGATTTCCCGGCGACGCTTCCGTGCGCGAGGTGATCGGCGAGATGCAGCATAAACGGCTCAACGCGGTCGTCATTGAATGCCCTAATAACGTGTATGGGATACTGACCGAGCGCGACGTGGTACGCTTAATCAGCGCCAAAATACCGGTCGCTACCGCCCGCGAACTGGCGAGCTTTCCCTTGATCACGGTCGCGGCCAGCTGCAGCCTCTATCAAGCGCGCAAGCAGTTCATCGAACATAAGATTCGGCATCTTGGCGTCACCGACGATAAAGGCCAATTGATCGGGTTGCTCGCTTTTTCGGACATTTTGGCCAACATTGAGTCTGAATACGTGCGTCAATTGCAGGAAGCCCTAAACGAGCGCGACGAAATACTCGCCATCTCGAACCGCCATCTGCGCCTAGCGGCAACGGCATTTGAAAGCGCATTCGAGGCCATCATGGTGACCAACGCCGATAACATCATCGAATCGGTCAATCCGGCGTTCACGATCATGACCGGCTTTAGTGCGCATGAGGTCATCGGCAAGAAGCCTTCACTTCTCTCTTCGGGACGCCATGACAGCCAATTCTACCAGGCGTTGCATCAATGCCTGGCAACGAGCGGGCGCTGGCAAGGAGAAGTGTGGAACCAACGCCGCAATGGCGAAATTTTCGTGGAATGGCTCACCATTAACGTCGTAAAGAATAGGACCGGAACGATAGACAACTATGTCGCGGTTTTTTCAGACATCACCAATCGCAAGGCGGCCGAAGAACGGATGCGCTTTCTGGCCCAGCACGACGCGCTGACCAGCCTTCCCAACCGGGCGCTGCTGACGGACCGTCTGGTGCGCGCGATCGCTCATGCCGAGCGCAACAGCAAGAAATTAGCCGTGATCTTTCTCGACCTAGACGACTTCAAGAAGGTCAACGATTCGCTCGGTCACAATGCGGGCGACCAGATGCTGCAGATCGTGGCGCAAAGGCTCACCATTTGCGTTCGTGCCGAAGACACGGTGGCGCGCCTGGGCGGCGATGAATTTATCGTATTGTTGGAAGACGTCGGCAGCGAAGAAAACGTGCGTATGGTCGCGGAAAAAATCACTTACTCTCTGGCCCAGCCAATGACGGTGGAAGGCCATGCAATGCAAATTTCGACCAGCGTCGGGATTAGCCTGTATCCGGATCATGGCACACACCCGGCGCAACTGATCAAGAACGCGGACACGGCAATGTACAAAGCCAAAGCGGACGGATGCAATAAATTCCACTTCTTCGACCTGCCTCAGGAAACTTAGCGCGACGGCGACAGGACTCGTGGCATCACGTATTTGAAAACGTCGGGTTTTTAATAAACTGTCGGGCCCGGCTGACCCGTCCCTGTGCGATGCTGCGCGGCGGGCCTGTGGGTTCTCAATAAATATGTACGTTGCCGCACAGATCAACGAGCCACTTTAGGACAAGCTACGAAGCAACCGGACTTGGGCGCCGTTACCAATGAACCCAACGATTGGGGCCTTCAGCCCCCCGCGATGATTGGAGACAACGCCTCGCCAAGCTCAGAGAAGGCACTGCGGCCAAGAAAGCATGCCGGGGGTTTACCATGGGCGTTGAGGACTTTTTGCTTGAACGCGAATGAAACAGTTTTAATTTTTGTCCACTACAAGGATCATATGAAAATCATAAAAAGAATGTTGGCGCTGGTTATGACAGTCGGCAGTTTGGCCTTCACCCAGCATGCCGCGGCGCAGGAAGCACCAGATGCTTTAGTTAAACGCATCAGTCAGGAAGTCTTAGATATGGCCAAGGCCGATAAGGAAATTCAGGCCGGCAACCAAAAGCGCGTACGCGATTTGGTGGAAGCTAAGATTTTGCCTCATGTTAATTTTGAACACATGACTGCCTTGGCCGCTGGCCCTGACTGGCAAAAGGCGACGCCGGAACAACAAAAACAGCTAGCCACCGAATTTCGTGCTCTTATGGTCCATACTTACTCTGGCGCAATATCACAAATCAAGAACCAACAGGTCACGCTTAAACCCATGCGCGCCGACCCGGCGGATGTAGAAGTTCGCACGGAAATTGCGCAGCCGCGCAGCGAACCTATCGAGCTCAATTACCGCCTAGAAAAACTGGCGGATGGCTGGAAAATTTATGACATCAGCATTATGGGCGCGTGGTTGGTGGAGACTTACAAGACTACCTTCACTTCCGAAATCAGCAAAGGCGGAATCGATGGCTTAATCAAAACCCTCTCCAACAAGAACAAGAATCTGGCAGCCAGCGCAAACAGGTCAAAACCAAGTTGAACGACGTGCCTCGGTCAAGCAGCGTGTAGCGCGTGCCCCCTGAGTGGCAAGGGAATGTCAGCGAATCGAAATCAATCAAGCCTGCCCCGCTATGCTGTGCGGTGGCAGGCCCCCCTGGGTCGAAATGGATACGCCCGGCAAATCGGCACCGCCCGCCCAACGGTCTAGGTGACTAAACCAGGGGCCCTAGCCTTAGGCGAACTTGCCCCGATTTTAAGATTGAACCCTGTCCGTGCAGAACCCAATAAACGGGCGGCGCTCCGGGCCAAGCTTTAGGGAAAGTTGAGCTCACCACAAGTTTCAATTTCTTGCGGCGGCAGGCACTGGCACAGGCTGCCCGCCATATTCAGGGTTTGACGCAAGGGCATTTCAAGCAATGCGTTAAGTCCCTTAGTATCAATTGGCGGCGCGCCAATACAAAAAGCTAACCGCAAGGCTAATCAATCTTATTCATGCTTTACTCCAAAAAGCAGGCGCAAGGATATCCCATAGGATTTCGCCAAAAATGCTTGATCGTGAAATGATGGCCGTTGATCGTTTGTTCTATTCCGCTTAGCTGATGCTGGCGCGGCTACCCATCATCTTAAACACAATCAAAAAACACGGCTCCCAGCGCGTCGGGGTCGGCTTTCTTTTCTGGCGCGTCGCATTACTGTCGCGCCGGGCCCGATACCCCAACCGGCGGCCGCCCACCTTTGAGCAAAGCACCCGTACCGGGCCCACCCACAACGGACGCAACCGTTTTTGGAATATTCGTTTTTCAGGAAATGGAATGGGCGCAGCATGTCAATTAGCTACCATTCGCAACTGCCAGCGCTCGCGCAACCCAGAACAGCGATCCTTGGAGCTACGGCGGTACCATCCGTTCGCCTAACTTGTGGCTGCTGTTGGAAGTTAATGCTTGCACAAGTGGCCTGTAATCGGTGAAGATATGGCAGCACGCTTTCAAATGATCGATCACGCCAGCTTATAGATCTGCCGGCGCGGTTTCGCAGTCAAATTCTTGTGTATTGGAGCGACCTAGGCTTCTGCAGTTCTTCGGCATTCTTAATACATCGAGGATGGCGAGGCCTGGGTTCATTGTGTAAAAAACATGCGGCTGTCTGTTTTTATTTATTTTTATCGCAAGTTGTGCCGAGCAAAGGGCGAGGCAGGTCCCGTGCATGCCCATCTGATTGACTGTCCAGGCCCGCAGACAATCAGTTTCTTGCATGCAGATTCGACCAAATTTCACGACGATTTGCAAACAGCAACCGGACTCGCTCCAGGCGTTGCGACATGGATATGCAGCCACTCTCCCATCCATTTTGGCAAGCAACCAAATAGGCAAGCCTCAACCCATCCCACGCGTCAAATTGGATTGCCAAACTGGCAGCACTGTTTCACGTTGCGGTTATCTTCATTTTATGATTTTCTGTAGAACCTGGAGCATCTGTACATGGAGCAACGTGGCGTCAAACTACATGAAGGTTCGCCCGCTCACCTCGACGTACCGGGTTTTCGTTTTGTTTCTCACTGCGGCGGTAGCGCAGGCGCGAGTCAGGAAGTGTTTTAAAAACACAAAATAAATGTTTTTAGAATCCGTTCCTGTTATTTTTAAATTAATGGAGGTTTGTTTATGAAAGACGTCGGATCCATTTCGATGACACTAGCAAGATTCGATCAGAGAGAAAAGCATCGACGTTCGCTGTTTTCTCACACTTGGGGCGAATTAATTCCAAAGGTTTTCGAAGATGTGCCGAAATATTACCGCCCGGGGAATATTGTTGCCAGTTTAGGTTTGTGGGAATTATGGGTTTGGCAGTTCGTAAGAACGATAAAACTGAAACCGGGTTACAAAGCGCTGGATGTTTGCGCCGGCACCAACGACGTCGGCATCAGGCTCTTGCAGAAACAACCTGACATTTCAGTTACGGCAATCGATCGCAGTAAAGAAATGCAGGAAGAGGGGCAAAACCGCGCCAGGAAATATGGTGTGCATATTGATAGCGTGATCCACGATGTGCATGAACTCCCATTTCCCGACAATTCGTTCGATGTGATTACCTTGCAAGCAGCATCGCGCCACCTGCAGTTGGACAAGGTATTGCCAGAGATCCTGCGCGTGTTGAAGCCAGGTGGGAACTTCTACCATTGCGATATGTTAAAACCAAGTACCGGTATCGTCGAATGGTTTTATCTGCGCTTCTTGCGCCTTTCGGTGGCCTGGACTGCGCTAATTTTCGGATCGACTGAAGCATCCAGAAATTGCGGCGCTTATTTCAAGGATGCGATCACGAATTTCTATACCCCGGAAGAATTGTCCGATGTATTTCGTTTAGTCGGCTTTACCAACGTAAGTTGCAAGAAAAGCATTTGGGGAGGAATGGTCGGTTACCATAAATCGCAATGCGATTTGGTGGCCAAGTAGTTTGCTGCTGGCGCAGCCCTGCTGACCTCCGCTCCGTATATTCCCGACCATTGACGTCATGTTCCATGCGGCTTTCGATTGACATACTGTAAATCAGTGGCCGGAGATATCTCTTAGTAATAGACTGTCAGGATCACGCTTGTCGGCGCCAAGAATGTGCACCCAGCAAGAAGTTGGAAAACCGGCAAGCCGCTTGCGGTTCCCGTCGGCGCCTTGGTGGGTCCTTTTGTCCGCATCGGCACGACGCGGCCCCGGTGGCGATCTCTGGTCGGCAGCGCTTGCTGTTTTTGTCCAAAACAAAAGTTGACGACATATCTACGCTAGCCTTACCGTGGGTTGCGCGTCCCCTGTGACCGCGCCACAAACTGACCGAGTCCCCCGCTCAATGGCACCGTCCTTTCGGGGCGAGCGTCAACTCTGCAAATTGAATCAGCCAAAGCAGTAGATGAACAAGCCATAGACGATTGCCCCTGCTAATGTCGGCGTCGCAATACCCCCCCACCGCCGTTTGATGACAAAAATAAACAACAATGCAAGGCCCGTGCCCAGCGCTGATATGGGGTGAAAATTGACAACGAGGCTGGGCCAAAGCGACACCACGAGCAAGGCCGTAATGGCGGCCGGTCCAACCCCTTTAAATAAGCGCTCCAGCGGCCCCCCTGGTGCCGCCACCCTCCGCTTACGCCTAGATTGCCACAAGGGCAGAAATCTCAGCAGAAAAGTCCCCAAGCCACACAAGAGCACGATCAGATTGAGACGAGAAATCATGGGCGCGCCCCGATCGCTTTAAATGACGCGCCGGCGAGCATGCCAAGGGCAAGCGCATGATAGCTTGGGAGAAAACATAACAAAACGGCGGTCGTAGCGGCCGTTACAGCGATCGTTCCAATCCAGCAGAACACGCCCATTTCCAGTAGGAGAGAGAAAAACAAGGCGGGAAGGATGAAGGCTAGTGCCTCACGCAAAAAGATCGGCATCTGACCAAATTCGCGTCCCAGTGCGATCCCTAGAATGGTTCCAATGGCCCACGCCACATACGCTCCCAATTGCAAGCCTAGGTACCATTTTTCGCGCTGTTCTGCCGCAACACCGTCAAGCTTGCTCATGGCCGCCGCGAACACTTCATCCGTCAAGCCAAATGCGAGTAGTGGCATGGGAATGGCGGCATGCCGACGGCCAAGCCGCCCCGACAGTGCCGCCCCATAGAAAAGATGGCGCGCATTCATCAGCAAAACGGTGCCGATGGCGCTCAACATGCCTGCGCCCGACAGCAAGAGGGGGATCAATATGAACTGGCTGGCGCCGGCATAAACTGCGACCGCAATCAGGAGCGTGGTGGTCGATGAAAGCCCAGATTGAATGGCAAATAGGCCAAAGGAAAACGCGATGGGCAGGTAGCCGGCGCCGATGGAAAGGCTGGCCAGCAAGCCGTTGGTGAAAGCACGCATGGCGTCTCCGTCTCAATGATGGGGTTTGCGAAAAGTAAACACATGCGTACCACCGCTCCATTCATCGGCATCTGCCGTGGCGAACACGCGGCGATGCCGAAGCAACTCGAACCCGGCCATGCCCGCCAATTCGGCAAAGCGGCGTGCATACGTCTGGCGTCTCGCTTCATGGTCGAATCCTGCCACCATGGCTTGAAGCTCGCGCCAGAAAAATCTTGTATAGCATCCGATTGGCTGCGTCGGCTGCTTCGACGACTGTTGGCGAAGGCGGGCGAGCAAGTCGCGGCAGCCTTTAACGGCTTGGGCCGAATGACCATGTTCGGCGTCGATACTTGCCAAAGCGAGCCCCTGTTGAAAAACTTCATAAAACGGGCCGTCTCCCTCATCCATTCCAACGCCAGCGCTACGTTCTAGTGACGCCATGATTGACACGATATAGGCGCAATGGTGACGTACCTGTGCCAGCTGGCGTTCTTCCTGAGAATGAAATTCAGGCAAAAACTCATCTGCGACAGAGAGCACGCCACCCGCTTGCAATAGCAGCATGCATTTCTGCAGCATGAACGCGGCATTGAAATGATGCGCTGCGCCTACGCAAGTGATGACAGGCGCAAGACCGGGCGCCAGGTCCAGGTCCATGAATCCACCATGATGCCCTTTAATGCCTTCAACGCCCTGCGTATTTTCTGCCAGGTGGGCAAATGCGGTAGCGTCGGGCTCCACTGCCAGAACGCTTAGATCGGGCAGGAGTTCTTGCAACATCAAAAGATGAACGCCGGGGCCGCTGCCCATATCGATAAGGCGCAACGACGCTGTTGCGTGAGAAAATGTCACGATATCTTGCGCCATGGCCACGACTTGGCGAGCGAATGCCGGCTGCAGCAGCTCGAACGCGATGTCGGGCTGCGCCTTGATGTCAGCGCGCCAGCGTAGCGCGCTAGGCAGGAAAAGTTCGCCCTGTTGCAAGGCCACTTCGGCGGCGAGAGGCGCTAGAATCCAGGATGAACTGGCAGCGGTCTTTTTTAAATGACGAGCCTCCCCCTTTGCGCCAAGCGGCGCTTCCGCCAGGCGGGCCAACCGAACCGCCTCCGTCAATCTGGGCAAGCCAGCGCTCGCTTGAAGCCCGCTGCCAAAGGCATAGGTAAAGTGCACAGGCAGCAGCGCCAGATACGCCCCTTGGCGATTAACCCCTGCGAGCAGGTGCAGCGGCCAGAGAAACTGCGATGCGTGCGTCCAACCCTTTGCGTGGAGCGCCCGACGCACCGTCGGCGCCATGGCGCTGCAATCACGAAATATCATCCACCTCGCCGTCGCGCCATTTGCCACGTCCAGCAACAGCAACGCTACGCACACCGTCCCAATCATTTTCCGACTTGGGCCAGTTCAAAACGGCGTTCCCGGCATCTTTGCCAGGGTTCTCGCGTGGATACTCAATGAACACCATGGCCTTAGCGGGAGCCCGCCCGGCGCCGTAGACGTGTGCGACATCCGCTTCAAAAGTATGGGATTCTCCGCCTCTGAGCAAAATGGGATGGACGGCATCGCCCACCAGCATTTCTCCGTTGATCAGCACCACCTTTTCAACCACTCCCGGGGAATGCGCTGCGGAACTCTTGAGATGCCCGGGCTCGATATCAAGCGTATAGATTTCGATCTCAGGCGACCCCGTTGAACGTTCTATAAAACGAACTGTCGCTCCGTCACCGCTCAGCTCGGCGTTGCTCCCGCCACTGCCATCCGCGGCATCGCTGACCAATGCGCCAAAAGGCACTGCCAGCGCATTGGCAATGGCCCAAATTGTTTCTATCGTAGGATTGCCGTGACCATATTCCAGCTGAGAAAGCGTAGACTTCGCCACGCCGCAACTGTGTGCCAGTCCGGATAGCGTCAGGCCGCGCAACTCCCTGAACCGCTGCAAGTTGCGCGCAAGGATAGACATCATGTTCATGATCACGCGTTCTATATAAAATATAAACCGTATTTTATATAGAACATATTGACCATGTCAATTCTTCTCCCGGTTTTTTAGGGGGGGTGACGGCCGCCGCGGATTGGTGGCGCGACATTCATTGACTCGGCTCGCTGCCGGCCTCTTCGCCACCGGCCTCAGGCGGCAGTCCAGCAGCATCGCGGGCGAACATTTCCTCCAGCTCCTGCCGCCCCTGCTTGGCCAGCGAGATCACTTGATGCTGGTCCCGGTAATGGGGATAAACCGCGCGCAGCGTCTTGAAATTATGCTCGCGGAATTGCTGCACCACCTTGCCCACCCGCTCGCTGCCATAACCGAGTTGCTGCAGCACCTGGCCGCCCAGTTGCAGTGCGGCTTCAAAGGTTTCGCGCTCCAAAATGGTCACGCCACGATCCATCAGGTCGTAGTAATGACTGACGTTGCGCGCCCGCGCCAGGATTTTAAGGTGCGGGAAATTGCGCTTGACGACGTCCACCAACGCCAAGCTGTCCCCCACATCGTCTATGGCAACGACGATCATCCGAGCCGTCTCAGCGCCGGCAGCCCGCAGCAGGTCGCTACGGGTAGCGTCGCCGTAGAATACGGTGAAGCCGAATTTGCGCAGCAAGTCGACTTGGTCCGGATCGTGATCGAGCACGGTGGCGCGGATACGGTTTGCCAACAGCAAGCGCCCGATGATCTGACCGAAACGGCCGAAGCCGGCAATGATGACGGGGCTGTCTTGAGGTTCGATCCGGTCGTCAGGTGGACGCGCCAGTTTGCGCAGGCGCGGCGCGATCAGCTGATCGTACAGCAGCAAAAGTAGCGGCGTCACCAGCATCGATAAGGCCACTACGACCACCAGCAGCGAAGCGATTGGTGCCGTAAATACGCGGGCTGCGGCTGCTGCGCCAAACACGACGAATGCAAATTCGCCACCTTGCGCCAGCAACAAGGCGAACAGAACTTGCTGCCCACGCGCGATCCCAAAGCGCCGGCCGAGCACGTACAGCACCGTGCTCTTGAGCGCCAGAAAGGCCAGTACCAGGCTGCTCACCAACAACGGCCGCTGCAGCAGAACGCCAACGTCCACGGTCATCCCGACCGCGATGAAAAATAGGCCGAGCAGCAAGCCCTTGAACGGCTCGAGGTCGCTTTCCAGCGCGTGCCGGTATTCTGAATCGGCCAACAGTACCCCAGCTACGAAGCTGCCGAGCGCCATCGACAGGCCGACCCATTGCATCAGGGCCGCGATCGCGAGCACCAGTAGCAGCGCGCTCGCCGTGAATATTTCGCGCATGCCGGTGTTGGCGATGACGCGCAGCAGCGGCCGCAGCAGGTAACGCCCGCAGACGATCAGAAGCGAAATCACCAGCGCCGATTTCAGCGCAACCAGCCAGCCTGGACCATGGCCGGCAACGGGCGCCGATCCGACGAATGGAATTAAGGCGATCATCGGAATTGCCGCCATATCTTGAAACAGGAGGATCGACAGCCCGGCCGAACCAACCGAAGTCGCCTTCAGCTTGCGCTCCTCTAGCGTTGCTAGCGCGATCGCGGTCGACGACAGCGACAAGCCGAG
The DNA here is from genome assembly GCA_003133225.1 of Janthinobacterium sp. Classification (GTDB taxonomy): domain Bacteria; phylum Pseudomonadota; class Gammaproteobacteria; order Burkholderiales; family Burkholderiaceae_D; genus Janthinobacterium. The sequence goes on from PKWL01000042.1 coordinate 21,121, forward strand.
GGCGCCGACCACGGCGGTTTTCCAATCCGCGCCCAGCGCCAGTGCGGCAGCGAACAAGGCTACAGTACAGCTGCCAACCTGCAAACCGCCCCAGCCGAAAATCGGCTGGCGCAATGACCACAGCCGCCGCGGTTCCAGTTCGAGCCCGATCAGAAACAGCAGCATGACCACGCCGAATTCGGAAAAGTGAAGTGTGTCTGTGACACTCTCAATCAGGCGCAAACCCCATGGTCCGATCGCCATGCCACCCAGAAGATAGCCAAGCACCGCGCCCAAGCGCAGGCGTTTCGCCAGCGGCACCACCAGCACGGCGGCGCCCAGGTAGATCAGCGTATTTGACAGTAGGTCGTGTTCCATCGCAGTTCCGATCAGGTGAGAGCACGCAAATACTCTACCACTTGCCACCTGTGGCAAGTGACGCAAGCACAGGCCACGGAACGATTTTTACGCTGCAAATTGGCGCCTTCGCATTGCGCTCTGAAGCAGGCCTGTGCCCGTCGTAAGAGGCGGCCATGGCCTAGATGAAAAACTCGGCTAATGCGCCAAAAGGTCATACAGCAACCGATTGCGGACGCCCGTTTTCTGATGCAGCTGAAATGCCGCCGCCTGCGACGCGAATTTCACGGGCGACGGCAGTGGGGCCATTGGCTAATTGCCCGCCCGGCGATGGGCACCTTGGAATTTTCGGCGCATTACCGTGTGCCTTTGCTAGCAACCTTATGCGAACTACTCGCTGGCGGCAGTTCTAGCACAGCCGCCGCGAGTTTTTTCAATTCTGCGGCGCACGCTTCCAACAGCGGAGCGGTGGCGCTGTCCTTTGCACCACAGCGCAGATGCTGCCCCAGCTCAGTCGCCAGCGCCGCCACGCGGCCGGCTCCGATCAAGCTCGAGATGCCTCTGAGGTTATGGATAATCGCATGTGCCTCATCTTGTTCGTCCGCCGCCAAGTGTGCCCCCAGCCGCGACATGTCGTCGCCGTGCATCGTAATGAAACTGCCCAGCATGTCGCGGAAATCGCCTATGCGCATGCCGGAACGCCGCCAGTTGCCATCTAGCCCCGGGGTCGTCGCCAGAATCAAGCTCAAGGCCTCGTCCGTGTCGGGCACCACCTCGGCGTTGGTTAGCACCTTAGGCAACCATTGGCCGATGGAGGCTGCGAGCGTGGCCGGCGTCACCGGCTTGCCGATGTGGCCGTTCATTCCGGCATCGAGACAACGCTGCCGATCATCGGCAAACGCATTGGCGGTCAGGGCGATGATTGGCGTATGCAAGTGCTCGGGCAACATGCGGATCGCGCGCGTGGCCGCGAGGCCATCCTTCTTCGGCATCTGCATGTCCAACAAGATGAGGTCAAAGCTGCGCGCCTGCGCGCATTCGACCGCCTCGCTGCCATTCGAGGCCACTTCGACGATACAGCCGATATCCTCCAGCATCTTCATGACGATTTCCCGGCTCAGCGGATGATCTTCCGCGTACAGCACGCGCAAGCCGCGCAGATCCGCCACGGCTCTGGCTGCAGCTTCAGGCACGATGTCCACTTCCGGCAGCGTGATTTCGAAACTAAAGCGGCTACCGACCCCTAGTTCGCTCTCGACCTCGATTTTTCCACCCATTTGCAGCACCAGGTGCTGGCTGATCGCCAGGCCGAGCCCGGTACCGCCGCGTTCGCGCGTGGTTGAACCGTCGGCCTGCTCGAAGGCTTGGAACAGCCGCATCCGATCCGCCGCTTCAATGCCGATGCCGGAATCCTCAACGATGAAACACAGGGTCACGCCATCCGCATCGCCTGCCAAGCAGCCGATGCGAAGGCGTACCACGCCCTCGTCGGTGAACTTAACTGCGTTGCCACACAGGTTAATTAGCACCTGCGCCAAGCGCAAGGCATCTCCGTTGAGCGAGATGCCTTGCAACCTAGGCGCAATGTCGGTCGTCAGCGTCAATCCCTTGCCCTGCGCCTGTCCTTCGACAATGCGCACGACTTTTTCCACTACCGCATCGAGCCTGAATTCGCTGAGGTCGAGCGTGAGCCGTTGGGCCTGGATTTTGGAAAGGTCGAGGACGTCGTTGATGATGGCCAGCAAATGGTCGGAAGTGGCGCAAAGCTGATCTAGCCGCGCCTTTGGTACCGCATCTTTGACCTCACGTTGCAGCAAGTGGCCAAGGCCAAGAATGACGTGCAGGGGCGTGCGGATCTCGTGGCTCATGTTAGCTAGAAACTCGCCTTTGGCGCGATCGGCCGACTCCGCCATGCGCTTGGCCTCGGCGGCGGCGCGTAGAGAAGCACGATGGAGTGTCACATCCTGTGCCATGCTAAGGACCAGGCGCCGGCCATCTTGCAATACCGCCAGCGGCGACGAGCGAAAGTCCCAGACCAGCTCGCTGCCCTTGGCCGTGCGCACTTGGTATTCGCCCTCGCGCACCGCACCGCTGATGTCATAGAGCTGACCGAAGTGATAGCGCACGGCATCGCCGCTAGTGCCGAACGCCCTCGCGATCCAGGCATCGACGGTGGCCAGTTCATCGCGCGCATATCCAGTGAGCTCCAGCCAGGTTTTATTTACCAGGAGCACTTCACCGTCTTCGGCATGCAACATGATCGGGATCGGCGCGCTATCAATCGCATCGCGGTAGCGCGCTTCGTTTTCGCGGGCGGCGGCCCGCATGGACTCGCTGCGCGCGAGTTCGAGCTTGAGCTGCTGTTTGCTGGCATAGAGGTCGAAAAAAATGGCGGCCTTAGCGAGCACCAACAAATCGCCCACGGGCTTTTCGATGTAGTCCGTCGCCCCTAGCTCATAGGCGCGCATGCGCAGGGCCTCATCGTTATGCGACGCCGTCACGAAGATGATCGGTATATGCCGGGTGGACGCTTCACCCATCAAAAATTCCGCCACTTCATAGCCGTCCATGTCCGGCATCTCGACGCTCAGAAAGATCAGGGCAAAATCGCTGTGGACGCAGGCCGCTAGAGCTTCATTGCCTGATTGCGCAACGATCACCTGGCAGCGCAACTGGCTCAACAGTTTGCGCATCGCCGCCGCATCGGCACGATTGTCGTCAACGACGAGGATCTTCGGTGGATGCAAAGTCATCGGGCGCTCACGCCAAACTTTGTTCGGCGCGCCGGAAGATGCGATGTTCCCCGTCGAGCACCGTAAAGCCTTTGTCAACTTCCGTATGGCGTAGGCTTTCGCGCGTCCCGAGACACAGAAAGCCGCCACGGGCAAGGCTGCCGTGGAATAGGCGCAAGACGCGCTCTTGCAGCTCGCGATTAAAATAGATCAACACATTGCGGCACAACACCAGCTGCACTTCGCAAAACACGCCATCCGACACCAAATTATGATGAGCGAAAGAAATGCGCTCGCGCAGGCGCTGGTTCATGCGAAAAAAACCGTGATCGGCGACGCAAAAGTGCGCAAAGGGCTGCTGCCCCCCCGCTTGGCGATGCCGACGCTCTGTGTCCACGAAGCTGGCCATCGGGAAAATGCCGTCCTCGGCCTTTCTAAGCGCCGCGTCATTGATATCGGTGGCATAGATCTGGGTACGGTCCAATAGACCTTCTTCGTCGAGCAAGATGGCCAAGGAATAGACCTCCTCGCCGCTGGCGCACCCGGCCAGCCAAATCTTGAGGCGGGGCCAGCTCGCCAGAACCGGCAGCACCTGTTCTCGCAAGAGTTTGAAGACGGCCGGATCGCGGAACATTTCAGTGACCGGGACCGAGAGCCGTGTCAGGATCTCGGGAAGCATGGAACCATCGCCCAGCGTGAGCGGAATTAGGTCCGCTACCGAGTGCACGCCGGTGGCGGCAGCGAGCGCCGTCACCCGGCGCTTGATGGAAGCGGGGGCATAGTGTCTGAAATCATAGCCGTGGCGGCGAAATAGTGCCTCAAGAAACAGGTCCACCTCGATTTCGAGTATGTCTGCCTTGGTCATGTCATGCAAAAAAAATGATAAGCCGCGGGCGCCGATCGCAGCGGCACGATGGGCTGCTTTTGCGCCGCCGTAAGCCGAGCGGCGTCCTGCGTGTTCGTCCCGGCATCTTGGTGCCTGCGGCAGAACGCCTGGCTCATGCCATCACCCGGCTCATCAACTGATCGATCGAGGCGAGCAGCACGTCAATATCCACCGGTTTGGACACGTAGTCGTCCGCTCCCGCATCCAGGCACTTCTCGCGGTCGCCCACCATCGCCTTGGCCGTTAGCGCGATGACCGGCAGACCGCTGAAACGCTTTTGCTTGCGGATCTCTCGGATTGCTTGGTAGCCGTCCATGCCTGGCATCATGATGTCCATCAGGACCACGTCGATGCCTGCGACTACCTCGAGCTGATCGAGTGCAGTGCGCCCATCCTCCGCCATGACGACCCGCATTCCCCTGGCGCGCAACACTTTCGACAGAGCGAAGGTGTTGCGCATATCATCGTCAACAACGAGCACCAAAGGCCCCTCGGGGGCGTCGCCTTGCTGGCGCAGACCGCGCAGCATGCGCTGCTGGGCCTCCGTCAGGCGCTCCTGTACGCTGTGCAAAAATAAGGTGACTTCGTCGAGCAAGCGGTCGGGCGAACGCGCCCCCTTGATGACGATCGAATCCGTGTATTCCTGTAAGGTCAAGGTGTCGTTTTCGGAAAGGTCGCGGGCCGAATAAATGACCACCGGCGGCACCGGGATGCCCTCGCCGTCACAGCGCCTGAGCAAACTGTGGCCATCCATGTCGGGCAGCCCCAGGTCCAGAACCATGCAGTCAAAGGGCTCGTCGTCACGTAATCTGACAAACGCCTCTTCGCCACTGGCAACTTCGATAATCTCCAGATGCTCAGCCGCCAGCAAGGTGGTGACTGCCTTGCGCGTGCCTTTGTCGTCTTCCACTAGCAGCAGGCGGCGCACGCGGGCGTGGGCAAAATGGTGAATGCGCTCAAAGGCGCCAACAATCTGCTCCTTGGTGACCGGCTTGGTGAAATAGCCGACCGCGCCCATCTGCAGTCCGCGTTGACTGGCATCCGTAGCCGACATGAAATGGACAGGGATATGGCGCGTCTCTGGGTGTTTCTTCAATTGCTCCATGACGGTCCAACCGTTCATTTCCGGCAATCCGATATCCAAAATGATGCCTGTCGGCCGATAGCGGCGCGCGAGATCGAGGCCGGCGTTGCCGTTGCCACCGATCAGGCACTTGAAGCCTTGCTTGTGCGCCAGATCGCGCACAATGCGGGCAAACGACGGATCATCCTCGATGATTAACATGATTTCGTCGTTGGGCGAGAGCAGATTGCGATCGTCTGCCACGGCGGCGGCGGGCGCCGGGACCGAAAGCTGCTGAAGCTGCTGAGGCTGCTGAGGCTGCAGCTTGCGCATGGCCTTTGCGGCCTTGGGTAGAACCAAAGGCAACGTCAGCGAAAAATGACTGCCCGTGCCTTCTGTGCTTGCAACGATGATGTCGCCGCCGATCAGTTGCGCGAGCGTGCGCGAAATGCTCAATCCCAAGCCCGTGCCGCCATAGCGTCGGCTGGCGCTGCCATCGGCCTGCTCGAAGGCAAGAAAGATCGAATCAATTTTGTTGACGGGAATGCCTATACCGGTGTCGACGATGTCGATCACGACATGCTGTCCTTGCCGCTGCATTTGCACGCTGACGCTACCGTGTTCGGTAAATTTTAGCGCATTGCCGATCAGATTGTTTAGAATCTGATCCACCTTGCCCGCGTCGGCCAGTATCGCCTCTGGCAAATTGGCACCGGCGGCCACGCTAAAGTCCAGGCCCTTGGATTCGGCCAGACGGCGGAAGCGGCGTAGCAGCGAGGCGCCCAGTTCGTCCAGCGCAATTTCAACGACATGCACTTCCATCTTGCCCGCTTCCACCTTCGATAAATCGAGAATATCGTTAATCAGATGCAGTAGATGGGTGCCGCTCTCCTCAATGACCTTGGCCGATTCCACTTGATCGGGCTGCAAGTTACCCTCTTCATTTTCTGACAGGAAACGCGCCAAGATCAGCAGGCTGTTGAGCGGCGTACGCAATTCGTGGCTCATGTTGGCCAGGAACTCCGACTTGTAACGGCTGACCGTACCGAATTCTAAGGCGCGCTGGTCGGATTCGCGGCGGCCTTCTTCCAGGACGAGGGTGTTTTGTGCCAGTTCCTCGTTGCTAGCTTGCAACTCCTCGCGTTGCACTTTCAACTCTTCTTCCGAGGCGCGCAGTTCCTCATTGCTGGCCTGAATCTGCTCGGACTGGGAACGCAATTCCTCTTCGGAGGCGCGTAGTTCATCAGCTTGCTGCTGCGATTGTTCGAGCAGCTCGCGCGTGTTTTCGCTGCGTTGCAAAATCGCCAACGTCAGTCCAATGGTCGACAGGGCCTCGTCGATCAACGCTTGCTGGTCGACGCTAAATGGTTGGAAGGCGGCGATTTCCAGCACGGCCGTCACGGTATTTTGCGACATCACTGGCGCGACCAAGATGGTGCGTGCCGCTGCTTCGCCGCTGCCCGAGGCTATGCGCAAGTAATCGTCCGGCACTTCGGTGAGAATAATGGTCTGGCGGATTTGTGCACATTGTCCGACCAGGCTTTCTCCCAGTTTGTACGATGTCGGCCTATGCGGCAGCGCCTTTAAGCCCCAACTGCCCGCCAACGAAAATGAATCGCCGACTGGCTCACGGATATAAAATACGCCCGCGCCTCCCTGCAACAGGGGAACCAGTTTGCCAACGACGATCTGGGCAAAATCACGCGTGCTCGTCGCCGCTTGCAAAGCGGTCGACAATTCAACGGTATTGGTCTTTACCCAACGCTGGCTTTCCAGGCGCAACGCCGCTTCCTTGAGCACCTGCAGAGCGGCGGCCATGGCGCCCAACTCGTTGTCGGCGTTAAGGTGAGGCACCTCGACACTCAAGTCGCCCTCGGCCAGGCTCGTCATGCGAGTGCGCAATTCGTCAAGCGGGCGCGTGATGCTGCGGGTAATCCAAAGCGACAGCGCGATGCTAGACGCGATGATTGCGGCGAGCATGATGCCAATGATCTGCAGCGCCTCGTGACTCGTTTTCTCTGCCGTTTTCTCGGTGACGGCCGCCCTATTCGCGGCGGCGTCTTTCACCTCCTTGATTTCTTTCAAGACGGCATCGCCAAGCTGGATTGCGCGCCCGTCGTGCAAGGCGATGGCTTCGGCATGGCGGCCATTGCGTACCAGCGCGGCGATTTCATCGCGCGCGCCGCGCCAATTGGCCAGGGCTAGGTTAATCTGCTCCATTTCCCCCTTCGCCCCCAGCCATCGCTCGCGCACCAGGTCCAAGTGGTTGTCGCCTATCCGGCCTTGCTCGAGGAGCTGCTGGTTTAACTTGTCGGCGTCGGCCGGCGTACCGGCATGCGCCATTGCGACGAGGATTTTCTGGGCGACGAGGAACTCCGAGCGCACCTCCAGAATATTGGAAGTGACGGCAAACGGATAATGAAAAATATTGCTTGCCAGATCGCCCAACTGGATCACGTTACGCGCGCCTAGAACGCCCAGCAACAACGTGCCCATCAGGACCAGGGAAAATCCCAGAAAAAGCCTCGTAATGATCCGCGTGTTCTTGAGCATGTTCTAGCTGCCTTGGTGGTGTCGGAATAACCGATTTGAGGACTCAGGACGGAAAGCATCGGGCCATAACAACGGACAGGACAGTCGTCCATTTCACCGGGGAAACCCAAAGCCGCCAAGCCCGGATCGTTTGGCGCCTTTTATCGAGAATGCAACGAACAACTCTAGCAGAAACCATGCCTGAGGTCAACTATTTTCAGTGCCGCTGTGGCATTTCTGCATCGGGATACGCGAGCGCCGCCGAGCGGCTTTTGCGGATTAAATTTTGCTCGCGCTTGCCATCGAATAAAAGCTCTGACGCTTTTTTTCATGCTTGCCCTATTTGGTTAAAGCGTGTGCCGAAGTGGGATCAGAATCCTCCAAAACATAACCGGCCGCGACCCATGCATCGAGGCCACCTAGGAGGGGGCGCACCCGGGTGTAGCCCCGGTCTATCAGCATTTTCGCAACACGCGCTGCCGATTCTTCATTCGGGCATGTGCAGTAGAGAATGATTTCGCTGTCGCTTGGCAGGTGACTCATCTGTACCTCCACCGCCCCCATATCCACCGCCAGCGCGCCGGGAATGGTGCGCTGCTCAAGCGCGCGCGCTGCGCCCGAGCGTACGTCAACAATCACCGGCTTTTCGCCGGCCTCCAGCAACCCTTGCAGCTCATCGACGCTGATCCGTGCCATGCGCAAGGTCTTGTACAAGCGTCGGCGTTGCCACCATTTGAAGCCGATGTAGGCGCCAAGCAAGCCTCCCAATAGCGCAATAGTGACCGAGCCCATGTTTTCCAAACGGGCAAAAAGACGATCCATCTCGGCGTGGAACAATACGCCCGCACCAATTGACATCCCAATCCAGGCAAGCGCACCCACGCTGTCGTAGAAAAGAAAGGACTGCCATCCGAGTCGCATTGCGCCCGCCATCGGCGGGGCCATCGTCGACAAACCGGGGACAAATTTCGCCGCCATCAGTAAACGGCCGCCCCAGCGCTCGAAGCGGACTTCGGACTGCATGACGCAAGCGTCGGGAGAGAGCGAGACGCGGCATAAGAGTTTGAGCACCCGGTTGCCGAAGTGCCGCCCCGCCCAATACCAAACGGCGTCGCCGATAATGCAGGCAACGAACGACACGGCCAATACAGCAAAGATAGGCAGCTTACCGGCGGCTACCAAGGCTCCGGCAAGGATCATTGTGGGTACCGCCGGCATTGGCAAGCCGAGCTGCACTAGCAGCACATTGGCAAACACCAGCAGCAGTCCGTACTGCGCAATTAGCGATACTAATTCCTGCATCATCAGTGACCCGCTTTCAACATTAGTTCTCCCGCGGCTTGGCAAAGGTTCCAAGCCGGCAGGTCTCATCATAAGGCAGTTACCAGCAGTTCGCCGTACACACGGGTCCCGCCCTGGCAGAGACACTCCCAGCCCCATCTCGCCGCCATGCTGTTTCCCCAAAACGCCGTCATGCCTGGCGAGCCATGGCGCATCAAAATCACCTTGAGCAGAAAGCGCATCCGACGCCGTCTGCGCTCCCATCGGGCGGGCGAGCACGCCGTTGCTGCTCAAAACTGGGCCAAAATCGCTGTACAATCAAAGGGAGCGGTGAAAGACGCCCCCGCGCCCCAACTTTGCACATGATTAAAAAACGAGCGGGACACCAAAAACGCAGCTAGGAGCCCCCCATGGCCGAGACCTCTCCTCCCCCCTCAAAACCAAGTTCAAAACTCTATTTGGATGACCTTGCCGTTGGCAGCCGTTTTTCGAGCGCAGAACATGCATTAGATGAACAGCAGATCAAAGCGTTTGCCACCCAATTCGACCCGCAGCCGTTCCACTTGGACGACGACGCAGCCAAAGGCACGTTGTTCCACGGGCTGGCGGCAAGTGGCTGGCATACAGCGGCGCTCACGATGCGCCTGCTGGTAACGAGTGGCATGCCGCTCGCTGACGGCATCATTGGCGCGGGGGGCGAGATCAATTGGCCCAATCCCACCCGGCCAAGCGACGTCTTGCACGTCGACAGCGAAATAATGGCTGTAGTACCGTCCCGTTCGCGTCCAGATCGCGGTATCGTGACGGTAAAAAACGAGACCCGCAATCAGCATGGCGACGTCGTTCAGTTGCTGATAGCCAAACTAGTCGTCTCGCGCCGGCCAAAGTAGGCATGTGGGCGCAGTCATAATGGTTGCTTCGCCACGTCCTTAGCAAGGACGTTTGCAAAGAGCTTCAAACAAGCCACGCGTGTAGGGAGATGAATGATGCGAATTCTCGTTGTTGGCGCCGGAGCGATCGGCGGTTATTTTGGTGGCCGCTTGCTGCAAGCAGGTCGGGATGTCACTTTTCTGGTCCGCCCGAAACGCGCCGCACAGCTGGCCAATTTCGGTCTGACCATTAGAAGCCCGCATGGTGACGTCATACTTGAGCGTCCACCAACGGTGCTCTCGGAGAACATACATCAGCCTTTTGATCTCGTTTTGTTGTGCTGTAAAGCCTACGACCTCGAAGGGGCGATCATCGCGTTTGCGCCAGCAGTCGCGACTGAAACAGTGATCCTTCCTCTACTTAACGGCATGCGGCACCTCGACGTCCTAGATGCGCGATTCGGACGACCTCAGGTTCTCGGTGGCAAATGTCTGATCTCCGTGACGGTTGATGAAAAAGGGACTGTCGTTCACTTAAGCCCTGTGCATGCGCTTTCGTTCGGCGAGCGTGAAGTCGGAATTTCCGCGCGTGCACGCGGCATCGCCAGCAGCATCGGAGGAGCTCTCTTTGATGTCGATCCCAGTTTGCATATCATTCAAGAGATGTGGGAAAAGTGGGTATTATTGTCCGCTCTGGCTGCCAGTACCTGTCTCATGCGCGCATCGATTGGAATCATAGTGGCATCGCCTTCGGGCCGGGATGTGGTTCTGAATATTTTCAGCGAATGCTGCGCCATAGCCGAAGCGGCGGGATACGCGCCCCGGGGCGCCTTTCTGGAGCAAGCTCGGGCGAGCCTCACGGCGTCAGGCTCGCCCCTGACCGCCTCCATGTTGCGCGACATCGAACGTCATGCCCCGATTGAAGCGGAGCATATCATCGGCGATCTGCTTCGGCGTCGCAGTGGTGACGACCTTGACCACAGCAATCGCTCCGCCCTTCGCATCGCCTACATTCACATGAAGGCGTATGAATTGCGGCGCGCCGAAATTCTCAACGGCCCCGCCAGCAATAAGTGAAACACAGGGCTGGCACACCTACGTGTACTCTGCTAAAGGTATCCAACACGCAACAAAAATCCGCCAAGGTGCGCTGTGCCAGGCTGGCCGCGGGACGCTAAGTCGACATAAATTTATCAATTTCTACGCAAGCTAGGCGCGGCCGGCCGAGGCAACACCGGGTTCGCTCATCGAGGCGTGCACGCCCGGTACAATCATTCAGTTCTGACGATACGACGCGACGACCTTGGCCACGGAAAAAACCACCGTTACTGTCATCCAGAAGCTATCCCAGGCCTACTTAGCTGCGCGCGATATTCGCCGACGACCTGGCCCCGCAGTCAGCTCACGTCGCTTTCAGCCTATGGACGGCCCGATGAAATTTAACTCAAGCTAAAATGCCGCAATGCGAGCCGGACCGTTTTCACGCGCGAGCAGTTACACTTGGCAAGTATTTTTTAAAAATCCGATTAAATGTTGAGAATAACAAACAACCATTACACCGTCTTATTTCACTGCGTTTTCGGCCTTGCCCTGGCGTGCTGTTGCATGTTGGGCTTCGCGGCCGACCTGCAATTGGAACCGGTGCGCGTCGCACCCGGCGTGTACGTTGTGTATGGCCACCTGCAGCCGGCCTCGTATGACAACGATGCATTGACAGTCAACCTGGGCTTTGTCGCCACTTCGGCCGGGGTTGTCGTGATCGATAGCGGCCCCTCCTATCGCATCGCCCAGATGCTGCATCGCGCGATTCAGAAAGTCAGCAGTTACCCGATTAAGTACGTCATCAACACGGGTTCCGACCCGTCGCGCTGGCTTGGCAACGGCTACTTTAAAAAGCTCGGGGTGCCTTTGCTCGCCCATGAGGAAGCCATAAAATTAATGGAAACGCGCGGCGGCGACCAGCTTAAGGCGATGCAGGCTCTGCTCCGGGAAAAGGCGCACGGCACCGAACTTGCGCTGCCGCATGGTTTTTCCGGTGACAGCGAAGAAATACGCTTCGGCGACAGCCATCTGCAGTTGTCGTATTTCGGCCCCGCCCAAAGTGCCGGCAATATCGCGGTCTGGCTGCCCAAGCAGGAAATCGCGTTTTCTGGTGCCATCATGCAATCCGATGCCTTGCTCGCGCTCACGCCCGACAGTCACCTCGACAGCTGGATCTCCGCCTACGATGGCATCGCGAGCCTGCGCCCGCGCATGATCGTACCGGGCCGCGGCACCATCGGCAACCTGGCGCGCATGGACGCCGACACACACGCCTATCTCGCGACATTGAAAGCCCAGGTTCACCTCGCCATGCAGCGCGGCGCAAGCAAGGCCGACATCATTTCCTTGACAAAAAAGGAACTTACCTCGTTCAATAGGCTAGAGGGCTACGCCAAGTTGGCACCAGAAAATATTTTACAGGCTTTGCACGATATAAATGAACTGCGCTAACGCAGACCACAGCTTGAAGCCGCGAAAAGTATCGCAACCCAGTTGGCAGCGCAGCCGCCGTTAGTGCCGAATGGGAAAAACTGCAAAGTTGGAATGCAAGAGAACGATGGCAGGCGGACCCAGAAAGTTATGGTCCGACTGCCTCACGAAAAATCGACTCTATAGTTCCACGATGAGTGCGCGGACAAAGCGTCTTCCTATCGCCCAAACACTCATTTTTGCGACAATACCCATTTGACCAAAATGCGCGCCTCCATTTCATTTACCTGGCCGTTAGCCGGCATGGGTATCGGTCCCCACACCCCGCTGCCACCTTTTAATATTTTTTGTACCAATTTATCCTCTGCGCCTTTTAAGCGCGCATATTTTATTGCCACATCCTTGTAGGCGGGCCCGATGATCTTGGCGGCGACCGAATGGCAGGTGAGGCAATTCTTTTCTTTAGCCATATCGTTGATCACCTCCGCACTAATCGCGACTTGGGAAGCCGCAGCACCAGCTATCATGCAAACCAATAACTTACATTTCATTATTTTCTCCGAAAATAGCATTCCCGTTTATGGTGAAAAATTTTTTCGTGCCTAATAATCGGATTCAACGGCTTGTCGCCAAAAATATCGGGGCATGGGGCCAACCCGCAGCCACTTTCTTTAGGCGGCCTCGAATATGGGTCGAGCGCGCAATGGTAAATTGAACTGGCACGAATGAAATAGATGAAAAATTGTGTAAATAACGAGCACACTCAAGCCGTATCAAAAATCTGTAGATTTATCAAGTAGCGTTCGTTTTTATTTGCATCATCATGCCAACCATGCCATGGACGAGATGGCCCCCTTTGAGAGCCGCCATCTTCTGCAAATTTATTGTGGGGTTAAATTCGAATACCCGACTTCCCCGGCGACAGAATGCCGTTCGGGTCGAGCGCCCGCTTAAGCTTCTGGAAAACCTTGCGCTGCACCGGGCCGTAGCTGTCGGCCACCTTGTCCATGAATTCCGTATTGGTACGATAGGTGCCGTAGCCAGCCTTGGTAAATTTATCCAGCAGTTCGGCGAAGCAAGCCTTAGCTGCCTTGACTTCTTCCGGATTGGATTTATCAAACAGCAAGTCGATAATGTGGTGCATGTCGCGCCAGCCGACTATGAATTCGGCGACATAATCGAAGCCGTGCTTGGCCAGAATCTCCTTGGCCATCTCCATTTGTTTCAGGGTCTCCCCGCCCATCGCCTGTGATACGGGAGCGAACCACATTGAGCCACCGCCGCCACGCCAGTTATACAGGCCGAACTCTGTCAAGTTGGGTTTGCCTCGCATCAGGTCAGACCGGTACTGGAACACTGGGTCGTTGCCCGCTTCCTCCTCGGTAACGATGCGGGCCTTCGGATGCTGTTTGAAGAAGTGAGTAATGATCTGCCAGTTCACTTCAATCTGCTCGGGCGAGCCATACAATGCAGCGTACACGTTCCAGGCACCGATATTGTTCTTCTTGGCCAGGTCCTTCAGGACATCGTCCGGGATTTGTCCCTTGCCCTGAAACACACTGCTGCGTTTGACTATGGCCGCCGCTTCCCAAATAGTGCTGGCAATTACGATCGCATTCGGGATAATCATCGAAATGCGCAGCGGACGAATAGTTTCAACAATATCAACAATGTCCGTTTCCTCCGGAAAACGGATGCAGAACGGCTTGTAGGCTGGCGGCTGCGGCATCAGCCAGATTCCCAGCTTGGTCACGATGCCATAATTCGATTGGGTGAAAATACCATCGAGCGAGGGGCCGTAGCCCCATTTGAATACCTGCCAAGTATTCGAGTTCGGTATTCCACCCATTCCGGTACGCAATACATCGCCGCTAGCTAGGACCACTTCCATACCGCACGAAAACAGAAAATGCTCTCCATACGGAGTGTAGCCCACGCCCCGATCAAGCGTGTTGCCGACAGGTCCTGCGATTGCCGACGGCGCCGGACACGACAGCCAGAGCGGCAGCTTGCGCTCCTGAATGTAATCGTACAACTGCTGATAGGTTACACCCGGTTCTACCAGTGCATAACCAAGCTCTGCGTTAACCTCAATGATCTTGTTCATGCGCTTTAGGTCCAGCACCACCTGTCCGCTTTCGCCCGGCGCTGCCGAACCGTATCCCAGGTTCTTGCCGGTGGAAATGGTCCATACCGGCACTTTGTATTTGTTGCAAACGGTCAAGATTTGCTGGATCTGTTCAACCGAATGCGCCACGATGGCCGCCGACGGCACGTGGCGATCATCCGCCACGGCCAACATCGTTTTGCAATAGGGAGTAAGTTGCTCGGCGCTTGTGAGCACATTGTCTGTGCTCAGGATGCGTGTGAAAGCTGCGATGGCCTTATCGAAGGTAGCTTCGGATACGCCCTTGGGCAATGCAATATATTTGGACATTGAATTCCTCAAAAATCGGTATGAATTGGATGAACGCTAAATCCAATTGGATGCAGGTAGGGCAAGTGAAGCCGGAAACAGAGGCTTTTTGGAAGTGGCATTACGCTTCCATCACGAACGAAACGAAACTGTCGTATGCCATGCCGCCATCTGCTTGCGGCAGTGGTTGATGGATGAAAGCCTGATTTACGCAAGGCGCACGGATGCCGGCACTGGCGGTGGCCAGCGCAGACAACGCCTGCCCCAGCGTTTGTTCCCAACCGCTACCGGGAACACCGCGCGGTTGTACCCCGCTGCGCCAGCAGCGCAAGGATTCGGCATTACTCACATCCACACCCAACGCATCGCACCCTTGGCCCAGACCCAGACCGGACAGATGCAGCCAGATTTCATCCTGTGGCGACGCTCTCGTAACCCGATACGAAGCAAACCCGAGCGATGTCCAGTCGGCGCCGCGTAGGGCATTTCCACTACCGCCCAAAGGGACTTCAGTAATGGCAAAACCGGCGTCATCTCGCACCAGAGTGGCCGCCAACGTCTCTGACGCACCGTGGAATCCTGGCACCGAACGCAGAGAATGACGGGCGCTGCTGCCGTTGGTAGCAATCATGTGACGCCCCTCAAACATCTGCGCCACACCGGCGTCGCGCGCCGCCTCACAAAACAATATGTAAGCCGCATCCGACATCAATCCCACCAGGCGTTTACCACGCACTTTGGGAAACAGGCGGTACAATTCACCGACGTCGGGCAGGCCAATTCCGAATGCAAGGCTACCGGCCGCACCGGCTGCCTGCCCTCCCAGGCCGAACGAGCGCGCAGCATCGCCAATGCCAGCCGTGAGTAACATGAATTGGCGTGGCGCGATCGGTTCTACTGCGGTAGCAGCGGCAAAGGAGAATCTGGGTAGGCCATAGGACGCCAGCGCACCGCCGGCCATCATGCCCTTGAGGATACTGCGTCGAGGAATTTTCATGGCGATCTCCTTCACTGGATGTACTCGGCGATTTTGGTCAACGTCGCATCGTCGATTTCCGTTTGGCGGAAGGCCGGCATCGCGCGATTTCCGAAGCGCACCATCTGCCGGACTTTTTCAGGGGTGTTGGGAGTGTGCTCGCCCCCTAAGCCTTTGCCGCCTAAGCCTTTGATGGTGGGACCGACACCTCTCTCGTGGCAGAATCCACAAACTTTGTTGTACGCTTCCTGACCGCTTTGCCATTGACCGCTGCCGTCAGCCAAAACGGCCCCGGTTAGCAGCATGGCCGGAATGCCAATACAGAACCGCAAAAATGTTCGCTGTCTCATGTTTTCCTCCTATGGTTGAATACTTTGCAAGCATTCTTGCCTGCGTTGTTTACTCATGAAGCACTGCAACATATCGATGTATGTTTTATCAAAGCGATCAGATCAATGGTGTCGGTTAATGCCGAAAATGTGCGTTTCGGAACTAGGCGAGGTGAACGCCATAGTTCGTTTTCCGGTGCGGCTAGAAAATCAGAACGGATAATGGCGTGGCGTCGTCTGTATCGAGATCCAACGCAGGTCGGTAAACTCCGCGATGCTGGCCCTACCGCCAAAGCGCCCGGTGCCGCTTCCTTTTACCCCACCAAATGGCATCTGCGCCTCGTCATGAACCGTTGGACCATTGATATGGCAAATCCCGGATTCGATACGCCGGGCAACATTCATCGCGCGCGCGATGTCTGTGCCGAACACTGCCGACGACAACCCGAATTCATTGTCATTGGCACAGGCGATTGCTTCCTCGACCCCATCGACGCGCACGATCCCTTTTACCGGACCGAAGGATTCCTCATGGTAGATCTTCATCGCTGGCGTCACGTGGTCAAGCAACGTGGCCGGCATCAGCGTGTTATCGGCCGTGCCTCCACACAAAAGCTTTGCACCTTTGGCAAGCGCATCCTTGATCAGTGCATTGCAGCGGTGCACCGTACTCATGTCTACTACAGAGCCCAACACCACCGGTCCCCGACGCGGGTCGCCCAGCGGCAACGCCTTGACCTTGGTCGCCAGCTTCGAGACGAACTGATCGGCGATCTTACTGTCGACGATCAGCCGTTCTGTCGACATACAAATCTGGCCCGAATTGGCAAACGAGCCGAATGCTGCAGCATTGACCGCGGCATCGATATCCGCATCATCGAGCACAATTAACGGCGCCTTTCCACCCAACTCCAACAGCGCCGGCTTAAGGTATTTCGCGCACAATGTCGCAATGACCTTTCCCACACGGGTCGAACCGGTGAAATTCACGCGGCGCACCGCCGGGTGGGCTATCATCGCCTCGACCACGGCTGGCGCATCCTCAGGCGCATTGGTGATGAAGTTCACTACGCCGTTGGGTAATCCTGCTTCCTGCATCGCCTCAACGATTAGGCCATGCGTGGCTGGGCACAATTCCGAGCCCTTGAGCACCACAGTGTTTCCGCAGGCCAGCGGCATGGCGATCGCGCGCACACCAAGTATGATTGGCGCATTCCACGGCGCCATGCCAAGCACGACGCCTGCCGGCTGGCGCATGCCCATGGCGAGATTGCCGGGCACCTCCGAGGGAATGATCTCGCCGATGATCTGCGTAGTCATCGATGCGGCTTCAAGCAGCATACCGGCGGCCAGATGCACGTTAAAGCTGCTCCACATCGCCGAGCCGCCAGTCTCAGCGGCGATGGCCGCGGCGAACGCTTCGCCTTTAGCTTCGAGCGCTTGGGCCGCCTTCATGAGCAACGCACGGCGCTCGCCGGGGCCGATCGCCGCCCATGCTGGGAATGCCTTAGCAGCCGCATCGACCGCGGTGATCGCATCGGCCACTGTTGCGGCCGGCGCGATGGTAGCAACGCTACCATCAAGAGGATTGCGCCGTTCAAAAGTGGTGCCGCTGCCCCCTTGTGTACGTTCGCCGTTAATCAACATCGAAATAATATTCATCTTGATCCTTTAAAGGAGTTGATTTGTGAGTGACTCTTCTGCAAAACTCTTAGTTGCTTGATTCGAACTCGAAATCATTGGGTGCCAACAAGATACGCGGCATGAAGTAGCGCAGGGTCAGCTTTCAACGTCTGCGGCTCACCGTCGAATCGGATCCGCGCTCGGCTCATTACGTAGGCTTGGTCCGCCAAATTTAGCGCGAGGTGCGTAAATTGCTCAATGAGCAGTATCCCCACGCCGCGGCGTGCCAAGTCCCCAACGACACCCATCAGGCGCCGCACGATAATGGGTGCCAGGCCCAGCGACATTTCGTCGATGAGTACGAATGACGGGTTAGTTACTAAGGCATGTCCTAATGCGACCATTTGTTGCTCCCCGCCAGATAGGGTGCCCGCTAACTGCTGGCGTCGCTCATGCAACTCGGGAAAGACTTCGTAGGTGCGCCGCAGCCCATCGGCGAGCGCGTCTCGATTTAACATCGAGGCGGCAGCCCTAAGGTTGTCCTCCACGCTCAACCCGGCAAGCACTTGGTGGCCTTCGGGCACGGCGGCAATGCCACGGCGACGCACTTCGTCGGATGGGATTCCTTGGAATTCACGACCACCGATTCGTAGACGGCCGCTTACGATGGGCAACGCGCCGGCCAACGCCAGCACAAGGCTACTTTTTCCCGCCCCGTTCGGTCCGAGCAAGGCTGTGATCTTGCCGGCCTGCACCCGCAATGAGAGCTTGTCAACGACGATCTTGTTTCCACGGCGTACAGTTAGCTCTTCCACTTCCAGCGACGTGATGTTCATAGGATGATCTCGGCATCGCCCAGGTAGGCGCTTTGGACCGTCGGGTCGGCTAGAACCGTCGCCGTGGGTCCGTGTGCGATCAAGGTGCCGAAGTCGAGCACCATGGTTTCGCTGCAAGTAGCGGAAATCAAGTCCATGTCATGATCAATTAACAAGGTCATCGCGCCGAACTCCGCATGGATGCGCTGAATGACGCCACATAGTGCCTCGGTCTCCATATTGCCGAGGCCACCTCCCGGTTCATCGAGCAAGATGATTTTCGGGTTACCAGCTAGAGCGCGGCCAATCTCGACCATACGTCGCTCGAATGCGTTGAGTTCGCCGCCCGGCCAAAACGCTTTGGCCTCCAAGCCCACAAAACGCAACGCACGCAGCAGTGACTTCTGCTTGGCGGCGGCGCTCATGGGGGCACCGTCTAGCATGACTCGCATGTTGTCGGCCACATTGAGCTCATCGACGACCTGCTCGGCCTGAAACGAACGGCGTAATCCCCAGCGAGCGCGGGCATGCGGCAACATGCCCAAAAGGTCTGCACCGAAGGCTTGAATGCGACTACCGTTTGACACCCTGACAAAGCCACTAAATGCATTGAGCAGCGTCGTCTTACCCGCGCCATTGGGCCCAATGACGCCGATAATGGGAGCACTAAGCGTCAAGCTTAAATTGTTGAGTGCCCTGACTCCGCCAAACTGCACGCTCAGATTTTGGATGTGAATCATGTTTTCGGCCTGCGCTGCATGAAACGTTCACGAGCGTCCTGAATCTGTCCAGCAATGCCGCGCGGCGCGCTAACTAGCGCATGCAACAATGCGGCACCAAAGACCACAAACGCGAGATTGCCGTCGAGGCCGCAGCTGTCGAGCAGTGCCGGCACGATGCGATACAGCACCCCGCTCAGCACTTGCCCTGCAAAGCTGTAGATACCGCCGACGACGGTCAGCGCAAAAAGCAGAATCGATTCACTCGCTGGAAACGAGCGCGCATCCAAGATACCCAATGTCGCCGCGAGCAAGCTGCCAGAAATTCCCGCCAGGAAACCGGCTAGGCCGAAGCCCCAGATCTTGTACAGCGCTACATTGACACCTGCCGACATGGCAACGGCCTCGCTTCGGCGGATCAACGCCCAGGCCCGTCCCGGCGCCGTGCGCTGGTGCAGCCAAATGAGCAGAAATCCCGAAGCCGTAACGATCATTGCGTAGCGCAGCATAGCCTCATCGGACTGCGCCAGAAGGGGCCGCGGCATTGGCTGTGGATCGAAAGCATAGCCGCTAAAGCCCAAACCACCATTCGGAAACTGGAGCACGGTGACGAGTATGGTAAAGCCGCCGGCCGCCATCATGGTGACTAACGCGAAATACAGGCCACGCACACGTAACGCGGGCAGGCCCATTACAATACCGATCACCGCAGTCACTATGCCGCCAACCAGCATGGCTAGTTCAAACGGCCAGCCCGTCGCATGTGCCATTCGCAAGCATACCCACCCGCCCACGCCAACGAGTGCGACCTGCGCCAAGGAGACCAAGCCGAGTCGTGCGTACAGCACTGCCACGCCTGAGGCCGCCAAGCTATAGATGACCGCAGAAATCCAAACCTTGGTCCAGTAGGCACCCAGAAAGCTAGGGGCCAACACCAGTGCGGCTACCATCACTGCCAGCATTAATGATCGCTGCGAGCATCGATACGCCCGCCTAACCGGTTTCGTCTGCAACATAAACTTGGCCTGGGGTTGGGTCATTTTCATGGTTCTCACTTTCATAATTTGGCGGCGCGATTTTTCAATCGTTACCTGCGAAGGTCAGCCGGCGCTTGCGCTGCAGGAAGAGGATGGCGATCACCGCCGCGACAAATGGCGTAGCCGAGCGGAACGGTGCGAGCGGACCAGCCAGCGTGGTCAACGCCTCAATGACGCCAATCAAAAGGCCTCCGATCAGTGTCATCGCAAGCGACTGTAAGCGTCCGATCACAGCGGCAGCCATGGCCGGAATGACGAGGAAAGTCAGCACACTGGCGTCTAGCCGTACTAGATTACCCAGCAGTAGCCCGCTCACGCCGCATAGCACCCCGCTGATGAGCCAAGCCATGGCTTCGATGCGCCGTACTCGCACACCGAGCAAGCACGAGAGATCACGGTTATTGGCCAGAGCGCGCATGTACAGACCCACCCGCGTCGACGCCAGAAAAAAGCTGATGCCGATCGTAGTCACCAGCGCCACGCCGAAGGCGACCAGACGCGTGCCTGTCACATGCACGCCCATAAGTCGAACACTGAGGGCGTCGGTCGGCAACACTAAGCGCCGCGGATTCTGGGGCCAAACCCAGTTGAGCAATCCCAATACGATTAGGGCCAAGCCCAATGTCGCGATCGCCTTGACTACCGGTTCTCGGTAGGAAAGCGACGGTGCAACAAACCACCCATAACCGAGCGACAGCACCACTGAAATCAAGACCGCTGCGGCCCAGCCGAATGGGGCCGGGTAGCCCCACTGTGCAAGCTGCCAAGTTAGCAATGCGCCGATCGCACCAATTGCTCCATAGGCGAAATTCAGCACACCGGTTGCCCTGTAGAGCAGCACAAGACCCACGCCTGAAATCGCATACACGCCACCCACGGCAAGTCCTGCGACGAGAAATATGCCCCATTGCATGATGTTTTCGCTCCGGCGTACAGTTAGTTGCGAACCAGACCGTCGCGTTTTTCGGCGGTTTTGATTGGATCAAGATATTTCGACGCAACGTCGAAGCAACCATTCACCGTTTTGAAGCCGCCGTCCTTCAATTGCAGCATCATGCCAGCGTGGTTGGGCATGTGATGGTCACCATTGCCGAAGTACCATGGTCCGCACAACAGGTCAGTGCGGTAGTTTTTGACGTTGCGCAGTGCAGTCGTAACAGAGGCGCGGTCAATTTTCGCCGGGTCCATCTTCAGCAGCGTATCAACAAAGATGTTGGCCGAGATGAAACCGGCCTGCGAAAAGCTGTCGCGACGGTTTGTGGCGGCGCCATCCCCCACGCTAAAATTCTCAAGCACCTTGCTCCAGCGCTTCGCGTCTAGGCCAGTGCCGTCCAGGCGTGTCAGTTCGGCCTGGATATAGACCTTGCCGTCCCAGTAGCTGCCAAGCGCTGCGGGAATTTTGGTGTCATATAAAGGGGTCGGCGCAATCCACTTGTATTTGTCACGCAGATTTTGCTCCTGAGCCGCCTTGAAAATGGCGGTTGCTGCGCCGCCGGGCAAATTGGTCAGGATCGTGTCGGGGTTTGCTGCTACAGCCTCAAGGACGACCGAGGTGAAATCGGCATTGCCAGGATCGAACAATACCGACTTGCCTTTGAGTCCATTCTCGGCGAGCCAGCTGTTTACGGCATCGCATGACCAGCCGCCGTTGCTCGGGATATTGAGACCGATACAGACCACTGACTTGCTGCCGAGGTGCTTCACCGCCCATTGCACGGCGCCCAAGTTGCTAGGTAGCGGACCCTCGTTGGTGGTGGCGATGTTTTTAGATTCGAAGCACTCGCGCACGGCACAGGCCGACGCTAGCACGATCACGTTCTCCTTTTGATAGAGTTTGCCATTAAAGGTCATCTCGACGAAGCTGCCGTTGCCCACCAGTGCCACCACACCCCGGTCCTTGACAAGTTTGGTGGCCGCTTGCGACGCCGTCTCCGGATTCCACTTGTCATCTTCAATTAGGTACTCGATCGGCCGACCATTGATACCGCCATTCTCATTCACGCATTTGAAATATGCGCGCGCCGATGCGGCTCCAGAGCTGAAATCGTCGGGGCCGGTCTTGCCGACCACTGCGCCCACCAAAATGGCCTTGCCGGTGGCCTTCTTTCCATTGTCCAGGCCACACAAATGATCAGCAGCATAAGCTGAAGTTCCAATTGCCAATACAACCCCCGAGATCACCGTTGACGCTAGTAGTTTGCAGCGAAGTTTCATTTTGTCTCCTTTGGTACGAACAAACAGGCCCGCAAGTTAGGCCAACTGAGGCGTTTTTGCGCCATGGGTAGGCGAACGCAACCCGTGAAGGGTTAGGTTCACAGCACTGATAATTAAGTGAAAATCTGTTGACCATCGGACAACAGTGTATGAAAACTCTATGTGGACATGCGCACGACCGGCTTGATTACCTTACCGGACTCGGCGTCGTTGATGGCGTCGTTGATATTTTCCAACGGGTAGAACCTGATGAGCTTGTCGAATGGGAAGCGCCCCTGGCGATACAACTCGATTAGGGCGGGAATGAACACGTCCGGATTGGAATCGCCTTCGACGATGCCGCGCAATTTCTTGCCTTGGGTCATGATGTCCATCACGTCCAGCGTCACCTCCGTGCCGAGAGCGGCCGCGCCGACAAATCCACAAGTGCCGCGTGGTGCCAGTGCCTCTACGGCCTGACGCAGGACTTTCGACGCGCCCGTGGTTTCGAAACTGTACTCCACGCCATAACCGGTGATTGTACGAATCTCGGCCACCAAGTCTGGCGTATTTGAAGGATTGATTGCGTGGGTGGCTCCCACTTCGCGAGCCAGGTCCAATCGTTCTTGGATGAGGTCGATAGCAATGATGGTGGTTAGACCAATCGCCTTGGCCGCCATGATTGCAGCCATACCCACTGATCCAGAGCCGAACACCGCTAGTGACTGACCCATACGCGGCTTGAGCGCATTGATCACCGCGCCGGCGCCAGTCTGAATGCCGCAAGCTAGCGGCCCGAGTAGTTCCAACGGCGCGTTCTTGGTCACTTTCACGATATTGCGCTGCGTGCAAACCGAATATGTGGCGAACGATGACTGGCCGAAGAAGTTACCGTGGATGCGCTCGCCGCCCTTCGATAATGGCGAGGTGCCGTCCGCGCGTTGCCCAGCGAAATTCGATCCGAAGAAGTCGTGACAGTAGCTAGGTTCATGTTCGTTGCAACTCGGGCAATGGCCGCACGAGTTAAAGCTCATCACAACATGGTCACCTGGTTGCACTTTCGTAACCGAGCAGCCAATGCGCGTTACGATACCAGCGCCCTCATGACCAAGTACGATGGGCTGCGGTACCGGAAATGCTTGGTCCCGCATGGCGAGGTCTGTATGACAGACCCCGGTGGCCACTAGCCGGACCAGGATCTCGTTGTCGCGCACGTCTTCAAGATCAATCGTTTCTAGGGACATGGGTGCGCGCGGCGCGCGCACTATTGCGGCTTGAACTTTCATATACTTCGTCTCCAAATATTGTTATTGAAATGCTGCGTCGCACTCAATCCAACTTTTTTCTAATGAACCGCAATCTTTTCGTGCAGTCCTAGCTAAAGACTTTAGCAAGCACCATGCCATCCATTGCAAAAACAAAATTTCACATATAATCAACGACTTACACGTATCTAATATGTGCACATCAAATCAATTATTGATGTTAGTATGAATTTTATATGATCAATCTTTGATTAAATTGTGCTTAATATCTAGGAACCTCTAGCATGAAAAAACAAAGTAAACGCCTGTCGCTGGCAGAATTGCAAGTCGGGGTCGGAAGCACAGGAACCAGTGTCGAAATCAATGAGGGTGCGACGCCCACATTGCATGATTTAACCGAGACTTTAATGTTTTCCCCTGGCGACGGTCGCATCTGGCTTAATGACCAGCGAATGGTACTGTGGCGCTCGTCCACCTACGGCGCACTTCGGCGTGAACTAGTGTTGAGCATGGGGCAGGAGCTGGCGCGCTCGCTGCTTACCCGCGTAGGTTATAGCGCGGGTTCCCGTGACGCCCAGCTGGTGCGCGAAATGTGGCCCAATTGCGATCCCGCTAACGCCTTTCAAGCGGGACCGCGAATGCACTCACTAGAAGGCATCGTACGACCGGAAACCTTGAGCTTCGAGTTTGACATCGCCCGCGGTGATTTTTTTGCAGAGTTCAATTGGTATGACTCGAGCGAGGCTGAAGAGCACATCGCTGCTTTCGGCATTGGCACAGAGGCAGCTTGCTGGATGCAGGTCGGCTATGCCAGCGGGTACGCCAGCGCCTTCATGGGGAAGATGATCATCTTTCGCGAAGTGGAATGCCGTTCTATGGGGGCACCGGTATGCCACATCATCGGGAAACCAGCCGACCAGTGGGGCGACCCAGAACTCGATCACAAATATTTTTCTTCCAAGACGTCGGAGTGGATGCATCGTGGCGCGACGCCGTGCGCTGCAGGGCCCGCGCCCACGGATCCGGAGAGTCCGTCAGCCCCAGATCACGACGAACCCATCGGCATATCGGCCGCTTTCAGCGCCACCCGCCATTTAATTGAGCGTGTCGCTCCCACTCAAGCTACGGTCCTGTTTACCGGCCCCTCCGGCGTAGGTAAAGAGATGTACGCTCAGACCCTGCACAACATCAGTCCGCGCAAGGCCAATCCATTCATCGCATTGAACTGCGCGGCAATCCCGGATACCTTGGTTGAGTCCGAGCTCTTTGGTGTTGAAAAAGGCGCCTTTACAGGGGCTACCGCTTCTCGACCTGGTCGCTTCGAACGGGCGCACGGCGGCACACTATTTCTCGATGAAATCTCTTCACTTAGTTTCGTGGCCCAGGGGAAGTTGCTACGGGCCCTACAGCAGCGCGTAATCGAACGTGTGGGGGGGATCGTAATCATTGATGTGGACGTGCGAGTCATTGCCGCCACCAACATCGATTTGCGTGACGAGGTCAAGGCCGGGCGATTCCGTGACGATCTGTTCTTCCGTCTCAACGTGTTCCCGATCGGCCTGCCGCCATTGAAGGAGCGACGGGACGACATTCCATTGCTAATGGATACCTTTCTGCGCCGTTACCGCGTGTTGCATGGGCGCGAAGTTCCGGGTTTCACGCCCCGTGCCGTGCAAGCGTTATTACAATATGATTTCCCGGGCAATATCCGCGAATTACAAAACCTGATCGAACGCGGCGTGATCATTGTCGATCCAGGAGAATCGATTGACGTTCACCATCTATTTCGCAGCGGCGAGCTGCATACACACGAGGCGTTTGGATTAAATCTCAGTGGCAGACTGACTGTTCATGATGGTCAGATCGAGGACCCCCTCGCGTTGCCGCGAGTCACAATTGATAAGGCCGCGCCGAAGGCTGATGGAGCAGTATCCGATAGAAACGACGCGATTTGCCGAAAAGCACTGATCGAAGCGCGCTACAACGTCGCTAATGCGGCTCGTGCACTGGGCTTGACGCGAGCGCAACTTGCCTACCGGCTCAAGAAGGCTGGCTTTCACTGATGTTCGCCTTCTTGACTTGAGTTCATTTGTTTAGATAGAACAACTGCGTTAAAGAGAATGGGGGGTGACGAAAGCAAACATGAGCCGTAGCGCGCGGCGTTTGATGGAGGGCTGGATACGCGCGCCGCGTGAGGCGGGGGTGAGTGAGCCTAGCTTATGATAGCTACTGAAAGTCAAAAATGGGACACAGCATAACTATTCGATCTCGCTTGGCGAAACGCTGCGCCCTTGCATTCGTTGTCGGCCCGACCAACCCGGCCGAGATGTTCGGATGGACCGGGCACAAGCGACCTTCCGCGTCAAACGCGCGCTTGGTTCGGCTCGACCGCCGGGTCGAGGGTGGTTTTGCTTGCAACCGCAAGAGCCAGGGTAGCGATGGACGGATTTAGGCTATCGACCATCGAACTCGGTATCAGGATCGTAGCCCCGCGTTCCTTGGTCGCTTCGTAAATGATGTTCATCGCGCGCAGCTGCAACGCCGCCGGATGTCCGGCGTAGATATCCGCGGCCTCAACGAATTTTCCCGCGATCGCAGCTTCGGCCGAGCCGAGAATCACGCGCGCCTGTTTCTCGCGTTCCGCTTGCGCCTGACGCGACATTGCATCTTGCAAGGCTTCCGGGATGGCGACATCGCGGATCTCCACCGAACTAACCGATATTCCCCACGGCGCGGTTTTCCCTCCAATTTGATTCTTTAGTTCCAGGTCCGCTTCCTGCCGATCTGATAGCAGTGCCGCCAACATCGAAGAGCCGATCATTTCGCGTAACGAAGTTTGCGCAACGCGGTCAATCGCCTCGCGGTAATTGGTGATAGCCAACGCGGCCTTCTCGGCATCATGCACGTGCCAGAAAATGATCGCATCCACGTTGACTGGAACCGTATCCTTCGTGAGCGCCTGTTCCGCGTTAAAGGCGGTAGTCTGAATCCGACAGTCGATAACCGCGATGACATTGTCAAGCACCGGGATGATCGCGAACAATCCAGGCCCCTTGACGCTTTGCAGCTTTCCCATTCTCAAGATGACAAACCTTTGCCATGCGTTGGCCATCTTGAGCGACAATGCGATGAGGAGCGCAGCAGCAAATAAAGGTAGCGCAAGATAGGGAGCTACCCAGTTGCCAAGCGCTAGACCGGTCAGGATACAAACCATAACGAGAAAGGACGTGATGGGATTCATGTTCTGCTCCTTTTGTTTAGCTATCGTCGCTACCGGGTGAAAAACAAAGATCAAAAAAACGACAATTTGCACGCACAGCTTGCACGGATTGACACGAACGTGGCAATCTTCCGAATGCGTGGATTCTTGACTACTCGCAAAACCTGAACATAGAAAGTTCCTGACACAGCATACACGCTGGCAGCATGAGCCATCGATCTTGGCAAGAATTTTTTTCTTGCTTGTCTACGCAAGGCTCATTGAATTTTACGACTCTTTAAAATTTCTTCATTTTAAAGATGGGCATGGCTTTTTCTGCGTACCGGCGCAGCTAGCTTTTATGGCGGCCAAAAAAATGAAGATTCAGGTTTTGGCGGGCGGCCACGCAACAGTGGGCGCTCCGCCTCCACGACCGTCATCAGCCAACAGCAGCTTTATTACCGCTGCCGTGCGCTATACTTGAGTCCATTCTAAGGAAGCACGTTGATATGAAATCAGTGTTATTTGTCGCATTAGGCGGGGCTATTGGTTCTGTTTTTCGATTCAAACTATCGGGCTGGTTTTTGCACGAGACCATTGGCTGGCGGTTTCCCCTCGGGACATTCGCCGTGAATGTGTTGGGCTGCTGCATCATGGGAGTGTTAGCCGGTCTTGCCGTCAGGGAGGACTTTTTCTCCGCCGACGCTCGATTATTTTTATTCACCGGCATTATCGGCGGATTTACCACCTTCTCCGCATTTGGCCTCGAGACATTCTATCTGTTGCGGCGCGATGAAATCGCCGTCGCTGGAGGGTATGTCGTCTTGAGTCTTGTTTGTGGATTACTGGCCTTATGGGCGGGTTTCAGCGCCATTCCGCACCAATTCAATAAATGACGGCTAGGCGCTGGCTGGCGGCCGAGCAAAAAATTCGAAAGGCCGCGATCGATCGAGACTGTGTCAACCGCCAAACTGTGTCAACCGCCAAGCGCGCACCATGGTTTGGTCGGAACGGGAACGATCGTAGTCCTTAGCCGTACCGGCAAAATGTACTTTGGCATGGCCTGGCTGCAGCCGATGTCGAACCTGCCCCGGAGGGCGCGAAGCGAATTGGATAGGTGAACTCGAAACAAGTGGTTATGAGGCTTAGCCCCATTGCATCACGGGCGCACCGGCGCCAATCTAGCGGCAAAAATTGTTAAAATGTAACGCTTGGCGATTGACGTTAGATTTGCGCAATAAAAATTCCCCGGCGCGGCACCGCGACGGGGAATTAGGCACAGCACTACAGCACCAAGGTGCCTATGCCGTCACTCACATAGTAACTGTATCGGCAACGTCGCGGAATTCCTCGATCTTATCGAAGTTCATGTAACGGTAAATGTCGGCCGCGTTTTTGTCAAGCACCCCGATATTGGCCATATACTCTTCCTTGGTCGGGATCTTGCCGAGCATCGCGCAGACGGCGGCCAATTCTGCCGAGCCGAGATAAACTTGCGTATCGAGACCGAGGCGGTTCGGGAAGTTGCGGGTCGAAGTCGACATCGCGGTTGAACCCTTGCGCACTTGCGCCTGATTACCCATGCACAGCGAGCAGCCCGGCATTTCCATGCGCGCGCCGGTGCGGCCTAGCGTGCCATAGTGGCCTTCGGACATGAGCACTTGCCGATCCATCTTGGTCGGTGGCGCGATCCACAGGCGAACCGGAAGATCGGTCTTGCCTTCGAGCAGCTTGGAAGCGGCGCGGAAGTGGCCGATGTTGGTCATGCAAGAGCCGACGAATACTTCGTCGATCTTTTTCCCGGACACTTCGGACAGCATTTTCACATCGTCCGGATCATTCGGACAGGCAACGATAGGCTCATGGATATCGGCCAGGTCGATTTCGATAACGGCAGCGTATTCCGCGTCGGCGTCCGGCGCTAGCAATTGCGGCTTGGCCAACCAGGCTTCCATTGCATGGATCCGGCGCGCCAATGTGCGCTTGTCTTCGTAGCCGTTGGCGATCATCCATTTCATCAAAGTGATGTTCGAGTTCATGTACTCGATGACGGGTTCTTTATCCAAATGAACGGTGCAGCCAGCGGCCGACCGTTCGGCCGATGCATCCGACAGCTCGAATGCCTGCTCGACCTTCAGTTGCGGCAACCCTTCGATTTCGAGAATGCGCCCGGAGAACAAGTTCTTTTTGCCTTGCTTCTCGACGGTCAGCGTGCCCTGACGGATCGCGTACAGGGGGATCGCGTTGACCAGGTCGCGCAGCGTGACGCCCGGTTGCATCTTGCCCTTGAAGCGGACCAATACCGATTCCGGCATGTCTAGCGGCATGACGCCGGTGGCGGCGGCGAACGCGACGAGGCCGGAGCCGGCCGGGAACGAAATGCCTATCGGAAAACGGGTGTGCGAGTCGCCCCCCGTACCCACGGTGTCAGGCAATAGCAGACGGTTCAGCCAAGAGTGGACCACGCCATCACCGGGATGCAACGCGACGCCGCCACGGGTGGAGATGAAGCGCGGCAGCGTCTGGTGAGTAATGACATCGACCGGCGTCGGATAGGCCGCGGTGTGGCAAAACGACTGCATCACGAGGTCGGCCGAGAAACCTAGGCAGGCGAGATCCTTCAGCTCGTCGCGCGTCATCGGGCCGGTCGTGTCTTGGGAGCCGACCGTGGTCATTTTTGGTTCACAGTAAGTGCCAGGACGAATGCCCTCGCCTTCCGCCAAGCCACAGGCGCGACCGACCATTTTTTGCGCCAGCGTAAAACCCTTGCTGGATGCGGCTGGGTTGTGAGGCAGACGGAACAGCGTCGAGGCAGGCAAGCCGAGCGCTTCGCGCGCCTTGGCCGTCAGGCCGCGCCCGATAATCAGGGGAATGCGGCCGCCGGCCCGCACTTCGTCGAAAATCACGTCGGACTTGACAGTAAATTCGGAGATGACCTGGCCATTCTTAAGCGCCTTGCCTTCATATGGACGCAATTCAATCACGTCACCCATGCCCATCTGGGATACATCTAGTTCGATCGGCAGGGCGCCGGCGTCTTCCATCGTGTTGTAGAAGATTGGGGCGATCTTGGTGCCGAGGCAAAAACCACCGAAACGTTTGTTCGGGATGAAGGGAATATCTTCGCCGGTAAACCACAACACAGAGTTGGTGGCAGACTTGCGTGAAGAACCGGTGCCGACCACGTCGCCGACGTAGGCGATCAGGTTGCCCTTGGTTTTGAGCGCGGTCAGTTGCTTGATTGGGCCAACTTTACCAGGCTCGTCAGCATCGATGCCGGGACGCGGATTTTTTAGCATCGCTAGGGCGTGCATGGGAATGTCGGGGCGGGTGGTGGCGTCGGGCGCGGGCGACAAATCGTCCGTATTGGTTTCGCCGGTGACCTTAAATACGGTCAGAATCTGGCTTTGCGGCACTTCCGGGCGCGAGGTAAACCACTCGGCGTCGGCCCAAGATTGCAGTACGCCCTTGGCATTGGCATTGCCCTTGTCGGCTAATTCCTTGACGTCATGGAAAAAGTCAAACACCAGCAGTGTCTTCTTCAATCCTTCGGCAGCCACGGCGCCAACCACATCGTCACCTAGCAAGTCGATCATCGGTTTGACGTTGAAGCCGCCTAGCATCGTGCCCAGCAATTTGGTGGCGCTCTCACGCGAGATCAGCGCGCAGGCTAGCTTGCCTTTGGCGACCTGGTCCAAAAACGCGGCCTTGACCTTGGCGGCATCATCGACACCGGCGGGAACGCGATAGCTCAGGAGCTCGACTAGGAACTGGTCTTCGCCTTTTGGCGGGTTCTTCAGCAGGCCGACCAGCTCTTCGGTTTGCTTGGCGGACAATGGCAGCGCGGGGATACCGAGCGCTGCGCGTTCGGCGACGTGTTGGCGATATGCTTGGAGCATGGTGGTCTCACATGTTGGTGGTTTAAGGTTCGGTGCGCACTCTTGCCAGGGTTTTTGCAAACTGCAACTCTACACCCCCCCCTAATTATCGGTTGCCCGTAAGCAATGAAAAGCAACAAGTTCACTAGAGGCCAATGCGGCAGTCAGAATTATACCATTGCATCGCATCTAGTCTTATATATGACATAAGAGTCCCAATGATGGCGCAAACACTGCCTACAAAAAAGAGGGTCTTTCGGCCAGTTTGTCCTTTCCGCGTTACGGCTGGGCATGGCGGCAAATGCAATGGCGCGCCGTGCCAAATGACCGCTTTCCCGTTTTTCCACCTCAGGACGCACTACCCGGATCGCCGCCCCTTCAGGACCGTGAAAGCAAGCCCTCCCAGTTAACCTAAGAAGCGTGCCCGCATGCTGGCGCCGACAACTGTTGTCGAACCGAGTCGCTCTCCACCTTGGGCAAGCATTCGTTTTGGTGGTGAGGGGAATGGCCGCTTGGCGCTACCGCTTTGAACTATGGCAGCGCAGCGCCGCATATTGGATGGGACGATGGGTGATCGCGCGAATCGTATATGCAAATGCATCTTTCTTTGTTAGAAAAGCGCATGCCGCATGCTATTCTTTCAGCTAAACAATTTGGGCGACACGTTTTGATGGGAGGCTTGGCAACACATTGACACCTCGCACTCCTTAGCGCCGCCCGGATCAGCCCGCTACTTTCGCCGCTACGACAGGCGCCCAATCAGTTATTGAGAGCTATCATGACAACCGCCACAATCCGTGCCATTCCTGGCCCCGACGCGCTTTACTGGGATGCAGCGCTGGAAACCCAATCCCGCGCCGACTGGGACAGGCTTAAGCTCAGCTTACTACAACAGCATTTGCAACACGCCTACGCCAATTCGCCCTATTACCGGGCCAGCTTCGATGCTGCCGGCTTGCATCCCGATCAAGTCAAGACGCTCGACGATATTCGCCGCTTCCCCTTCATCGACAAACAGGTGCTTCGCGATCGACAACAAGCGCTGCCGCCATTCGGCGATCTGCTAGCCGTACCTGAGCGCGACATCGTGTATATCTCCGCCTCCAGCGGTTCGACCGGAGTACCCACCGCATCGCCATTCTCGGCCCAGGATTTTGAGGACTGGATCGACTACGAAGCCCGTCAGTTCTGGTCATCAGGCTTGCGCCCTGAAGACCGCTACTGCCACTCCCTGAACTTTTCGCTGTTCGTTGGCGGGCCCTGCGTGCTCGGAGCGCAAAAGCTCGGAGCACTATCAATCCACGCCGGCACGCTGCCCTCCGAGCGTCTGCTGGCCATCGCTAAACAGTTCCAAGTCACCGCCATCTGGACCACCCCGTCATATGCTTGGTATCTGGGTGAAACCGCCGTCAAGGAAGGCATCGACCCGCGCCGGGACTTGTCGATCAAACGCATCTTCGTCGCTGGCGAGCCCGGCGGTTCGATACCAGAGACGCGTCACCGCATAGAAGCCCTTTGGGGAGCCTCGGTTTATGACTACTACGGTCTGTCCGACATTTTTGGTTCCTGCGCCGGCATGTGCGAAGAAAAAAATGGTCTGCACTGGGCCGAGGATCATATTTTGGTCGAAGTGCTAGACCCCGACTCCGGTGAGCCCGTAGCTGAAGGCGAGCGCGGTGAATTGGTGCTGACCACACTGAAGAAAACGGCCCGTCCGATGATCCGCTTCCGTTCCGGCGATATCGTCTCCTTTACCTCCGAGCCTTGCGGTTGCGGCCGGACCTCAATTCGCATGCTCGGTGTCCACGGCCGCCTTGACGACATGCTGATCATCAAAGGGGTGAATATTTTTCCCAGCGACATCGAAGCCATCGCCCGCAAGGATCACAACCTGACAGGAGAATACAAACTTATCGTCGAGCGCGATAACCACCTGGACCGCTTGACCGTCGAAGTTGAACGCGCCGCCAGCTTCAAAGGCAGCGATGCAGAACTCGCGACACGATTCGCTGGGCAATTAAAGTCGGTGACCGGCGTGTCGGCCGTGGTCACTATCCTGGCGCCCGATACCCTGCCTCGCGCCACTCACAAGGCCAAACGGGTGGAAGATAGGCGTAGCGGTGTTTGGGGATGAAGTAGAACGGTTCAGATTGTCCGCCGTAGCGGGGGTGGCGCCGTTGTGCATGGCGAGATCCCGGTGGGTAGCGTCCGGCAGCTTTTGCAGGTAAAAGAATGGCGAACGTCAGTTTGCGTGCATAGCTTACTCTGGTATGGTCATAGCGCGCCCATGTCCGACGCGCTTTTTTGACGCGCACAAGAAAATCGATAAAATAACGGTAATCGAAGTGGGCTTGCGGGGAGTTGCTGCATAAAAATGGACTCGCTTGAAGTTAATTTGCAAGCCGATTTGACGGATTGCTATGTCTTGCGTATGGCGGAGGCTCGCTATGAGGCCACAAATCACGTTAATCACGGTCGGGGTTGATGATTTGGATAGGTCGCTCCGATTTTATCGCGATGGCTTGGGATTAAAGAGCGACGGCATTGTCGGCACTGAATTTGAGTACGGTGCTGTGGCTTTCTTTGATTTACAAGCCGGGCTAAAGCTTGCGCTCTGGCCACGCAAAAGTATTGCCCACGACTCTGGTCTGCCTCCAGGGAATCCAAGCCCAACGGAATTTGTGATTGGCCACAATGTGTCCTCCAAAGCAGATGTTGATACGGTGATGGACCAAGCAAGAATGGCGGGCGCACGCATTGTCAAACCGGCACACGATACGTTCTGGGGAGGATACGCGGGCTATTTCCAAGACCCAGACCAGCATGTGTGGGAGATCGCATGGAACCCTCAGTGGGTTGTGCCAGAGTGATGACGCCGGCGCTCTGAAAGTCACTGCGCGAATTGATATTCGATGGGCTTATAAAATTTGGTTAGGTGGCGCAGGGGCCAAGCGGCACCGCTGTTGGACTTTCGAAATTATCGGACTATTTTGCACTCAGGAAACCCCTCATTCAGCGGGAGATTGACTTTGAAGGTTTTACTTTTCGGTGCTACTGGAATGGTCGGTCAAGGCGTCCTTCGGGAATGCCTCCAAGATTCCGGGGTGACCCATGTCTTGGCCGTGGGACGGATACCCACTGCTATCGGGCACCCAAAGCTACGGGATTTGATCCTCACAGATTTGCTAAGCTACCAAAACGTTGAACCTGAACTTGCGGGTTACGACGCATGCTTCTTTTGTCTCGGAGCTACGGCAGCAGGACGAACCGAGGCCGAATACGCTGCAATCAACCATGCAATCCCCGTTGCCGTCGGCACCACTCTTGCTCGAGTCAATCCGGGCATGACATTCATCTACGTGTCGGGGGCAGGTACAGATAGCACGGAGCAGGGGCGAATCATGTGGGCTCGCGTAAAGGGCAGGACTGAAAATGATCTCTTACGCCTAGCACTCAATGCCTTCATGTTTCGGCCTGCAATTATCCAGCCCATGCATGGCGAGATATCCAAGACCTGGGCATACCGTGTTCTTATTGCCACTTTTAAACCTATCTTCCCTCTATTGCGTCGTCTCTTTCCAGGTTTCGTTACCACGACAGAGCGTATTGGTCGCGCCATGCTTCACGTCGCCCGAACCGGAAATACCGAGCGAGTTTTAGAAAACCGAAATATCAACATTGCAGCCCAAGTGGTCGCCAACTGGTCGCCGACGCGATACGGCTGAGCTCGGACGCGGCGGGGCTCTCTTGCGCTCAAGTCAACCGCAACGTGGGCTGTCATGGCGAGCCATCAACTTGGCGCACACATCGAAGAATTCCCCTTGGAAGTCGCCCGCAGTGTCAACGGAAGCGAAGCCAAAACAACCTGTTTAAAAAAAAAGCCACTCGTCAAACATGGAGGCATGAGGGCGCTCAAATTTGCGATTAATCATGCGTTGAGCCCGTCTTGAGCGGGCTGCGCTCTATGATCCTGAAAAAAAGACGCATTAGTTGGGGATCATGTTTTTCCCCGCTTTCGGAGTGGAGGATGTCGATGATTTCTTCGTGCTTTCTCGCTGCGTGGTAGGCCCTGGTGACGGCCATCGCATCGTAACTGTCAACGATTGCAACAATACGTGATCCGATCGGGATTTTCTCTCCGGAAAGACGATCCGGGTAACCATCTCCATTGAAATATTCATGATGGTGACGAATCACAAGAGCTGCTGATCTCGCTCCATCGAAGTCGGTACTCAACAAAATTCTCTGGCCGATCTCACTATGCTGGCGCATCACCTCCCACTCGGCAACGTCCAGTCGCGCAGGCTTGAGAAGTACGCGATCCGGAACGCCAATTTTCCCAATGTCATGAAACGCGGCACCAATTTTAAGCGTGTTCAGCTCTTCTGCAGACAAACCGCAACCAACTCCCAGTGCTTGGGACAAAGCAAGTACACGTTCGGAGTGCAGCCGCGTCATCTTATCGCGATAGCCGAGCGCGACCAATAGCGCTTTGGTGTACTTGTATATCGGACCGAAGGTGGAATTCGCGATCATAGGGAGATTTTTTAAAAGGCCAACTCGTCGGTTACAAAACGCACAGCCAACATGCTAGTGTCCGCAGAGGCAACCCTATCTATTATCGTTTGATTGTCATAATTCTATCAATGTTCTCGATTGTCTGGGATGTGTGAATTAGGATTGCCAAGCAAGCCCACGTCGCCGCGCGGCCAGGAACCATGGCCGCCCGTTAAACTGGAGGATTAAATCGACTGTGGTTGGAGGCGCAGTGGGAGATGCTTGGTAAAAACGGACTTCGCCATGCAGCTTTTGGCGAGTCCGGCGGCAATGATAAGAGCGCTCAACTGGTCCCTCGACCGGCCAAATGGCGATAATCTGCCCGCATGCAGTGGGGCGTAGCGTCTATTGACTAAGATATGCGGTGAAACCGCGCAAAATTTAGAAGGTATGGATTAACAATTGCCTGCGCTAGAAAGTGCTTTTCGGCATGCGGATCCTGCAAATACAGCAGTTGTCCAGCCATCACGTCATAAACGGGAATTTCGCCCGTGGGATAAGCACATAAGCAACGCTTCACCGTACCGTCATTGTGCAGCACGTCGATATTTGCAACCGAACCCATGCGTATACGATAGTGATCCCCGCTGCTACCGCCCGTCACATGAAAGTATCCGTGCGCTTGGAATTCTCGACGCTGCTCCGAATTCAAAAGATTTAGCAAGAGCACGTGCGCCTTATGGGCGGCAAGGCGCTTGCTGCGTGCCGTTTCCTGCGCCAGTTCACGCTTGCGTCTCGTCTCCCACATCCACGCCCTGTAGTGCGCAAGGAACCGGCACCATCGTCGGTGGCCGGCATGCAATTTCTGCACGGCGAGGCGCCAATATGTACTACCGCCCCGATCCGTTCCCGGGGCGGCGGCTATTGCATCATCTTGGGCAATGCACCGGCACAGGGCCTGCCATGCCCGCTTCCACGCGCGCATATCAGCCCCCGACGATGCGCGGCACCATGACCAGTTCTTCCATGGTCGGGTCAAACGTATTTATCTCGTGCTTGGCTTGCATCTTCTTCGTTGAGCCAAACGCGGCGTAGCCCTGTTTCATCAAACAGTCGAAAGTCGCCTGCGCCGCCGCAATTTCGGCTGCCTTGCTCATGCTCCATTTCAACTGTTGGTGACCAGAGGCGTCCATGATATTCATTTCGCCGGTCGCTGATACTAGTTCCTTTTCCATCATTTCTCCTTCCGTCGTGCTATAAAGTGCCCAAATCGGCGCGTGGTGATTGTGGTTGCGTATGGTATTGCAGGCCGTACCCGAAACAGTGCATTCGTCCCCGAATGCCGATGCCTTACATGGCGGCGCAATGCGCGCGCTGCTTTCATTTAGGGTAGACATTGGCGCGTCAAACAAGATCGGGCTGGTGCCGAAAAAGTTGTGATCTAGATCAAGCACATGAAGAGTGCGCTGCCAAGTCTCCTTAGCACGACCCTTATTTGGCGCATCGACGAGACCGCTATTGCCATTTGCTGGCAACTAGCTTGATTTCAGCGACCGCATCCTTGATGCGTTAAATCGGGAGCGGCGATTTCTCCAGCCAAACGCGTTGCGACGCTAGCCTGGGGCAAACCGTCATTTGTACGTGCTCATGGAGTGCTCTGTCAGATGGTGTCGTTGTGACTTGCTGTTCGAGACGAAAACGCTCATCGCAAGTATGGTCTGAATTAAATTTTTCTGGGGCAAGAATAGCGCCGGCAATAAGTGCGGTTGAGCAAGCAAGCTCTGGTAACGATTGTGGCGGACGGAAATTCTCATCATCCCCTTCTCAACCCGGGACGAAGCCGCATGATTTTTCGTCCCAAAAAAACCGAGGTACCGGCGCAGCAAGCGGTCAACGATCTTTGGGCAGCGAACTGCGCGCTCGAATGGGCGAGAGCCGTGGCCAAGCAAGCGGGTGACCATGCCGCGATGCGATGTTTCATTCGCCTTGAATCGGGCATTATGGCTGTGGCAGTGACAACGAGCATCCCAATTGCTGTCGCTTGGCCCCCGAGAACTGAGTTGCATTGCAAATTCAAAATACGAATGACAAAATGCCGTAATTCTTTCGCATACTTCTTTTAAAAATATTGGAATGGATAAGCTCAAACGACAGCGCAAACCGCCATCCTGGCACAGTTTGCTAGCCCCGCGTTCGGCATTAGCTTGTAGTAGGTCGAATTTTGCGCCCAAACTGCAGCAATTGGCCAATGGGGGCAATTGATGGTCTTTTGATATTTAATAAAACCTTGCCGCCGTTTTCAATTTAATATTTGACGATCTGAAGGCGCACCGACAGTTTCCTCAAAAAATCGACCAAATGCGTATTTTATCAGTCCCAAATGTTAATTTCTACGTGGCGGGATAGCCCAACTATCTTTTCACCGGGATTAACCAATTCCTTTCAACTCGAATACATTCAGCAATCCGGTTCTTTCATACCACGCCCAACGGAAGCGCTTGCATCATGACATTTGCCAGTGCCACTGCCAATCAACATTATCGCCCTGATATTGACGGCCTTCGAGCTATTGCGGTCCTTTCGGTAATTATTTTTCACATAAATAAAGCGTTGCTACCGGGCGGCTTCGTGGGCGTCGACATATTTTTCGTCATTTCTGGGTTTCTGATTTCCCGCAATATCCTCCAGGACCTAGAGCGCGGGAAATTCTCAATAGTCGATTTTTATCGTCGCCGCGTTAAGCGCATTGCGTTGCCGATGCTGGTCGTCGTCGGCGTCACGCTGCTTGCTGCGCAGATTCTGTTACTTCCAGAGGATGCCAAGAAAACTGCCGTATCCGCATTGTGGTCATTGCTGTCTCTTTCGAACCTGTATTTTTGGTTGAACCAAGATGCCGGTTATTTTGCGACTGCCAGTGGCGAAACGCCACTATTGCATCTTTGGTCGCTCGGCGTCGAGGAACAGTTTTACATTGTTTGGCCGGTACTACTTATTGGCGCGTATCGGTTATCGCATGTGAAGTGGCTTTTCGCGGCATCGGCGCTTGTTGCCCTCGTTTCATTTCTTCTCGGCGAGCTTCTTTTTTCATGGGACCCCGCTTTCGTCTATTATATGTTGCCGACTCGCGCCGGCGAATTACTATTCGGTGCAATTGTAGCGCTTGCCGTCTTGAGAGGGCACATGGTGCCCTCTCAAGTAGTAACGCCAATGGCAGTACTGGGTCTCTTATTGCTGGGCGGCTCGCTGCTCTTGCTTTCGGAGGACCAGGTGTTTCCGGGACTGTTAGCGGTTCCGCCAACTCTTGGGACCGCACTGTTGATTTTTGCCCGACACAGCGGCAACAACCTTGTGTCCCGCTATTTGGCATTTAAGCCACTGGTGTGGATAGGTCTGATCTCGTATTCGTCCTATCTCTGGCACTGGCCTTTGTTGGCTTTTTACCGATATGGGCATCAATCCGTCGGCGCATTTGCCGGAGTGGCGATATTTGTGCTGTCGCTCTCGCTGGCGTGGCTAACCTACTATTATATAGAACGGCCAGCGCGCTTATCCAAGGCTTCTACGGCGCTCATATTCCTGCGCCACTATATAGCTCCGGCTGGCGCGTTAGCCTGTTTGGCATTGGGCGCATGGAAAATTGATGGGTTCGGCCTCAGGCTGCAATCCGATGAGCCTCTTGCAAAACTCGC
>PKWL01000035.1 GCA_003133225.1 Janthinobacterium sp.
CGAAAGAGCATTTCGGCATCGGTGGCAAGAGCGCCGGCGACGGCAGCTGAGTTCTAGTGCAGCGTTCATGTTGAGGGGCGGGCAGCATGAGCGTAATGCTTTTTAGCGCGCCAGCGTTGTATGACGTGGCCCCGGCGGCGACGGACAAGCGTAGTCGTGAGGGCCAAGTTCCAAACGAAATCGATCACTGCGCCGCACCTGTGGGCACGGCTTTGCCTTTTTTTCGATCGATAAACCGGGCCCGCGCGGCGGCGAAGAGGCGAGCTCAGTTTAGTATCTGGGGCTTTAAAATAGTGCGCAACATTACGTTAATAGAAGTGGCAAACCATGTCAAAGCAAACCGCGCCCGTGAATGGCGAGTACGTCTTGAATGTGTCGGAAACGATTCTGTCGAAGACGGACCCGAAAGGAAACTTCATCTATGTGAACCTGGACTGCCTTAGCATCAGCGGCTACTCTGAACAGGAGTTGCTGGGCAAGCATCAGAGCATCATGCGTCACCCGGACATGCCGAAGGCGATCTCGGAGGATTTCTGGAAGACGCTGAGCGCAGGAAAAACCTGGGTCGGCATCATGAAAAATCGCGCCAAAAATGGCAATTTCTACTGGGTCGAGACGAACGCCGCCCCCATCTTGGAGAACGGGAAAGTCGTCGGCTATATTTCCATTCGCGTCAAGCCGAGCCAGGAACAGATTGCGGCGGCCGACAGCGCCTACCGGGCGCTGAACAAGGGAATCAGCAATATCGAGATACGTCAGGGAAAAGCCGTCTCGCACTCCCTATTCGCACGCGTTAATTTTTTCAAGAAACTGTCCATCAAAGCCTGGCTGATCACAGCAGGCGCTTGTCTCGCGGCTCTCTCGCTGCTTAGCGCCGCGTGTTCCTGGCGCTCGATGAGCGGCTCCGATATGGCACCCTGGGCGGCGGGCGCGGCTCTGCTGTGCGCGGCAAGTTCACTCGCGTTCATTTCGGTCTTGTACCGCAGCATCGTGCTGCCCTTGCGACGCGCGCGGCGCGATATTGAACGCATGAGCAGTGGTGATCTGTCGGGCAAAATTGACGCCGACGGATACGATGAGCTTGCAGCCGTGATGCAGTCGCTGCGCATCTTGCAAACCAGCGTCAAGCTGCTGGTCGGGCAAATCAAGGAAGCGACCGACCTGGTCAACAATGGCGCCCACCAGATCGCGTCGGGAAACGCGGATTTGTCGGCGCGGACGGAGTCGCAGGCCAGTTCGCTGGAAGAGACCGCGTCGTCCATGGTGGAACTTACCAGTACCGTCAAGCAAAATGCCGAGCATGCGCGGGAAGCGAATCAACTGGTCCTCATTTCCTCGAACATCGCGCTAAAGGGTGGCGAAGCGGTGGGGCAGGTGGTGCAAACCATGGGCTTGATCAAGGATAGTTCGCGTAAGATTGCCGACATCATCGGGGTCATCGACGGCATTGCTTTTCAGACCAACATTCTGGCACTAAATGCGGCAGTCGAGGCTGCGAGGGCCGGGGAGCAGGGGCGTGGATTTGCCGTTGTGGCAAGCGAAGTGCGCATCCTGGCGCAGCGCTCAGCGGGGGCGGCAAAAGAGATCAAGGCGCTCATCGGCGACGCGATGGAAAAGGTGAATATCGGTAGCAATCTGGTCGATGACGCCGGGCACACGATGGAAGAAATTGTCACCTCCGTTCAACGCGCGGCCGGCATCATGAGCGCTATCGCGGCCGCGAGCCAGGAGCAAAGCGCCGGCATTGAACAAGTCAATCAGGCCATCATGCAAATGGATGAAGTGACGCAACAAAACGCGGCATTGGTGGAACAGGCCGCCGCTGCCGCCATGAGCATGCAGGAGCAGGCGCTCAAACTGGCCCGGCTCGTGTGCGCCTTCAAGCTGGTATCGGCAGGGCAGGGCGAACCCGTGATCCCGGCGCAGATTGCTGCCCGAGCGGGTGGCGGAAGACGGCCAGGTGCACGCACGAGAATGGCATAGCGCGCCGACACGGAAAAAACAGGAGGGCGAAAAAAAGGCGTAACGAGCTGCCCCCGCACGGTGACGCCATTCGTTGCGCGCGACGATGGTCCGTTCGCACTCGCGCTTCATTCGCGCTGGAAAGTATGCACGACGCTGAGAAATGATTTCAAAATGGGAGATTGCTCGCCCTTGAGATACATGCAGTTTAACTCTATGCAAGGCGGGGGCGATCCTATCAATGGGCGATAGACGACACCGGGCAATTTCAGGCTGACAGCAGATTCCGGTGCGACGCAAAGTCCGAGCCCGGCGGAGACAAGAGCAACGCTCGATACCAAATCTTCCACTTCCTGAACGACATTCGCTTCGGCGCCCTCGTTTCTGATCAAATGGATGACCAGGTCGTGCAAGCCAGAACGGGGCGTTCTTGGATACAGAATGATTGGTTGCCCCACCAAATCGTGGATAGGAATTGCTGACAACGATGCCAGCGGGTGTTCCTGGTAGAGCGCGACAACCAAGCGTTCGTTTAGCACGGTTTCGACCGTGATGTCGGCCTCGGCAGGGATGATCCGATTGAATCCGATATGAATTCTTTGTTCCCTCAATGCTTCGATTTGGTGTTGTCTTGACATGTTGTAGATGGTGATGTGGACCCCTGGGAAAAGATTGCGATAGTCGAGCAGTAGTCGTGGAACGATGTTCAGCATGGCCGAGCCAAAT
Source organism: Janthinobacterium sp. (assembly GCA_003133225.1). Taxonomy (GTDB): domain Bacteria; phylum Pseudomonadota; class Gammaproteobacteria; order Burkholderiales; family Burkholderiaceae_D; genus Janthinobacterium. The sequence goes on from PKWL01000035.1 coordinate 2,689, forward strand.
ACGCCGATATCTATTTTCCCCAGTTCGCCGCGCCCAATTTTCTGTGTCTGCTCTTTTGCCCGTCTTAATTGCGCGAGAATGATTTCCGCGTCCCCCATCAGTGATTGGCCTGCTTGAGTTAGCGTCACACCTTTTGAAGTGCGCAAAAAAAGCGGGGTACCCAGCTCTTTTTCCAGTTGCTGTATTTGCCTGGTCAGCGGGGGCTGGGACATATGCAGCCGGTTCGCAGCACGGCTGAAATTCAATTCTTCCGCCAGCGCCAGGAAATATTTCAGATGACGGACGTCCATTTCCGGTGTTCCTCCTTTGCATTTCATGAAAACAAGCGCTTCGCTCTTGGTGCCGGAATTTTTACTCCGTCGCAAGGGCTCTGGCGCGTTTAATTTTATTGTAAAGACACATTTTTACCAGGCAATTTAGAGTTGCAAGGATGCGCGGCGCCGCCTGTTTTTGCAATACCGCATTTCCCCCTGCGTCCATTGTGAGGGCACCTGTTCAAGAGGCCGCACCGATGCGGGCGGGCCCGGTTCTGTTTGCCCGCCGTGCACGTCACAGTCTGAACTCGCACTCCTTCACGGGGCCGAGTCGATATCAGAAAAGCGACAGGGCAAGAGGGCGTCGTCGGTATTGGCGCCGCGCGTAGGCGGGCACGCATGGCTGCGCCGCAGATAGGGCTGGCGTGCCCGTCTACCGCATGGTTCCAGGAAGGAAGGTCCATACCAATTTGGTATAGAGCTTGCAAAAAAAATGTATTGGACGGTATTTCGTGACAAAACTATCATTTAGTCACTTACCACATTAGGAAGACTGAAATGCCTGCTGGGGGCGCTTTTGGCGGTAAGGAGAGGCATCAGTAAATCAATAAAAACGGCCGGAGTGCTGATAAGGGAGACGACAAAATGAATCAAAATACTAAAAATGGGAGTGCCGCCGCTGGACGTCGCGCCACATTGAAGACTCTGGGAGGCGTTGCCGCTGCATCGCTGTTTCCAGCACCGTATGTCCATGCCGGCACCAGTGTGAAAATTGGCTACGTCAGCCCGCAGACCGGGCCTTTGGCGGTCTTTGCCGAGCCCGACGCGTTCACGCTGGCGCAAGTGAAGCGGGCCGTGGCCGGCGGCATCAAAATGGGCGGTCGCAGTTACGCCGTGGACATCATCTACAAGGATTCCCAGTCCAATTCGAACCGGGCGGCAGAAGCGGCTTCCGAACTCATCTTGAAAGACAAGGTCGATATCGTGGTCGCAGCTAGCACGCCGGCGACGACCAACCCGGTCGCCGATCAGTGCGAATTGAACGGCGTACCCTGCGTCACCAATGACACGCCGTGGCAGCCTCATTTCTTTGGTCGCGGCGGGGACCCGAAGAAGGGTTTCGACTGGACTTATCATTTCTTTTGGGGCTTGGAAGACATCATTGCCGTGTTTACGGGACTGTGGAGCCAGATTCCGACCAACAAGACGGTCGGTGCGTTGTGGCCGAACGATTCGGATGGAAATGCATGGGGCGATACGAAAATGGGCTTCCCGCCGGTGCTGCAGCGCAAAGGCTTCAAGCTCGTTGACCGGGGGCGTTATCAGACGCCTTCGGATAATTTCTCTTCTTACCTGGCCGAGTTCAAGAGGAACGGCGTCGAGATCGTCACGGGCGTCGTCCCGCCATCCGATTTTGCCAGCTTCTGGTCGCAGGCGGGGCAGCAAGGCTGCAAGCCGAAAGTCGTCACCGTGGCCAAGGCGAGCGAATTTCCGATTGCCATCCAGTCTTTTGGCGACAGAGCCCAGGGGCTGTCCGTCGAAGTCTGGTGGTCACCCGCGCATCCCTTTAGTTCTAGCCTCACCGGGCAAAATTGCGCTGAACTGGCGCAGGCCTTCAGCAAGGAAACGGGCAAACCCTGGTCGATGCCCTTGGGCTTTAAACACTCGCTGTTTGAAGTGGCAATTGATGCGCTCAAACGGGCGCCCGGCAAGAGCCCGGAAGCGATCCGCGATGCAATCCGAGCGACCAATCTGAACACCATTGTCGGACCGGTCAACTTCAAGACGGGGCCGGTGCCCAACGTCAGCAAGACCCCCCTCGTCGCGGGGCAATGGAAGCGGCGTGGCAAGAACATGGAGCTTGTGATCGTGGAAAACGGCCAGGCCAGGATGATCGCGCTGCAAGGCCAGCTCGAAGCCATTCGCTAACCGGTACGTGAGAGATGAAGGTTTGGCATGAATAGTCTTCTTGAACTCCGGGGCGTTTCCAAGTCTTACGGTTCGATCCTGGTGATTGACGATCTATCCTTTTCCTTGAAAAAGGGCGAGGCGTTGGGAGTGATCGGCCCCAACGGAGCGGGCAAAACCACCATGTTTAATTTGGTCGCCGGCAATGTGCGGCCAGACGCAGGGCGGGTGGTCCTCGAGGGGCGCGACGTGACATCGCTGCCGCCCTCGGTGCGCTGTCGCGCGGGAATAGGACGCTCTTACCAAGTGCCCCACCCGTTCTCGGGAATGACGGTCTTCGAGAATGTGATGGTCGGCGCCACCTTTGGTGCAGGTCATAGCGAGCGGGACGGCATTGCGGTAGCCGTGCGGGCGCTGGAGCGCACCGGATTGATGGCGAAAGCGAACCGCTTATCCGGTTCGTTGACGCTGCTCGATCGCAAGCGTCTCGAACTGGCGCGCGCACTGGCGACCGAGCCCACCTTGCTGTTGCTCGATGAAATCGCGGGCGGCCTGACGGAGCATGAAGTCCATGAGCTGGTCGATTCCATACGGGAGATTCGCGCCGAAGGAACTTCGATTATTTGGATCGAGCATATTGTGCATGCCTTGCTGGCGGTGGTGGACCGACTCATCGTGATCAATTTCGGCAAGCTGCTGACCGAAGGAAATCCCGCGCAAGTGATGGCCAGTCCCGAGGTGCAGGAAGTGTATATGGGGATTGCGGTCGAATGAACATTCTCAACGTGCGTAATCTGACGTCTTTCTATGGCGATTTCCAGGCGCTCTACGGCATCGACTTTCAGCTTGACGAAGGCGAAACCGTGGCGGTGATCGGATCCAACGGTGCCGGCAAATCGACTTTTCTGCGAACCTTGGCCGGATTATTGCCGGCGGCAGCGGCCGATGATGTCATGTTCGCCGGCAAGGCGATCGGCAAGATGCCGGCACACCGGATTATCGGCATGGGACTTGCCCTCGTTCCCGAAGGACGGAGACTTTTTCCCAGTCTTTCGGTGGAAGAAAATTTGCTGATCGGCGCCTATGCCGGCCGCGGCGGGCCATGGAACCTCGAGCGCATCTACCGCCTTTTTCCCGTCCTAAAGCAATGCCGCAATATGCCAGGCACCGCGCTATCCGGGGGGCAACAGCAGATGGTCGCCATCGGCCGGGCATTGATGTCGAATCCGAAGGTGCTTTTGTGCGACGAGATATCGCTTGGCCTAGCTCCAGTCATCATTCGCGATATCTACGATGCTCTGCCCGGCATCAAGGCCGACGGCATTTCGGTGATCGTCGTCGAGCAAGATATCGGGCAGGCCATGAAAGTGGCCGACCGCCTTTACTGCTTCCAGGAGGGCCGGGTTTCGCTGGACGGCAAGCCTGGTGAACTCAACCGCGAGCAGATTTCGCGCGCTTATTTCGGAGTGTGAGCATGACACAGTGGCTCAATATTCTCATCCAGGGCGGATTGCTAGGCGGGCTCTACGCGCTCCTCGCCACCGGACTTTCCCTGTCCTTCGGCATCATGCGAATGATCAATATCGCGCACGGGGATCTTGCCATCCTGGCGGCCTTCCTCGCCTTTGCCATCGCTGAATATTTTGGCATCAACCCGTTTGGGACGCTGCTGGTGGTGGTGCCGGCGATGGCTTTCTTGGGCTATGTATTTCAGCGCGCCGTCCTCAACCGGACGTTGGGGCATGACATTTTGCCGCCGCTGCTGGTGACTTTTGGCTTTTCGATCATCATCCAGAACCTGCTGCTGCAGATTTTCTCTGCCAACACCCGCAGTCTCCATGTCGGTTCTCTCGGCACCGACAGCGTGACTCTTGCGGGCGGCATCGCGATCGGCGTATTGCCCCTAATTGTGATGGCGACGGCGCTCGCCGTGCTCGGTGCACTGCAGTGCCTGTTTTCGTTTACGAGCCTGGGCCGGGCATTTCGGGCCGCATCTGACGATTCCGATACGGCACAGCTGATGGGGATCAACAACAAGCATGTCTACGGGCTCGCCATGGGCATTGCCATGGCGGTGACGGCCATTGGAGGGGTTTATCTCGCCATCAGCGCCAATATCAATCCTGCCGAAGGCGCCGCACGGCTAATTTATGCGTTCGAGGCTGTGATCATCGGCGGTCTGGGCTCCCTTTGGGGCACGTTGGCCGGCGGACTCATTCTTGGCGTTGCCCAGTCCATCGGACTGCAATTGAATCCGGGCTGGGGAATTCTGGCCGGTCATTTTGCCTTCCTTGCCACCCTGATGCTAAGGCCAAACGGGCTCTTCCCGACCACGCGTGATCGCTGAAAGAACAACATGAAAAAAAACATTCCCGAGGTACGCGGCGGCGTGGCAAGTTTCGCCGGGATTGCCGTCTGGCTTTTGTTGCTGGCCCTGGCCGCCTCCATGCCGTGGTGGGCTGAACGGGCCAGCCTGAGACTACTGGCCGAATTTTTCTACATGTTGGCCTTGGCGCAGATGTGGAATCTGCTGGCCGGATATGGCGGTATGCTTTCAGTTGGCCAGCAGGCCTATATCGGCCTGGGCGGATACGCACTTGTCCTGCTGGGACTGCATGCCGGTATCAATCCATTTCTGGTCGTGCCGCTGGCCGGTCTGGTGGCCGGCCTGGCGGCCCTGCCGATCGGCTTCGTGGTGTTCCGGCTGCGCGGCGCCTATTTTGCAGTGGCTACCTGGGTCGTGGCCGAAGTGTGCCGGCTGCTGCTGGCCAATACGTCCGCGCTGGGCGGTGGCTCCGGCTTGTCCGTCATGCAGGCGGTGCGCTTCATCCCATCTTGGTGGCGCGAGGCGTTCACCTTGTGGACCGCGGTCGGACTGGGCGGTGGCGCAACGCTGTTCGTCTACTTGCTATTGCGCTCGCGCCACGGCCTAGCACTCACTGCCGTGCGCGATAACGAACAGGCTGCCGAAAGCCTGGGCATAACGATCCGGCGCATCAAGTGGTTCGTGTATGTCGCCTCGGCGGTCGGTTGTGGCATGACGGGCGCCTTGATCTTCATCACCAAATTGCGCGTCTCGCCGGAAGCCGCTTTTTCGGTGGATTGGTCGGTCGCCATGTTCTTCATTGTCGTCATCGGTGGGATCGGCACTGTTGAAGGGCCGATTATTGGCGCCCTGATCTATTTCCTGCTGCGGGAAATGCTCAGCGATTTTGGGACCTGGTATCTCATTATCATGGGATCGGTTGCGGTCGGTTTCATGCTTTGGAGTCCCAAGGGGGTATGGGGCATGGTCGTTCGAAAATTCGGCCTGCATTGCTTCCCCGTGCAAAGACAGTTGCGCATGAATATGGGCCAGACGGCGGTCAATCCTGCGCCGGGGATCGCGATCCGGGTGCAGCAAGACGTGACATGAACCTGGGCCGCTTTGCCTTGCATGAGCATGCATGAAAACGACGAGCCGGCGTGATGCGGCAAACAAGCACTTTCCAAGCAATTTAAAACGACAGGAGACGGAAATGGGAATCATGAGAATGGGCCACATCAGCATCAAGGTGATGGACATGCCAGCAGCTGTCAAACACTACGAAAACGTGATCGGGATGAGAACCACGCACATCGATGCACATGGCAACGTGTATCTGAAATGCTGGGACGAATGGGATAAATTCTCGGTCATCTTGACGCCGTCGGACCAGGCCGGCCTAAATCATGTCGCCTACAAGGTGGAACAGGATGCCGATCTGGATGCACTGA
>PKWL01000017.1 GCA_003133225.1 Janthinobacterium sp.
TATGCACCCGCAAATTCACACCTGGGATGCATATCACAACAGATATTGACCGGCAATATATCTGATCGACAAAAAGGGCCGCATCGTCTACAACTATTTCGGCGATGGAACTATCAGGAAATCGAGCGGCGATAGGAAATTTGCTTGCCCAGCACGACTGATATTCAGACGCGAAATCGACGATTGTGCCCGCACGCAAACCGACGCCTATGGGCACAGCCGCCTGCTTCGCCGTCACTTCGGCAGGCAGAACGGGCTGTTCCATTCCTGCAATGCATCGAGAAAGACGCGCAGCTTCGCTGGAATGAATTTCCTGGTCGCATACAAGGCGTGGGCCGGAGTTTTCGGCGAAGTCCATTCGAGCAGGATCCGCACCAGCTCGCCGGTGTCAATCAGGTCGTCGCAATAATTGAACGGCAGCAGTCCGATCGCGTGGCCGCGCGATGGGTAAAGTAGCTCACCGAGTTGAAGTCGCGGCTCGATACGGAGCCGGAGACGTGCAGCGAGATTTTCTTGCGCCCGCTTTCCCAGGTGCCATTGCGCTTCGCCGTTCTTCCCGTTCATCAATACGCACTGGTGCAGCTTCAAGTCTTCCGGTGTTACAGGGATTTGACGCTCGCTCAGATAACCGGGGGTGGCGCCCAGATAGCGTACGGTCATGCCGAGTTTCTTGGCGACCAGCGTGGAATCCGCCAGATCGCCGAAGCGGATCCCCATGTCGATGTTTTGCGCGACCAAGTCGATGAACTCGTTCGAGATGAGCAGATCGATCTTGATGCGCGGATAGGCGTGCATGAAGTCCGAGATAAAGTCGAGCAACGCGTGCTCCCTCAGGGCTACAGGCACCGTGATTTTCAATGCCCCTCGGGTTTCTTCTGGCTGAGGGTCAGCACCCTCTCCGCATCCGACAAGGTGTTCAGGGGCTCTGCGCATTGCTGGAAATATGCCTGCCCTTGCGTGGTCAGTGTCAATCTCCTCGTGGTCCGCTGCAGCAAGGTTACGCCAAGCTGCTGTTCAAGTTCCGACACGCGCCGGCTCACGGTCGAGACCGGCACGCTGAGCGAAAGCGCGGCCCCGCTAAAACTTTCAAATTGAGCAACTTTGATGAAGATCGCGATGTCGTTTAAACCAGCCATATTTACATATTTCCATAAATGGAAAAGTAATTCCACATATTTCTATCTAATCAAATCACGTCGTTTGGTTCATTCTTCCAGTCATGCCAACCAGCGACGAATGACGGTTTTCGATAGAAAACAGCAACACAGCGGTTTCCGTCGGCTCTTTTGTTATGCAAGCACCAAGAATACAACGCCATTGGAATAAGCGATGAAAAATCTGAAACCCCGAACCATCGAATCCGCACCCGAGGGTTCGAAGGAAAATATGAAGGCCATACAGGCGAAGAGGGGATTTGTTACGAACTTGATGGCGATCTTCGGCAATTCGCCGGCCGTGCTCGACGGTTATCTCTCACTCGAATTAGCCTGGGAAAAATCTTCATTCACCGTGACGGAGCAGCAAGCGATTCTGCTGACCGTGTCGGTGGAGAACAAGTGTGCGTACTGCATCGCGCTTCATTCATCCGCTCTCAAGGGGACGGAACTCGGTGTGCAAACCACCAAGGCGATTCGGCGTCGCGAGCGGCTCGGTGAAGAAAGACTGGATGCGCTGGTCGATCTGACCCGCGAACTAGTTGTCGGCCGGACCTTCGTTGCGGAGCGAACCAAGGAGCGATTCATCGCTGTCGGCTACAACGAAATCGCCGTGATGGAAGTGCTGGTCGGCGTGGCTATGATGACCATCAGCAATTATCTGGACCATATGGCACCGATCTCGATCGACGCCACGTTCCAGTCCAAAATGCATTAGGAAGTGTCACCCAACGTTTTTTTATTCTTTTATCAAGGAAAAATCATGGCAAAGTCAAAAACAGTTATCGTGACAGGCGCATCGCAAGGTATTGGTGAGGGTGTCGTCCGCAGTTTCCTCGAACGCGGCTACAACGTCGTCGCGACGTCGAGAACCGTCACGCAGCGCGATACATTCCTGCCGTCGCCTCAGCTCAAATTGGTTGACGGTGACATTGGTCAGGAGGCAACGGCAAGAAAGGTAGCGGAAACTGCCGTCGAGGCGTTCGGCTCCATCGATGCACTGGTGAACAACGCGGGCATTTTCTTCGTCAAGCCGTTTGTCGACTACACGGCAGATGACTTCAGGAAGCTCGCGTCAACTAATCTCGACGGCTTTATTTACATCAGCCAGTTCGCCGTGCGGCAAATGCTCAAGCAGCACAGCGGCGGCAGCATCGTCAGCATCACGAGCTCGATGGTCGAACATCCGATCGCCGGTTTGCCCGCTTCGTTCTCCATGGTCACCAAGGGCGGCATCGATGCGATTTCGCGCAGCCTGGCAATGGAATACGCGAAGGACGGCATCCGCGTCAACACGGTCGCACCGGGCGTCGTCGACACGCCCTTGCACAAGGACAACCCGAAGGATTTCCTCAAGACGCTCTCGCCCATGGGGCTTATTTCCAGCGTCCAGGATATCGCCGATGCGGTGGTCTATCTGACCGAAGCCAAAACGGTCACCGGGGAAGTGTTGCACGTCGATGGCGGCGCACACGTCGGGAAATGGTGAGCTCCATGAACACATCGTCACAGAGCGCCGAGCAGCGCCTGCTTGATCTCGGCATCGTACTTCCACCGCCGCCGCAACCACTTGGCGCCTACGTGGAAACGGTCGAAACGGGCAACCTGCTGTTCCTGAGCGGCATGCTGCCGATCGTCGCTGGCGTGCCGAGATACATCGGACGCGTCGGCGCCGAACTGGATATGCTGGAGGGGAGGGCGGCAGCATATGTTGCCGCCCTCAATGCCCTCGCTACTGTCAAGGCACATCTGGGGTCGCTTGACCGGGTGGTGCGTGTGGTGCGTTTGGCGGTATCGATCACCACGACCGAGGATTTCGTCGAGCATCCGAAGCTGGCCGACGCCGCTTCCCAACTGCTGGAAAGCGTCTTCGGTAAAGAAAAGACCTCGACGCGACTGATCACAGGCGTTGTTAGCTTGCCTCTGGGATTGCCGGTCGCGCTGGAAGTCATTTTCGAAATCGAGCCATAGCGGCTAGGCTGGGCCCGCTGTTTAAATCGAGCAGGAGAGAACGGACATGATTCGCCTGGTAAGCAACGAGAAGGAGTACGGGCGCCCGGCCCCGAGCAACAGCCGATTTGTTGAAACCGTGTCCGCGGCGTTAGTCGTCGCTGTTGGCATGGGATTTGGCCGCTTTGCCTTCACCGGTATGTATCCGTTGATGGTCGGCGAAGGGTTGATGAGCTTGGATCAGGGATCGTTGGCGGCGTCGGCCAACTATGCGGGATACCTGGTTGGTGCCCTGCTGGTGAGTCGCCTCCCCCATGGGCGTGCCGCTTCGGCGGCTCTCATGGCAATGCTTGGTACAGTGGCCTGCCTCGGGCTGCTTGCGCTGCCGATGGGAGCTTGGTGGATTGGTGGCACACGTTTCATCGCCGGCATATTCAGCGCGATTTCCCTGATTACAGCATCGGTCTGGCTGCTGCAGGTGATCGAACACCCGCACGGCGCGCCGTTGCTGTTTTCCGGGGTCGGCTTGGGTATTTTCGCCTCGGCCGAGCTGATCGCGGCAGGGGCGTTCATTCGCGTCAATAGCGGAATGATCTGGGTCGCTCTGGCGCTTGCCGCTGCGATTTTTTCTGCTGTCGCCTGGCCGATCCTGAGAAAGCCGCCGGCTCCACCGATGCCGGTCGAGCACGCCGACAAAATCCATGAGCACGTGCTAATGAAGCCGTGGATATTGGTGCTGGTCTATGGCCTGGCCGGCTTCGGTTATATCGTCACCGCGACCTATCTGCCTGTGTTGATTAAAGGTGCTGCGCCGAACATTGACCCGCTCCAGGTCTGGGCGGCTTTTGGTATCGGCGCCATGCCCTCGTGTTTCCTCTGGCATTGGCTGCATATGCGAATCGGCACGAAGCGCACCATGTTCCTCAATCTGGCTGTCCAGGCGATCGGCGTTGTATTGCCCGTACTGGAGCCGAACTTGGCAGGATTCCTGGCGAGCGCCCTGCTGGTCGGCGGCACCTTTGTCGGCACCGTGACCATTACCATGGCGGCAGCCAAACGCGTGGCCCACCGGGTAAAGTTCAACATCTTGGCCAGCATGACTGCAGCCTATGGCGCGGGACAGATTGTCGGCCCCCTGGTGGCCGGCGTGTTGCTTACGCATGCCCATAGCTTCGCGCCGTCGCTGGCAACTGCGGCCGGCGCCTTGCTTGCTGGAGCGCTGGTGTCGCTTTTGTAAGCGCCACGATTTTCGAAAATGTACTCATCCACAAGGAGCATTGCCGTCATGCCGAATTCATCGAACACCGTGCCGGGCGACGCGGTCCTGGTCGTCGGCAATGCGGATTCCTACGCGGCGCGCAATTCGCTTCACTGGAAACGCAATCTTGCAATCCGCGTCCTCGGTTCCTTCACCACGCTCGTAAGCCTGACCTTGCTATTGCCTCCCTGCCTCTTTACGTAGAACAGTTGGGTGTCAAGCAGGGCGCGGCGATCGTGGAATGGTCCGGAATCGCTTTTGGCGCAATCTTTCTCGGTACTGGCTTGACTGCACCGATCTGGCGTTATCTGGCCGACCGCTACGGACGCAAGCCGATGCGGGTGCGCGCCGCGATCAGTATGGCGATCATAATGCCATTGATCGGGCTGGCACATAATGTCTACGAACTGGCGTTGCTGCGCCTGGCGGCTACGCGTCCTCGTCGGCGGCCGATAAATCGGGCTGGGCGCTAGGCGTCCTCTCGACCGGTGCATTGTCCGGCACCTTGATTGGCCCGCTGCGGCCTCGCTGTCGCGAAAGCGACAACGGATTGCCGGCCAGACAACCGGCATTGACCAGCCAGCAAAATAGCACATTTAGGATGACCGAGGCTTGACGTTGACTGGTAGGGGAGAGTGCTCCGGCGAACGGACGCCACTCGGGATCGGCGCGTGCGAATTACGTCCGTCCCCATTAGGATGCCGGCCGCGGGCCAGATAGAAACCGTTGATAGACCAGCATGTCTTAATGTGTCAACGATGACAGTGGCTTGCTGATTTGAGATTGACCATAGCAGAAGACGTGCGGCTTCTTTTCCGATAGTTGTCGAAGGTGTTCTTGGTATCGAGAAAGCACGCCAGCCATGCCTTGATCGCATCGACGTCGTTGTTGGCTGCAATCTGAGCGCGATGCCGGCGGCGCGGTTGGCGCCCGTTGCTGCCGTCGAGCTGGACAGGTGCCAATACGTTTTTCGAATGCGCCAGTTCAGGGAGAATATCGACATCTGACTCGAATCAGCGCAGGCTGAACGCGACGCCTGTAAAGAACAACTGGCAGATGCGCTGCGGACCTGTGATGAGTCCCATTATCGGGCCAGCGTGCTGGAGCAGAACCTGGCTGCCATGACGGCCACGAACCTCTCCATTGAATTGCAGCTCCGCCAGGCAAAAGATGACAATGCGGCTCATCTGGAGAGGCTTCAGGTTGCCCGCCGTGAATTTACGGCGGAACTAGATAAACTTCATGCGGCAACGCAACTGGCTGAGGAGCGCTTTCAGGCCGCCGACACTCGGGCGCTGCTGGAGATCGATCGGGAGCGAACCGCCGTCGTCAAGCTGCAAAAGGAAGTGGACTCCGTTCGCGCGTCTGCCCATCAAACTGCGGAACGCCATCGGTCTGAGCCGACCGCGCTCCAGGCGCAACTTGGCGACCGCCGTCAAAAAGCGGGCATGCTGGAAGGCGTTCTGCAAGCGGTAACGGCAAGCCGGGATCTGGTCAGCAATGAAATTAAGGCTGCCCAGGCACACAATTAGCGGACGCCGCCATGCAGGCATCCTTGACGCGCACCGAGACAGAAAGGTGGCGGAGCCAGGCAGAAGAATTCCATCGGATGCTTTCCGCGTTACAGGCCAAGCCAACGCGCATTTCTCGCAAACCAAAAACGGGTTGACTTTGGCTCGCCAAGTACAGAGTACGTTCAAGCACTTAGTCATATGTGAGAAAACGGGAAGATTCACTTTGGAGCGCTAGATAGCGCAATTCGCGTATGACAACAAATTATGGTCACTAATGACCACAGATGTTGTAACGAATGACAACAGATTATTGTAATACCGCGCTTGGCTACTTTTGGACATTTGAACATAGCTGCTACACTCAAATTTCGCATAATTTATATTATGTTAAATCACACCACGAAACGCACTCGCAAAATGAGTCACTCTTCGTCCGGCGTCGGTTGAAGCAAAAGTACCCGATTAGCTGAAGCAAAAGTGCCAATTGCCGGAGACTGTGAAGCAAAAGTGCCAATGCCGTCGGGTTAAATTGAGCGCTCTCATCTATGAAATACTACGCCGTCCAGGGCAAAAGCGAACTCGCTTCCATCAATCAGACTGCTCGGAACCTTTTGCCCTTTTCCTAGTTGGCGCTTGAGCACCAGAAGGCGCCGTCCTTTGTGATGTCGGAGGCCCCGTCTTTGCCGCTTTATGGGTGCTAATTTTCGCTCGCAACAGAGCAATCTCGGCTCCGGTCGCGGCCAACTGCGTGCGCAGACGGTCGAGCTCAACGTTCGCCTTCTCCTGATTGGCTACCATGGTGCGAAGTTCACCTTCTTGGATGCCATTCTTATGACTCTGACTTGCCAACTGCTTCTGTAGTGCGAATGCCTCGTCCCTGAAACGGCCGTCGCCCGCGCTTTTCTCTGCAAGTGCGGCTTCTAACGCTTTGCGAGCTATGGTTGCGCTCATTCGCTCGCGATCAATCTCCACCAGAGCTCGGGCTTCAGCCCCGGCAAGGCGGTCCTCGCTTTGCTTGGAGGATTGCCGAATTTTTTCGAGTTCGTCCGCAAAATCGACGCGGCACGCGTCGAGTCGGCCCTGGCCCGCTAGCAGATCGGTTTTTGCACTTTGAAGCTGACTTTCTAACGCGGAATTGGTCGAATTGAGCGACGTGATCTCGTGTCGCAATAGATCGCTCTGGTCATGTGCCTGGCGCAATTCATTTTGTGTGGCGGAGAGCTCGGCGTGTGTTCGCTCGAAGTTGGATCTCGCCTCTGCAACGGCTTCCTCAGCCAGACTTACCGTGGCTTTGGCTTCGTTTTGAAATGAGCCAAATTGCTCGTGCGCGGTGGCCTGGGCAGATTGCCATAGCGTTGCGACCAGTGCGCCGGCGGCCGCCTTCAGCGCATCAGGAAGATCGGGCTGCTCGATCGTCACCCGGCTTTTCTCGCGCAAATTCTCCCAGAAGCGATTTAATGCCTCGGCCGGCGCCGACATACTGCCCTTGCGTACGAATTGGTAGAGCTTGTTCGCTGTCGGCGTCAGCCCGTATCGAAAGAACATCAGCATGCATACCTCGCGGTAAAGGTCCTGTGTGTTGGGGTACAGGTTTCGCAGCGCGTCAATGTCGGCATGCAGTGCTTTTTCCAAATTATCAGTAGTTTCCATGGGCCGTCGTCCGCGTTAAAGTATTGGTAATATAACGTATTACGTTTAAAATACAACCACATTCCTATAAAATAAGACATTATGCGTATAATGTCGAATACTGTATGCGGCATCCTGTTTTCGATGATGCTCAGCTCATAACGACCCAAAACAAGCCAGATATCGATATTCTCCCTGTGCTGGAGCCATTCGAAAACTTGCTGGTACCTGCCCAGCTCGACGGCAGCAACGGCGCCAACCGCGCCGCGGCCATCGCCCTCAGATTGCCGCCAACAACGACGTCGGTGCGATCAAGGCATGGCTGGCGCGCTTCCTCGATAACAAGACCACCTTAGACAACTAACAAAAAAAAGCTGAACGTCTTCTGCCATGGCCACCATTCAGATCAGCAAGTCCCTGTCGTCATTGAGCCATGAAGACTTGCTTGCCTATTAACATTTTCTGTCTGATCCGCAAGCGGCATCCCGCTGGGTCATGCGCGATGGGCGAAAATTCGCGCGCGCCGATCCCGGGTGGCGTCCGTTCGCCGGAGCACTCTCCGCTACCAGTCAACGGCAAGCCCTCGGTCATCCTCAATGTGCTGTTTTCCTGGCTGGTCAATGCCGGTTATCTGGCCGGCATACCGTTGTCGCTTTCGCGAAAACGAAGCCAAGCCAAGCCGCGCATCACGCGCTATCTTGACGAAGACTTGTGGATCGAGGTGAAACTGAGCAGCGAGTTTTCTTTGCTGTATCTGTGCTTATTGCGCACCTCCAAAGTTGTCTGTAACACAACGGGGAATTTTTTCTGTGTCCGTGGCAAGGATGGCGAAGAGCGCTGGTGGCTCAAGATACTGGGAAAAGGCGACAAGCTGCGGCTTTTGCCGGCAACGAGTGAATTGATGGTAGAACTGGCGCCCCCCCCCCCGAACTTGGGCCGGCACCCTGCCCTTTGCCGGCGGTAGCTAAGCCCCTGTTGTTGCCAATCGGCGGCAAGCCAAGGCCGATGACGCGTGGCGCAGTCCATGCCATCGTTAAGCAGGTGTTCGAACACACTGCAGACAGGTTCCACCAGCGCCGTCCGGAATTCGAATTTCATGCCGATCGCGTCATGCAGGCCTCCCGCCCACCAACTGCGGCACACGGCAGAATCACATATGGCCAACAGCGACGTCGACCTGCGGCACCTCCGCGACGACTTGGGACATGAATCGATCAGCACGACGAGCAACTATCTTCATTCATCTGATGACAAACGGCACAATGAAACGGAACAGAAACACCGTATCAAATGGTGAGTTGTCGGCCACGGTCAAGGTAAAAGTCATATTGAACGATCGCCGACATTGAATTTTGGACGGCCGCGCCCCGTCGCCAATGTCCGCTGACGCCGCTTTCCGCATTATTACGGTTTCCCATCGGCGGCAATGCAGCGAAAGCAGTCGGTAGCCCTCAGGTCACGGGTCAGAATTTAAATTCCATAATGCAACATTTGTACTATACTATTGACCAATAGTAGCCAGCCTTGACTCCAGATTTGATGAGATCGAAAATTGTTTTATCGCGGCTTGAAGAGGAATTGTATGGCACGGCGACGGAAAACTGGCGGTTTAGACGTATTGATCACCTTGCCTTGGTGGGTAAGTATCGCACTGGGGTGTATGGTTTTTGTTGCGACACGTTGGATTGTTCCTTCATTTATTGCAAGCAATTCTATGCTAGTAGGCATCGCAAAGCTTTCACAATCCCTGTCCGGGTTTATTTTTGTGGCCTTTGCAATTATTGGTGCAATCTCTTTCACGCGGTCAAAAGCGATATTATGGAATAATCGTGGTTTCGGTCGAACCCCAGTAGAGCAGCGATTAAGGCGTAATCCTTCGATATCAACATATGAACCTTCAGAATCTAGACATGAACCTTTAATGAAAATATTTGATACTCCCCTTGCAGACGGATGGGGGGCATCAAACCACACGACGATAGAAGGCAAAGCATGGACTCTTGAGGCGCTGCGTACACTAGAATGGAAACGGTTCGAATTACTTTCTGCGAGATATTACCAAGCCGTTGGTTTTAAATCCGAAACGATACGATGCGGCGCTGATGGTGGTATCGATGTAAAACTGTTCAAGATCGATCCTGACACGCCATTGGCTATTGTGCAGTGTAAAGCATGGAATACATATTCAGTCGGCGTAAAGGAGGTGCGCGAACTTCTGGGCGTCATGACCCATGAAAAGGTTGGACGTGGGGTCTTTATAACGACCGGCACATACACCAAAGATGCTTTGAGTTTCGGAGCAAGCAGCCCTATTCAATTGTTGGATGGCCCAGGATTTTTAAAGAAGATACAGGAGTTATCCAAAGACAAACAAGATGCATTGCTGAAGTATGCATTTGAAGGCGATTATAAGACACCGACTTGCGCATCATGTGGAATAAAAATGACGAAACGGGATAGCAAACGCGGGCTATTTTGGGGGTGCTTGAATTATCCGCGATGCAAAAGCACGTTCGTCATCAAGGGCTGCTGACATCCGCCAATGCCAACAGCCATCAAAATGACCGACAATGTGGGTCGCATCAAAGGTTCAACATTCGGTTAAGGGATAGGATAAATCGAACTATGACGCCACGTATTTTGATGCAGTAGCGAAAAAAATACGGCGTCAGAACTGTCGGCCAGGGGCCAGTCGTTTGTGGAAATATTGTACTTGCTGCAATGAACGAAGGCGCACTAATCTGAGCATTCAATTTTGGTCCTTTGCTGTCCGCGCGTGAGGCAGCAAAGCATCGAAACCGGCCTTTAGCGATCGTCTCATGAGCGCGTACAATCTGCCAATTCCGGTCAGTTCAACGCCGTGCTTATCTGATGTTGCTTTACCAATTATTTAGTTTCAGCACAGGTATTCACTTCATGCGCTACATCTTGCTACGGATCATGGGAATCGAAAATGCAACTTATCACTCAGGTAAAAATCGCCACTTTTTTTATTTGTCTACCACTATTTGCTGATGCGCAGGTCTTTAAATGCAAACAACCTGATGGGTCAACATCGTTTCAAGATCATGATTGTCCACCAGGAACCACAGGCACAAAAGTGGAGTCAAGATCGACTAATACGCTCCCGTCTTCGGAAGCACTTGTGAAGTACGGCATTCACGCTGGTTGTCAGCAAGAGGTAATGAGCGGCGCCGAACATTGTGGCCCGGTTTTCAACGACTCACTGAAGCAATGCTGGAGAGTTAAACTCAGTTCGGTTTGCTTTGATCAGATAAATTCTCCCCCATCAGTAAAGCGCGACAGTGTATGTATCCAAGAGGTGGAAAAAACCAATGCTCAATGCACGCCAGAGGCAATGTCGGCGACTGAGCAATGTATGAAAAAGACCCTCAGTGCCAAATGCAGTCAGCAGCAATTGACAGTTGCGGCAAAAATGGGAAAAACACGCGCGGCCTGTGAGCCAAAGATGAGGGCGTATTCCGATGGATTGCGGTCATGTTTAAAAATGAAAACCGAAATTGACCAGACCCGGTGCCTTGATACTCTTCCCAAGCCGGATTGTAGTTAGTTGCGGGGACTTTAGTCCGAGGTTGCAACCCGGCCTATTCCTGACTTTCGTCTACTTGGCGAATCAGATGAAGTTTTGTTAATAAATTCGGCTGGCGCACAACTGGGTTTTAGATATACCATTTTTCGACAGATGAATTCTGCTAATCGATTCAAATTCGTATTCGTTTCAGTAGCTGTGTTTTCCTGAATTTGTTGCCAAACTCACCGTGACAAAATTATGACCAACCTTCCGCGTGCAATTGCCATTCTTGTCGCACTCATTGGCGCCAATCTCACAATTAGCGCTCGAGCCGCAGACCAGCAATGCGGCACACCACCGATTGAGACGAACACCAATGAATTTCAGGTCTATATCGAGTCGAATAATATTCTTGGCGTTGAGCAGTACTTGCAGACTCATAACGTCAACTTGAGTGGAATGTTCAAGAATTGCACTACGCCTCTGGATAAAGCTGTCGATACCAAACATCCAGAAATGGTGTCGTTCCTCATTTCGCACGGTGCTCAAATTAACCAACTTGATGGTCAGAGTGCGATGGCCCTGCATCGGGCAGCCCATTTCAACAATCCTTCGATGGTCGCGTTCCTGATATCTAAGGGTGCCCAAGTTGATGCCCTAGGACAGGCCGACATGATGCCGCTACACTATGCCGCGAGTGCAGGAAGTCTTGAAGCGGCTGAGGCGCTGCTGAAGGCCGGCGCGAATATCGACGGCAATGACGCTGCGGAACAACGGCGCGGCCAGAGCTCGCCGCTGCAAAGTGCGATTGCAAGTCGGCACAAGGATGTTGCCCAACTGCTGATTGCCCACGGCGCCAATGTCAATACGCTGGACGTGTGGCAGGAGACCGCGCTATACGGCGCGTCGCAAAACAAGGGATGGTCCGATATTGTTCGGCAAATTATCGACAATGGAGCCGAATGCGAGGCCGTACACAATAACGCGGCGGCCATCGATTACGCCGCGGATCCGGAGTCTATTCGCTTACTCGTCGCGTGCGTCAGCAAACGAACCGGCAAGGCGCCCGACCTGAATAAGGCATTGAACCTGGCAGTACTGTTCGCGGACAAGGAGCGCATCCAGGCGCTACTTTCGGCCGGCGCAAACATCCACGCCGTCAAACCAATCGGCTTGTCGCAAAACAAGCTTGCGTCGCTGGCTTTTACCCAATTCCTACTGGATCTCGGTGCGGACCCGAACGGTCGCGACAACAATAGGACCACGGCACTCCAATCGCTCGCGTTCAGGGACGAACCGGAGAGCGTTGAGATCGCCAAGATCTTGATTGCACGGGGCGCCAAAGTGGATGACTCCGCCCTTGGTCCAACTCCTCTGTTTGGCGCCGCCAGAAGTGGACATGTCGAGATGGCGACACTACTGCTGGACGAAGGTGCCAACCCCAATCAGCAAAGCGTCGAGCTCAAAACACCACTCTCCGTAGCAATCGAAAATAATCATCCGGCCATGGCAAACTTATTGCTCAATCGCGGAGCGGACCCCAACCTACTCAATGGCCTGGCGATTTCAGCGGCCGCCGCCCAGGGCCCGCTAGACCTATTGTCAAAGATGCTAAAGAACAGCGGAAACCCAAACGGCTGGTCAAGCGCCGAACCATCCGGCTATACACTACCTCCGCGCCCACTCATACAGGCGGTGGCCAATGCCAACTTGGAAGCGGCGCGCCTCCTGCTTGACGCGGGGGCCGATCCAAATTCAGCGGCCTTGGGCGATGGCATGACGCCGCTGCATTTTGCTGCCAAGACCGATCAAATCGACATGGCAAGGCTCCTTGTTTCCCACAAGGCAGATCCCGCCCTGGCCAGCAGGCAAGGCCTGTGGCCCGAAAATATGACCAGCAATCCAGCGATTCTTGCACTGCTTAAAGGATCTCGTTCACGCGCAAAGAAAGAAATTAACCCGTTGATAATCTCGGAAGCAGCATTCTGTAACAAATTCGCAAAACTGTTGAACAACTCAACGCAGACACCGGACATTCGGGAGGGCGGCGATGAGACTGGCCCCGTTTTAAGCCCCCTCGACGATTGGGGACCGGAGTCTGGTAACGCACAGATTACCGGTCAGATTAAGGTGTCTGGAGCGAATTTCCTTTCAGGCACAAATTCCCTGCTTGAGATATTCGTAGCGCGTGTCGACCATAGTGGCCAGGCACGGCTCGTATGCCTGATTGCCGAGAAGGTCGTAAAGGACGCAAGTACCAAAGATCACGGGGCCGAACTGGTTGCCCTAAATCCGGTTGAACAATACCTTACCCATTCGAAGGCAGCGCATGCACCGCTGACTTACGCGTTTGCACGATTTGGTACTCGGGCGCTCGCGCTTGTTCTTGCAAAGCGAGACCAGGAGCCGGAACTGGCATACCTAAAGGGTGACTTGGGCAGTTTGGCTTTGCTCTACGCAGCAATCGCGAAAGGCCACGTGGATGGGGTAGCGTATCTACTGGATCACAATGTGAGTCCCAATCCCAGTCCCGAATTGCTTCAGTCGGACTATGACAGCAAAACGCCTCTCTCAGAATTATTTCAAGTCGATGATCTGCTTTCCCGAGGGGCGCTAACGACACCCCTTGGCTTTGCGGCGGAGAACCGCCAATTTATGATTGCCAAACTGCTGCTGGAACGTGGGGCAAACCCCAATTCCGGCAACACTTACGGGGCAAAATATGCACCGCTCTACTCGGCTGCGTCGCATCAGGACATCAAAATGGCCAAGCTTTTTCTCGACCACGGCGCAGATGCCTTGGGAGCAAATGCTGCGTTCTTTATTTTACAGAATGGTCACCAGGTTGAGTTACTCCAAATTTTGAAAGACTATGGGTTTGATCAATTGGAGGCTAGGGAAGTACAGGCGGCGAATTGTGAATCGTTTTCAAGTGATTCAATGCCTTTGACTTGCCTACCAAGGATACTGAAGTCCACACAGATTGCACTGGAGAAACGTACGGCAGCGCTAAGAGGTGGAGAAGGCTCAAAGGACAAACTTGATGTTGCGGGATGGGAGAATACCCGCGATAGAGCTTGCGGCGTTCAATTGAACGAAATAGATCGCGACGGTTGGATCTCCTACCTTTTAAGCGACACAAAGCGTGCGAAATGCGTGCTTAATAAAACGCGCCAACATATTGCTGCTCTGGCACCAAAATAGCAACTGCTGAATTTGAATGAAATGAAAATCACCATCAGCTTTGATTCTACCGAACACAAAAGTAGGCGTACTACGATTTGTCATATGTATAAGCCATCAGTAAAATTCACCCCAAATTGTTAAATTGTTTGGCAGCCAAATTCACATTTCTGGGCTCTATGCCGTTTTGTGT
>PKWL01000149.1 GCA_003133225.1 Janthinobacterium sp.
ACTCCGACAGACTCCTAGGTGTGAACGCGTCCCTTTCACTCGACGAGATACCCAAGGTCAGGTCGTGCGTGAGCGGGCCGGTAACGAATTTGCCAAGCAACTCGGTTCGCTCGAACTTATTGACGAAACCTTGATCCTGTGCGCTCACCGTTTCCGTGCCTCCATTTCCCGTAATCGGGTCGTATTTGCCGATACGTGTGACAAAACGCGAGCGATCGGAACTAGAGTGCCCCACTTCTCCGATCAATTTCCAGCCGTCAGAGATGATGAAATCGGCACGCCCCTGGGCATTGGTCGTTTCGCCCGAAAATATTGCCCACGGGCCCGACAACAAATTTCTCGGGTCTGGAACCCGAGGTACCGATACGACGCCATTGACTGGTGCCAATATGCTTACGGCGGATTGTAAAATCGTATCCTTGCGGTAATTTTCAAGATCGCCTTGGAAACTGAGCCGGTCGTTTACTTTCCAGTCGGCGCCTACGCTGCCAAATTTTCCGTGACCATCAGCACCCCTAACGCCATTTTCCAGACGCGTATCGGCCAGATTGACACGTATCCCGGCTTCTTTTTCCTCGCCAAATCTGCGACCGATATCGGCACCGCCATAGTATTGTCCAAATGATGTGCCGTACAGTGACAGAGTTGAGACATCCTGGTCCGTGGCGCGCTTGGTGACCAGATTGATAATGCCGGCCGGACTGGCAATGCCGAACATGAGTGCATTTGCCCCTTTCAGCGTTTCAAGGCGCTCCTTGTCCTCCGTCGGAACCGTAATGACTCCGGCCACCGCCAAGCCTCCATTAATACGGTAGTTCGAAATGGGATTGAGATTGATGCCGCGTATCGAGATGGTATCGCTTGGGCTCCCTTTCGAGCTTGCAGCCGCGACCCCGGCTTGATTTTTCACGGCCTCGGAATAACCTTCTTGTGCATTTTGAAGAGCGCTGGCAGACACCACTTCTTTTGTCATGGGCAACGATTGTTTATTGCCTAATTCTACTTTGTTGATTTCATCTTCGATTTCAACGGCTAGCGGGCGCACCCGTTCGACGGGCCTCGCCTCGTACAGTTTTTCAGCGCTGGCGAGTCGTGCGCGCAGTTCGTCCCGGATTTTTTCCGCCTGTCGATAGAGGCCCGCCTTGTCGTATCCCAGTCTCATCGGAAAGACGACAACCAGTTCGCCGACCATAGTGCCGGGCACGTCTTGCAACGGCAGTTTGACCTCGACACGGGCACCTTTTGCATCGATCCCAATGTGCGGCTTGCCGGTCGCGATCACCTCAAGGTCTCCCACGTCCGCCGGCTTGCCGATGCGCCCGATATTTGACGCCACGATTGGGTACTTTTTCGCCGCCCCTTTCGGTGGCATCGCATGGATCGCGATGATTTCCACCTCGGGATGCCTGGACAGCAAATCGTCTACAAGAAACTGAGCATAAGTATTGATCGGTATCTGCGCGTCGAATTGAAGGGGCTCGACCAGACTGTCCAGATCCAATATCCGCCTGCCGATCTCGTCTCGGATTTTTTCCCCTGCCTTGATCAGCACGTCTTTGTCGAACCCTGACGGATAGGGAAAGGTCATTTCGACTTCTCCGATGGCTCTCCGATCGACGTCCAGCAATGGAACATGCACCTCAACATTTTGATTGCCTAATTTGTTGATCTCCACGAATGGCGTGCCCGTTTTGATTACCCCGAGATCGTCCGGGTCCGACTTATTGCCGACCCGTCCAGGGTTCTTGGAAGCGATGATGACGCTTACAACGCTATTGGGCGGCGTCGCGTGCAGGTCGAGCGCGAGCAACTCGGGATGTCTGCCCAGCGTCCAATCCACCAGTTCCTGCGCGTAGACCTTGGATGTATTTTGCGTGAGTAGCGGAAGTGCTTGCGTGCGCTCTGCCTCGCTTTGCCCTGCGGCAACTGCGTAAATGGGCAACGCGCCCATGACGGCCACCGCAAGTACTGATCTGGTAAATGCAAACATGTCTCCTCCTTTGTCTAGTCCCGCCTCTTGTAGAGGGACATTTAATTTGCGGCGTGGGCCTTTTTGCGCAATTTATCCGTTTCATTACCAATGCACGGCGCCATTCCCAGAAATGCATGGGCAGTTTCCCGTTGTGGCGTTTGAATCTTGGCCATCCATTCGAGAAAAGAGCGGGTCTTCAGTATTCTAGTCTGACCAATATTCGGGCATCGCACTCAACTGATGCGAACGCAACACGCCGACTCCCTCTGTGGGGATGCTCGGCCTTCTGTATGCTTTTGAAAAAGGCTGATATCTTCTTTTATGCGGTTTTTAACACAAAAACCGGGCACAACGTCATCGTAAGATCCGAACCTGTATGCAACCTGAAACCTTTTCCTTCGCGTCTTTCGTGGGCGATATATTGCATATTTCCAATATTACGGCTCCATTTTTGGATGAAATTGACCCAAAAAAAATCGCTTGCAACGTGTGCTCCATGAATCTGCCGCGACCGCGCACTGCGTGAAAAACTCGCCTGCAACCAAGCAGTCTAAAAAATTGCGTTTGGTGAACCGGAATTAACATTACATTCGTTTCTTTTTCGCAAACTCGGTAGCACTATTTTCAAATTCGAAGGCCGCCAGACTCATATTGCCCGGTTCATTTAATGGCCTTCAAGGGGGCTGATCCGTGGCGCTAACGATTACTTGCCCAAACTGTTCAGTCTAGACGAGTTGTTGGCGCGCATACGATCCTGGATGGGACAATCTGCAGACGACGTAACATCACAAAGCACATTGAATTCTCGCGCAGTCAGGATTAGCGGTTCGCCGCGAAGCGTGAAATTTTTTTCGCCGATATTCATCTCGCGATCAGCGTGCCGGATTACATTATCAGCGTGCAGGACATGCCGTCGCACCGCAGCTCAGTATGCGCGCCGACATTTCTCCCATATCGAACGGTTTGACAGGATAATCGTCAGCTCTCAAATCAAGACCTTGTACGTGCTCCCTCAGCCTATTCAAGGCGTGCTAATTAGCCCCAGCGCCAGATTCTCGGCCCATCGCAGCTTAGCCAGGAGCCTGTCGCCGGATAGCCCAGGCAATCCCCGGTCGAGGAGCATGCCGTCATAGTA
Organism: Janthinobacterium sp.; assembly: GCA_003133225.1. Classification (GTDB taxonomy): domain Bacteria; phylum Pseudomonadota; class Gammaproteobacteria; order Burkholderiales; family Burkholderiaceae_D; genus Janthinobacterium. The sequence goes on from PKWL01000149.1 coordinate 3,108, forward strand.
TGCGCCGCCAAGGCGGTATCCGCGGAATCGCCCCCCATTACCCGATCCACGGCGCGGCGTGGATCGTTTCGCCTAGGGAGAAATCATCTTCTACGAAGAGGATGCGCAGGGGGTGGCAATTGTCGAGTCAAATTACTTAATTTCCTTCATTGCCTGCTCGACGAAGCGATTGGTGTAGAGCTCCCCGGCGCTCAGATTCGCATTCTTGCCTTCGCCACGCCAGCGGCCTTCAACGCTATTGTCGAAACTCGATGCCTTGACTGAGTCCACCACCAATTGCACTGCGGCCGGCGCAAACGAATAATCATTTTTCGCGTACGTCGGCAGGGTATTCTTGATGTACTTGATTTCCGCCAGGCGATCCTTGCCCTTGAAATAACTGGCCGGCAATTTTTCGACGATCTGGTCCAAGGTGTGGCTGTTAATGAAGCGCATCGCTCTCACATACGCGTTAACCAGATGCTGCACCCTATCCGGATGGGCTTCGATGAATTTCGGCGCCATCAGGATTGACTGCGCCGGCCACGCAGAACCCAATACTTTGGCCGTAGTCTCCTTGCTGTTGAGGTCATAAAGCGTACTCACCAGGCCAGTCTCAATGATCGCGGCGACGTCCGGTTCCTGGAATGTCATCACATCTACTTTGCCTTCCTTGAGGCCCTGGATGACGGCGACCTGGCGGCCATCATGCTTGAGCATCACCGGAGTATAGCTATGCGGCGCCAAACCGGCCTGCTTGGTCAAATAACCGGTCAGCACACTCTTGGTGCCATAACCGGCCCCCTCGGCAACGTTCCTGCCTTTAAAATCGGCGGCGCTTTTAATCTGGCTCTTGACGCGATTGGCGACCATCACGGTCATGCCTGGCGCATCGTTCAATACCATGACCGCCTTGATCGGCAGGCCGTGGCGCGCGCCAAATACGGCGTGATTGAACCAATGGTATGAGGCATCGATCTGGCCCTTTATCAGCGGCTCTTGCATCAAGTAGTCTTCCTTGGAGAAGCTCTCGACTTTTACCGGCACAATTTCCAGCCCCTCTTGCCTGAAGTAGCCAAGACTAGTCGCTAGGCGCTGGACGATAGGATCCTCGTCAACGGCGACTCTGACCTTAGTCAATTGTTCACCGCCCAGCGCTAGCCCTGCTGCGAGAGTGCTGCCCCCGGCCAGCAGTCCCATGGTCAAATAACTTGCGATGAAACGTGTTTTGGATTGGTTCTTCATGGAAATTCCTGTCAATATTTTTTCGGTACATGCAATGTTGATCCGCCCGTTCGCCGAAAACGTTCAGTCCGTCAACAGCAACTGCTCTGGTGGAAATTTTTTCGAATTTAGCTTCCTTAACTGCTTTTGGACCATGGCAGGCGTAAGCGGGAAATAGGCGCCGGCGCGCACCACATCCTGCTGCCCTTGTTTGCTCAGGACGTAGCGCAAGAATTCATGAACCTTGGGGTCGACGCGCGGATTGGCTAGTTCGCTCTTCACGTTGTCGATCGTATAGTCGATGTAGACCGGCCGCGCCAATGCATAACTGCGATCCGCCACGCTGCTCTTGCTAAGCTTCACAAAAGGTCCAGCTAGCGTCTCGGCGAGCGCGACCGGCTTGACAGCGGGGCTCGCGGTCGGGAGTTCCGTGTAGGCAATGCCATATGGATCCTTGCCCAGATCCGCGATCAATTCCTTGCTATCGGCATACTCGCGCAAGTCTTCATTCCACATCGCCCCGCCGGCCAGTACCCGCGACTGGAAAAACGTGACTGAACCGGAACCCAGGAGAGGCGGACCATACACATGGATCGGCTTGTCGCCCCATGCGCCCTTGACGCCAAGCTGGCCCCAGGTGCGGATGTTCCCGGCGCTTGAACGGGCCGATTTTTCATCCCAGCTCAAGGCATTCCAACCGCCCTGACGCTGGGCGCCGAAAATCCCATCGAGCTCTTTCAACGTGAGTTTGGACAAGGGATTGTCCTTATTGACCAGAATCGCATAGGCCGCCGATTTCGCGGGGGTCGCGACACTGCCCGTCGCCACTTCGATCTCGACCGGGTAAGTCCAAGAACGCTCGTAGGTGCCGTAGCGCTCGAACGGATTGATCGGACGACCCATCACTGCGATATCGGCAGTGCGCATTTCCAGTCCATACACGCCCGAATCACTGCCCTTGAGGGTATCTTCAAAGCGGATATTCGGCTGGTACTTGCTGAAGCCCTTTTGCCAATACTTCATCAGCGTGGCCATCTGGTCGTCACCCCGGCTGCGCAAAGTCCCCGACACTTGCTGCAGTGGTTTGTAGTCGGGCAGCGACGATGGAGCCGGTGTTGTGGCGGCCACCAACCCGCTGCCAACGGCCAAGGTCAGAAATAGCGCCGCCGAGCTGATCCGGGGCGCGATGCGATCTAAAGTAGTCTGCATTTTCATAATTTTTTTGCTGTGCATTTTCGGATAATCGGTTAGTCGAGTTTCTTCAGTTCGGCCTGCACTTGCGCCGCGTTCAACGGGATGAAGATGCGGCTGTCGGCAACGATCTGCTGACCTTCGCGGCTCAGCACGAAGCGTAGGAACTCCTTGTCGCGCACGGCCAGCGGCTGGCCCGGCACTCGATTCAAATACAGATAGACGTTGTTGTGCATGGGATAACTGCCATCAAAAAACGACTGCGCGCTAGGCACGATGTACGGCCCGCCTGTAGTCGCCGCCAGCGGCAGTACCCTGACGTTCGATTTGGTCGAATTGACGACGCGCTGGAACATGAAACCGACGGCCAGCGGATCGTCCTGCACCCGCGCGATAATCTGCTGGTCGCGCGTCTTGCCATGCGCCTTCCATGCGATATCGGCACGTGGCCCTTCATTTAGCGCCGGATTCCATTTCTTGCCGCCCTTGAAAGCGACTTTTTCGATGAGATCGGCCCAATTGCTTAGCGTGACATCCGAACCGTGCACATGGATCGGCTTGTCGGCCCACTCACCCTTGAGTCCAAGCTGGCCCCAGGTCCTGATGTTGCCCTCGGGTCCGCGCGCTGCCAACTTCGACCATTTGGTGCCAACCCAGCCGCCCGTGCGCTGGGCGCCGAAGATGCCGTCGATCTGGTCCAGCGTGAGACCGCTCAATGGATTGTCTTTGTGGACGATGAACATCAGGCCTGGCGTCGAGCCTTCCGGATCGTCGAAGGAGCCGGTGCCGAATTTGACCTCCAACGGCGCATAACCGAAAGCGCGATCGAATCCGACCAGACTATTTTGCCAGGCGCGGTGGCCCATGATGCCGATATCGGCTTCGCCGGTCAGCAGTCCCGCGAATGCCTGGGACGTGTTGACCAGGTAGGACTGCAAGCGGACATGGCCCTGCTTGGAACGGAATTCGTTGGCCAAACGGCCGACCAGCGACTCCAGCGGGGTGCCGTAGATGCGGATCACGCCGAGGGCCATTTTCTCTGGCTTATAGGACGGCAAGGCACTCAGATCAAATTTAACGGGGACGTAGACACCCGGTGCAGGCTCCGCATTTTCTGGTGCCGCAACAGCGATATTTGTCGTCAGCAGGGCCACCGCAAGCCCGGCAAGACAACGCGACAGATATTTGGTACGGTTCATAGATACTCTCATGGCTATTATTAATTAAGTTGGTGAAGATATTCGAAAGATGCCCGCGAACCGGTCCCTCCTCAGCGCAAAGGGGAAATTGGCGTGGCGCCTAGCCGGCTTCTGCCCTGCTCTTCCCGCGCCAGCACATTACTCGAGCTTTTTCAACTCTTCACGCACGACCTCGGCGGTCAGCGGAAGGTACTTTCCATCGCGCATGACCTGTTCCTGGGCCTCGCGGCTGAGGATGTAGCGCAAGAACTCCTTCTCTTTTGGCGCCATCGGCTTGCTCGGATCACGATTGGTAAACATGAAGACATCGGCATACATCGGATAGCTCCGGTTCTGAATATTCTCGATAGTAGGCTCGACGTACGGGCCGCCGTCCTTTTCGGAAAGCGCCAGCACCTTGACCTGCGGCGGCATGATCGAAATTCCGCCTGCGATGTAGGCGATCGCATACGGATCCTTGGCCAGATCGTCCATCATTTGCTGCGCCGCGATGTACAGGCTGCCATCGGCATTGGTCTTGTTGGAATACTCTTGCAGCTTCTCATTCCATTTGAATCCGCCTTTGAATACTTTCGTGTGGATCTCGTCAGGGAAATTGTATTTGAGCGTATATCCCTTGATGCGGATTGGCTTGTCCTTCCATTCCCCAGTCAGGCCAAGTTCCCCCCAGCTGCGGATATTTTTTTCCGGGCCCCGCGCGATTGATTCATCCCATTGAATTCCGCTCCAGCCGCCGGAGCGTTCCGCGCCAAAAATGCCGTCGAGCTGTTCCAGCGAGAGGTGAGCGATGGGATTTTTCTTGTTAACGAAAATGCCAATGGCAGGATTCCAGCCCGACAAAGTCTGACTCCCGGTCACGCAGATGATGCCCAACGGCTGGTAATTGAATTCACGTTGAAAAGCGAGCCTTTCGGCATTCGTGATTTGCCGGCCCAATGGACTGATGTCGGACACGCCGTAAATCAGCGACGAGATCGCGTGTTGGCTACTACGCAAATGGAAGTCGAATTTGACATCCGGGTGCCATTTTCGGAACTCATTTTCCCAATAGCTGGCCAATGGGCTGTCGGTAAAGTAATTCGCGCCCCACATGCGGATCGTGCCGGATACCTTCTGCCGGGGCTGGTAACGCGGCAAGCCTTCAAGGTTAAACTTGTTCTTGTAATAAACCTTGAACCGCTTGCCTTCGATCATCCGGTCGCGGGCAATGTCAATTTCGCTCTTTTCACCCCCGTAAGCGAGCTTGCCCATTGCCAGCAACGGCAGGGAAGCGACGGAACCAAGAATCAGCTTGCGACGTGAGTTATTTTCCATTTTGGTCTCCTTCATTTGTCTCTGAATAATTTTTATGGCTTATTGAGTTACTGCTCCCAGGTCGGTATCGAGCCCGCCGGTCTGATGAAAATCCATTACTGCGTTGCGTTTTAAGCTAGTTATGTTCTTATTTATGTTCTTATTTATGTTCTTATAATAGGTGCGATTGTTAAATCCAACCTGAATAGCCGAGGGTCTATGCTTGAATGACTGCCATGCATGATGACGACGTCATATTAGTCGAGCTTGCTTAACTGCACAGCGATCTGGCCCGCGATCAAGGGCAGAAACGCGTCCTCGCCGGCAACATGGATTTTGGCCATCGCGACTGAGGATGTAGAGTTCCTTGACGAGAGGATTGACTGGCTGGCCGGGCGCGCGCTTGGTCAGTGCGAGGCCGGCTCGGCCAGCGGATACTGCCGTGAAACGAGATTTTCTTTTGTTGCGGCCACAAACTGTCCTCGACGCTACGGCGTCGAAATTCATTCTTGCTCGACACCACGTTTCAACCCAGAACGACGCCATCCAGGCGCCGCCACATCTTGACTACGATGCAAACGATGCCGCCGCGCCACCCCCTTCAGATCCGACAGAGTCTCCGTTCGGTGACGCAGCAAGGCCTACGTGGAAGCAATGAATGGCATGCTACAGCAGGCCAAGACTGCCGTCAGGGGCTTTTGAGCCGTAAACAACTTTGTGGCCATCGCCTGCCTGCGCATGTCCAAACTCAAGCATCTTCCTCGAACCCTTTGCAACCCGCCGTCTCGCGTCACCATTCCATTAGGCGTTATCGTGACGGGCATCAAGTTCCACACCAAACGGCATGGAGCCCTAACTTCCTGAACCGTCACGGCATGCGCCATGCTGCTTTATTGCCCCAACTACTTCCCAATTGGTACGCTCACTATTGCCTTAAGAGTCCAGTAATCCGATACTGAAGATAATCCTCGCCCCACCCCAAGGTTCAAGCCCCATCCATGAACCGACGTGTCAATCACGCCATAGAGCGTCTGACTCTGCCGGTTTAGCTCACCCATGTGTTGGACCTCGCCAAGTTCGTTATAGCTTTCAAGCCCGACGTCATAACCATAATTCGTCTTGTAAGAGATCTTGGAATCCAGATCGAACGTGGTGGGAGCGGAGGCCGGGCCGGAAATTTTCCAGTCGATATTTGCATTGGCGGCGTAAGTCCATCGACCGGATCGAATTCCGATAATCCCTTTTAGTTCGCCGTTCCATGGATTTTGATTAAGCAGATACGCGACCCGGCCGACCTCAAGATTGGCTCCAACAAAATAAGCTTGGCCCGGATCTTTCGGCGCAATATATTTCAAACGAATTTTCTGCCCATCTACGTTGCTGGATCCACTCGGATCAACGGTATTGAGGACATAGGCACCCAATTCCAGACTGGGCGTCAGTCCATACGACAACTCTGGCGTCAAGCGGAATACATGTCTGGGAGGTAGCGCCCCTGGATATTCCGGTGTACTGCTTCCGGAAAGTACGTAGTTATTGTGCAGGTCAAGCCCAAATTCGCCTGGTGCGTTCATTTCGTCCATGTAAACTTGAATTTCTTCAGGCGCCGCCCATGTCAGGCTGCTTGCTGCACCCAACAAAATTAACCCGGCAAACTGAAAATTCCCAAATCGTAAATAAAGTCTACTCAAGGAATTGATCATTCTCTTCCACATGGAAATTAGATGAATAAGGAGCCTCTTGCAAAACTCGCTA
>PKWL01000156.1 GCA_003133225.1 Janthinobacterium sp.
AAGTCCGACAGGCTCCTAGGGCGGTTGTGCCAGCAAACAGTGCCAGAATATCCGGCTGGCAAAATTTGGCTTGAATATTTTACGTCGTGAACTATAGTGAAAGTGTAAAGCATTTAAAGGGGGACGAGATACATCATCTATTTTTGCCAGTACAGCCTAGATGTATGCTAGAAGAACTACCGACCGCATCTTGATGCGGCATTGAGAGAATTACAATTCCTCACAGTAGTCCTGCAATTGGGGACAGAAGATAGCGGCGCAATGCCGCTGTTTTCGTTGTGCGCCAAGAATCTTGGCGCTGTAAATTGGAGCCTAAGTTGGAACCATAAGGCCGGGACTGTCTCGTAAGGCTGCTCTTTGAGTTGCCCGTTCACCCGGCAGCGCAGCATGGGGCAGGAAACCTGGGCAGAAAACCTGACAACCGCCAGCGCCACGGTCATAACGTCCACGGTCATGACTTGCTTGTGGCCGCACGCAGGGCGACCATAGGCAAACTAACAGCTCGCCCCCATTAACCGCGCGTGCGGGTCGAGGCGTACTTGCGCGTCGTCCCGCGCATGTTCTCTGGCAAGCATCGATTCGTGCCGCGGCAGCTGGTCGGCTGGATCCGCCTCGTCCATGCCGTCGGCGCCAAAGCCGCCAGCGGCCAGCCATGCCATGAAATGGGCGTGCGCGGCGTCGTGCCAGCGCGCCTGGCTGCTCGGGCGCAAGGCTTTTTCCACCTGCATCTCAATTTCGCTATGACCACTGGTCCAACGGGCCAACGCTACCCGCGTGCTGTGCATGGCCGCTTGCTCGCTCGCCCGTTGGCGGCGGGCGTCTGCTGCTGCTGCTGGTGTGACTGCGCCAAAAAAAACTTCTTCTTTGAACTGTGACATACGGATCCTTGGAGAACAGCTCTGCAATGGTTCTTAACGCTATCCGGTAAATCCTAACGCGTTAAGCCGATTCCTACACAAGACAGAGTGTAACGACGAATTTTCGAAGGCAATTGATCTGGCTCAAAGAGAATGCCTAAACATCGGCACAATCGTGCATGCGCAAGACGTTTTTTTCTCTCACAGTTTAAGAGCCGTGCCGGAATTGATCGTCGCGTCCGAAAAACCACACGCCAGATGTTACTTAAATGCATGCCGGCACGTGCCGTGGCAGGGGCGCAATCGGCGGCGCGGAAACAGGGCCCATCCTGACCCGCGTCGCCCAAGATAGGGCCGGGGCCGCCTTCTCGGCCGATGCCCGTTCTGGTACAGTCTCGCCATGAGCAAATTATCCCTAGACCGCATCCTGCAATCGCAGGGTTTTGGCACACGTAAATATTGTCGCACCCTCATCGAGGATGGCGAGGTGAGCATCAATGGCGTCGCCGCCAGCGATTACCGTGTCAGCCTCGACACCGACCAGCTCGTGCTCGACGTTTTCGACGAGCCGTGGCTCTACCGCGAGCATGTGTATCTCGCGCTCAACAAGCCCGCCAATTTTGAGTGCTCGCGCAAGCCCAGCCACCACCCGGGCGTGCTGACCTTGTTGCCAGAGCAATTTACCTGGCGCGAAGTGCAACCGGTAGGGCGCCTCGATCACGATACGACGGGCCTGTTGCTGATGTCGGACGATGGCCAATTCATACATGCCCAATCCTCGCCCAAGCGTCACGTTCCCAAGATTTACCTGGCCACCACAGAGGAGCCCGTGACCTGCGAATTGATCGCCCTGCTGCTCTCCGGCGTGCAGCTGCAAGACGAAGTGGCGCCGCTGGCCGCGCTGGTGTGCGAAAAGCGCGCTCCGCACGTGCTCGAAATCGTGCTGGAACAGGGCAAATACCACCAAGTCAAGCGCATGCTGGCGGCCGCCGGCCACCACTGCAGCGCTTTGCACCGGGCCGCAATCGGCAATTTGACCTTGGAATCGCTTGCCTTAGACGAGGGCGAGTGGTGTTATCTCGATCAGACTCAGCTGGACCAATTGGCGTCGCTCTAAGAAGGCGTCGCGGGCGCAACGCCATGCTGCGCCTTGATCGACTTTTCTTTCCTATTGAAACTGGCAACATTCTAGGACGGCGCGTGGGTCCCGGTCGGCTGCTGCGCCGGGCTTGCCACAATTTCCATTAGGTTTCCATTAGGTAACACGGAACAGGAGGATCTTTCCGCGTTTGTTCCGCCGATGGCGCCGCCCCGGCCGCGCCAATAATGGCATGCTCCCAGTGTGCTTTCTGTGCGCATAGGGATAACGGGAACGGACCATGGCAGAAGATAGCGACGCAGAAAAGACTGAATCCGCATCCGCCAAGCGCCTCGAGCAGGCGCGTGAAGATGGCGACGTGCCGCGCTCGCGCGAGCTGGCCACGTTTACCGTGCTGATGGCGGCCGGCTGCACTCTTTGGTTCGCCGGAGAAGGGGTGGTGCGGCGCCTGATGGCCGCGCTGGTGTCGGGCCTGGCGCTTGACCGCGAGCAGATATTTAACTCCGATGTCCTGATCCACCGCGTCGTCAACGACGTCGGCAGCCTGCTGCTGTCGTGCCTGCCGCTAGCGGCGGTCGTGATGGCGGTCGGGCTGGCGACGCCGCTGCTGGTAGGCGGCTGGTTGTTTAGCGCAAAAGCCGTCTTGCCCAACTTCATGAAGATCAACCCCGTCAAGGGCTTGGCCAATATCGTGTCGCCGAACGCTCTCGTCGAATTGCTGAAAGCGATCGCCAAAACCATCGTCGTTGGCGTCGTCGCGTATCTCGTCGTCAGGCATCAAAGGGAGGCGGTGCTGGGGTTGTCGGTCGAGCCGCTGCGATCGGGCAGCGCCCATCTCGTTAGCTTGCTCATCAGCGCCTTCTTGACCATTGTCGGCGCGCTCGGCCTGATCGCCGCCATCGACGCGCCGTACCAGATCTGGCATTACGCCAACAAGCTCAAGATGACGCGCCAGGAATTGCGCCAGGAAACCAGGGAGTCCGATGGTAACCCGCAAGTGAAAGCGAAGATCCGCCAGATGCAGCGCGCCATGGCCAAGCGGCGCATGATGGCGGCCGTGCCCACGGCCGACGTGGTGGTCACCAACCCGACCCACTATGCCGTGGCGCTGAAATACGCCGACGGGGCGCGCGGCGCGCCGCAAGTCGTGGCCAAGGGCAGCGACGAAGTGGCGCAAAAAATCCGTGAAATTGCCCGCGCCAACAAGGTCGCTATCCTGGAAGCGCCGGCGCTGGCGCGCGCGCTGCATAAGCATACGGACATCGGCGACGAGATCCCGGAGGCGCTGTACGCGGCGGTGGCCGAAGTGCTGGCCTACGTGTTCCAGTTGCGCTCGTTTGGCAAGAACGGCGGCGCCCGTCCCGAGCGGCCGACCAAGCTGGCCGTGCCGCCGGAACTGGACCCGCAAAACCCGGCCTCGCAAACAAAGATGGACACGAATAAAGGAAGCACGCCATGAACACTTTGAAAATGCCGGCCTGGCTAAGCGCAATGTCGGGCGGTGGCAAAGGGGTGGCCGCACCGATCATCATCGTCATGCTGCTGTCCATGATGGTCTTGCCTTTGCCGGCCTTCGTGCTCGACATCTTCTTTAGCTTTAACATCGCGTTGGCCATCATCGTTTTGCTCACCAGCTTGTATACGGTCAAGCCGCTCGATTTCATGGCCTTTCCGACCGTTTTGCTGGTCAGTACCATGCTGCGCCTGTCGCTCAACGTGGCATCGACGCGGGTCGTGCTAACTGAAGGCCATACCGGCGCCGACGCGGCCGGCAAGGTGATCGAAGCTTTCGGCCACTTCCTCATCGGCGGCAACTACACGGTCGGTATCGTCGTCTTCATTATCTTGACCATCATTAACTTCACCGTCGTGACCAAGGGCGCAGGCCGGATCGCCGAAGTGGGTGCCCGTTTCGCGCTGGACGCGATGCCGGGCAAGCAGATGGCGATCGATGCCGACCTGAATGCGGGCTTGATCGCCGAGAACGAGGCGCGCCGGCGCCGCACCGAAGTGGCGCAGGAAGCTGAATTTTACGGCGCCATGGACGGTGCCAGCAAATATGTGCGCGGCGATGCCGTGGCCGGCATCATGGTCACCGTGATCAACATCGTCGGCGGCTTGATCGTCGGTCTGCTGCAGCACGACATGGGTTTTGCGGAGGCGCTCAAGAACTACACCTTGCTCGCCATCGGCGACGGCCTGGTGGCGCAAATTCCATCCTTGATCATCTCGACGGCGGCCGGTATCGTCGTCTCCCGCGTGGCGAGTGAACAAGATATCGGAACCCAGCTCGTGGGCCAGCTGTTCGCCAAGCCGCAAGTGCTGTATATCACGGCCGGCATCATCGGCGGCATGGGATTGATTCCCGGCATGCCCAACTTCGTGTTCCTGCTGCTAGCGGCGGTGCTGGGCGGCTCGGCTTACCTCCTAAGTAAGCGTGCCCAGGAGGTGGCGCGGGTGGGATCCCTAGAGTCAGCGGCCGCGGCCTTGCCGGCGCCGGCGCCGGAGCAGGAAGAAGCGAGCTGGCAAGACATCATGCCCGTCGACACGCTGGGGCTGGAAGTGGGCTACCGCCTGATTCCGCTAGTCGACAAGACTCAAGGCGGCGAGTTGCTCAAGCGCATCAAAGGCATACGCAAAAAATTTGCCCAGGATGTCGGTTTCCTGGCGCCGCCGGTGCATATCCGCGACAACCTGGAATTAAAGCCATCGGCTTACCGCATCACTCTGAAGGGCGTCGAAATGGGTAGCGGCGAGGCCTTCAGCGGCCAGTTCTTGGCCATCAACCCGGGCATGGCGAGCGGCGTCTTGCCGGGCGTTCTGACCAGCGATCCCGCCTTCGGTCTGCCCGCGACGTGGATCGAGGCCGGGTTGCGCGACCAAGCCTCGAGCATGGGCTATACCGTGGTCGACACGGGCACCGTGGTGGCGACTCATTTGAATCATCTGATCACGAGCCATGCCGCGGAACTGCTGGGCCGGGCCGAAGTGCAAGCGCTGCTCGACCATCTGGGCAAGGAGGCGCCCAAGCTGGTGGAAGACCTGGTGCCAAAACTGGTCTCCTTGTCGACGCTGCAAAAAGTCCTGCAAAACCTGCTCGTCGAAGGCGTGCATATCCGCGACATGCGCTCCATCATCGAAACCCTGGCCGAGCACGCCGTGCATACCCAGGACGCGAATGAACTAACGGCACTGGTGCGCATTGCCCTGGGGCGGGCCATCGTGCAGCAGCTATTTCCGGGCGCGGCCGAATTGTCCGTCATGAGCCTCGATAATCGCCTCGAGCGCCTGCTGATGCAAGCCTTGGCGGCCAGCGGGCCGGACGGGGCCGGAATCGAGCCGGGCCTGGCCGATACCATTGCGCTGCAGGCCGGTCAAGCCTGCGCCAAGCAAGAGGCGCTGGGCTTGACGCCCGTGCTTCTGGTGCCGGGGCCGCTGCGCTCCTTGCTGTCGCGCTTCCTGCACCGCGCCTTGCCGCAAATGAAAGTGTTGTCCCACTCCGAGATCCCGGAAACCAAGACGATACGGGTCACGGCGCTCGTGGGCGCGCAGTAGAGGCGTCCTCACGTCCTCAAACAGCGCCCTATTTTGGCGCGCCCCAGTTTGCCATCGGCGAGCTGCGCGATCGTTTCTCGAACGCGTTGGAGAAGCCTGTTAGGAGAGCGCGCTTAGCCAGGCGTCCGACCGGATCGAGCACCGCCAAGGGCGGGGCTAGGGCGGCGCCGAGTAGCTAAGCGGCAAAGTTGAAATGCGGGCCATTTTGGCGCCTGTTCCATCGATCGCATGCCTCATGCATCGTCAATAATCGACCTGTCAGATCATTTTGCGCCTCATGTCGTAGGCGCGCTGCGCGTAACAGGAGTACATGATGGCCCAACAGAACGATGCAAGCTCCCCGCAAGCTCCCCACCACAGCGGGGGGGCGCCCTTGAACGTGCAAAAATTCACGGCCGCGACGTCGCGCGAGGCGCTGCGCAAGGTGCGTGAGGCGCTCGGCCCGGATGCTGTCATCTTGTCGAACCGTCCCACCGATGGCATGGTCGAGATCCTGGCGCTGGCCAATGACGACATGGCCTCGCTGGCGCCGTTTGCGGGCGCGTCCGACATGACGCCGGCGCGCTCGCACCATGGCGCCCCGTTGGCGCCGCGCCAGCCGGCTGCCGGCCTCGACATGGCGCACATGTCGCAGCTGATGGCGGCCGCCGTAGCGCAGGCCAAGGACAGCGCAGCCGTCGAAATGAGCGGCATGATGAGCGAGATTCGCGCCATGCGCGGCATGATGGAAACCCAGCTAGCTGAAATTTCCTGGGGCTCGGTTCAGCAGCGCGAGCCGCAAAAAGCGGCCGTTTTGCGGCAGATGCTGGCCGCCGGTTTCAGCGCCAGCCTGGCCCGTTATCTGATCGAAAAGCTGCCGCCCGGACGCGACGCCCAAGCCAGCCTGGCCTGGATCAAGAGCGTCTTGCAGCGCAACTTGAACACGGTCGCCAATGAAGACGCGATGCTCGAGCAGGGCGGGGTGTTCGCGCTGGTCGGCCCGACCGGCGTTGGCAAGACGACCAGCACGGCGAAACTGGCGGCGCGCTGCGTGATGCGCCACGGCGCCGAGCAGCTGGCCCTGATCACCACCGACGCCTACCGCATCGGCGCCCACGAACAGTTGCGCATCTACGGCAAGATCTTGGGCGTGATGGTCCATTCGGTGAAGGACGAGGCCGATCTGCGCATCGCCTTGCGCGAACTGAAAAACAAACATACGGTGCTGATCGATACGGTTGGCGTTAGCCAGCGCGACCAGATGGTGACCGAGCAGGTGGCCATGTTGCAAGGCAGCGGCGCCGACGTCAAGCGCTTGCTGTGCCTGAACGCGACCTCGACCCAGGAAACCTTGAACGAAGTGGTGCAAGCCTATCAGGGCAGCGGCCTCGCCGGCTGCATCATGACCAAGCTCGATGAAGCAGCCTCGATCGGCAATGTGCTCGACGTCGTGATCCGCCAAAAGCTCAAGCTGCATTACATCTCGAACGGCCAGCGCGTGCCGGAAGACTTGCACCTGGCCGACAGCGCTTACCTGATCGACCGCGCCTTCAAACTCAAACGCGACGCCGCGGCCGCGCAGTATCTGGATGCGGAATTGCCGCTGCTGATGGCGGGCGCCAGCCACGCCTGCAACGACCGTACCTTGCGCGAGGTTCATCTTGGCTAATTTCGATTTCGACCAGGCCGAGGGCCTGCGCCGGATGTTAGCTGGCCCCAAGCCGCGCATCGTCACCTTCTTGTCGGCCACACCGCAAGACGACAAAGGCGCCATGCTGGTCAATCTGGGCGCCTCGCTGGCGCGTGCCGGCAACAACTTGTTGCTAGTGGATGCCGGCGCCAGCGCGCACGGCGTCGCCTCGCGCCTGGGCGTGGCGGGCGGCGCCAGCCTGCTCGACGTCGCGCGCCAGGAATGCGGCCTCAATCAGGTGATCCACCAGGTGCCACAGGGTTTCGGGGTGGTCTCGATGCTGCCCAATAGCGCGCGCGCGGCCGACCCTGACGAGGCGCGCCGCCTGGCCAAGGCGTTTGACGTGCTAGTCAAGCAGACCGGCATCGTGATCGTCGACGGCGACTTCGACGGCGCGACTTTTCCGGTGCCGATCATGGCGTCCTCCGAGATCGTGGTGCAAGTGTCCAGCAGCGCCACCTCGATCAAGGCCGCTTACTCCATGATCAAGCGCTTGAATCAGGAATTGGGGCGGCGCCCGTTCGGCATTCTGGTGACCGGGGCTTCCGAATTGGAAGCAAAGGTGGTATACGATAATATGGCGCAGGCGGCGAGCCGCTACTTGGCGGTCAACTTGACTTCCATGGGTTCGGTGCCGGCCGATGAATACCTGCACCGCGCGGCGCGACTGGGACGCGCCGTGGTCGATGCCTTTCCGCTGGCCGGGGCTTCGGTCGCGTTCCGCCAGCTGGCGGGGCGCTTCGCCCTCTCGGCGGTACCGTCTTTTCGCACTGGGAGCAACAGCCATTTTAGCGCCTAACCAAGCATAACCGATGATGTACACGGCCAAAGGGAAAACGGACAAGGATTATTTGCTGACGGAGCACATCCCGTTGGTAAAGCGTCTGGCGCACCAGATGAAAGCAAAATTGCCGCCTTCCGTGGAAGTGGACGATTTGGTGCAGGCCGGGATGATTGGCTTGCTCGACGCCATCAACCGCTACGAGGACACGCATGGCGCCCAGTTCGAGACCTATGCCGTCTTGCGTATCCGCGGCGCGATGTTAGACGAACTGCGCAGCAGCGACTGGATGCCGCGCAGCATGCGCCAGAACATGCGCAAGATCGAGGTGGCGATGAGCACCTTGCAGCAGCGCCTGGGCCATCCCCCCAGCGAATCGGAAGTGGCCAAGCTGCTCAACCTGTCGCTCACGGAGTACCAGGACATGCTCTCTGACGGTGGCGGCCACCAACTGGTGTATTACGAGGACTTCAAGGATCCCGACGGCAACGACAGCTTCCTCGACCGCCACTGCGTCGACACCGACAGCGATCCCTTGCGCGCGCTGCTCGACACGGATTTTCGCCAAGCCGTGATCGATGCGATCGACGCTTTGCCGCCGCGCGAGAAGATACTGATGGGCCTCTATTATGAACAGGACTTAAATTTGAAGGAAATCGGAGCGGTGATGGGCGTGTCCGAGTCGCGCGTGTCGCAGCTCCATACCCAGGCCGTGGCGCGCCTGCGGTCCACATTGCGGGAGCAGGCTTGGACTGGGCCAGCGTAACCGGCCTCTTGCTGGCCGCGGCCGGGGTCTTGATCGGCCAGGGCATTGACGGCGGCAAGCTGGCCTCTCTGCTGCAGCCGGCCGCTTTCGCCATCGTCGTCATCGGCACCGCCGGCGCGGTCCTGCTGCAAACGCGGCTGCCCGCGTTTGTGCGCGGCGTCGTCATGCTGCGCTGGGTCTTTGTCCCGCCCTCGGACCTGCGCCCCGCTCTGGCGCGCGACATCAATGCCTGGGCCATGAGTGCGCGCCGCGACGGCCCCCTGTCCCTGGAACGGTATCTCGATTCGAACGTCGATCCCTTGGTCGTCAAGGGCCTGCGCATGGTCATCGACGGCATCGCCCCCGACAAGCTGCGCCAACTGCTCGACGTCGAGATCAGCGCCCTCGAGGCGGCCGAGCGCCAGGCGGTCCGGATCTGGGAGGCGGCGGCCGGTTATTCGCCCACCATCGGCATTCTGGGCGCGGTGCTGGGCCTGATCCACGTCATGGAAAACCTCACCGATCCCAGCAAACTAGGGGGCGGCATCGCGGTTGCCTTCGTCTCCACTATCTACGGCGTGGGCTTGGCCAACTTGTTTTTTCTACCGGTCGCCAACAAGCTTAAGGCGCATTTGGCGCACTCGGTGCAGCAGCAAGAGCTGATGGCGGCCGTGTTTTACGACATTGCCAGCGGCGACCATACACGCGTCATCGAAGAGCGCGTGGCCAGCTTGCTGCGCGAGTATTAAGGTCATGTACCGGCGCGCGCGCAAAAAGTTTGACGAGGAGGGCGACAACCATGACCGCTGGCTTATTTCCTACGCCGACTTCATTACCTTGCTGTTCGCGTTCTTTGTCGTGATGTACGCGCTCTCTTCCGTCAACGAGGCGAAATACCGGGTCTTCAAGGACGCTCTAGGCAATGCCTTCGGCCTGCGCCAAGGCCCGTCGCCCATCATGATCGAGGCGCCGCCCACGCTAACGCTGCCCAATCCCGCGCTCAAGCGGCGCGGCGAAGCGTTGCGCCGCGAAAAGGAACACATGCGGCGCTTGGCGCAGGACCTGTTGTCGACCTTGGCCCCGCTCGTCAAGGAAGGCAAGGTCAGGGTCACGCAAAACAGCCGCGGCGTTAGCGTCGAGATCAATGCCAGCGTTTTGTTCGACCCGGGCGCGGCAAAACTGACCTCCCGCTCGAGCGAGGCGCTGCGCGCGGTGGCCGTTCTCCTCAAGGACGACCCGCACGCGGTCCAGGTCGAGGGCCACACGGACAAGCAGCCGATCAAGAACTTGCAGTTCGCATCGAACTGGGAATTGTCGGCCGTGCGCGCCAGCGCCGTGGTCCGCCTGTTCATCGACAATGGGGTGGCGCCGGAGCGCCTGACGGCCGTCGGCCACGGCGCCAACCTGCCCGTCGCCTCCAACGACGAGGCCGAAGGGCGCGCGCGCAACCGGCGCGTCGCCATCACCATCTTGTCCGGCTTGCCCGACACAGTGACGGAAGTGCCGACCGGCCTGCCGAACGAAGCAAAATAGGAAGGCGGGCGGTTTCAGTGGAACAGCGGTGTCGGTGGTACACCTGTCCCCGCATTCCCCTGCCTAGTTTGCGTTGCGCAGACAGGTAGGCGCAAGCCGACCGGACGGGAGGGGGTCAAGCCCTTTGGTCCTCGTTGCGGCCTTGCGAGCATGTTCTTTAATGCCTCGGGTAGCCATGCGCGTAGCGCTGGCGCGGAAAACGCGCCGGATGCTTTAGAAGGAGGGAGTTCCGGTTAACCGAGCACAAAGCGGCGGTTGGCGCGGCCCGTCGTCGCATAGCCATTGGCGCCGTAGATATTGCCGCCCAGGGCGGGCGGGCGCAGGAAATTCAAGGCGCTGCGGGTGTACACCATGTGTTTGTTGATCAGCATGCCGTTCAGGCGGTTGCATTCCTTGGCTGCCCGCGTCAGGCGCAGCACTTCCTGCCACAAGGCGGCGCCGGCGGCATCGCTGGCGGCCCCGATCCAGGCCGCCATGCCGGCCTCGCTGGCGGCAAAACCGGCCGCGGCCAAGGCCTGGTGCCGGGCCCCCGCCAAGCGCGTCATCTGGGCAATTTGCAGCGCTTTTTGCGCCGTCGTCTCGCCCAGCTGGTCGATCTGGGCTGCGATCAGTTGCTGCTGTTCTTGCTTTAACAACTCGAGCAGGAGCGTGATGGCCTGGCGTTCTTCGCCAAGTCGGCTAATGGGAGCGCTCTGTTGCATGACTTAGCTATCCTTGGCGTTAACGTTGACGTGAATGGAGCAAACCCTTGACGGTGTCGAGCAGGCCGTCGGCCACTTTTTCCGAACTGACTTGGAACTGGCCGCCCGCGATGGCTTGCTTGATGCGCTCGACTTTTTTTGTATCGAACACGGCGCTGCTGCCGGCGGCGCTGGCAGCTAACGCTTGGCCCTGGGAGGACAGGCGCACGTTGGCGGCCGCGCCCGGATTCACGGTAACGGCAGCCGTTTCGGCGGCGGGCGCGCCCGCGCTTGGCGCGGGCGCCGGCAGCGGCGTGATGCCCGGCGTGCTGTTGGCGGTATCGGTAATTTTCACAACATCATCCTCGTCTGGTTGGAGCTTTTCTCCGGGATATGTGCAATTATCGGCCATATCGTGCCAAACTTTAGTGCTTCGTATCGGCGCTCCATTATCCGGCTAAAACGCCACTTCCACCAGGCCGCCGGCCTTCGCCACGCCGCTAATTTGCTGCCCGCCCACCGTCCTTACCTGCACCACCTGTCCTTCGCTGGCGTTGCCGATGGCCCTCGCTTCGGCCGAGACGCGAAAGCCGGGACCGCTCGAGACGACACGCACCACCTGCCCTTGCAGCACCACCGGCCTGCTGCGCAGCGTATCGAGGCGCAAGGGGGTGCCCGACGGCAAGGATACATTCGCGCTGCGCCCCACCACCTGGGCCATTTCGGTCGCGATGCCGGCCGGCATCGCCGTCAAGTCGCCTTGCATGCTGATCAGTTGGCCCACTTCGATGGCTTGGCCTTGGGCCAGCGGCACGGCGCTGGCGATGTAGGTGGCTAGCACGGCCACATTAGCTTGAATATACACGGTCCAGGGCGAAGGCGCCGCACAGCGCACGCCGACCGTGGTCTTGCCCCAAGCCCGGCTGCCCGGCGCCAGGAACGCTTGCGGGTCGGGGCAGGCGGCCAAGTTCAAGCGCGGCTCGATGGGGCCGACCGTGACCGTGACCTGGCCCGGCAAGCCGGCGCTCTGAATTTGCAAAAATTGCTGCACTTCCTGGCGCAGCACGGCCACGTCCTGGCGTCGCGGCGCCTGCGCCGATGCCGCTGGCGAACTCAAGATTAAAACGGTCAACAGCAGGAGCGGAAAATTCGTCATGAAGGGGCCTTTGGAATGCCACCATCATAGTCAAGCGGGGCCGGCCCGAAACCTTGAACAGCGTGGCAAAGCGCGGTCTTTTCCGCTGATCGTGGCGCCCACAAGGCCCGTATCATCGATCCTGTCAATCATCCATATCGCCTTGCCGAGCCCGGTGCAGCGATTCTTTTCGGAGCCTGAAATGATCGGGAAACTCGACGATTACCTGCAGTTTAATCAAGCCGCGCTCAACTTGCGCTCGCAGCGTCAGCAAGTATTGGCGTCCAATATCGCCAATGCCGATACGCCCAACTTCAAAGCGCGCGACATCGATTTCGCGAGCGCCTTGCAAGGGGCCATGAGCGCAGCGAGTCCGGGCCCGGGCCAGCTGAGCCCGGCCTCGAGCCCGAACGCGGTGGTCTTTAGCGGCGCCGGCGCCGCCCAAGCGGGCGCCGCCCAAGCGGGCGCCGCCCCCCTGTTATACCGCGCTCCGCTGCAGGGCGCCATCGACGGCAACACGGTCGATATGGACGTCGAACGCAACCAGTTCGCCGACAACGGCATTCATTACGAGGCCGGCATCACGATGCTCAACGCGCAGATCCGCAACATGATGACGGCCATCCAAGCCTCGCCATAATCATGTCCCTACTTAATATTTTCAATGTGTCTGGCTCGGCCATGAGCGCCCAGTCGCAGCGCCTGAACACGGTGGCGAGCAACCTGGCTAACGCCGACAGCGCCACCAGCGCCAGTGGCCAAGCCTACCGCGCCAAGCAGGTGGTGTTCGAGGCGGTGCCGCTGGAAAACGGCGGCACCGCCGTCAAGGTGCAGCAAGTGATCGAAGACGCGGCGCCGCTGCGGCAGATGTACGACCCGAAGAACCCGATGGCCGACGGCAAGGGATTCGTTTCCATGCCCAACGTCAACGTGGTCGATGAAATGGTCAACATGATGTCGGCTTCGCGCTCCTACCAGAACAATGTCGAGGCCATGAACACGGCTAAAACCTTGTTGCTGAAAACCTTAACGCTCGGCCAATAATCAAAGGCAATCATGACCATATCTAGCCCAAGTAACGCTATTTCCAGCTCCCTGATGGCGACCATGAACGGCGCGCCGAGCACGGCCGCCACCTCGAGCGCTGGCGCCGCCGGCGCCAGCGCCAGCGTCAGCACGGACGAGAGCAATTTCCTGCAACTGTTGGTGACGCAGATGAAAAACCAGGACCCCTTGAATCCGCTCGACAACGCCCAAGTCACGAGCCAGTTGGCGCAGCTGTCGACCGTCACCGGCGTCAACCAGTTAAATACGACCTTGAGTTCGCTGGTGAGCGACTTCCAGTCCTCGCAGACGGTGCAGGCAACTAGCATGATCGGACACAGCGTGCTGAGCGCGGGCAACACCTTGGCCCTCACGAACGGCAGCGGCGCCCTCGGCTTGCAGCTGGGCACGGCCGCCAACGACGTCAAAGTGACCATCACGAATGGCGCCGGGGTGGCCGTCAACACGATCGACTTGGGCCCGCAAGCGGCCGGCACCTTGCCCTTGACGTGGAATGGCAAGGATAGCTCCGGCAACCAGCTGCCCGACGGCACCTATTCGTTTGCGGTGGCGGCGACGGCAGCGGGCGTGCCCTTGACCGACGCCACCACCCTGGGGCTTAGCACCGTCAACAGCATCTCGACCAATGCCCAAGGCGTGACGCTCAACACATCGGCGGGCAACGCCGTCAGCTTGGCCGCCATCAAGCAGGTCATGTAATTTCCGGTCCGATCCACCCCATACTTCAATCCAGGAGAACACCATGTCTTTTCAGCAGGGACTTAGCGGCCTGAACGCCTCGGCGCAATCGCTCGACGTGATCGGCAACAATATCGCCAATTCAAGCACGGTCGGCTTCAAGAGTTCGACAGTCGAGTTCGCCGACCTGTATGCGAGTTCGCTCAACGGGGGCGGCGGCAACCAGGCCGGGATCGGGGTCCAGGTGGCGCAGATTTCCCAACAGTTCTCCCAAGGCGGCATCGAAACGACGACCAATCCGCTCGACATTGCCATCAACGGCGGCGGTTTTTTCCGCACCGTCACCAACGGCGCCGTCGAGTACACGCGCAACGGCCAGTTTTCGCTCGACAAGAGCGGCTACGTGGTCAACGCCGAGGGAGCCCAGCTGACAGGGTACCCTGCCAATGGGTCGGGCCAGATCCTGGCCGGCTCGCCCGTGCCGCTGCAAATTGCCAATGTTGACTTGAGTCCCGTGGCCACGACCCAGGTCGCCACGGCGCTCAATCTCGATTCGACCAGCGTGGCCCCCAAAACGGGCCTGTTTAACGCGAACGACCCGACTAGCTACAATGAGCAGAGTTCGACCGACGTTTTCGACAGCCTGGGCGGCGCGCACATGATGTCGACCTATTATGTCGCGACCGCCACGCCCGGAACTTGGAACGTATATACGGCCGTGGACGGCGCCGAAGTCGCGGCCGCGAAAGTGGCGGCAGCGGTCCAGGCCGATGCGCCGTCAGTAGCCTCGCGCGCGACATATCTGGCGGCTCAGGGGGCGGGAGCGGGGGCGGCGGCCTTGGCGGTGGACGCCACAGCGTATGCTCTTGCTGCCAGTACCGCGGCCTCTGCTGCCTCGCCAGGCAATGCGGCGGCCATCACCGCCGCCGCCAATACGCCGGCTGCTCTCGCCGCCGGCCCGGCCGGAATCGATGCCGCCATTGCCGCCGCCGTTCCGGCGGTCGCGACGGGCACGCTCACCTTCAACACGAACGGCACCTTGAGTGGCGCGACCAGCCTGCCGATCACCTTGCCGATCGCCGTCAGCTCGGGCGCGAACACGCCGCTCAGCTTGACCATGAGCTTCGCCGGCAGCACGCAGTACGGCGCCGCCACCAGCATCAACTCGACGACGCAAAACGGTTACACGGCCGGCAGCTTGACCAGTTTTAGCGCCGGCGCCAACGGCGTCATTCAGGGCCAGTACAGCAATGGCCAGTCGCAAGCTCTAGGCCAGATCGTGCTGGCCAATTTCACCAATCCGGGCGGCTTGTCCGTGCTCGGCAACAATGCCTTTGTCGAAACCGCGGCCTCGGGTACGCCGCAAGTGGGGGAACCTAGCACCGGCAGCCTGGGCGCGCTGCAATCGTCGGCGGTGGAAAGTTCGACCGTCGACTTGACGACGGAACTGGTCAATCTGATCGTCGCCCAGCGCGCCTATCAGGCCAATGCCCAGACCATCAAGACGCAGGACCAAGTACTGCAAACGCTGGTCAACTTGCAGTAATTCTTGGGCGCGCTGCCCGCGCAGGCGCGGGCAGCTTGGCACGCGCTGTCCGCGGTTTGCGCGCGGCATCCGCGGCGCCCGCGCGTCCCCATCGCAACGTCCCCAGCAGGAGAAAAAGATGGACCGCCTCATTTACACCGCCATGACCGGCGCCAAGCACATCTTGGAACAGCAGGCCACGACGTCGAACAACCTGGCCAACGCCAGCACCAGCGGGTTTCGGGCCCAGATCGACTCGTTTCGCGCCGTTCCCGTGCAAGGCGACGGCTTGGCGACCCGCGCCTTCGTCGTCGATGCGACGGTCGGTGCCGATTTTACGCCCGGCACGGTGCAAAGCACCGGGCGTCCGCTCGACGTGGCTCTGCAGGGCAAGGGCTGGCTGGTGGTGCAAATGGCGGACGGCAGCGAAGCCTACACCCGCGGCGGCGGCTTAAGCACCAGCGCCAACGGCTTGCTGCAAACGGGCGCCGGCCTGACCGTCCAGGGCGAAGGCGGGCCGATCGCGGTGCCGCCCGCGGCGACGGTCGCCATCGCCAGCGACGGCACGGTGAGCACCATCGCGACCGACACCAAGCCTGCTTCGACGACGGTGATAGGACGCCTCAAGCTGGTCAATCCGCCCGAGCAGTCGCTGGTGCGCGGTGACGACGGCTTGTTCCGCCTGCGCGACGGCAGTACGGCCGAGGCCGATCCGGCCGTCACCGTCGTCGCCGCCGCACTCGAGGGCAGCAACGTCAATCCGGTCGATGCGATGGTCGACATGATCAGCTTGGCGCGCCAGTTCGACACCCAGATGAGTTTATTGAAGAATGCCGAGAGCAACGCCGGAAAAGCCACTGAGATCCTCACTTTGAATTGATGCATGGCACTTCATAATGCACAGGTGGGATTGGCGCGGTGCGCCGTATAACGGGAGAAAAAGATGATACGTTCCTTATGGATTTCCAAGACCGGTCTGGAGGCGATGCAAACGCAGATGGACGTGATCGCCAATAACCTGGCCAACGTCAGCACCAACGGCTTCAAGAAGTCGCGCGCCGTGTTCGAAGATTTGCTGTATCAGAATGTGCGCCAGCCGGGCGCCCAGTCGTCCCAGCAAACCCAGCTGCCATCCGGTCTGCAAATGGGCACCGGGGTGCGCGCCGTGGCCACCGAGCGCATCGACACCCAGGGCAATCCCCAGTCGACGGGCAACACGAAAGACGTGTGCATCAACGGCGCCGGCTATTTCCAGGTGCTGATGCCCGACGGTACCGCTGCCTATACGCGCGACGGCTCCTTTCAGACCAACAGCACGGGCCAGCTCGTCACCTCCAGCGGTTATGTGGTGCAGCCGCCGATCACGGTCCCGGCCAACGCGCTCAGCCTGACGGTGGCGTCCGACGGCACCGTCTCGGTGACCTTGCCCGGCAGCGTGGCCACGACGCAGTTAGGCTCGCTCCAATTGTCGACCTTCGTCAATTCGACCGGGCTCGAATCGATGGGCGAGAACATGTATACGGAGACCAGTTCGTCGGGCAGCCCGCAGACGAGCGCCCCTGGCATCAGCGGCGCCGGGGTCCTGATGCAAGGCTATGTCGAGACCTCGAATGTCAACGTGGTCGAGGAAATGGTGAACATGATCCAGACCCAGCGCTCCTACGAGATCAACAGCAAGTCGATCACCACTTCCGACCAAATGTTGGAAAAACTGTCGCAGATGTAAAGCAACTAGTGCGCCGTCCCCTAGGGCGGCGCGGGAGTGTGTCATGAAACGGGTTCTCTTTTTGTTATTTCTGGCCTTGGGCGGATGTTCGATCACGCCCACCACCATCGTGCAGCGCACGCCAACGGCGCGCGCGCCCGCGCCCGCCCCGCAAATCGCAGCAGACGGCGCTATTTTCCAAAACAGCGCCTTCCGCCCATTTTTTGAGGACCGGCGCGCGCGCCTGGTGGGTGACTTGATCACCATCACGATCACGGAAAAAACGGATGCCGTGAAGGCCGGCGCCAGCTCCGGCAACAAGTCAGGCAGCGTCGGCTTCAATACGCCGGGCCTGCTGCAAAGCCGCCTGGGCGCCAACGTGTCGACCGCGACCGCCAGCAAGTTCGCCGACGGCGACAACCAGAGCGCCAGCAACGCCTTCAACGGCACCATCGGCGTGACCGTCATCGAAGCGCTCCCGAACGGCAACCTGCTCGTCTCCGGCGAGAAAAAGATCGCCATGAACAAGGGTATCGAATTCATCCGCTTTTCCGGCATGGTCAGCCCCGATACCATCGCCACCGGCAACATCGTGTCCTCGACCCAGGTGGCCGACGCCCGTGTCGAATACCGCACCAACAGCCAGATCGACCAGGCTGAAGTGACGTCGATGGTGTCGCGTTTCGTCCAAAGCATGTTGCCATTCTGATGATGGCCGCCTCCTCCCACCGGCGCGGCGCCCGCATCTGCATCGGCTTGATTGGCCTGTGCGCGGCCTTGCTGCTGGCCGCGCCCGCCCGCGCCGAGCGCCTAAAGGACTTGGTTAGCGTGGCCGGCGTGCGCGAGAATCAGCTGATGGGCTACGGTTTGGTGGTCGGCTTGGATGGCAGCGGCGACCAGACCACGCAAACTCCGTTCACGGTGCAAAGCGTGGTGTCGATGCTGCAGCAGCTGGGCGTGAACTTGCCGCAAGGCGGCACCTCCTTGCAGCTGAAAAACGTGGCCGCCGTGATGGTCACGGCTTCGCTGCCCGCCTTTGCCCAGCCCGGCCAGACTCTCGACGTCACCGTCTCGTCGATGGGCAACGCCAAAGGCTTATCCGGGGGCACCTTGCTGATGACGCCGCTCAAAGGCGCCGACGGCCAGATCTATGGCATGGCGCAGGGCAATGTGTTGGTCGGCGGCGTCGGCGCCTCGGGCTCCGGCAGCTCGGTGCAGATCAACCATTTGAGCGTGGGCCGGATTTCCGCCGGCGCCACCGTCGAGCGCGCCGTCCCCTCCAGCTTGGGCGAGAACAACATGATCCGCCTGGAGCTGAACTACACGGATTTCTCCACCGCCAGCCGGGTGGTCGAGGCCATCAATAATCATTTCGGCGGCGGCACCGCCACCGCGCTCGACGGGCGCGTAGTGCGCGTGCAGTCGCCCAGCAGCAGCGACCAGCGCGTGGCCTTCCTCGGTGTCCTGGAAAACCTGAACGTGATCCCGGCCCAGATGGCGGCCAAGGTGATCATGAATGCGCGCACGGGCTCGGTGGTGATGAACCAAGCTGTCACGCTCGACACTTGCGCCATTTCGCACGGCAACTTGACGATCACCATCACCACCGACAACCAGGTCAGCCAGCCCGGCCCCGCCTCGGGTGGCAAGACGGCGGTGGTGCAAAACGCAGAAATCGACATCAAGAAGGACGCCGGCAAGGTGCTGCTCCTGAAGGGCGGCGCCTCGCTGGCCGATGTGGTCAAGGCGCTCAACGCGATCGGCGCCTCGCCGCAAGACTTGCTAGCGATCCTGCAAGCGATGAAGGCGGCCGGGTCCTTGCGCGCCGAGCTTGAAATCATCTAAGGGGGAAGCATGATCAGCCAAACCGACTTGTCCGGCAACCTCGCGCTCGACGTCAAGGGCATGGGCGCGCTGCGCGCATCCGCCAAGGCCAATGATCCGGCCGCCCTGAAGACGGCGGCGACCCAGTTCGAAGCCATGTTCATCAACATGATGCTAAAGAGCATGCGCGACGCCACGCCTTCGGACGGCCTGATGGACAGCGGCCAAGGCAAGATGTTTACCTCGATGCTGGACCAGCAGACCAGCCAGAACCTGGCCAAGCGCGGCACCGGCTTGGCCGACATGTTGATTCGCCAGTTGTCGCTTGCGGGCGCCGCCGCCCCGCTTGCCATCGGCAGCGACCCGGGGGCGCCGAACCCGGCGGCCGCCCTGGCGGCGGCGTTTGATGCCGCCAAGCTCGAGCCCGGCGCCAGCGCAACCGACGCCGCGCCGTCCAAGGCAGCTTCGAACCAAGCCCCGCATGTGCGCGCATTTCAACAAAAAATGGGGGCGGACGCGGAAGAGGCGAGCCGCGCCAGCGGCATTCCCGCCAAATTCATGCTCGGCCAAGCCGCGCTCGAGAGTGGCTGGGGCAAACACGAGATCAAGGGCCGCGACGGCGCGGCTAGCCATAATCTGTTTGGCATGAAAGCGGGCCCGGGCTGGACCGGCAAGGTTGCCGAAGCGGTCACGACGGAGTACGTGAACGGGGTGCCGCAAACCCGCGTCGAAAAATTTCGCGCCTACGCTTCCTATTCGGACAGCTTCAAGGATTATGCCAAGTTGCTCACCAACAATCCACGCTATGGCAAAGTATTAGCCAGCGCGGGCGACGCCTGCAGTTTCGCGCGCGGGCTGCAGCGCGCCGGCTACGCCAGCGATCCCCACTACGCGACCAAGCTGAGCCGCATCATCACGCACTCCCTGGTCGGCTGAGCGGGCGTGGCCGGGCACGGGTTTTCTTTTTCCCAACTCATGTTTCAGCCGCCGGTGCCGTATACTAACTAATAACGACAGCACGTTAAAAGAATCCACACCATGTCAGACATTCTCAGTATCGGCAAAAGCGCCCTGTTGGCGGCGCAGACGAGCCTTTCGGTGACGGGCCAGAATATCGCCAACGCCAGCGTGACCGGCTACAGCCGCCAGGCCACGGTCCAAGTTGCCTCGCCGGCCCAAAATACGGGCCATGGCTTCGTCGGCAACGGCACGGACATCACGACCATCCAACGCTACGCCGATACATTTTTGGCATCGCAAGTTAATTCCGCGCAAAGCGCGACCAGCTTGCAGCAAACGTACAACGCGCAAATTACCCAGGTCGACAACATGCTGGCCGATTCGACGACGGGCCTGTCGCCGGCCATGCAAAAATTTTCTAACAGTGTGCAAAGCGTCAGTGCCAATCCGGCCTCGGCGGTGTCGCGTCAGTCCATGCTGGCGGCCGCCAACTCCCTCGCCGCCAGCTTCAATAGCGCGAGCGCGAGCATCGCGCAAGTGGCCGCCGGCATCGATACGCAGATCGCCTCGAGCGTCTCGCAGATCAATTCCTACGCGGCCCAAATCGCCCAGCTAAACCAGCAGATCGCCAGCGTGGGCACGACCAACGGGCCGCCCAATGACTTGCTCGACCAGCGCGATGTGCTGGTGAGCGAATTGAACCAGCAGATCACGGCCACAGTGCTCCCTGGCAACAACAACATGCTAAATGTGTCGATCGGCAACGGCCAGCCTTTGGTGATGGGCAATCAAGCCATGCAGCTGACGGTGATCCCCCCCACCACCACGGCCGGCCAGAACGAGGTCGGTTATGTGACGGGCAATGTGATCACCCCCTTGCCCGAGGCGACGCTCAGCGGCGGCGCCTTGGGCGGCTTGTTTGCCGTCCGCAGCAATGCCCTGATCCCGGCCCAAACGGCGCTCGACACGATCGCTTCCGGTATGGCCGCCAGCTTCAACAACCAGCAGGTGCTGGGCTTGGACCAGAACGGCAAACCGGGCTCGCCTCTTTTCACGATGGCGCCCCCCACAGTGACGGCCGGCGCGGGCAACATTGGCAGTGAGAAGGTGGCCGCCGCCGTCACCGACCCCTCTCAAATAACGGCAAGTAGCTATACACTTAAGGTCACGGGTACCGACGCCTTTGGCAACATCAATAGTTTTACGCTGACTCCTTCGCCTAATGGCACGTATACAACAATGCCGCAAACCATCGCTGGCGTCACGTACTCGGTCTCGGCCGTCGCGGCCACAGTGGGCGACAGTTTCGTGATCCAGCCCACGCTAAATGCCGCAGCTAGCATGAGCGTGGCGCTGACGGCCGGCACGCAGATCGCGGCCGCAGCTCCAATCGTCACGGCCGCCGGCTCTGCCAATACGGGCAGTGGCACCATCAGCGCGGGCAGCGTTGACATTAATTTTCTGAACTCTCCCCCGACATTGCCCGTGGCCGCGGCATTGCCCATGGCCCTGACATACGATTCTGCGACCAAGACGCTAACTTACGAATCGCCGCCGGGCACCCCAGCTAGTTTCCCGCTTGATGCCACCGTTAATGGCGTATCGCCAGGTGCGCCGTTTCCGGCCAGCGTGACGTACACTCCAGGCATGACGGTCAGCTTCGGCGGCGTCAGCGTGGTCCTGAGCGGCGCGCCAAACAACAACGACACTTTCACCGTCGGCCCCAACCCGAGCGGGGCGGGCGATAACCGCAATGCCGTGTTGATGGGTAATTTACAGTCCACCAATATTCTCGACGGCGGCACCGCGACCTTCCAGAGCGCGTATGCGCAGCTGGTCAGTTTTGTCGGCAACGCGACGCAGGAAAGCCAGGTCAACGGCGCCGCCAGCGCCGCCTTGCTGGCGCAAATGCAGACGTCGCAGCAAAACGTGTCGGGCGTCAACCTCGACGAGGAAGCCGCCAACCTGTTGAAATACCAGCAAGCCTATCAGGCCGCCGGCAAAGTCATGGAAATCGCCAGCGCGATGTTCGCCACTTTGCTGACGATCGGCGGGCCATAACCGTTTTTTGATGCGGCCCGGCGCCGCATCCGTTGGAAAGGTCAGATCATGCGCATCAGCACCAAATCGTTTTACGACACGGCCACAGCCCAGGTCGACAGTATACAGGCGGCGTTGGCGCACACCCAGCAGCAGGTTGCGACCGGGCTCAAGAACCTGACCCCGTCCGACGACCCGCTCGCCACGGCGCAAGCTCTAGTGGTGAGCCAGGCGCAGGCGAACAATACCCAGCTGGCGGCGAACCGGCAAAACGCCGAGACGTCCTTGACCACCGAGGCCGCGGCGCTAGCTAGCACGACGGCCTTGATCCAGAATGTGCAAACGCTGGCGGTCAGCGCCAGCAACGGCAGCATGAACGACAGCGACCGCGCCACCCTCGCCATGCAGCTGCAGGGAAGCTTGAACGACCTGATGGGCTTGGCCAATACGACGGACGCCAGCGGCAACTATATCTTTTCCGGCTTCCAGGCCAGCACCCAGCCCTTCACGCCCAGCGCCGGTGGCGCGACCTACCATGGCGACCAGGGCCAGCTTCAATTGCAGATCGGCGCGACGCAGCAGACGGCCATCAACGACTCGGGCAGCAGTGTCTTCGAAAACAATATGACGGGCAATGGCACGTTCACGACCGCGGCCGGCACCGTTCCCCCCAACACGGGAACGGGCATCGTGGCGGCCGGGTCGGTGACGAATGCGGCCCAGCTGACCAATCATAATTACTCGATCAACTTTTCCATTGGCATCATCGCGCCCAGCACGACCCCTAGCACCACCTACACCGTCACTGATAACACGCAGTCGCCGGCGGTACAGGTGCTGCCGCCGCTGCCGGCGGTGTCTGCCCCGTACGTCAGCGGCGGGCAAATCGCGTTTGACGGCCTGCAGCTCAACGTCACGGGCGCTCCCGCCAATGGCGACACGTTCACGGTGGCGCCGAGCCAACAGGCACCGCTGTTTGCCACCTTGAGCAACTTGATCGCTTTGTTGAATACGCCCGTGGCGGGCGCTGCGGTGCCGGCGACGGCGCAGGCGGCCTTGACCAACGGCTTAAACACGGCCCAGGCCAACCTGAATAGCGCCCTCAACAACGTGCTGTCGGTATCGACTTCGGTCGGCAACCGCCAAAACCAGCTGACCGCGCTTGACACGGCCGGCAGCAATTTGGACTTGCAATACGCGAGCACCTTGTCCGGCCTGCAAAACGTTGATTACGTCCAGGCCGCCTCGCTGTTGACGCAGCAGCAAACGACCCTTACCGCGGCGGAAAAATCGTTCCAGGTGCTCTCGGGCTTGTCACTGTTTAATTACATCAACTGATCGGATGTTCAAGGCGGCGCCGCTGGCGCCGCCAAGGTGGTTGGCGTCCTTGCCGGCGCGCTTTTTGCGCCCCAGTTGCGCGGCATGCTGCGCGTGTGTTCGATGCCATCCAAAAGCAGGTTCTGCACGGGGGTAGCCAGATACGGCAGCGTGATCATGAGGGTCAAGAATCCGACCCCGAGAGTGATGGGAAAGCCGATTCCGAACAGGTGCAGCTGCGGCGCGGCGCGGGTCAAGATCCCGAGCGCGATGTCGGTGATGAGGAGGGCGGCCACGATGGGCAGGGATAATTGCACCCCGGAACTGAAAATTTTGCCGCCCCAGTCGGCCAGCAGCTTGAAGCCGCCGCCGCCCACCGGCACGGCGGAGATCGGCAGGCTGATAAAACTTTCCGCCAGCGCCGACAGGAGAACGAGGTGGGCATTTACGGCGAGAAACGTCATGGTCGCCAACATCGACATGAACTGGCTGATGGCCGCCGATTGCCCCTGCGTTTGCGGATCGAAAAAGCTGGCAAACCCCAGGCCCATCGACAAACTGCTGATCTCGCCGGCCATTTCGACGGCGGCGAACACGACACGGATTGAAAATCCCAGCGCCAGTCCGATCAAAGTTTCCTGCACCAGGATCAGGAGGCCGGCCAGGGACATCGGGTCGGCCGCCGGCATGGCCGGCACCATTGGCGCCACGATCAAAGCGAGGAAAACGCCGAGCCCGACCTTCAGCGAGAGCGGCACGCTGGCATGGCCAAACACGGGGGCGGCAGCGATCAGGCCGAGGATGCGCGCCAGGGGCCACAACAGGGCTGCGATCCACGTATTCATGTCGGCGCTAGACAGGGTCAGCATCGGCGGGGGGCGCGTGGTGGACGGCGGCGCATGGTTGCCCTAGCCGACCAAGCCCGGAATGCCGGCAAAGACTTGGCGCATATAGTCGAGCATGACGGACAGCATCCATGGTCCGGCCACGATCAGCGTGACAAAAATGCCGACCAGCTTGGGAATGAAGGACAGGGTAGCCTCATTGATTTGAGTCGCGGCCTGGAAGATGCTGACGATCAAACCGATGACGAGGCCCACCAGCAGGAGCGGCGCGGCCACCATCAGTGTGATTTCCATCGCATTGCGGCCGATCGTCATGACGCTTTCGGGAGTCATCTTGGGCGCCTTAATAAAAACTCTGGGACAGGGAGCCGATCAGCAGCTGCCAGCCGTCCACCAGGACGAACAGCATCAGCTTGAAGGGCAGGGAAATGGAGGCCGGCGACATCATCATCATACCCATCGACATCAAGACGCTGGCGACCACCATGTCGATGATCAGGAACGGGATGAAGATGGCAAAACCGATCTGGAACGCCGTCTTCAGCTCGCTGGTGATGAAGGAGGGGATCAAGACCCGCAGCGGCACATCCTCCGGGCCCTGCAGGGCCGGCGTGCGCGAGATTTTGACGAACAACGCCAAGTCGGCCTGGCGCGTCTGCCTCAGCATGAAACTTTTCAACGGCGCCGCGCCCTTGACCATGGCCTCCGTCATGCTGATCTTGTTTTCCTGCAGCGGCAGATAGGCGTCCGTGTAAATCTGATCAAATACCGGTCCCATCACAAACAGAGTCAAGAACAGGGCGAGCCCAACCATCACCTGGTTGGGCGGCGCGGTCTGGGTGCCGATGGCTTGGCGCAGCAAGGAGAGCACGATGATGATGCGGGTAAAACCCGTCATCATCAGGAGCGCGGCCGGCAGGAACGTCAATGCCGTCATCAACAGCAGCGTTTGCACCGGCAGCGTATAGTTCTGGCCGCCGCCGGCAGACGGGGTGCTGGTGAAAGCGGGGATGCCGGGCGCGGCTTGCGCCCACAGCGGCAAGGTCAAGGCGGTCAAGGTCAACAGGCATTTTATTGCGGTGATGAGGCTCTGGTGCTGCTTATTTCCCATTGCGTTTTTCTAAAGTCTGTTTTAGCCAGTCGGCAAAATTGGTCGCTGGCAGCCCATGCGCAGCAGCTGCCACGGGGCCGGCCTGGCGCGCCATGGTGGCGAGCGCATTGACCCGTCCCGGCGCCGCGCCCACCACGATCCATTGGTCCGCCACTTCGACGACGATGATGCGCTCGCGTCCGCCCAGGCTGAGCGAGCCCACCAGGCGTACCGTGCCGCCGCCGCCCGCCGCTTGCGGTCCATACCGTTTGAGCAGCCAGGCCAGAGTGCCCAGCAAGGTCAGCACGAACAGGAGAGCCAGGATGGTTCGCCACAGGCCGCCCGCCGAGGCGGCCGGCAGGGCCGCGATGGGTGGCGCCGCGAGCGGCGCGGCGGCCACTCCCAACGGGCCCAAGGTTCTTGCGGCGGGCCCTGTGGCGGGCGTTGCGGCGGGCACAGGAGCCAGAAGAGCCGGAGCTGCCTCAGGAGCCGGAGCGGCCGATTGGGCCACGCCGGCGCCGCCAAGGCAGCACGCCACGGCCAGCGCCAAGCAAATGCTGCGCTTCATTTATTGAGTTTTCTGATGCGTTCGGACGGCGTGATGATGTCGGTCAGGCGAATCCCGAATTTTTCATTGACTACCACCACCTCGCCTTGGGCGATCAGGCAGCCGTTGACCAGTACATCCATCGGCTCGCCAGCCAAGCCGTCGAGCTCGACCACCGAGCCTTGCGCCAGCTGCAACAGGTTCTTGATGGCAATCTTGGTGCGGCCCAGTTCGACCGTCAGTTGCACTGGGATATCGAGAATGAAGTCGATATCGTTGTGCGTCTCGCTTTTGGACGCCTGTTTCGAGAAGTCCTTGAAGACCGCCGCGCTGGCCGCCTGATTTTGCAATGCCACCGCTTCCGCCTTGGCCTGCTCGGCGATGGCCGCGCCCCAATCGTCTTCCGCGCTTTGATCGTCTAAATTGTCAGACATGTGGCTCTCCTGTTGTCGTGCCCCTGGCGGCCTTTCCGCCAGTTTTTATTTAATGTGGTCCGCATTGCCGAGCAGTTTCTCCACCTTCAGCGCGTATTGTCCGTTCAGTACGCCATAACTGCAGTCCATCACGGGCACGCCATCGACGGTGGCCGGAATCATGTCCGGGATGTGCAAAGGGATGATGTCGCCCACCTTCATGTTCAAGATCTCGTCGAACGAGACCTTGGCCGTGCCCAGCGAGGCCACCAGTTCCACTTCGGCGATCTGGATTTGCTGCGTCATCAGGCGGATCCAGCGCTTGTCCACTTCCAGCGCCTCGCCTTGCAAACTGGAGGTGAGCGCGTCACGGATCGGCTCGATCATCGAATACGGCATGCAAAAATGGATCTGCCCGTTCACGGGGCCCAGCTCCACCGTAAAGGTGGACGCCACCACCACTTCGTTGGGCGTGGCGATATTGGCAAACTGGGTATTCATTTCCGATCGGATGTATTCAAATTCAACGGGAAACACGGGTTCCCATGACTTCGCGTAGGCTTCGAACACGATGTCTAAGATGCGCAAGATGATGCGCTGCTCGGTCTGCGTGAAGTCGCGCCCTTCGACCCGGGTATGGAAGCGGCCATCGCCGCCGAACAGGTTATCGACCAGCAAAAACACCAAGCCCGGATCGAACACGATCAGCGCGGTGCCGCGCAGCGGCTTCACGTGCACCAAATTGAGGTTGGTCGGCACCACCAGATTGCGGATGAATTCGCTGTATTTTGACACCCGCACCGAGCCCACCGACACTTCGGCGCTGCGGCGCAAGAAATTGAACAGACCGACCCGCAACAGGCGCGCGAAGCGCTCGTTGATGATTTCCAGCGTCGGCATACGGCCGCGCACGATGCGCTCCTGGGTGGCCAGGTTATAGGTGCGCACGCCGCCCGCTTCTTCCGGCGCCTGCACATCATCCTGGTCGCCGTTGACGCCCTTTAGCAGAGCATCGACTTCTTCCTGGGAGAGGAAATTATCGGCCATGAAACTTATTGAATGATAAACGAAGTAAACAACACGTCCGTCACATCCTGCGGCGGTCCCTTATCCTCAAACGGCAGCCTAACTAGGGCGACGATCTCCTTGATCAGTTCCTGCTTGCCGTCCACGGTATTGAGTTCCGAGGCTTTTTTCCCCGACAGCAGCAGCAGCAAGCGGCTGCGCACCTTGGGCATATTCACTTTGATCAGCTCGACCTGTTCCTGGCTCGCCACTTGCAGCGTGAACGCGATTTGCAAGTACTGGTCGCCCGTTTCGGGCTGCAAATTGACGGTGAAGGACTCGATTGGCACGAATACGGGCGGACCCACCTTGGCCACGACCTTGTGCGCCGGGTCGGTCTTGTTATGCAACAACGACCAGGCGGTCGCGCCACCGCCGCCGATGAGCACGAGCGCGCCGATGATCAGGATCAGCAGCTTTTTTTTCTTGGGCGAGCCGGGCGCCGGCGCCGCAGCTTCTGCTTTCGGATCAGCCTTCATTTGTGGATTCGCTTTCAAGGGTGCCTATATTTGCGGAAAATGGATGATGACGCCATTATGTCATTACCAGCGGCAAGGAGATACGAAAAAACCGAGCTCAAGGGCATGCATCTTGCAGTTTCCATGGCGGCATGGGTCTCCTATGTGTCTTGGCAACGACAAAGTGGTGCCCGCGCGGGCTTCAAGCGAAGGTGTCGACCAAGCCCTGGATGGCGCCGCGCAGGGCCGGCGCCGGCGCGCGCAGGGCGGCATTCGTGCCACCGTTGTTGGCGCCGCCGCTGCCGCCTTGTTGGGCGCTAAATTGCTGCTGCTGCGAGCTGCCGGCCGAGACCGTGGCATCGCCAAGCGAAATGCCGGCGCCGCTCATCATTTCGCGCAGCATCGGCATGGCCGCTTCCAGCGCTTGGCGCACTTCCGGCTGGGCCGAAGTGAATGTGGCGCTCGCTTGGTCGTTGGACACTTTCAAGACCACTTGCAGCGGACCCAGGTCGGGAGGATTCAAAGTGAGCGAGGCGCTTTGCTCGCCACCGGCCACCATCCACACGATTTTTTGGCCCAGTTGCTGGTCCCAGGCCGGACTGCCGATGCGCCCGCTCAACTGGTCGGACCCGTGCGCCGAGGCGGCTTGGGCAATTTCAAACGAGGCTTGCTCAACGGGCGCGGCCATGCCGGCCACAGGCCCCATGGCCGCTAGCGCCGGACCGGGTGTGGTGGCGAGCATTTTAATGGCACTTTCGGTCACAGGCAAGGCGGCTGCGGCCACGGCCAAGTTCTTGTCGCCGGCGGCGCCAATTTCGGGCGCCACCAGCGCCTGCGCGGCTGGCGCCGTTTGAGCTGCGCCGGCCTGCGCCGCGCTTGCGGCGGAGCTTGCCGCGCCGTATGCTACGCCCGTGTCGGCGCCGGCGGCCGCGCGCTGTGGCGCCCCCGCCTGCGTGGCCACGCGCGCCGGGCCGCCTGTCACAGGCGCAGCCCGCACCGCTAGTGCGCCGCCTGCGGCGCTCTTTGCCGCAGGGGCCGCCCCCGTCGCCGCGGCGACGGCAGGGTTGAAGCTGGCGACCAGGGCCAGCAAATCGGCGACCGGGCTGGCGAGCGCGGCCTGTGCGTCGCTCGCCATGGCTGTTGCCGGCGCCGGCGTGGCAGCGGCGTCGGCCGGCGCCTTGTCATTCGCCTGGGCCGGTGCCGTTTTGCCGTCGGTCTTCGTTTTCGATGGCGCACCATCCGCCGCGGCGGATTTGGACGGGTCCGGGGCGGCTGGCGCGCCCGACTGCTGCGGCGCGCTCGGCGTGGCTGGCGTGGCTGGCGTGGCCGGCGCTGGCGTCGGCGTCGGCGGCACTGGCGTTGGCGCCGCATAGGCCGGAGCTGGCGCCGCGCTGGCCTTGTCTTGGACTTGGCGCTGTTCCGTCTGGCGTTGTTCCACTTGGCGCGCCAAGGCGCGCTGGAATTCGTTGTCGGGCGCGGCATTGGCCTTGGGCGGCGGGGCACTGCTTTGGATCGGAGAAATCGGGGTTTGCAGAATCGGGGTTTGCATAGGGGCGCCGTTTGGTCAAGGTTATCGAGTCGGGCTCAGCGTTTATAAAACGCCTGTCTGGCTGCGTGTTCGTCCATCAGTTTCTGGTCGCGCTTGGCTTCCACCCGCACCGCTTCCTGCTGCGCCCGGTTGTCGAGGGTGGTATAGGACATGCGTTTGCGTTCACTCGCCTGCCAAGCCGTTTTTTCCAAGTCACTACGGCGCTGGGCTTGCCGCAGCACTTCCTGCTGGCCAGCGATGGCATTGTCAAGCTTGCCCAAAAACGCTTGAAAATTACGGTACGCCATGGGCGTCATGCCGATCGCCATCGCAGCCTCGAAGCCCTTTGCATAATCGTTGCGGTAGCCCACCAGCATGTCCAGCTTTTTCTCGGCATCGCCTGCCGCCTTGATTGCCGCGCCCAGCCGTTTGGCCGCGTCGTCGCTGGCGCGGCGCGCCAGGTTGATCAAGGTTTCAAGTTGGGAGCGGGAGTCCATGGTGCATCAATTATAAGTCGCACGGCAGACCCGGCATCATACGAACAGAGCGGTAAGTTGGGCCAAGCTCTCGGCCATGCCGACCCGTTCCCCGATTTGCTGTTGCAAAAAGAGCTCGATCTTCTCGTGCAAGACGATGGCTTGGTCGAGCACGGGATCGGTGCCGGCAGCATAGGCGCCCACGCTGATCAAGTCACGGCTGCGCTCGTAGCGCGAGTACAGTTGCTTTAGCTTGCGCGCCTGCTGCTGATGGGGCGCGCTGGTGA
Organism: Janthinobacterium sp.; assembly: GCA_003133225.1. Taxonomy (GTDB): domain Bacteria; phylum Pseudomonadota; class Gammaproteobacteria; order Burkholderiales; family Burkholderiaceae_D; genus Janthinobacterium. Next base: position 29,878 of record PKWL01000156.1, read on the forward strand.
TCGAATGCATGGCGCGGCTAATCGATTGCTCGAGATCGATGGCCGGATAATGGCCAGCCTCGGCCAGGCGCCGGTTGAGCACGATGTGCCCGTCCAGGATGGCGCGCGCCGCGTCGGCGATCGGATCTTGCTGGTCGTCGCCTTCCGTTAGCACGGTATAGAACGCGGTGATCGAGCCGCCGCCTACGACGCCATTGCCGGCGCGCTCGACTAGGACCGGCAGTTTGGCAAACACGGACGGCGGATAGCCCTTGGTTGCTGGCGGCTCGCCGATGGCCAAGGCGATCTCGCGCTGGGCCATCGCGTAGCGGGTCAAGGAATCCATGATCAGCAAGACGTTCTGGCCCCGGTCACGGAAGTATTCGGCGATCGCGGTGGCATAGGCTGCACCCTGCAGGCGCATCAAAGGGGGCGTGTCGGCCGGCGCTGCCACCACCACCGAGCGCGCCAATCCCGCCGCGCCGAGAATTTGTTCAATGAATTCCTTGACCTCGCGGCCCCGTTCGCCAATCAGGCCGACCACGATGACGTCGGCCTCCGTGTAGCGCGCCATCATGCCCAGCAGCACGCTCTTGCCGACGCCGGACCCGGCAAACAGGCCCATGCGCTGGCCGCGGCCAACCGTCAGCATGCTGTTAATCGAGCGCACGCCCACGTCGAGCGTGTCGATGATGGGGGCGCGCCCCAGCGGATTGGCCGGGCGCACATTGATGGGGGCGCTGTCGGTCGTGTGCAGCGGGCCCAGGCTGTCGAGCGGGCGGCCGGCGCCGTCCAGCACGCGCCCCAGCAATTGGGGGCCGACCGGCAAGTGGCGCGCGCGGTCGCTCGGTCGGCGCCGTGGATGCTCGACCTTGCCCGGACGGGGGATGGTCGGCTCGACCGGGAATACGCGGGTGCCCGGGACAATGCCTTCGACATCGCTTTGCGGCATCAGGAACAGGCGATCGCCGTCGAAGCCGACCACTTCGGCCTCGACCCGGCTGCCGCTTTGCAGGGGCACGGTGCAAGCGGCACCCACGGCCAGGCGCAGGCCGACCGCTTCCATCACGAGACCGGCCACGCGCGTGACGCGCCCGGAAATTTGCATCGGCTCGACAAAGTCGAGCACGGCGTTGCAGTCGTTCAGATACGCGCGCCAGCGCCCGCCATGCAAGTTGGCGCCGTCGCTCACGGCGCCAGCCAGTCGAGGTCCTTGCCCAGCGCATGGGTCAGGCGCTGCCAGCGCGTGGCCACCTGGGCGTCGATCTGGTTGCTGGCGGTGTCGATCTTGCAGCCGCCGCGTTCCACTTGGGCATCTTCCACCACGCGCCAGCCGCCCTTGTCGAGATCGTCGCCGATGCCGTCCCGCACCACCTGCGCATCGGCCGGGTTGAGGAGGAGCAGGGCGGGAGCTTGCAGCACGGGCAGGTAGGCGATCGCTTCCCGCACCACGGGCAAGATGAGTTCGGGTCGCACCGGTAGCGCGCTTTTCAGCATGTTCTTGGCCAGATGCAAGGCCAGATCGAGCACATCGGCGGCAATCAACTGGTCGGCCTCGGCTAGAGCGCCGGCAAAGGCCAAGGCCACGCTTTTCAGATGGGCCAGTTCGACGGCGGCCGCGGCCAGTCCTTGCGCCAAGCCGTCGGCATGGCCGGCCAAGCGTCCTTCGTCGTAGCCGACGAGGCGCGCTTGCTCGCCGAGCTCGGCGACGGTGGCGGGCAACGGCTCGTCCGCCGCGATCGCTTCGTCCGCGCGCGCGGCGCCCGCGCGCGAATCGCCAAAGGAAGTCATCTCCCAACGCTGGTACGCGCTTTGCTGCTCCTTTGGAATATTAGACATACGAATCGTCGCCTTTCCCGCCCAACACGATCTGGCCTTCATCGGCCAGGCGGCGCACGATCTGCAAGATCTGCTTTTGCTGAGCTTCGACTTCCGACAAGCGCACCGGCCCCTTCGATTCTAAGTCCTCGCGCATCATCTCGCCGGCGCGCTGCGACATGTTCTTGAAGATCTTGTCGCGCAAGTCTTGCGAGGCGCCCTTGAGAGCGATGATCAGCATTTCCGACTGCACTTCGCGCAGCAGCAGTTGGATGCCGCGGTCGTCGATATCGATCACATTGTCGAACACGAACATTTCGTCCATGATCTTCTGGGCCATGTCGTTATCGTAATTTTTGATGTTGTCCATGACCGCGCCTTCTTGCTCGCCGCTCATGAAATTGAGAATTTCGGCGGCCGCGCGCACCCCGCCGAGCGAGGATTTCTTGATGTTTTCGTTGCCCGACAAGAGTTTGGTCAACACATCATTGAGCTCGCGGAGGGCAGCCGGCTGCACCCCGTCCAAGGTGGCGATGCGCAGCACCACGTCGTTGCGCAGGCGGTCGGTGAAGAGGCCGAGGATTTCGCAGGCCTGGTCGCGCTCCAGGTGGACTAAGATGGTGGCGATGATTTGCGGGTGCTCGTTGCGGATGAGTTCCGAGACGGATTGCGCATCCATCCACTTCAGGCTCTCGATGCCGGAGGCATCCTTGCCGCCCAAAATGCGCGACAGCAGGACCGACGCCTTGTCGTCGCCCAGGGCCTTGGTCAGCACCTGGCGGATGTATTCGTCGGAATCGAGGCCGACGGTCGAATTGAGCTCGGTCTGTTGGCGGAAGGCGTCCAGCACCACCACCACCTCTTCGTGCGCGATGCCTTTCATGGTCGCCATCGCTGCGCCCAGCTTGAGCACTTCGCGCGGGCCGAGAAACTTCATGACTTCGGCTGCCTCGAATTCGCCCAGCGCCAGCATCAAGATGGCGGCCTTTTGCAGCCCGGTACTATCACTCATTGGTGCCAACCCATGCTTTGACAACGTTGGCAACCACGCGCGGATCTTCCTTGGCCAGTGCCTTTGCCATGGTCAGGTTTTCCCGGTAGCCGCGGGCATTGCTGTCTTGCGCGGCGCTCATCGCTTTGACCGCGCTGCCAGGCTCGCGCTCGGCGAAGGCGAGGGCCGGCGCGTCCACTTCCGGCGTTGCCGCCGACACTTCATCGATCTTGCGCAGCACCGGGCGCAGCATGGGGCGCAGCACCTTGAAAAACAGGTATAACAAGATGACGGCGCTAATCAGATATTTGCCCGTCTCTTTGGCCAGTGCTAGATTGCCCGGGTCGCGCCACCATTCGACGACCAGCACCGCGTCGACGGGGCGGTCGACGCCATTGAAGGGCGAATTGGCGACGTTGTAGGTATCGCCCCGTTCCTTGTTGTAGCCCATGGCTTCTTTGACCAGGTCATTGATCTGGGCCACCTCGGCCGCCGACAACGGCTTGATGGTCACCTTGCCTTGCGCGTCCACCACGCGCCGGTAGTTCACCACCACCGCCACCGACAGGCGGCGCAGGCCGCCCATGGATTTTTGTTCGTAGCGTACCGTTTTGTCGACTTCGTAATTGGTGCTCGAATCGCGGCGCGCCGGGGCCGCTGCGCCGCCGCTGGCGGGGACGGCTGGCGCGCTCGTTAAGGGTGCGCTGGCGCTGCTCGGCGGCTGGTTCGACAAGGCGCCGGGAACGCCGGCGGCGGCGGCGCCGGCCGCGCCGCCGCCCTCGCTGGTCTGCTGGCTGCGGATCGACGTGGGGCCCGGTGGCGAATTCGGCTTATAAGTTTCGGCGGCCTGTTCAGATTGCGAAAAGTCGACGTCGGCCGTTGCTTCGGCGCGCACATTGCCTTCGCCAACGAGGGGAGTGATGATCGATTCGACCTGCTTGACGATGCTTTGCTGTAACTGTTGCACATACTTCAGCTGGTTCGGATCGAGGTTCTTGGCGTTGCCCGCCGCGCCGCTGCGGCTGGTGTCTGACAGAAGGGAACCGGCCTGGTCGACCACGGTCACGCTAGAGGGCAGCAGTTCGGGCACGCTCGAGGCCACCAGATGCACGATGGCGCTCACTTGGGCAGCGTCGATGGCGCGCCCCGGATGCAAGTTGAGCAAGACCGAGGCGGTGGGTTTTTGCTGCTCGCGCACGAATACGGACGGTTTTGGCAAGGCCAGATGAACCCGCGCCGTGGCGACCGCGGCCAGCGATTCGATCGAGCGCGCCAGTTCGCCTTCGAGGGCGCGCTGAAAATTGACTTGCTCGAGAAATTGCGACACGCCCAGTTTCTGGTTTTCCATCAGTTCGAAACCGACGTTGCCACCCTTGGGCAAGCCTTGCGCCGCCAATTTCAGGCGCGCGTCGTGCACCTGGTCGGCCGGCACCAGGATCGCCCCGCCGCCGTCCGAGAATTTATGCTTGATGTTGAGTTGATCGAGGGACGCGGTGATGGCGCCGCCATCGCGGTCCGTGTAGTTGGCGAAAAGAACGCGGTATTCGGGCTGCTGGTTCCACATCCACAGGGCCGCCGCGATCGCCACCACCACCGCCACCCCCAAGCCGCGCAGGAAGTTTTTCCCGAGAGGGGTCTGGATAAACGGCGTGGCCGGGTTCAGTTGGAGTTGGTCCGCTACTGCCATGGTGAGGTTCCGGTAACGTGGTCTTTAAGGATGATTAATTGGGCGGGCAACCCCCGTCGGAGAGTCTGAAGCATCATTATCGCGCGCCGCCACGGGTTCCAATCGCCGAAACAGAGCCCCGTTTCAGGCCCTGCTCGGCCCTGCGGCCGGCGCCACGGGTGCTATTGTGAGAGCCTGACGATGGCTATTGTACTCGGCGTGGTCGGCGCCGCCGGAGATTTGTTCTTGGGCAGCAACACATGTCAGCAATCAGGAGGCAACGTGATCACAGGCGGTATCAGCAGCAGCACAATTGAAGCCATGATTTCCCAATTAAAGGCGGCCGCCACGCGCCCGCAAGGTGAATTGCCCAGTTTGGGGGCGGCGGCGGAGACGCCGGCGACCAAGGTCAACTTTGCCGACGCACTGAAGGCCTCGCTCGATTCGGTCAACAGCAGTCAAGTCCAGGCAGACGAGCTGGGCAAGAGCTTTTCGATGGGCGACGACAAGGTTAGTTTGTCGGACGTGATGATTTCTATGCAAAAGGCCAATATCTCCTTGCAGGCCACGGTCCAGGTGCGCAACAAGATGATCGCGGCCTATCACGAGATCATGAGCATGCAGGTATAGAACGGCGCGCCCATGACAGGGCGGGCAATGGTCGCTTGAGCTTAGTTTTCCGATGCCAGTTCCCCCCTGTTTTGGAAATGACGGACGGAAGGTTTGCGCCATGCAAGGCACGCTGTGAAAGAGACGACGAAGACGATGGCAAAAAACGCCAAGCCCACGGATTGGGACGCAGATCGGCTAGCTTTGCTGGAACGCGCGCTGGACGCTGCGCCCCTAGACGCTTCCGCTTACCGGGCGCTGGCTACAGCTAGGCGCCTGGGCGGCGACGAACTGGGCGCGCTGGCGCATTCGATTGCGGCGCAAACGGTGGAAGCGCATGCCGCGGGATCCCTGACAGACTCGGGCTTTGGACTGTGCAATGTCGCCACCGGCTACTTCATGAAGGGCGAGCATGAAACGGCGGCGCGCTGGTACCGGCTCGTCTTGATGATCAATCCCAATCTGGCCAGCGCCCACCAGAACCTCGCTGCCATCCATGCCGATGCGGGACGCGTCGGCCAAGCGCAATTTTGCCGCGATCGCGCCTACCAGATCCAGCGCGTCTTCATCGAGAGCGCCGGCAATCGAACCCGGCGCGTGCTCATTTTGTGCGTCGGGCGAACGGCCGGCAATACTCCGCCTGAAACGCTGCTGCCAGCCCAGACGTGCTGCCGCATCAAATACGTCATCGATTACGCGGCGGAAGAAGAGGACGCGCGGCTGCCCCCGTTCGACTTGGTGTTTAACGCGATCGGCGAGCCGGACGTGGCGGCGCCGTTACAAGACAGGCTGGAACGGTTTGCAAGGGGCTGCGGCCGGCCTTTGCTCAACCCGCCCCAAGCCGTAGCCCGAACCCAACGTCAGCAACTGCCCGCCCTGTTAGGCGAGATCGAGGGTGCCGTGGCGGCGCCCTGCATCGTGGCGGGAGCGCCATCATCTGTTGCCGCCGTGGCCGCGCAGGTGGCCACGGCGGGCATCCATTTTCCCCTCTTGGTGCGGCCTGCGGCGAGCCACGGCGGCGCTGGGCTGGTGCGCTGCGAAAATATCGAAGAGCTCGCCTGCCATCTTCGCGGCTGCCATGGCCCCGCCTATGTGAGCGCATTTTGCGACACCCGCAGCGCCGACGGTTACTACCGCAAGTACCGCATCATCTTCGTCGATCGGGAACCCTTTGCCTATCACCTCGCCATCTCGTCCCACTGGATGGTGCATTACTTTTCCGCCGACATGGAAGTGAGCCCCTGGCGGATCGCCGAGGAGCGGCGTTTTCTGGACGATCCCGGCGCCGCGTTGGGGGCGCGGGCCATGGCCGCCATCGCCGCCATCGGGCGTGCGCTCGACCTGGACTATGGCGGGATCGACTTCGCGCTCCTGCCCGACGGGCGCGTGTTTGTCTTCGAAGCGAACGCGACCATGCTGGTGCACCGCGAGCGCCACAATGGCGTGCTCGTGCATAAAAATTGTCAAGTGCAACGGATCGTCGACGCCTTCGAACGCTTGCAAGAACGCCGACTCGGCGCCGCGGCAGACGGCTTGTCGGCTGCGGCTGCCCCTATCGAGCCCGCTCCGCCATGAAAGCGCCGCTTGCCCGGCGCCGTGGTGGCAGGGCTTTCCCGGGACGAGGATGGGCTTGGCTGTGCCGGCCACGCAAACGACTTGGCGCTCGCCCCGGCCCGCCATCCTTGCCGCGGCCGTCGCCCGTTCCTGTCGGCGATGCAAGGTTGGGCACAAGCTGGGCACAGACAAACATTCATACAACGTGAGGCTTAGGCTTGAACCAGACGACTACCTTGATACGGGCCGCTGTTGCCGCCGATGCGAGCGCCCTCTGTACTATTTATAATTACTATGTGCAACATACGACGGTCAGTTTTGAAGAAGAACCTGTCAGCGCTGCGCAAATGCAGGGCCGCATCGGCGCCTCCGGCTTGCCCTGGTTGGTGTTCGAACAGGATGGCGCCGTGCAAGGCTACGCCTATGCGAGCCCATGGCAAAGTTACGCCGTGGATGCATCCGTGTTTGTGGCACCGGACGCGCGGCGCCAGAAAATCGGCTTGGCTCTTTACACGCAATTAATCGAGGCCTTGCGCCAGAACGGCGTCCACAGCGTGGTGGGCGGCATTGCCCAGCCCAATCCCGCCAGCGTTGCCTTGCATGTGAGACTGGGGTTTCAGAAAGTCGCCCATTTCTCCGAAGTGGGCCGGAAACACGGACGCTGGATCGACGTCGGCTATTGGCAATTGTTGTTGTAGGATGGGCGCCGCAGCGGGCAATAGGGCGCGCCGCCCCATGGCTTGGCTGCGCCCAGGCGACGTTTTTTGGAAGGGCAGGGTCGCGCCTTCAGAGCTTCGATCCGCGCCTTTTTCCAGGCCCGGATCGCGCGCTTGGCGCCGCCTCCTTTACCGCTTTGGAGCGCGCGCCGGCGCCGCGTTTTGCGGCCGGCGTTTTCGATTCCGGGGCGGATCGGGTGGCCGCCACCGTCGCCGCGGCGGCCCTGTGGCCCGGCAACGCCGCGATCATGTTATGCAATATTTCAATTTGCGCGCTCAAGGCTTTGATGTCATCGTGGGTGGGTAGGCCGATGTTGCGCAGCGCCCGCGCCAGGCGGTCTTCGAACGCATAATCAAACCCGTCCCACGAACCCCATTGGGGGTTTGCCATTTGCGTGGCGGAAAAATCTGGCGCATGCTGCGCCCCCTGCCTTCGCTGCTGCAACTCGCTTGCCGCCTTGATCAGGCTGGCAAATAGCTTGTCGCCTTCTTCCTGCGCCTTGGAAAATGCGCCGAGGCCGGCTTGCCAGATCAGGTGCGCCGAGCTTCGCAGCACGCCAAGCAAGGCATTGTCGTCCGCTTCAGCCGATGATTTCACTTTGTTTGCCATTCCTGTCCTGGTCTGGTTTTGACTGCCGAGCCCATAAATTCCGCCAACGATCGGCCCGCCGCTGTGCTCGCATTCGAAGCTCATGCGCCGGCGCCCCATGACGATCTGCCATGGTGTCGCAACTGCGGTGCACCTACGTGAAAATGCGCGACTCTGAAACGCCACGATGCCTCCAATTGGGACTCTTGATTTTGATGCCGATCAGGGCTCGACAAATATTCTTGTCCCGGCGTCGTCTCCAGTGCTTTGGACGGTTTGGGACCCCGGCGCCGTTCGGACGGCAAAATGCGCGAACTGTGGCCACGAAGGGCGCAGCTCGGGTGCGGGCCGGAAAAAGCGCATGGAGGCCAACATCCAGTTTAAATAAATTATAATAAGCAAGGGTAACTTTGGGGCCGACGCTCTTTGGCAGCGCCGCCCGAGCGGCGCGAATTTGAATTTGCCCGCGCGCCTCGCGCTCAAGAACGGGCCTGCATCGCTGTGTAGACGGCGATGGCGAAATTGATGCGGGCCTCGCCTTGATACGGGGACGAGGGAGCCGCCCTGTCCATTTCTTTTTTTTAAAAAACCGACCAGCATGCGCTACGACACCATCGAAACCACGGCCAACGGGGCCCATTTGCCAGTGCGCGGCCAAGCATGACGGGGCGCAAGGCGGATCTGCGCAACGTCAGCCTCGTCTGCGTGGAAACCCGCTACCCGGAGCTGGCCCGATACGCTATCGAGCGCTGCCGGGCGGCCGCCAGTTTCAAGGAATGCCTGCTACTTAGCCCGACCCGGCACCCATTGCCCTCCTATATCGAACAAATCGAGATCGCCCCTATCCATAGTGTCGCGGCCTATTCAGAGTTCATGCTGCGCGACTTGGGACGCTACTTCCACGGCGAGCACGTGCTGGTGATTCAGTGGGACAGCTTCATCTTGCGCGGTGATCTGTGGCAACCGGAGTTCTTGCAATACGATTACATTGGCGCTCCTTGGCCGCATCGGCCCGTGGCAGTGGGCAACGGCGGCTTTTCTTTACGTTCCAGACGTCTGATCGAGGCCTTGCAAAAAATCGATATCAGCATAACGCACCCAGAGGACTACGTGATCTGCGAGCGCCACCGCGACCAGCTAATGAGCGAGTACGGCATTCAGTTCGCGCCGGCCGCGCTCGCCGCGCGCTTTGCCTTCGAATGCAAAACAGAGGACGCGACTTTCGGATTCCACGGTTTCTTTAATTTTCACCATGCGTTAGACGACGCCGAATTGACCCGCTACATCGGGCATTGCGATGATGCGATCATGCACGCGGAGGCGGCCCGCAACTTGGTGAGAAATCTTTACCACAGCGGCCGCTACGCGATGGCGCGGCGCATTCTCAAGCGGCGCCTGACAGGCGCGCCGGGCAAATTTGGCGAGACCGTTTGGCTTGGCGTGCGCAGCTGCTGGCACGCCATGACCCACCGCCGCCAGCGGCCGGGCAGTTAAGGCACCGTTATTTTGCGGGCTCGAAAGTCACCACCAGGGCGCTCGGCGTCGTATTGATTTGGGTCGGCACAAACTGCACGCCGGCGAAATGCAAGTCTTCCTGGTGGAATCGATACAGGGGCAGGTCCCGCATCAGCTTATCGGTGAGCCCATTGGCCACCTGCGCCAACTGGCGCTGGCGCGCCTGATCGGCACCTTCGAATGAAATCCGGTCGATTCTTACCTCATTCATCAAGATTGCGTCGCGGGCCGCATCTAGGACCAGGCGCCCGGATACGGTCACGCTGCCGCGCCAGTTTTTCTGAATTAACGGCAAGCCGACGCGCGCGTCCATCGTCAGGGCAATTCGGTCACTGACGGACAATAGCGCCAGCTGCGGCCGGGTCAGCTCGATATCGAACATCGTTAGTAGATGGCGCTCGAGGGGAAAACGCCGCTCCAGCCCGTCTTGCAATCGGCTCAAGGGCAATTCAACGCGGCGGACGCCGACCAGGCTCGCACATGAGCTTAGTAGTTCACAAGCTAGCAGCGCTGCCATAATGAATGCGAACGCCTTGCATCGAGTTCTGCTATTGCATGTCATTTTTTATTCCTGTTGGCCTCGGCCGAATGGCTTTGGCAGGCTCAAGGTTGCGCTGCCGGCCCGATCAGCCGAGGCCGTTAAGGCGGGCGTTGCGTTCGCGCTCGAGCTTGGTGATGTAGCGCTGCACACGGGTTAACATCGGGCGCTCGATGTTGATAAACTGGCAGCCAAGGCGGCGGTTCGATTTGTTGTTGAGTAAGGTCAGGGCGACCACGTTGCGGATCTGTAGCGACGTCGTCACCGTGCCCTCCATGGGCAATTCGATGCGGCAGGCGCCGTATTTGTTGCCTATGCCATCGCCCAGTATCAGTTCCTTGTCGAGGATGGCGACGCCGCCGCAGCTGATGTCTGCCAGCGGGAAGGCGCAGTTGCCGCCCCCTAGCTCCGCGGGCAGGGCAATGATGACGCGCACGGGATTGCCGACGGGCGTCGTCATCCGGTAATGCTCGCGCCGCTGCAGGCGGATCATCGACGGCGGCACGGCGATCTTGAACGCAGGGCGATTTTGATGCACGCATTCTTCCACGTGCTCACAGGTAAACAGGATGCGGATCTTGTCGAGCGCCGTTTCAAACGAGACGCTGCCGGCGTTGACGATACGGCGGTTCTGCTCGTTGTCGATCGAACCGTCGAGGACGACGCTGCCGTTGCCGGCATCGACTTCTAAAATCGCGCTTAGGCACACCTCAGACTCGCCACGGATCAGGATGCGGATGAGCTTGTGTTGGGCGCCGATGGCGCGCAGCAGGGCGACGATTTCATTGCGCGAACGGATTTCAAAATCATGCCAATTCTCTAATCCTGCATCCAAAATAAGTGCGTGCATTAAGACCGGTCCGTTATGTCGATGAGTGGGCCTGTGGCGGGCGGCGGGGCGGGAAGCATGGCGCCGCTCTTTTGCGCAGATTCGACATGATATAACCACGCCAACAGTTCCGCAATCACCCGATACAGGGCGGGCGGAATTTGACGATCCAAGTCGAGCTCCATCAACAAGGCAACCAACTCTTTTGATTCGTGCACAAACACGCCGTGCTCGCGGGCGCGCAAGATGATCTGCTCGGCCACCAGGCCGCTCCCCTTGGCCACCACTTTGGGCGCGCCGGCGCCGTCCTGGTAAGCGAGCGCAACCGCTGTTTGCAGACCTTGCTGGGCGCGCTCATTTGCCATCGATCGCTTCGCGGATCGTCAATGAGGACAGGGGCGCACCGGCGGCCTCGAGTGCCTGTTCCAGGGCGCCCGCGCCGCCGCGCAAGGCGTGCGCGCTGGCCGTCGAAGCCGTCTGCATCTGAATGTGGACGCGGTCGCCAGAGAGGACGATCGAGGCCGAGACCGACCCTAACAGGGGGAATTGGAAACGCACGCCGCTGCGCCAAGCGGCCGGCGCCGGCGCCGCTTCCCCGTCGTGGCCGCCTTGCGGCGCGTCCTTTTGGATTTCCCACTGCATGCCCTGGCCCGGCCAGGCTTCGCCCTGCCACTGGACTCGGGCTTGCTCCTGGGTATGCAATTGCAGGTCAATCATTTGGGCCGCGGCCAAGCTGGGGGCGGCACCCGCCACATAGCTGCCTTGCTGCGCCTGTTGCATCTGGGGCTCTTGCATCAGCTCGGGCAAGGTGAATTTGCCGCCGGCCCACAAGGCCACGTGAGATTCATAAAACAGGCCACTCGTGCTTAACGCCGCCCGCAGCTGCTGCGCCAGCTGCTCGGGGGGCGCCGTGGGCGTGGTGACGAGCGGCGTCTTGCCAAGGATGGACAACGCCGGGTTGGGCCCGCTCTGGGCCGTCGCCAAGACCATGGTGATGGCGCGCGCGGCGCTGCTTAGCATGGTCGCCGGCGCGCTCGGATCGAAGTCAAGCAATTCGCCGGTCGCGGTCAAAGGCGCCTTGCCAAGCAAGGCGGCGGCCAGGCTGGTCGGGAGCAGCGCCAGGTCCACGGGGCCGGATTCGGGGCCCGTTGGCGCCGGCCCCGCCGGCAAGTTGGGCAGCGTCGGCAGCGCTTGCGCGCTGCCGCCAATTTGAAAGGTTGGACGGGGATTGATGGCAACTAGGGTCATCGGCACTTGGGCGCCGACCTGGGGCGCGCCCGGCAACATCATGCGGGCCGAGGCGCCCGCCACTTTCACCATGAAGCTGCCATCGGTCAGGCGCGCCAGCACTTGGCCTTGTACCGACTTGCCCAACAAGGTTTGCAGCGAGCGCTGAAACGCTTCCTGTTGTGCATCGCCAATGGCCTCGGCCGGGGTGGACGGATGAACCGATGTGACCGGCAAAACGCTGATGAGCTCGGTCGGCAGCATGGCCTAGGGCTTAAGCGTCGCCGTAGGCAATGGCTAGGCGCCGTTTGGCATTGCCGCTGCTAATGAGGGCCGACAATTGGAGCATCCACGGCATGGTCAAGTCGCAAATTTTGCGATCGGCGGACAGTAGTTTTTTGATGATTTCGATTTTTTTGTCGCGGCAAGGGCCCAGCATGGCCGGCGCCGGCCCGCTGTGTTTGAGGGTGCGCACGTGAGCAGCGCAACGCTGCTCCAGCGCGACCAACTGATCCCAGTCGTCACTGCGGGCCGCCGCTAGCATCTGCTCGGTCAGGTCAACCATGGCTTCATACACCGATAAAACTTCTTGATTCGTCATCATGGATCAGGCATTCGCAAAGGTGGGGCAATCGGGCTGGGTGGTCATTCGTCGTTCCCCTACCGCAAGTCATAGTAGCGTTTTTTTTGGGCCGAATCAATCAGTTCTTGAGCCGGCCATGGAGGCGCTATTTTTTCAGGAGGTCAGGTGCGTCGGGTGCAAAATTGATTCTCGTCGCAGCGAAGGCGCCGGGCGGCCTGGGCCGCAACGGCGGCGCCTAGTCGGCCACCACCACCCGGTTTTTGCCGCTCTGCTTGGCCTGGTACATGGCGCCATCGGCGCGCTTGACCAGCGCGGCCTGCTCTTCGCTGGGGGCGCGCAGGGCCACGCCGGCGGAAAAAGTGATGAGCACCTTTTCATTCTCGTGCAGGAAAAAGTGCTTGGTCAGTTCCCGTTGCAAGCGCGTCATGGTCAACGCTGCCGCCTCGACCGTGGTTTCCGGCAACAGAATCAAAAACTCCTCGCCGCCGAAACGGGCGATCACGTCCATCGAGCGCAAGGTGTCCTTGACAATCTTGACCAAGTGCTTGAGGGCGGCGTCGCCGGCCAGGTGGCCATAAGTGTCGTTCAAGCGTTTGAAATCGTCCAAGTCCAGCATCGCCAGGCACAGCGGCGTGCCGCGGCGGTCGGCGCGCGCCGTCTCGCGCTCGAACACATCGTCTAGGCCGCGCCGGTTCAAACTGCCCGTGAGCTGGTCTTCGCGTACCAGTTCGCTCATATGCTGCAGCTTCGCTTCCAAGCTGTGGATGCGCTGCTCCGCGTCCTGCACTTCCTGGCGCGCCAGGACCATTTTGTCGCGCGCGCGCAGGGCTTCCGTTTGCACGATGCGTGTCTCGCGCAGCACTTCGTCCAAAATCTGGTTCAGTTCGCCGATATTGTCGGCGCGGCCGATTTTCTCGGAATAGCCGCCGATCCGTTCGTGGTAGTCGCCAGTACTGGCAGCCATCTGCCCCAGGCGATCGATGAACGTAATCATCATGTTCTTGACCGTCATCTTGACGTCCGACAGGCTGTGCTTTAACTGGCTTTGCTTGTAGACCACTTCCTTCAGGCTGCGCGTGGCGTCTTCCAGCGCACGCTGGTCGATGGGGCCGGAGATCAGGTTTTGCACGGCGTCGATCTGGCCGCGCAGCCAACTGTCGTCGTCGAGTAATTCGCTGATATTTTCCAGCAAGAGCTTAAATAGTCGCAGCAGCAATTCCTGCTGCTCGGCCGTATCGCCGCTCTTTAACTCGATCTGGTAGCACAACTGTTTCAGGCGCAGGGCGATTTCGCTGAGCGCCTCGTCGGTATGGGCTTGCTTGACGGCGCTGCCGAGCGCCTCCGATTCGCTGACCATGGACGGGTTGCCGCTCAGCAGCGAAGCGACGGCCACCGTCAGCGTACGGCTGAGTAAATCGCGCAACATGCGGGTTTGCTCACCGTCGCTCAGGGGCGCAAGTTCGATGTCGCCGCCTTTTTTTACCTGTTTGTCGACTAGTTCCGACAGGCTGTGCGCGTAGGCGTCCCAGTCGCGCGCTTTCACGGCGCGGTTGAAGCGGCGCCCGAAGTCGGCCAATTCGCCCGGGGTTTCGCTCATCTTGGTGGCAAACTGGCTGAGCACGTTTTCCGCGCCAGCCGGGCCCGGCACTTCGGCCGCCACGCTGCTGCCCGCGATTTCATGGTAGATGTCGCTATATGCTTGGGGTGTCGGCGCGACGCGGCGCGCGGCCAGGCGGCGGAACGCCTCGCGGGCGATATCGGCCGGATTCGGCGCCGGCGTGGCAGCGGCCGGCGTAGGCGGTCTGGAAGATTTGCTTGACATGGATACGCAGCCTCTCTGAGCGTTTTCTTATGGCCTTATGATATGCCGCCATCGAGCCGGCCCATTGCCCCAATAGGAGCCATAAGGCGTCTCACTTTGAGGCATCAGGCGTGGCCGCCGGCAAGTCTACTCGATTAGCTGGTTGCGAATCGCATAATGGGTCAGCTCGGCGCTGTTTTTCAGCTTCATCTTGAGCAGCAGGCGGGTCCGGTATTCGCTCACGGTTTTTACCGACAGCGACAGTTCCTTGGCGATCGCGCCCACCGTCTTGCCCGAGGCAATCATGGTCAGCGTCTGGTACTCGCGGTCGGACAGGGCATCGTGCAAAGGAAGCTCGCGGTTCTCGCCTATGTTATTGGCCAGTTCTTGCGCCAACGTGGCGCTGATGTATTTCAAGCCTGCCGCCACTTGCCGGATCGCCGTTACCAATTCGCGCGGCGCGCTCTGTTTGGTCAGATAGCCGGCTGCGCCCGCTTTCAGCGAGCGGATCGCGTACTCGTCTTCGCGGTGCATCGACAGCATCAGCACGGCCACCGCCGGGCGCTCCTTCTTAAGTTGCTTTAAGACTTCAATGCCACTGCGATCCGGCAGGGAAATATCGAGCAAGACGACATCGCACTCGGCCTTGCGCATCAGCTTGATGGCGTCGAGCCCGTTTTCCGCTTCGCCGTCGACTACGATGTCGCCCGTCTCCGCTAGGATTTGCTTCAAGCCTTCGCGCACGATGGCGTGATCGTCGGCGATGAAGACCTTGATTTTATTTTTTTCTGTCATGGAGTGGCTTCAATCCTGCTGGTTAATCGTGAGCCGGGGCCGGCGCGCAAACGGCCTGGAGATTTCGCCTTATTTTGATCGCGACCACCGTGCCGCCCCCGGGCGCGTGGCTCAGCGTCACGCTGCCTCCTAGCGCATCGGCCCGCTCCACCATGCCGCGAATGCCAAACGCTTGCGCCTTGGCTCGGTCCGACTGGACCATGCCGCTGCCATTGTCGGTGATTTTCAAGCTCACGTGATGGCGCGCGCGTACCAAGCGTACCGTAACCCGGGTCGCGCCCGCATGTTTGGCAATATTGGTGAGCGCTTCTTGGACGATGCGAAACAGGGCGGTGGCCTCGTCCTGGCCGAGATCGATTTCGCTTTGGGTCGAGCTAAATACGCAGTCTATTCCGGCGTGCTTGCCGAATTCCTTGATCTGCCACTCGAGCGCGGCGACAATGCCGAAATCGAGCACGGACGGGCGCAAGTCAAGCGAGATCCGGTGCACCGCCTCGATGGTGCGATCGACCAGGGCGTCGACGTAGGCCGCCTTGGCCTGCAGCTGCGAGCTCTCGGGTGGCAGGCGCCGGCTCAAGATGGCCAGCGCCATCTTGATGGCCGTTAGGTTGCCGCCCAAGTCGTCGTGAATCTCGCGCGCGATGCGGGTGCGCTCTTGTTCCTTGACGTTGTCCATGTGGGCAGTTAGTTCGGCCAGGCGCGCGCGTGAATGGCGCACTTCCAGTTGTTCAAGCTTGCTTTCGGTGATATTGGTCATGATGCCGTCCCATTGCACGCCGTCCTGCGGCGCCGCTCGCGCATGGGGAGTCGAGCGCAGGTTGATCCACTTCACGTCTTTCCAGGCCTCAACCCAAATCCGGCCCTCCCAGTTCCAGCTTCGCAGCGTCGCCGCTGAAACTTGCATCGCGTCGCGGTAAGACACGCGGTCGTAGGGCAAAATCAAGTCCAGGAACAGGGCCGGAGCCTGCTGCAACTGCGGCGCGCTCAGCCCCAGCAAGGAATGGCAGCCTTCGCTCAGGTAGGGGAAGCTCACCTGGCCCGTGCCAGAGAGCGCGAACTGGTACACCAGTCCTGGTGTGTTCGAGACGATGGCGTTAAAGCGCGCCTGGCAGTGCGCCAGTGCAGCGGCGCCGGCCTGCGCCGCGCTCAAATCCTCGCCGATGGCAAGGATTTGCGCCTTGCCGCCGCTGCTGCAACGTTGCAGGCGCAAGGTGAGCGGATAGCTTGAGCCGTCGCAGCGCCGGTGCCGCGTTGGCAGGTGCAGCGTGGCCACCGGGTCACCGCTGCCTAGCAAAGCGGCCAAATGCGCGGCCGACAATTCAGGCGCCAAATCGAACGGCGTTAGCCCCAACAAGCGCGCCCGGTCATAGCCTAGATTGGCGCAAGCCGCCAAATTGACGTCGGAAAAGCGCCAGGTGGTGGCGTCGATCACGTAAATTTCCGAGATCGAGGCGCGCATCAGTGCCGCCAGGCAGGGCTCGTCGTCGCCTGCTTGGGAGGTCCGGTTTTCGCTTTGGCTCATCAGTTTTGCCTCGCTAAAACCGGACTTGTTCGAATGGTGGTATGCATGATCGTGATGTGAATGCGGGTCCAGGTTGAAAAAGCGTGGCGTCCATGGCGGGCACGACAGACCAGATTATCCCCGGCGCGGCGCGCAGTTTCAAGGCACAAGCTGAAAAACGCGTAAACAGTAAACAATTAGCGGCGCCGCGTGCGCCACATGGCGATGAAACGGCGCAGCACGCGGGTCGGGCGCGAACTGGTGCGCCCGCCGCGCGGGCGCACCCGCGCCCACGCCGCGCACCAGCCGGCCTTCAAGGCGCGCGTCATGGCGCTCGCCTGCTGCCAGGCCCGGGTGGCGCAAAGGCGCCCGATCCAGCGCTCCTTTTGCGCAATGAACCGATACATCCATCTGGCGAACCAGCCCAGCGTCAGCAAAGCCGGTCTGGTCAGTGTATATAGGCGCGCCACCGCGGCGACCCCGATCAGCTTGGCAAACACGATCATGCACAGGCCGGAACCGAGATGGCCGCGGGCAATAACGAACAGGGCCAGGACCTTCACGGGGAACAGCAACAGGGCCGGCAATACGAAGATCGCCAGCGCCGCATAGGGTCGTTGGCGCCCGATCCAGCCCTCTAGCGACCTTAGCAGCGGCACGCGTGCCAAGTGCGCCATCAGGCGTGCGCCCGCGTACCACAGCCATTCCTCGAACAGGAGGAAAATGGCAGCCAGATAAACCAGCGGCGTCAATAGCGCACGCTTGCATGTATGAAGGCGACTCGTCACGGCATCCTAGTCGCTTGCCGCTTTGATCATAGCTGTTCCTTTAATGGGCCCACAAGCCTTGTGCAAGCGCTGCCTTTGGCTAAGGGCGCAGCTCAACAGCGGCGTTTTTGCGCTCGCCGCACAGCGCCGTCGGTTCCATCACTTGGCCAGGAAACATTTCCGACTCAGCCTTGGCTTACTCTTATCCAATTTTATCTCGTGTTTGCGGCGCATCGTGAAGGCCGGCGCCACCAGCCAAGCGTCCGGCGCCAGCCGCTTGGCCCTTCATTGCGCAAGATGATACGTGAAAAAGCGCGGGGGCCAGCGCGCGATCCCGTCAGTCCCGTTACAATAGGCGCCATGAGCAAAGCATTTGTTAAGGAATCGGACGACGACGACGACGAGGCCGCAGTTGCGGCATTAAGCATACCTGCGGGCGCGAAAAACTACATTACGCCGGCCGGCTACCAGCGCATCAAGGACGAATTATTGCACCTGATCGATGTTGACCGCCCGGAAGTGGTGAAAATCGTGCACTGGGCCGCCTCCAACGGCGACCGTTCCGAAAACGGCGACTACATTTACGGCAAGCGCCGTTTGCGCGAGATCGACCGCCGCATCCGTTTCCTGACCAAGCGCATGGATCTGGCCGCCATCGTCGAGCCCAGCTTGCACTACGGCCATGACCAAGTGTTTTTCGGCGCCACCGTCACCTACCGTAATCAGGCCGGCGAGACCCGCACCATCACCATCGTCGGCATCGACGAGCTCGACCCGCTCAACGGCAAGATCAGCTGGGTGGCGCCGGTCGCGCGCGCCATCACCAAGGCCCGCCAAGGCGATATCGTCACTTTGACGACGCCGCATGGGTCGGAAGAGCTCGAATTGCTGCGAGTCGAATATCCGGCCCCGGGCGGCTAGGCCCGCGCCAGCGTCAGGCGCGCTCGCGCAAGATGCGGTTGACGCCGGTGACGCGGCGCACATTGCGCAGCAGACCGGCCAGATGCACGCGGTCCTTGACCTGGACCGTAAAGCGCAGTTGGGTCAGCAGGTGTTCCTTGTCCTCATCCATGCCGACGTAGATGATGTTGGCGTCGGATGCTCCGATTTCGGCCGCCACCCGCGCCAGAATGCCTTTTTCATTACTGGCCAAGAGCTTGATACGGCTGTCAAAACGGCGGTTCAGTTCCGTGTCCCACTCGACGGCGATCCAGCGGTCCGGTTCCTTGATGCGCTGGCGCTTGGCGATGCTGCATTCGCCCGTATGCACGAGCAAGCCCTGGTCGCGCCGCAATTGGCCGACAATTTCGTCGCCCGGGATCGGCAGACAGCACGGGGCCAATTGCACCGATACTCCTTCGCTGCCGCAAATGATGACCGGGTCGAGCTCGGCCGCCACATTGCGATCGACCGGCATGCTGGCCGAGTCGCCGCCCACTAGGCCAAAGATGTGGCGTGCCACCAGCGCCGCCATGCGCTTGCCGATACCGATTTCGCTGTACAGGTCGTCAAGCGATTTGGCGCTCGATTCCTTGAGTAAACGCTCCACCAGATGGGGCGCCAGCTCCGCCTTCAGGCCCAGCGCGTTGAGCGCCTGCGCCAGCAACTGTTGGCCCAGGCTGACCGATTCGGCGGCGCTGATGGTGCGCAGATAGTGACGGATGGCCGAACGCGCCTTGCCGGTGCGCACAAATGACAGCCAGGTCGGGCTCGGGCGCGACGACGGATCGGTGACGATTTCGACGATGTCGCCGTTGCGCAGTTCCGTGCGCAGCAGCGCCGCTTCATTGTTGATCGCGACGGAGACCGTATGGTCGCCAATGCCGGTATGGATCGAGTAGGCAAAATCGATCGCCGTGGCGCCGCGCGGCAGGGCGATGATCTTCGACTTTGGTGTGAATACGTAGACGGAATCGGGGAAGAGGTCGACCTTGACGTGCTCTAGAAACTCGGCCGAGTCGCCCGTTTGCTGCTGGATGTCGAGCAGCGACTGCAGCCAGGCATGGGTGCGCTGCTGCAAGTCAGAAAGGTTCGACTCGCCGTTCTTGTACAACCAGTGCGCCGCCACGCCCGACTCGGCGGTGCGGTGCATTTCTTGCGTGCGGATCTGAAATTCGACCGGCGTGCCGTACGGGCCGATCAAGGTGGTGTGCAGCGACTGATAGCCGTTCAGTTTGCGGATCGCGATGTAATCTTTGAACTTGCCCGGCATCGGCTTATACAGGCTGTGCAGGGTGCCCAGTGCCACGTAACAGTGCAGGAAACTGTCGACCACGACGCGAAAGCCGTAGACGTCGAGCACTTGTGAAAAAGACAGGTGCTTGTTGCGCATTTTGCAATAAATGCCATACAGAGTCTTTTCGCGGCCGTATACTTCGGCCTCGATCTCGGCCATGGCGAGCGTGTTTTTGACGGATTCCAGGATTTTCTTGACCACTTCACGCCGGTTGCCGCGCGCCGCCTTGACCGCTTTGGCCAAGGTGCGGTAGCGCAGCGGGTACAGGTGCGAAAATGACAGGTCCTGCAACTCGCGGTAAATGTTGTTCAGGCCGAGACGGTGCGCAATCGGCACATACACTTCCATCGTTTCGCTGGCGATGCGGCGCTTTTTGTCGGGCGCCATCACGTCCAGGGTGCGCATATTGTGCAGGCGGTCGGCCAACTTGATCAAGATCACGCGCACGTCGCTGGCCATGGCCAGCAGCATCTTGCGGAAATTTTCCGCCTGCGCCTCGATCTGGCTCTGGAATTCGATTTTTTCCAGTTTCGACAGACCGTCGACCAAGCTTGCCACGGGCGCGCCAAAGCGCTCGATCAACTCTTCTTTTTTGACGTCCTGGTCTTCCATGACGTCATGCAGCAGGGCGGCCATGATGGCTTGGGCGTCGAGCTTCCAGTCGGCACAAATTTCAGCGACCGCAATCGGATGGGAAATGTAGGGCTCACCCGAACGGCGCATCTGGCCCAGATGCTTCTCGTCGGAAAAACGATAGGCTTCCTTGACTTTTTTCAGGTCAGACGGGCTCAGGTACTCGGCCACCTTTTCCACCAGATGGGTAATCGAGATCGCGCCAGGCACAACAACGCCGGACGTGCCAGCGCCCAACGTTTTGGCCGCCGCACGCATGGTCCGGGTAGCGGCGCTGCCTGCCGCAGTCGAATCGGCTGGAGTCAGATTGGCTGGAGTCAGATTCATACACCATCCGTCGCAGTGGGGAAACAAAGGTACTGGGCAAACCTGGGCCGACACTGTTGGGACCCCACGCAGGTGTCCAACTTACATGGGAACCTTTTTTAGCATTTCGATACCGATTTTGCCAGCTGCAATCTCGCGCAAGGCGATCACGGTCGGCTTGTCCTTGGCATCGACCTTCGGGGTATGCCCCTGCAGCAGCTGGCGTGCGCGATAGGTCGCAGCCAAGGTCAGCTGAAAACGGTTCGGGATATGTTTGAGGCAATCCTCAATTGTGATACGGGCCATCTTGACTCCTAAAATAGACGATCTTGGTCGTGCTGTCTGCTTATTCAGCGTGAATGCCCAGTTGGGCGAAGAGCGATGCCTTACGCGCCGCTTGTTGCGCAAACCGGCAACGGGTGGCTTTGACGATCGCGCTCAATTCGGACAAAGCGACCGAAAACTCTTCGTTGATAATAACATATTCGAACTCCGGAGCGTGCGCGATTTCGCCCCCCGCCGCCAGCAGGCGCCTGGTGATGACGTGCAGCGCGTCCTGGCCGCGCTTGTTGAGGCGTTCTTCGAGCGCGTCGATCGAGGGCGGCAAAATGAAGATGCCGGCCGCTTGCGGGAATTGCTTGCGCACTTGGCGCGCGCCTTGCCAGTCGATCTCGAGCAAAATATCAGTGCCCGACTGCATCTTTTGTTCCACGAGAATGCGCGAGGTGCCGTAATAATTGCCATGCACTTCGGCCCATTCCAGAAATTCGCCGTGGCTGGCGCGCGCCGCAAAATCCTCCGTCGACGTGAAAAAATATTCGCGCCCATGGCACTCACCCGGACGGGGCTGGCGGGTGGTGGTGGAAATGGACAGCTCGACTGCGCGCTCTTGCGCCAAGAGCGCGTTGACCAGTGTCGATTTGCCGGCGCCGGACGGGGCGACGACCATAAACAGGCTGCCGCAAAAAACGTTCGATTGGCTCATGCTCGTCTTTCTAAAACGGAAATGGTTGGGCCCGGCGGCGGCGCTTCACGCGTGGCCCTGGGCTCTATTTTACCAAGGGTCATCACCGTCGGGCGCCGATTTTAGCGTGTTTTTCAAGCGCCAGCTTCGCTCTGGCACCCCGCACCCCGCACCCCGCACCCTGCACCCCGCACCCCGCACCCCTAATGGCGTGGGCCATCGTGCAACGCCGCAGGCAAGCGCAGCTTGGGCGCACCTGGTCGTGCTCAAAGGCGCCCCAGTCCAGGAAGCAGCTTACATGCGGCGTTGCCGAGAGCGCGTCTGGATCTGCGGCCAAGGCCTTACTCCAGATTTTGCACCTGCTCGCGCATCTGCTCGATTAACAGCTTGAGCTCCATTGACGCGTCGGCCAGCTCCTTGACGGCCGCCTTGGCGCCCAAGGTGTTGGCCTCGCGGTTGAGTTCTTGCATCATGAAGTCGAGGCGCTTGCCGACCTGGCCACCTTTTTTTAAAATATGGCGCGTCTCCGTCAGGTGCGTTGCCAGGCGCGACAGCTCCTCGGAGACGTCGATGCGGATGCCATACAGGATCACTTCCTGGCGAATGCGCTCCATCGCTTCCTGGCGCGACAAGGCGGAGTTGCTGCTCTGGCAAGCCAGTCCCAGCGCGTCTTGCATGCGTTCGACGGCTTTTTGCTCGAATTGCGCCACCACTTGGGGAATGAGCGGCGTGATGCGCTTGACGATGAGATCCATGGCGTCGATGCGCGCCACGAGCATCGACGCTAGCGCAGCTCCTTCGCGCTGGCGGCTGTCCACAAATGCCGCCACGGCGCGTTCACCGAGGGCGCCGACATCGGCGCGCAGCGATTCCTGGCCCAATTGCGCCTCTTCGATGACGCCCGGCCAGCGCAATAATTCTGCCACCGACATCACCGGTGCCGCCACAAAATGCTTGCCGATCTCCGTTTGCAAGCGCGCTAATTCGGCCAAGAGGGGCGCGTTCAGGGCTTGCGTGCCGGCACCGACGGCCTTGCGCCCGAAACTGAGGCGCACCTCGATTTTGCCGCGCGTAATGGCCGCCATGACGGCCGTGCGCAGATCCGGTTCCAGCGCCCGCAAGTCGTCGTTGATGCGGAACTGCAGATCAAGAAAGCGCGAATTGACGCTCTTGATTTCAATCGTCAATGTGCCCGCCGCACCCTCGCTGGTCGCAACGGCGTAGCCTGTCATGCTTGAAATGCTCAATGGAGTCCCCGGTTTTAACTTTACAAAACTGCGTTTCATCCACACAATTGGGTTTGTTGAGTCGAGGAACCCCTAATGGCCGCACAAAACAACGCCCCATTGCCCGATGGTCTGGAAATTGCTGGTTACCACATTGTAAAGAAAATTGCTTGCGGCGGGTTCAGTATTGTTTATTTGGCGTATGACGCCGAGGGCAACGCAGTAGCGATCAAGGAGTATTTGCCGAGCGCACTGGCCTTGCGCCAGCCCGGCCAGCTTGTGCCGACCATTTCGAAAGGCAATCTGCCCGTGTTTCGCATCGGTTTGAAGTGCTTTTTCGAGGAAGGTCGCGCCCTAGCCCTGATCGCCCACCCGAACGTGGTGCGCGTGCTCAATTTCTTCCGTGCCAACGAGACCGTCTACATGGTGATGGCCTATGAGTCCGGCTATTCGCTGCAAGAACACATTCAGCGCCAGCGCGCCAAGGGCAGCAAGCTGAGCGAGGCATTCATTCGCCACATCTTCAGCCAGATCATTAACGGCTTGCGCGAAGTGCACGCCAACAAGCTGCTGCACTTGGACTTAAAGCCAGCCAACATCTACTTGCGCACCGACGGCCGGCCGATCCTGCTTGACTTCGGTGCGGCGCGCCAGACCATCAACGCCGACTTACCCAAGCTGACGCCGATGTACACGCCCGGCTTTGCGCCGCCCGAATTGTATTCGAAGACGGGCCTCCTGGGACCTTGGTCGGATGTCTACAGCATCGGCGCGGCGATGTTCGCCTGCATGCTTGGAGCAGCGCCGCAGCCGGCCGACCAGCGCAAGAGCGAAGACAAAATGGAATTGGGTTTCGGTAAGCTCGATGGCGCCTATTCGGAGACCCTGGTGCGCCTGGTGCGTTGGTGCCTTGAGATCGATGTGCTGGCGCGCCCGCAAAGCTTGTTCGCCTTGCAAAAAGTTCTGCTGGCGCCGCCGCTGCCGGTGGCCGCGCCGGGCGCCTTGGCCGCCCTGCGCGGCCAGATGCGGGCCCTGGGCGCTCGCATGGGCACGTTGCTGCGCAAGAAGAGCGAGAGCGCGGCCCAACCCGACACGCTGCAATTTTGAAGCGCCATGGAGGAAGCGCGCGGGCTTGGCGCAGCATCCACCAGGCGCTGCCACCGCGCGCGCTCCGCTGGTCGTCGGGGCACCCTATCGGAGCTCGCTTAACAGTTTCCGACGATGTATTCAAACCGTTTGCATCCCCCCTGCTGTCGAACCTTGCTGCTGGCGGCGGGCGAGCGGAAATGCGCAGACAACAGTTCAAAAGGCAAAACCATGCAATTTTCCGTGTATCAGGAAAGCCATATCGGCGCTCGCAAAGTCAACCAGGACCGCATGGGCTACAGTTTCACGCGCGATGCACTGCTGCTAGTGTTGGCCGATGGCATGGGCGGCCACTTGCAAGGCGAGAGCGCGGCGCAGATCACGCTGCAAACCATGTCCAGCCTGTTCCAGCAGCACGCGACGCCCTATGTCAAGAAGCCGGAGCGCTTTCTGGAAGACGCCTTTCTGGCGGCGCACCATGAAATACACCGTTATCGCGCCAGCAACGGGTTGCCCGACACGCCCCGCACCACCGTGATCGCCTGCCTGATCCAGCACAATACGGCCGTCTGGGCCCACTGCGGCGATTCCCGTCTGTACTGGATGCGCGGGGGCCAGATCCTGGCGCGCACGCGCGACCATTCCTATGTCGAGAGCCTGATTGGCAAAGGCTTGGTCGCGCCGTCCGAGCGCAGCACTCATCCGGACCGCAATAAACTATTTAACTGTCTGGGGGCATCGGCCGTGCCGATGGTGGAAATGTCCCGCCGCGCCAGCTTGCTGCCTGGCGATGTGATGTTATTATGCTCGGACGGCTTGTGGACCATGTTAGATGACGACGATCTCGCCTGCCGCCTGCAAAAGCACACCATCGTGCGCGCCGTGCCCGAGATGCTGCAGGCCGCACTGGCCATCGGCGGCAAGCAAAGCGATAACGTCACGGCGTTGGCCATCATGTGGCAAGGCAGTTCGGTGGTCGATAGCGCACTGGGCGCGACGGTCGCCCTGTCCACCGTCATCTCCACCGAAGCTTTGCCGCTCGACCTGGTTAGCACCACCGTCCTGGGCGTGGCCGAAGTGGCGCCGGAAATCGATGCCTTCCATGATGACGAGATCGAAAAAGCCATCGCCGAGATCCGCGGCGCCATCGAAAAATCATCCCACGTACTGAAGTAAATACAGGAACCGACCATGTCATTTGAAAATCGCCCCAGCGGACGCGCGCAAGACGCGCTGCGCCCCGTACGCCTCACGCGCCACTACACCAGACACGCCGAAGGCGCCGTTCTGATCGAATGTGGCGATACCCAAGTCATCTGCACCGCCAGCATCGAAGATAAGGTGCCCGGGTTTTTGAAAGGCAAAGGGCAGGGCTGGCTGACGGCTGAATACGGCATGCTGCCGCGCTCGACGCACACGCGCATGGAGCGCGAAGCAGCGCGTGGCAAGCAATCGGGCCGCACCCAGGAAATTCAGCGCTTGATCGGCCGCTCGCTGCGCGCCGCGTTTGACTTACAGGCCTTTGGCGAACGCACGCTGCACCTTGACTGCGATGTCATTCAGGCCGACGGCGGCACGCGCACGGCGTCGATCACGGGCGCCATGGTTGCCGCTTATGACGCCTTCGCGCTGCTGGTGGCGCGCGGTGCGCTAGCTGCGCTGCCGCTCAAGCATTTCGTGGCGGCGATTTCGGTTGGCGTCTATCAAGGCGTGCCTGTGCTCGATCTCGACTATGTGGAGGACTCCGGCTGCGACACGGACATGAACGTTGTCATGACCGATGCCGGTCATTTCATCGAAGTGCAGGGCACGGCCGAAGGCGCCGCGTTCGACCGCCCCAGCATGAACCGCCTGCTCGACCTAGCGCAAGGAGGTATCGCCAGTTTGATCGCGCTGCAAAAGGACACGCTCGGCTTGACCGCGTAAAATAGGACGAAGACATCGCTCGTTCGTCTTGCTCGCCGTCATCAACGGGGGACGCTCGCGGCCCCATCGATGACGGTTCGGATGTCGTTGCCCTCGCGGGCCACCAGAATCGGTCACGCTCATGACTCAAAAGACTCAAAAACTCATTCTTGCATCCAATAATGCGGGCAAACTGCGCGAATTGAATGGGCTGCTGACGGGCATCGGCTTTCGCGTCCACGCGCAAGGCGAATTTGGCGTGCCCGAAGCGGAAGAGCCGTACATCACATTCGTTGAGAACGCCTTGGAAAAGGCGCGCCACGCGGCGCGCCTGACCGGGTTGCCGGCGCTGGCCGACGATTCCGGCGTGTGCGTCAATGCGCTCGGCGGGGCGCCGGGCGTGAATTCGGCCCGCTATGCTGGAACACCGAAATCGGATGCGCGTAATAACGCCAAGCTGGTGGCCGACTTGGAAGACCGGGCCGACAAATCAGCTTATTATTATTGCGTGCTGGTGTTTGTGCGCCATGCCGACGATCCGCAACCGGTGATTGCCGACGGCCGCTGGGAGGGCGAGATTGTCGCCCTCCCTCGCGGCACGGGCGGCTTCGGCTATGACCCGCACTTCTGGCTGCCGGCCCTGGGCAAGTGCGCCGCCGAATTGTCGGCGGACGAAAAAAACATGCTGTCGCACCGCTCCCGCGCCCTGCGTAGCCTGGTCGAGAAATTGCGATGATACCGATCACCTTGGCCGGCGCCCGAGCGCGCCCGGAAGCGGCTTGCAGTGCTCTGAAATACCTGCAGCCGGGTGCGCTGAACTTGACGGCGCTGCCGCCCCTGTCGCTGTACATCCACTTTCCATGGTGTGTCAAAAAATGCCCGTATTGCGATTTCAATTCGCATGAAGTGCGCGGAACATTTCCGGAAGAGGCGTATCTGGCGGCCTTGCGCTTGGATCTGGAGATGGCATTGCCACTCATCTGGGGCCGCAAAATAGCGACGGTTTTCATCGGTGGCGGCACGCCCAGCCTGATTTCGGCGGCCGGGCTCGATCGCCTGATGTCGGACCTGCGCTCCCTGCTGCCGCTCGACAGCGCGGCCGAGGTCACGCTGGAAGCGAACCCCGGCACGTTCGAGGCCGAGAAGTTCAAGTCGTTCCGGGCCAGCGGCATCAATCGCCTATCCATCGGCATCCAAAGTTTCAATGCCCAGCATCTGCGGGCGCTGGGACGTATCCACGACGATAGGGATGCCCGTCGCGCGATCGACATCGCGTTAGCCAATTTTGATAATTTCAATCTCGATCTGATGTATGCCTTGCCTTCGCAGACGCTGGAACAGGCCAGGCGCGATCTGGATACGGCGCTTGCCTTTGCGCCACCGCACCTGTCGCTGTACCAACTGACGCTCGAGCCGAACACCTTGTTCGCCAAATATCCGCCGCCACTGCCCGACGACGACGCCAGCGCCGACATGCACGAGATGGTAGCCGGCACGTGCAGCGCGGCCGGATTCACGCACTACGAAGTGTCGGCCTACGCCCAGCCCGGACGCCAGGCGCGCCACAATCTCAACTACTGGCAGTTCGGCGATTACATCGGCATCGGCGCCGGCGCCCATTCGAAAATATCGTTCCCGCACCGGGTGCTGCGCCAAGCTCGCTACCAGCAACCGAAGGCGTACATGGAGGCGGCAAAAAACGGTAATCCGGTGCAGGAAGAGGCCGAGATCGGCCGCGCCGACATGGGATTCGAGTTCATGCTCAACGCGCTGCGACTAAACGGCGGCGTCGCGCCGAATCTGTTTAGTGAGCGCACCGGCATGAGTCTTAACGCGATTGCGCACAGTCTCGACCTGGCGGAAGCGAAGGGCTTGCTGTACCGTGACCACCAGATCATCAAGCCGAGCGCGCTCGGACAGCGTTTTCTCAACGATTTGCAACAATTGTTTTTGGCCGGCTAAGGCGCGTTTCCCGTGCCGACGCGAATGGCCAACGGCGGATGGAAAAATCGGCTTTGGCGCCCGGCTCTAGCGCAGCGCGGCGATCATTTGTTTGAGCCGGCCCGAGTCGGCGCAAAACGCGCGGATGCCCTCGGCCAGCTTTTCGGTCGCCATCGCATCCTCGTTGAGCATCAAACGGAAGGTGCTTTCGTCCAGCGACTTTTTGATGAGGCGCGCCGGCGGCGCCGCTTCATCGCACAATTTGCGTTCCAGGGGCGCATCGCAGTCGGCCAGTTGCTGCAAAAGGTCGGGGCTGATGGTCAGGAAATCGCAGCCGGCCAGTTCCAGAATTTGCGCCGTATTGCGAAAGCTCGCGCCCATCACTTCCGTCTGATAGCCGCATTTGCGGTAGTAACTGTAGATGCGCTTGACTGACTGCACGCCCGGATCGTCAGCGCCGGCGTAATCGATGCCGGTCGATTTCCTGTACCAGTCGTAGATGCGGCCGACGAAGGGCGATATCAGTTGTGCGCCAGCTTCGGCGCAGGCGATGGCCTGGCCCAGCGAAAACAGCAAGGTCATGTTGCAGCGGATGCCGTCCCGTTCGAGCACTTCGGCGGCGCGGATTCCTTCCCAAGTTGCGGCGATCTTGATTAGCACCCGTTGGCGCCCGATGCCCGCCTGCTCGTACAGGGCGATCAGGGCGCGTCCCTTGGCCACGGTGCCTGCCGTGTCAAACGAGAGCCTAGCGTCGACTTCGGTCGAGACGCGCCCTGGAATGAGGTCGAGGATGCGGGCGCCAAAAGCGATCAGCAAATGGTCGATGACGGCGGCGGCGGCGGCGTTCGGATGGTCGCGCACCGCCCGTTCCAGCAAGGGCTTGTACTCGGCCCTTTGTACGGCCTTGAGGATCAAGGACGGGTTTGTGGTTGCGTCGCGCGGCGTGTAGGCCTGAATGGACTGGAAGTCGCCCGTGTCGGCCACCACCGTGGTAAATTGCTTGAGCTGTTCGAGTTGGTTCATGAGTGTTGTTCTTCGCGTGGTTTGGTTAATGTATCCGGTACTGCTGGCTTGCCGGACGTGCCGGGCTCCGAGGCCGCCTGGCCATGGCGCTAACCGATGAAGGAATCGAACTGCATGTCGAATTCCTGCAGGGCTTTTTGGGCCATTTGCATCTTCTTGCGAAATTCCGGACCGCGCTGCAGGGCCAGTCCGACCGCCAGCACGTCGATCACGACCAGATACGCGAGGCGCGCCGTAATCGGGGTATACGGATCGGAGTCGAAGACGAGGTCGATCGGGATCAAGACCGTGGCTAGCCCGGCTAGCGGGGTGCCCGAAGGCGCCAGCACAATCACCTCGGCGCCGCTGCGGCGGGCCAGCTTGACCGAACGCACCAGGGCCGGGTTGGTGCCGCGCTGGGAGATGGCCACTACCGCGTCGCCGCCGTGCAGCAAGGATGCCGCGATGCTATGTATGGCAGGATCCGCGTACGCCACGGTGGGCACACCGGAGCGAAAAAACTTGTGCTGGGCGTCGGCTGCGATGATGCCCGAGGTGCCTTGGCCGTATAGTTCGATCTTGTTGGCACGCGCCAAAATATCGAGTGCGCGCTGGATCGCCTCCGGGTTCAGATTGTTGCGCAAATCGAGCAGCGTATTGATGGAACGGCTGCACACCTTGCTAACCAGGTCGGCCGCCAAATCGTCCTGTGACGCTTGCGCGCTGCTGCCCGGCAGCGCCAGCGCCAGGGCTTGCGCCAGCTTGAGCTTGAATTCTTGCCAGCCGTCGTAACCGAGGGAGCGGCAAAAACGCACCACGGTCGGCTCCGACACATGGGCGCTTTTAGCGAGCGCGGTGATGTTCTGGCTGACCGTTTGCGCGGGCTCTTGCAATACCGCGAGGGCGACCTTTTTCTCGGATTTGGAGAGCGCGTCGAGCTGGTTGCGAATCGCATCTAATAACATGGATTAGTCTTCCGGCAGCGCTTCTTCGCGCCATTGCAAACCGTCGCGACCGATCAGGGCGCTGGCGGCGGCGGGGCCCCAGGTGCCGGCCATGTACGGGATCGGCATGCTGTCGTCTTGCTCCCAGTAGTTGAGGATGGGCTCGACCCATTCCCACGCCGCTTCCAGTTCGTCACTGCGCATGAACAGGGTCAGCTGGCCGCGCAGCACGTCTAGCAACAGCCGCTCATAGGCGTCCATGCGGGCCGCCTTGAACGACTCGCGAAAGTCGAGTTCCAGCTCGGCCGGCTTCAGGCGCATGCCGTCGCCCGGCGTTTTTGCCATCAGGTTCATACGCAGGCCCTCGTCCGGTTGCAGGCGGATCACGAGGCAGTTGGGCTGGAAGCTAGACGTGCTCTGGGAAAAAATGGAATGGGGGATAGTCTTAAAGCGCACCACGATTTCAGCCAAGCTGTCGGCCATGCGTTTGCCGGTGCGAAGGTAAAATGGCACGCCGGCCCAGCGCCAGGTGTCGATTTCCGCCTTCAGCGCGACGAAGGTCTCCGTGCGCGAATGCTCGGGTGCGTCCGCTTCGTCGCGGTAGCTTGGCACCGCCACGCCATCGACATGGCCGGCGCGGTATTGGCCACGCACGATGTTGCGCGCCAGCGTGACGGGCGTGAATTTCTTGAGCGAGCGCAGCACCTGGAGCTTGGCGTCGCGCACCGCGTCCGGGGCAATCGAGGTCGGCGGCTCCATGGCGACGATGCACAACAATTGCAGCAAGTGATTTTGCAGCATGTCGCGCAGGGCGCCCGAGGTGTCGTAATAGCCCATGCGGTTGCCGACACCGATCTTTTCGGCAATGGTGATCTGGACGTCGGAAATCCATTCGCGGCGCCACAGCGGCTCGAACAGGATATTGCCGAAGCGCAGTGCCAACAGGTTTTGCACGGTTTCCTTGCCAAGGTAATGGTCGATGCGGTAAATTTGCGACTCGGCAAATACCTTGCCCACTTCGGCATTGATCTGTTTGGCACTGGCCAAGTCGCGCCCGAGCGGCTTTTCCAGCACGACGCGCGAATTGGGCGTGACGAGCTCGTTGGCGGCCAGGTTGTCGCAAATCCGGGCGAAAAGATGGGGCGGTGTCGCCAGATAATAGACACGGATCAAGGCCGGATCGGGGCGCAGCGCTTCCGCCAGCGGGCCATAACTGTCCGCCTCGGTCGCGTTCAGCGAGACATACACGAGGCGCGCGCTAAAGCGGGCCCACGATTCCGGGGTCAGCGTGCTCTTGATGTGCTGCCCGGACATGTGCTCGACCGTATGCAGGAAGTCTTGTCGAGCATAAACCTGGCGCCCCACGCAGATAATGCGCGCGTTGGCAGGCAAGTCGTTGGCCACGTCGCGCGCATGCATCGCAGGTAATAATTTACGCATCGACAAGTCGCCGCTGCCGCCGAACAGAACTAGATCAAAATCGGTGAGAACCATAATGTCAGCCGTCGCCAAGACGGCGCGTGTGGGGTTAATGCCGAAGCATCTCGACGCTCATTTTGCATCGCTCATGGCGCCAGAGGAGAATGTGTAGGTCTATATGTCGGTCCAGATAGTAATTTTACTACATTTTCGACGGTGCCGAGCTCAGAAAAAAAGCGCGTTGGGCCGGGTGCGGCCCCCCTAATTGGCGCGCCCGCCAGCTTCGGCGGCACCGGCACCTCTTATTCGATATAGGCCGGCTCTTCGCGCCCGGGGACATCGACGCGCAGCGACAGCAGGCGCCCCGTCAGTGGATACTTTGCCAGTTCTGCGCCAGGGCGCTTGGCGCTGGCGCTGGTGATGTAGAGCGTGCGCAGGTCGGCGCCGCCAAAGGCGAGCATGGTCGGGCAGCGTAGCGGCATGGCGATTTCGCTGAGGATGGCGCCGTCCGGAGATAGGCGCAACAGACGGCCCCCCTCGAACATCGCGCACCAGTAGTTGCCCTCGCTGTCGACGGCCGCGCCATCGGGGCGGCCGCCATAACGATGGGCCTTGTCGGCCGAAAATTGGTGCAACAGCCGGGGCCGGGAAACGTTGCCGGTGGCGACGTCGAAGTCGTACTGGTTGACGCGGTGGGCCGTCGTGTCGGCGTGATACAGCGTGCGCTGGTCAGGGCTGAAGCCGAGGCCGTTCGACACCGTCATCCCGCCCGACCAGACCAGCTTTAGCACGCCCCGTTCCAAGCAAAACATTTGCGCCAACGGCGCGTCGCGCGGCTCGTACAGGGTGCCGATCCAAAAGCGTCCCGCCGCGTCGGCCCGGCCATCGTTAAAGCGGCAAGTGCCCGTGTTGTAAGGAGCGGGCGCGATGTCATGCAAGCTGCCGTCGCGCGCATTTAAATGGATCAAGCCGCTGCGCAGCGCTACGATCAAGCCGCCGCTGGCGCTGCGCGCCAGTGCGGACGGTTCGGTCGCCATGCGCCACTGCTGATGCGCGCCGCTAGACGGGTCCAGGCGGTGGACGGCGAAGCCTTCGATGTCGACCCAGTACAAGGCCGCTTCCTCCGGATGCCAGAGCGGGCATTCGCCCACCTGCATGATGGCGTCATAGGCAACTTCAAAGGCGTAACTGGTCATGGGATGGGCGCGGTTTTGGGTCATGGTGGGACTTAGGAGGTCAAGCGGGCCGCTCGCGCCAGCGCCATCAAGCCGCTGGTCGAACTGTCATGGTAAGCGGGCGCGGCCTTGCCACTCCATTCGGCTTGAATTTTTTTTGCCAACTCCTTGCCCAGTTCGACACCCCATTGATCGAAGCTGTTCACGTTCCACAGCACGCCTTGGACGAAAGTTTTGTGTTCATACAAGGCGATCAGCGCGCCCAGAGTCGTCGGCGTCAACTGGTCCATCAAAATAGTGTTGCTAGGTCGGTTGCCGGGGAAGCTCTTGTGCGGGACCAGATCATCGATGGCCGCGCCCGTCAAGCCTTGCGCGGCCATCTCGGCGCGCACTTCAGCGCCGCTCTTGCCCATCATCAAGGCTTCCGATTGTGCAAAGCAGTTCGCCAAAAGCGCGTCGTGGTGCCCCGGCAGATCGTGGGTCGCACGCAAGGCGGCGATGAAGTCGACCGGCGTAATGGCGGTGCCCTGATGCAGCAGCTGGAAGTAGGCATGCTGGGCATTGGTGCCGCAATCGCCCCAAACTACCGGGCAGGTCGGGCCATCGACCGGCGCGCCGTGGCGGGTGACGCGCTTGCCGTTGCTCTCCATTTCAAGCTGCTGCAAATAGGCAGCGAAGTAGCTCAAGTCATGATGGTAGGGCGCGATGCAAATCGAGCTGCACTGCAGGAATTGGCGGTTCCAGAAGCCGACCAGGGCGAGCACCACTGGCATGTTCTGCGCCAGGGGCGCCTGCTGGAAGTGCTGGTCCATCGCGTGCGCGCCGGCCAGAAAATCGCCAAAGTAGGCGAAGCCGACACACAGAACCAGCGCCAATCCAATCGCCGACCAGACCGAATAACGCCCGCCCACCCAATCCCAGAACGGAAACATGTTTTCCGGGTCGATGCCAAAGGATGTGATCGCCTCAATGTTGGTCGACACGGCCACGAAGTGGCGCGCGAGGTCGGCCGGCTGGCCGTGGCACAGGAACCAGGCGCGCGCAGTTCGCGCATTGAGCATGGTTTCGGCCGTGATAAAGGTTTTCGAGGCGATGATGAACAGCGTCGTTTCCGGATTCACTGTCGACAGCACGGCATCCATAGCGTGGCCGTCGACGTTGGAGACGAAGTGCATGGCCAGACCCGGGTTCGCGTACGAGCGCAACGCCAAACAAGCCATCTTGGGGCCGAGGTCGGAGCCGCCAATGCCGATGTTGACGATGTCGGTGATCGGCTTTCCCGTGTAACCTAGCCATGAACCGCTGCGTACGCGCTCGCTGAAGCTGCGCATATGCTCGAGTACCGCATGCACGTCCTGGTTCACGTCGCGGCCATCGACGTGCAGCGCGCGCCCGCGCGGCGCGCGCAAGGCCGTGTGCAATACGGAACGATGCTCGCTCTGGTTAATTTTTTCGCCGGCAAACATGGCGTCGCGCTGAGCTTCGAGCCCGCGCTCGCGCGCCAGGTTCGCCAACAACGTCAATGCCGTGGCGTCCAGGCGGTTTTTTGAAAAGTCGAGAAAGAGACCGGCGGCAGCGAGCGTCATGTGCGCAAACCTGTGCCCATCGGCCGCAAACAACTGCGCCAATTGCTCTTCTTTGGTGGCGGCGTAATGGGATTGCAGGGCGTGGAAACTGGCGGTGGCGGTCATTGCGGGCTGGCGCATGGGGGTGGCGTCGTCATGGAGAGGTTGAAGGGGGCGGCGGCGCAAACAGCGCGCCGCTCGCGAGTATTGTATTGCGTATTTCACTAGACGTGGAAATTTTTGTAAATTCACTACGAATTTAAACCGGCCCAATCTTCTCGCGTTTCCATGAAGGCAAGCTCGGCGCGCGGCGGTCCCAAGATGCGCTCCCCGCGCTCGGGGGCAAAGCGTGAAGGCCCCCCCGAAAAAAGACGTGCCGCTGGCGCTGGAAAACGGGGGCTCCCGTATTTGTAGTAAAATTTCATTACAGTAAACCAAAGGAGCCATCATGGGGGTGCATTTTGTAGTTGAGAGCGTCACGGCGCGGATCGTTTTGCGCAGCTTGCCTTCGCGCGGCGCCTATCTGGCCCATCTTGAGGCGGCCCGCGTCCGAGGCGTGCAGCGCCGCGTCTTGTCATGCACCAACCTGGCGCACGCGGTCGCTGCGTTTCCGCGCCACGACAAAATGCTGCTCAAAGAACAAAAGAAGCCGTGCGTGGCCATCGTCTCGGCCTATAACGACATGCTGTCGGCGCACCAGCCGTTCGAGCATTTTCCTTCCATCATCAAGGAAGCCGTGCGCAAGGTGGGCGCCGTGGCGCAGTTTGCCGGCGCCGTGCCAGCCATGTGCGATGGCGTCACCCAAGGCCAGGCGGGCATGGAATTGTCGCTCTTTTCGCGCGACACGATCGCCATGGCGACTGCCGTTGCCCTGTCGCATAATATGTTCGACGCAGCCTTGTATCTGGGCGTGTGCGACAAGATTGTGCCGGGCCTACTGATCGGCGCCTTGCATTTCGGCCACCTGCCGGCCGTGTTCGTGCCGGCCGGTCCCATGACGAGCGGGCTGCCGAATGGGGAAAAGGCCAGGATCCGCCAGTTGTATGCGCAAGGCAAGGCCACGCGTGCGCAATTACTCGAATGCGAGTCGAAATCGTATCACGGTGCCGGCACCTGTACCTTCTACGGCACGGCCAACAGCAACCAGATGCTGATGGAAGTGATGGGCCTGCATCTGCCCGGTTCCGCCTTTGTCACGCCCGGCACGCCGCTGCGCGACGCCTTGACCGGCGCCGCGGCGTGCCGGGCCGTGGCGATCGCGGCCCAGGGCGGCAGCTACATCCCGGTAGGGCATGTGGTGGATGAAAAAAATATCGTCAATGCGATCGTCGCCCTGCTCGCGACCGGCGGCTCGACCAACCACACGCTGCACCTGGTGGCCATCGCCAAGGCCGCCGGCATCGTCATCGATTGGAACGATTTCAACGAACTGTCAGCCGTCGTGCCCTTGCTGACCCGCATCTACCCGAACGGCGAGGCCGATGTCAACCATTTCCACGCCGCCGGCGGCACCGGTTTCGTGATTCGCGAACTGCTCGACGCCGGCTTGCTGCACGAGGATGTGACGACCATCCTGGGCCGCGGGCTGCGCGCGCATTGCGCCGAAGCCTTCCTCGACGGCGAGAGCGTGCTCTGGAAAGACGCGCCGCAAGAGAGCTTCGACCAGGACGTGTTACGAAAAGTGAGCGCGCCGTTTGCACCGGATGGCGGCCTGATCCTGGTGTCGGGCAACCTGGGCCGTGCCGTGATGAAGATCTCGGCCGTCAAACCGGCCCACCGCACGGTCGAGGCGCCGGCCCTCGTGTTCCATTCACAGGACGAGTTCATGCATGCCTACCACAGCGGCCAGCTCGAGCGCGACTTCGTGGCCGTGCTGCGCTTTCAAGGCCCGCGTGCGAACGGCATGCCGGAACTGCACGCGTTGACGCCGGCGCTGGCCAACTTGCAAGATGGCGGGCGCCACGTGGCGCTGGTCACGGACGGGCGCATGTCGGGCGCATCGGGCAAGGTGCCGGCCGCGATCCACGTCTCGCCCGAAACATTGGCCGGCGGCCCTTTGGGCCTGGTGCGCGACGGCGACATCATTCGCCTGGATGCCGCCAGCGGCCGCCTCGATGCCTTGGTGGCAGCTGACGTCTGGGCCGCGCGCGCTCCCGCGTACACCGACCTCACCTGTAGCGAGATTGGCATGGGGCGCGAATTGTTTGCCATGTTTCGCGCCACGGTGAGCGCGGCGGAAGAGGGCGCGACGACGTTTGGCCTGCCGGCGCCGGCCGCGCCCGCCTTGCACGAGCGGTAAGCGAGCGCCGTCGAGCCCCGTGATGGGCCGGGCCGTGGCCGTGCATCCCCAGCCTGAGGTGCGGGCGAATCGGCGCGCCGGCCGTGGCCGGCGCCCGGTCAGGCACTGCCAGACGGCGTAACCGACGACGTAACCGACGGCGTAACCTGGTGCGCGCAGGCCCCATCGGCGCCGTTTGCCATCCGCTGTTTGGCATCCTCTCGGAGGCGCCCGTTGGCGCCTATCCCGGGAACAAGCGGGCGTCCCCATCGTTTTTCCCGGCGCCGGCCTGTTAAGAAATCTGGCCGCTTTGGCGTCAAAGTGGCGGGAAAACATGGGCGGGCGATGGCGATCCGCTAAAATACGGCATTTCCCAATGTGACCTAAGCCATGACCCAAGACGAACTGAAACAAGCTGTCGCGCGCGCCGCCATCGACTATGTGGTTGACAATGCCATCATCGGCGTCGGCACCGGCTCCACGGCCAATTTTTTTATCGATGAATTAGCCAAGATCAAGCATCGCATCAAGGGGGCCGTCGCATCATCGGAAGCGACCGCAGCCCGGTTGCGCGGGCATGGCATCGCGGTGTTCGACCTCAACGACGTGCCGTCGATCGCAGTCTATGTCGACGGCGCCGACGAAATCACGGCCAGCGGCGCCATGATCAAGGGCGGCGGTGCCGCATTGACGCGCGAAAAAATCGTCGCCTCCGTCGCCAACCAATTCGTCTGCATCGCCGATGGCTCCAAACTGGTCGAGGTGCTGGGGCAGTTCCCCTTGCCGGTGGAAGTGTTGCCAATGGCGCGCGCGGCCGTCATGCGCGCGCTGGCGGCGCGGGGCGGCCAGCCGCGCCTGCGCTTGGCGGCGAACAGCAGCGCCGCCTTCGTGACGGACAATGGCGCCGTCATCCTTGACGTGGGCGGCCTGAAAATTTCCGATCCGGTGGCGCTAGAGACGGACATCAACCAGATCGTTGGGGTCATCGCCGTCGGCTTGTTTGCCCGCCGCGGCGCCGATGTCTGTCTGCTGGGCACGGCCGAAGGCGTGCGCACGCTGACGTTTTGAAGGTGACGTATTCTTTTTTGATCGGTGAACCATGAAACGAACGCTACTGCTGTCGTCTTGCGCCCTGTTGTTGTGTGCTTGCTCGGCATTTCACCCGGGCCGCTCGGACCCGGCCGCCGCTGCCCGCGCCGCGCCGCCGCCCCAGCCGGAGGGCGCCGCCGTCGAAATTGAAAAAGTGGCGTTTCGGACGGGAATTTCGTCCGTCACGGTGGAAAACATGGCCAAGCGCCAGTTGTGCAGCGGTGGCTTGGGTGCCGCGCTGGTGACGGAACCGGGGCCGGTCGAGGTGTACCGCATGATGTGCGCCAGCGGCAAGGTGTTCATGGCCAGATGCGAGCTGCGCCAATGCCGCCCCATGTAAGCTAGGGCCGAGCTTTGCAGAAGATGGGTCGGTGCCGCCCCGATGCGGCAGGGACGGGATGGGGGCTTATTCCGTCGGTGGCACGTAACCCATCGCAGCATCGGCGCCGTCGCCGAAAAAATGTTTTTCCATTTGTGTGGACAGGTATTTGCGGGCGCGTGCATCGGCCAGGTTCAGGCGGTTCTCATTGACCAGCATGGTTTGGTGCTTGAGCCATGCGGCCCATGCCTCTTTCGACACCGACTGATAGATTTTTTTGCCCAGCTCGCCCGGATATGGCGGAAAATCGAGCCCTTCGGCTTCCTTGTTCAACTTGATGCAATGGATCATGCGGGCCATTTGTGCTCCTAGGGGTGGTGGACGTAAATTATAAGATTTTAATCAATACCTGGGATTTGCGCTGCCAGTTATACATGTGCTGGCGGTCTTTCGGCAAGTCGTCGACCGTGGCGTGCACGAAGCCCCGTTTCTGGAACCAATGGGCGGTGCGCGTGGTCAACACAAACAGCTTGTTCAAGCCGGCGGCGCGGGCCCGGTTTTCCATGTGTTTCAAGAGGCGCTCGCCGTCGCCTTGGGCCTGGACTTCTGGAGTCACGGTCAGGCACGCCATTTCGGCCATTTTTTGCGCCGGGAACGGGTACAGGGCGGCGCATCCGAAAATCACGCCATCGTGTTCGATGACCGAGAAATAGTGGATTTCGCGCTCGATCAGCTCGCGACCGCGCTTGACCAGGGTGCCATCTGCTTCCAGCGGCTCGATCAACTTGATGATGCCGCCCACGTCTTCGATGCTGGCCTGGCGCAAGCTCTCCAGATTTTCGTGGCTGATCATGGTGCCCACGCCATCGTGGGTGAACAGTTCAAGGAGGGCCGAGCCGTCGGTGGCGAACGGCACGATATGGGCGCGTGGCACGCCGCCATTGCAGGCCTTGATGGCATGGCGCAGATAAAATGCCGTGTCTTGCGGCAAGAACCCTGCTTTCAAGACGGCCTCGGCTTGGTGCGAGGATAGTTCGCGAATTTCCGTATCCGTCCCGTCTTGCATCATGGGCGTTTCCGTGATGAAGACCAGCTTGTCGGCGTGCAAGGCGGTCGCGGCCGACACGGCAACGTCTTCCATGGTCAGGTTGAACGCCTCGCCGGTGGGTGAAAAGCCTAGCGGCGAGAGCAACACCAAGCCGCCCGCGGCCAGGATCGGATGGATGGTTTCGGCGGCGATCTTGC
Source organism: Janthinobacterium sp. (assembly GCA_003133225.1). Lineage (GTDB taxonomy): Bacteria > Pseudomonadota > Gammaproteobacteria > Burkholderiales > Burkholderiaceae_D > Janthinobacterium. Next base: position 68,689 of record PKWL01000156.1, read on the forward strand.
GCGTCACGCCCGTCAGTTCCAAGTCGATGCCGTCGATCACGCCGAGCGGGCGGGCGGTAACAAAGTTTCCCGAGATGATGCGAATCGCCGCGTGCGCCATCGGCGTATTCGGCAGGCCCTGGCTGAACGCGGCTTCGATGTCGAGCCGCAATTCGCCGGCGGCCTCTTTCGCGCATTCCAGCGCGGCGGGGTCGGTCACGCGTATGCCGTTATGCAGATGCTCCTCGACATTGCGCAGCGCAAGCTGCTGCGCGACCTGCGGGCGCGAACCGTGCACCACCACCACCTTGATGCCTACCGCATGCAGCAGCGACAAATCCTGCGCCAGTACAGCCAGGCCGCCGTCCATCACCAGTTCGCCCGGGAAGGCCACCACAAAGATCTTGCCGCGGAATGCGTGCACGTAAGGCGCGACCGAGCGCAGCCACGCGACGAATTGCATTCGGTCTTCTTCCATGCGCGAAACTCCTCGTATCCTCGTAGTGCGGCATCGGCGTGCGTCGGCCGCCGGCAGCGTTTAGCCTGGACGATTATATACAAGGCCCGCGCAAAAGGCGTGGCGCGCCTCGCATATTGCGGCTGTCGGCATAAAGTAATAAGGCGACAGGCATAAAGTAATAAGGCGACAGGCACAAAGTAATAGGGCGACAGGCACAAAGGCTCGTAAAATGTCTATAACTTGCCATACCAACGCCGGGGGAAGCAAAATGTCAGACCAAGCAGCAGCAAGCGCCGCCAGGGACATGCGGAAGTCCGTCAGGAAGAGAATGTTTAGCCCGGCAATATTCGTGTCCGAGAACGTGCGTTTGAAATCGGCGCTGACGATCGACATATCGACCGGCGGCATCAGTCTTACGGTGCCTTACCTGATGCAAGTCGGGCAAGTATGTGCGGTGTCGTTCGACGTTCCCGGCAAGCTAAGCCAACAAAGAACCCTGATCAGCGGAACGGTTGTCTCATGCGTGGCAAAAGAGGAAGGCGGGGAAGGCGGGGAAGGTTATCGAGTCGGCATTCATTATGTCGAGTCGGACCGGCTCAGCAAGCAGTTGATTCAGGCGGCGGTAGAGCATTACCTGGAATAGCCGCGGCAGTGCATGGTTCGGCGTGAATTCATTCACGCGATCAGGCCTGCATGAACCGGCGGCGCCGGCAACGGGTTTGCCGAGATAAAAACGGAACGCAAAGCGTTCCGTTTCGTTTCGGGATCAATATCGACGAAAATCAGCGGCCTTCGCCGTCCCGGTGTTCATGGTCGCGGTGCATGTCGCCGCCATCCCGGTGTTCGTGGTCGCCGCGGTCGCCGTGGTCTTCATGGCGCATTTCGCCGCCGTCCCGGTGTTCATGGTCCCGGCGATCGTCGTGGCGCATCTCGTGTTCGTTGCGATAGCGCGGGGCATAGACTTGCCGATACCAGTTGTCATGGACGAAATACACCGGGCGGCCGCAGGCGTTATAGATGCCGCAATAGCGGCGCCAATTGCGCGTATGCGCAAGCGGAACATGCAGATACAGCGGCGCCACTTCAATGCCGACAGCCGGTTGGATGATGATCGGGTTGGGGTTGATTAGCTGCGGCGGCGGGTAATTCCCGATATCGATGCTGCCGTAAAAATTCGGATCGCCGACATTCACCGATACGCCGACGTTTGCCGCGCCGGCAGAAAAAGCCGTAGCGCCGAGCAGAGCTGCCATCAAGATTTTTTTCATTTGATACCTCCTGTTATTTAACGTACAAGCCTATAACGCCGTCGCGCACCATCGGCTGACAAGCGCATGCGGGGAATTTGTGAGCATTTGTAAGATTATCGGGGTTGCAGGTGCGATGGCGCAAACGAAAAAAGCATCGGCGCAGGCGCGGATCGCCCGCAATTGCGGGTGATCCGAACATTTTGCCGCTTTTTTGCGTCACAGTATTTGGCGATCGTATCATTGATACAATTGGCATTCCTTGTTTCCCTCTGAAAAAGCCGCCATGTTTCGTCACTTCCCGTTGTACCTCGTCTTCGCCGTGTTGTCCGTTTGCGCCCATGCGGGATTTGACGAAGGCGCGTCCGCCTACGATAGAAAGGACTACGCGCTGGCCTTCAGGGAGTGGAAGCCGCTGGCGGAAAAAGGCAACGCTGCCGCCCAAAACAAACTGGCAGGCATGTATGCGCATGGGCTAGGGGTGCCGGCTGACGATGTGCAGGCGGCGCAGTGGACCCAGAAGGCCGCCAGGCAGGGTTTGGCGCCGGCGCAATACAATCTCGGCAAGTTTTACGAGGCCGGGCAGGGCGTCAAGCATGACGATGCCGAGGCATTTCGCTGGCATCGCAAGGCAGCGGAACAGGGCATGCCCAAAGCGCAATGCCGGGTTGCGAACATGCTTGCGCACGGCGTGGGCGTGGCGCAGGATAATGCGCAGGCCGTTTTGTGGTACCGCAAGGCGGTGGCGCAAGGCGATGCCGACGCTGAAGTCGGCTTGGCATTCATGTATGTGATGGGTACCGGCGTCGAGCAGGATTATGCGCGGGCGGTTGGGTTATATCGGCAGGCCGCCGACTTGGACTTGGCGTTTGCGCAAAACATGCTTGGCTATATGTATGCGGAAGGCCTCGGCGTGCCGCAAGACTATGCGCAGGCGCTGGAATGGCGGCGCAAGGCGGCCGAGCAGGATGTGCCGGAGGCGCAATTCGACCTCGGAGCGATGTTTGAAAAAGGGCAAGGCGTGCCGCAGGATTACGTGAAGGCGGTGCAATGGTACCGGCGCGCGGCAGCCCAGGGCTTCGCGCCTGCGCAACAGAGTCTGGACCGGTTTGCGAACAAGTAACGTAGCATGCCGACAGCGGCTTCCAGGCTGTTGGTCACTCGGCAATAATTGATTTTCAACAACTAAATGACGGTAACATCTGTAACACATCAGTTATAATCCTGATATCCATATATGAGCCGGCAAGCACTAGCGGCCTTTTTTCAAAGGGATGGCCACAAATGAACAACTTCAAAATTTCCACTCGCCTTAACCTTGGTTTTGCCGTGATCGTTGCGGTGTTTCTGTTGCTGACGGGAGTGACCGCATGGCGGATGGGCATGGTTTCCGATGCCACCGGGCGCATGGAGAGTTCCGCCGAACTGCTGCAGTTGGCCGGAAACTGGCAAGGCGGTGTGCGGCAAAATTCCGCGCGAACCCTGGCGGCCGGATATTCGGAGGGTAGTGCGATGTTCGATTTCTTCAAGGAGTCGATGGCCGCTACCTCGGGCGAGATAACAGTGATACAAAATGCTTTTCTTGCCAAGGTGCAGGACGGCGAGTCCAGAAAACGCCTCGAAAATATGGGGGAAGTGCGCAAGTCGTGGCTGGCAACCCGCGACCAGATCAATGCTTTAAAGGCAGCCGGCGATGGCGAGGGCGCGCGCGCCTTGGTAAAAAACAAATTGACGCCGATCACCGATGAGTACATCGCTGCGACGCAAGTTCTGGTGGATGGCGAAGCTGCCAATGTCCGTGCTGCTCAACAGGAAGTCAAGGAGATGTACCGGCAGTTGTATGTGCTGGGCGCAGTGCTGTTGGCAGTAGCCGTGGCTGCTGCCGTCTTCACTAGCTGGAGTCTTTCGCGCAACATTTCCAGCGGCGTCGATGCCGCGCTGGTTGCGGCGCAGCGCATCGGCGAGGGCGACTTGACGCATCGCGTGAGTGCCTCTCGCAAAGATGAAATTGGCCAACTGCTCCAAGCCTTGTCAGTCATGCAGCAAAACCTGGTGACGATTGTCTCCGACGTGCGCATTGGCACCGATACGATTGCGACCGCCTCCGCCGAAATCGCGCAAGGTAATCTGGATCTCTCGTCCCGCACCGAATCGCAAGCCAGCGCATTGGAAGAGACTGCTTCTTCGATGGAGGAATTGACCGGCACCGTCAAGCAGAATGCCGACAATGCGCGACAAGCCAACCAACTGGCGGTGTCCGC